>NZ_JAINVG010000149.1 GCF_020400725.1 Streptomyces sp. NK15101 | reverse complement strand
GTCACGCTCTCGCAGACGGCGACGACGATCTCGACGCCGTGCTGTCCGATCCGGCGCGGATCGTGTCCACGGGGTACGGGGGCGGTCTGCGCGCGGTCGAACACCGAGACCTCCAGGACGTCCCGACGCAGCTCGAGCAGCAGTCGGCAGGGGCCGGACGTGTGCCGGACCGCGTTGGTCACCAGCTCGCTGACCACCAGCTTCGCCAGGTCGACGCGGTCCTTCGTCACCGGTCGGTGCCGGACGGCCGGCGCGGCCGCGAGGAAGTCTGCGGTGAAGGCGCGCGCGGACCCGATCGCGCCGCCGTCGGCGGCGTCGTCGTAGACGGCACTCGCGGACAGCAGGGGCTCCGGTACCGCACGCTCCGCGGTGATGGCGTCCGTCATGGCCCTGCACTCCCCTCGTACGGTTGGGCGGGCGCGCTGGGCACCTCGTACTCCGCCTTTCCCCTCTTCACGGTTTCCACACCGCCCACATCGGGGATCACTCCGCCGCCGTCGTGTCAGGGGGAGGGAGGCGGCGGGAGCGGTGCGCCGTCCCCGTCCGGTGCCGTGCCGGACCGCCCGGCCTCGGGCCCGTGCCAGTCGAGACAGACGACGAGGACGGCGTCCGGTACGTCGCGGGGCGTCTCCCGCAGCGCCCGGACGACGGCTCTGGGGGCGTCCGCGCAGCTCAGGGGGCCGGTCTGCGCCAGGGCCCGGGCGACGGGACCGTCCGGCGCCTCGTTCTCCCCGCCGGGCGGGGGCCCGCCCGGGTCGCAGGCGACGAAGACGAACCGGTCGCCGGGCAGGAGGCGCAGGTGCTGCGTGGCGTAGACGGTGTCCTCGAACATGCCGAGGGGCAGCTGGCGGTCCAGTTCGATGCGCTCGGTCGTGGTTCCGCGCGTCCGCCAGAGCGTCGGCGATCCGGCGTCGACGACCTCGATCCCGCCGGTGGCCAGGTCGAGGCGCAGCAGGAGGGCGGCGAGCGGGTTCTTTCCCCGGTACTGGCCGTAGAGCGCCTGGTCGGTGAGGCTGGCCTGCCCCACCAGGTCGAGTCCGGCCCGCCGGGCGTTGCGGATCGCGTTCAGGGCGAGGGTGCTCACCAGGGCGGCCGGGGTGCCGGGGCCGGCGCCGTCGGCGACGACGAGGAGCAGCTCGTCCTCGGTCACGCTCCAGTCGAGGAGATGCCCTCCCGAGGTGTAGGCGGGCTCCCAGTAGGCGTGCAGGTCGAACGCCGGCCCGGTGCAGGCCCGGCCCGGCAGGGTGTCCCACTGCATCTCCCCGGCGACGGTGAGGGCGCGCGTCCTGCGGGTGCTGCGGTACAGGTCGGTGTGGCGGTCGGCGACGCACAGGGCGTGTCCGAGCGTCTCGGCGACGCGGCCGAGGCTCTCGACGGACTCCGGGGTGGCGCGGTCCCGGGGCAGCAGGACCACGAGGACGCCGAGCCGGTCGCCGCGGACCGTGACGGGAAGACAAACGGTCGCCGTGGGCCCGTCATCACGGAAAAGATATGGTTGCTGCGTGCGGAAGACGCGACCGACGGGCCCTGTGTCCACGGGCACGTGCCGCACCCCGGCGGGTGCCTGCACGGGGCGTACGGGGCGCAGGGACGTGAACCCGTAGTCGATGAGCAGCAGGTCGGCGGAGGACGCGGCGTACTGCTGCGCGAGACTGGTACGGAGGGAGTCCAGGAGGAGGTGTGGTGCCGCCCCGCGCAGTGCGCTTTCCACTGTCACGTGTCGATCCACCGAATCCGTACCGCCTTCTGGAGAGATGTGGGGATGACCGGTCCGTCGGAAGGCCGACGTCCTCGGCCCCGGACGCCCGAGGAGTGTCGGCAGGCATGAACACCAACCCCTCCCCGTCCCAGCGGGAGCGGCAGCAGACGACTCAGGCCGCCCGGGAGCTCATCGAGCTCCTGGAGGTGCTGTGGGAGCGCGGCCGGGACATGGTGTCGCCGACACCGGTGTCCGCGAGTCAGCTGCGCGTGCTGTACAGCCTGGACCGCGAGGAGGGGATCAGCCTCCGCACCCTGGGCGACCTGCTCGGTTCCGCGCCGCCGTCGGTGAGCCGTATGTGCGACCGGCTGGAGGCGCTGGGCTTCGTGCAGCGGCTGCCCAGCTCCGTGAGCCGAAGGCAGCTGGAGCTGCACCTGACCGTCCACGGCAAGGCGTACCTGCGGGACCTCCGGGCCCAGCGCGAGGAGGCCCTGCTCGCGGTCGTCGCCGCCATGTCTCCGACGAGCCGCAAGGCACTGCTGCGGGGGCTCACCGGCTTCCAGGAGGCTCTGGAAGAGGGCGCGCCGTCGGCCTCGTCACGCCCCGACACGCCGCTGAAGGACGTCAGTTCCGCCTGATCCCCGCGCGCCGCCGGCTCCGGCCGGCCGCACCCCCCATGTCCCCACTGCCACCCTCCGGTCATCCTCGATGCGTTCAACCGGGCACGAGCCAGGTGTTGCCCCAAGGATACAGTTGTCACACGGCAACTGTTGACGGGGTTCCGTACCAGTCGAGGCAGACGACGAGGGCGTCGTCCTCCAGCGGGGTGCCGCCGTGGTACGCGGCGAGTTCGCGCAGCACCGCCTGCGGCACGTGCGTGGGCGGAAGCAGCCGCGTCCCGCTGAGCGCGCGGGCCAGCGCCCGCTCCCCGTAGCTCTCCCCCTCGGGCGAGACGGCGGCGTACACCCCGTCGCTGCCGAAGAGCAGGCGGTCCCCCGGGCGCACGGTGAACCGCTCGGGCACGTAGTGGGAGTCCTCGAACATGCCGAGGGGGAACTGCGCCTCGAAGGAGACGGACTCGACGGAATGGCCCCGCAGCCGCCACAGCCGGGGCGAACCCGCGTCCACGGCCTCCACCTCGCCCGTGGCCAGGTCGAAGCACAGGAGGAGCACCGACACGAAGGCGCGGCCCCGGTACTGCGCGTACACGGCCTGGTCGGCCAGGGCTGCCTGGTCCGCGAGGCCGAGACCGGCCCGGCGGGCGTTGCGGAGGGCGTTGATCGCCAGGTTCGTCAGCAGGGCGGCTTCGATGCCCTCCCCCATGCCGTTGGTGATGGTCAGGGTCAGCCGGCCGGCCGAGACCGACCAGTCGTAGTTGTCGCCGAAGATCGCGTAGGCGGGTTCCAGATGGGCGCCCAGGGCGAACTCGGGACGGGCGCACGAGCGGCCGGGGAGGAGCTGCCACTGCATCTCGGCCGCCAGGGTGAGCCGCGTCGCCCGACGCGCCAGCACGTACAGGTCCGTGTCGCGCTCGGCCACCAGGATCTCGTGCCCGAGTCCCTCGCAGACCTGGCCGAGTCCGGGCAGGACGGCCCCGACGTCGGCCCCTGACGGCAGCGCGACGGTGAGGACGCCCAGCCGGTCTCCCCTCACGGTGACGGGAAGGTGGACCAGGACCGCGTCGGACCCGTGGGTGACGTACGGCTCCTGGGCGCCGAAGGCGCGCCCCTGCGGACTGTCGTGGATCGGGACCGACGGCTCCGCCCCGGGGGTGCGCTCGACGAGCTGGAGGGCCCGCAGTCCGTAGTCCGCCAGACGGAACTCCACCCACCGGGCGCCGCAGTGCTTCCGCAGGGCGTCCTCGACGACGCCCACCAGTTGGTGCGGAGCTGCCCTGCGGAGCGCCTGCTCCACGTCGACGATCTCGTACACGTTCTCCCGCTTCCTTCCTCCCCGGGTGCGGTCCCGTGCCCGGGGCCGCACCGCCCTTCGTCTATCTCGCGCCGCCGGCCGCGGCCAGTGCCTCGGCCACACCGGCGTGCGGCGGGATCGTGGTCGTCACTCCGGTGATCTCCAGGATGCGTCGCACCGGCGACGTCGGCGCGGCGAGGTACAGGTCTCCCCCGAGCGCGCGTGCCCTGTGGACCGCTCTGATCAGGACGTTCAGGCCGGACGAGTCCATGAAGCCCAGTGCGGACAGGTCGAGGACGAGACGGGCCCGCCCCTGTCGGAACTGTTCCGCGAGGTGGTCGTCGAGCAGCTGGGCGGTCTCCATGTCGAGCTCACCCCCCACGGACAGCACCGCTGTACCGGTGTCGCGGATCGTGATGTCGACGTCCAGGTTCATTTCTCGCTCGGACATGTTCCCTGCTTTCCACAATGGGGGACTGGCGGTGGGGCGACGGGCGATCAGGTCACCTGTACACCGATCAGGCACGTGTCGTCGTCCGTGTCCGACTTGCTGCGCGACAGCAGCAGGTCCAGCCGTCGTTCGAGGCAGTCGGCCGGCAACCGGGCGGCGGCCAGCAGCTGGGCGACGGAGTCGTGGACGGAGGTGTCCCGCCGCTCGACGAGACCGTCGGTGTACATGAGCACGGTGTCGTCGGGTTCGAGCCGGAGCTCCGCCTCCTCGTACTCGGCCTCGGCGAGGGCCCCCAGCAGCAGCCCCCGGAGCAGCGGCAGGTCGGCCGCCTCGCCGCCCCGGACGAGCACCGGCGGGAGGTGCCCCGCCCGGGCCCAGCGCAGCGTGCGGCGCTCGGGGTCGTAGATCCCGCAGACGGCGGTGGCCGTGACGTGGGCCGTGAGGTGGTGGGCGACGCTGTTCAGCCAGGACAGCAGCTGTCCCGGTCCCGCGCCGGTGACGGCGAGGCCGCGCAGGGCGTTGCGCAGGACGACCATCCCGGTGGCGGCCTCCACGCCGTGGCCCGCGACGTCCCCCACGCACAGGAGCACCTTCTTGGACGGCAGCACGACGGCGTCGTACCAGTCGCCGCCGACCAGGGACTCGGACTCGGCCGGGCGGTAGCGCACGGCGACCTCGAGTCCCGGCGCGTCGAGCGGCGGTTTGGCCGGGGGCATGATGGCGTGCTGGAGCTGGAGGGTGAGCCTGTTGCGTTCCGCCGCCTCCTCCTCCGTGGCGACGAGGCGGTCGCGGGTGGCCGTGAGGGCGACCTCGGTCCAGTGCTGCGCCGAGATGTCCTGGTAGGCGCCCCGGACCGCCTGGAGCCGGTCGTCGGCGCCCAGGGCGGGTTCGGCGATCACCCGGATGTGGCGCGTGACGCCGTCCCGGCGCAGCAGGCGGAAGGCCGTGGAGCCCGCCCGTCGCTGGTGCAGGACGGAGTGGAGGAAGCGCCGGATGGTGTCGGCCTCGTCGGGATGGGCGTGCGCCGCCAGGTCGCGCAGGGAGACGGGCGGTTCCGTCCGCTGCCGGCCGAAGAGATCGAAGAGCTGGTCGTTCCAGGTGATCTCCCCGGTGAGGACGTCCTCCTCGAAGGCGCCGACACGGCCGAGACGCTGGGCGTGCTGCAGCAGGCCGGCGAGGCGGGCGGTCTCGTCCTCTATGCGCCAGACGAGGAAGACGCCGTCCCCGTGCCGGCTGATGCTGATGTCGGCGAGCGAGGAGAGCGGCACCTGGTCCACGAGCGCGGTCAGCCGTGTCCGCCGGGAGCGGAAGGGCTCGCCCGTGGCGTAGACCCGCTCGATCCGTTCGAAGAGTTCGCTCCCGCCCGCCGTCGCGGGATACGCCTCCAGGAGCAGCGCCCCTTCGATGGCGCTCCGGGGCCGGCCGGCCGGGTCCTGGAAGCTCGCGTTGGCGTGCCGGATTCGGAAGTCGGCCAGCCTCCCCGCCTCGTCCAGGTGCGGGATCAGCACGAGGGCGGGGTCGTGGAGTCCGTCGGCGAGTTCGGCCAGTTCCAGCGCTCCGGCCCCGCCGGGGACGAGGGGGCGCGCCGGCACGGTCTGCGAGGGAAGTGCTTCCAGGGTGTGGGCGCAGAGCTCGGCGAGGGCCTCGATCTGGCGCTCCACGGCCTGGGGCTGGGGGTCCAGCGGGCGGGCCCAGCAGATCTCCAGGACGCCGTGGATGCGGCCGCCGGTGCCGGCGGGGACGACGACCCGGCCGCCGTCGGGGTGGCGCGTGCGCCCGATCGAGGGGATGCCGGCGGCTGCCAGGGAGGGGTACCAGACGGTGCGGCGGCCGATGAGCGCCTGGCGGGCCGCGGTGGTCACGCCCGGCGGTACGTGGTGCCAGCGGGCTGCCTCGTCGGGGCCGAATCCGGCGTGGCCGCGCAGGCTCAGCGAGGCGTCCGGGCCGGTGGTCCAGATCGCCACGGCGACGGCGCCGAGGGGTTCGAGGGCGTGCGCCAGCAGCGACTCGGCGACGGACTGGGTGTCGTCCGCGCTGAGCGCCGCGCTCTCGGCCGTGCGCAGACGCACGCCGACCGAGGCGTCGGCGCCGGCGGCCGGGCCGGGAGTGCCGGACTCGCCGACGGTCGTCCTGAGGAAGTCGCCGGCGGCCTCGGCGACCCGGTCACGGGCCGCCTGGTTGATGATGTCCGCGGCCAGCTCCAGTTGGGAGAGCCCGGCCTGGTCGGCCAGCTCGGCGAGTTGCCGTGCCGCCCGGGCGGGGCCGCAGCCCAGGCGCTCGACGAGCACGCCCTTGGCCAGTTCGACCAGGGCACGCCCCTCGGCCGCCGCGTGCGCGGCGCGCACCTCGCCGCGCAGCCGTTCCACCGTGGCCGCCAGCCGGCCGGCCGTGAAGCGGTCCTGGGCCGGCGGTCGGTCACCGTCGGCGGGGGCCTGACCGGGGACGGCCCCCGCGGTCGCCCCGGGCGCCGGAGCGTCTTCCCCGTGGGGGCCGGAGCACGGTCCTCCGTCCCGGAGGTGGGGGCCACTCACGTCGACGACTCCTCGGGTAGGGCGGCCTCGGGGCCGCCGGACGGACGGGACCACGGCGCGCCGGGAAGGCGCGGTGCCCGCCGCGGGACGCGGTACGGGCCGGTGGGGACGGTCACGGGGCTATCCGCCGTTCAGCCAGCGGCTGACGCAGGCGATGAGCTCGTCGGCGTCGACCGGCTTGGTCACGTAGTCGCTGGCACCCGCGGCGAGGCTCTTCTCCCGGTCGCCCGGCATGGCCTTGGCGGTGACCGCGATGACGGGCAGGTCCGCGAACCGCGGCATCTCCCTGATCCGCGCGGTCGCCGTGTAGCCGTCCATCTCCGGCATCATCACGTCCATCAGGACGAGGTCGACGGTCGCGTGCGCGAGGAGCGCCTCGATCCCCTTCCGCCCGTTCTCGGCGTGCAGCACGGTGATGCCGTGCAGTTCGAGGATGCCGCTGAGGGCGTAGAGGTTGCGGGCGTCGTCGTCGACCACGAGAACGGTACGGCCGCGCAGCGTGGTGTCGACGGTCTGCGGCTCCGGGGCCCGGTGTTCTCCCCGGACCAGGGGCACGACGTCTCCGGGCTGCTCCGCGGACAGGTGCAGGGCGATCCGCTCGCGCAGTTCGTCGAGGCTGGAAAGGAGCTCCAGCGGCCGTCGGCGGGCCAGCTCCTGGAGGGCGCGCTCCCGGTCGACGGCGAGCCGGCGGTTGTTGTGGGCGAGGACGGGGACGGTACGCAGGGCCTCGTCCCCGTCCATCGCGTCCAGGAAGCGCAGGGCGTCGCCGTCCGCCATGTCCAGGTCGAGCACGACGCAGTGGAACGGCTGGGTGGCCAGGGCGGTGGCGGCCTCCTGGGGGCCGACGACCGCCATCAGTTCGATGCCCTCCCGGTCGGCGTGGCCGCCGTCGGCGGCGAGTTCCGTGACGGCGTTCTCGGCGACGAGCGCGAGGAGCCCACGCGGGCGCTCCTCGATCACGAGGAGGCGCCGTGCCGGCCGGCTCGGGGGCGTGCCGGGACGTGCTGCGGGGAGGGCGGGGGCGCCGCCCTGGTCCGGCGCCGCGGCCCGCGGGCCCTCCTGGCCGTCCTCCGCCGGGGCGGTGGGGACGGGCTGCTCCGTGAAGTCGGGGCGGGTGACGGGCAGGTAGAGGGTGAAGGTGCTGCCCTCGCCGGGCATGCTGGCGACCGTGAGGGCGCCGCCGAGCAGATAGGCGATCTCGCGGCTGATGGACAGGCCGAGGCCCGTGCCGCCGTACTTCCGGTTGGTCGTCCCGTCGGCCTGCTGGAAGGCGCCGAAGATCGCCTCCAGGTTCTCGCGGGCGATGCCGATGCCGGTGTCCTTGACGCGGAAGGCGACGACCGGGCCGCCCCGGTGGACGGTCGCCGGGAGTTCGTCGTCCGACGCCGGTTCGATGCGGAGCTCGACGCTGCCGTGCTCGGTGAACTTGACGGCGTTGGACAGCAGGTTCCGCAGCACCTGCCGGAGCCGGGAGTCGTCGGTGACCAGGTCGACGGGGACACCGGCGGCGGTGGAGACCGTGAAGGCGAGACTCTTCTGCGAGGTGAGGGGGCGGAAGGTGTCCTCGACGTAGTCGAGGAGCCTGCGCAGCACCACGCGCTCGGGGTTGAGGTCCATCTTCCCGGCCTCCACCTTGGACAGGTCGAGGATGTCGTTGATCAGCTGCAGCAGGTCCGATCCGGCCGAGTGGATGATGCCGGCGTACTCCACCTGCTTGGCCGTGAGGTTGCGGGTCGGGTTCTGGGCCAGCAGCTGGGCCAGGATCAGGAGGCTGTTGAGCGGGGTGCGCAGTTCGTGGCTCATGTTGGCCAGGAACTCGGACTTGTACTTCGAGGCCAGCGCGAGCTGCTGGGCGCGGTCCTCGATCTCCCGCCGGGCCTGCTCGATCTGGAGGTTCTTGGCCTCGATGTCGCGGTTCTGCGTCGCGAGCAGGGCCGCCTTCTCCTCCAGTTCGGCGTTGGAGCGCTGGAGTTCCTCCTGCTGCACCTGGAGCTCCTCGGTGCGCGAGCGCAGTTCGCCCGCCAGCCGCTGGGACTCCTCCAGGAGTTCGTCGGTACGGGCGTTGGCGACGATCGTGCTGAGGTTGACGCCCACCGTCTCCATGAGCTGCTCCAGGAAGTCCCGGTGCACGGAGGTGAAGGGGCTGAAGGACATCAGCTCGATGACGCCGAGCACCTGGTCCTCGACGACGATCGGCAGCACCACCAGGCTGCCCCGGGACGTCCTGCCGAGGCCCGAGGAGATGGTGACGTAGTCGGCGGGGACGTTCTCGGCCGCGATGGTGCGGCGGCTGCGGGCGGCCTGTCCGACGAGCGACTCGCCCAGCCGGAAGCGGTCCTTGGCCCGGTCGCCGGCGGGCCGGCCGTAGGAACCGACGAGCCCCAGCTCGACGCCGTCCGCTCCCTCTTCGGCCAGGTAGAACGCACCGTACTGGGCGGCCACGAGCGGGGTCAGCTCGTCCATGACGAGTTCGGCGACGACGGCCAGGTCGCGGTGGCCCTGCATCAGCGCGGAGATCCGCGCCAGGCTGGACTTCAGCCAGTCCTGTTCCTGGTTGGCCCGCGTCGTCTCGCGCAGCGAGCCGACCATCGCGTTGATGTTGTCCTTGAGCTCGGCCACCTCGCCCGACGCCTCGACGGTGATCGAGCGGGTCAGGTCGCCCTCGGCGACGGCGCTGGCGACCTCGGCGATGGCACGAACCTGACGGGTGAGGTTCCCGGCCAGTTCGTTGACGTTCTCGGTCAGCCGCTTCCAGGTGCCGGAGACGCCCTCCACCTCGGCCTGTCCCCCGAGCCGGCCCTCGCTGCCGACCTCCCGGGCCACGCGGGTCACCTCGGCCGCGAACGAGGACAGCTGGTCGACCATCGTGTTGATGGTCGTCTTCAGGGCCAGGATCTCGCCGCGCGCGTCCACGTCGATCTTCTTGGAGAGGTCTCCGTTGGCCACCGCGGTGGCCACATAGGCGATCGCCCTCACCTGCGCGGTGAGGTTCCCCGCCATGGAGTTGACGGAGTCCGTCAGGTCGCGCCAGGTGCCGGAGGCGCCCTTCACGTCGGCCTGGCCGCCGAGAATGCCCTCCGTGCCCACCTCGCGGGCCATGCGCGTGACCTCGTCGGCGAAGGAGGAGAGCTGGTCGACCATCGTGTTGATGGTGTTCTTGAGCTCCAGGATCTCGCCGCGCGCGTCCACGTCGATCTTCTGGGAGAGGTCTCCCCTGGCGACGGCGGTGGCCACCTGCGCGATGTCACGGACCTGGGTGGTGAGGTTGCCGGCCATGGCGTTCACCGAGTCGGTCAGGTCGGCCCAGGAGCCGGAGACACCGGGCACCACGGCCTGTCCGCCCAGCGTCCCTTCCGTGCCGACCTCACGGGCCACCCGGGTCACCTCGGAGGTGAAGAGGGAGAGCTGGTCGACCATCCCGTTGAAGACCCTGGAGATCTCGCCCATCAGGCCGTCCGCCTCGGCGGGCAGGCGGGTCCCGAAGTCGCCGT
>NZ_JAINVG010000148.1 GCF_020400725.1 Streptomyces sp. NK15101 | reverse complement strand
CCCACCGCCCCGCGGAACGAGCCCGTGTGCTCGCGGACCTGCTCCGGCGTCAGATACGCGTCGGTGTACTCGAAGTCCCGCAGCGTCCCCGCCTTCGAGGCCAGGAACCCGGTCCGCACGTAGTCGTCGCCCGCGACGGCGTTGAGCAGCCAGTTCGTCATCACCCGGGTCTTGGCCACGTTGGTCCGCAGCGCCGCCCAGTGGTAGCCGCGGGCCACGGCCTGGGCGGGCGCCCCGTGCAGCTCCACGCCGAGCGGCTTCGACACCCCGTCCATCCCGCCCAGGTCCACCACGAGCCCCAGGTCCTTGTGGGTGTACGGGTGGGTCCGCTCGCCCCGCAGCGTCGCGACCAGGTTGTCGGCGACGGCCTTGCCCTGCCGCATCGCGTGCTGCGCGGTCGGCGGACAGATCGCACCCTCCTCGCCCTTGGCGAGATCGGGGACGGCCGCCGCGTCGCCCAGCGCCCACACCCCGTCGAGGCCCGGCACGTCCATCTCGGCCGAGACGACGAGCCGGCCCCGGAGGGTCTCCGCGCCGAGCGTGCCGATCAGCGGACTCGCGGCCACGCCGGCCGTCCAGATCAGCGTCCGGCTCGGCAGCACCCGCCCGTCGGTGAGCGTCACCGACTCCTCGTCCACCGAGGCCACCGACACGCCGAGCGACACCTCGATGCCGCGCTTCGTCAGGATGTCCAGGGCGGCGGCGCCCAGCTTCTCGCCCAGCTCGGGCATCAGCTTCGGGGCGATGTCCACCAGGTGCCACTTGATGAGGGCGGGGTCGAGCCGGGGGTACCGCTTGACCGCGTTGTGCGTGAGCAGTTGGAGACAGGCCGCCGTCTCCGTCCCCGCGTACCCGCCGCCGACCACGACGAACTGCAGCCGCGCGGCCCGCTCCTCCTCGTCGTCGCTCGCGTCCGCCAGGTCCAGCTGGGCGATGACGTGGTCGCGGATGTAGACGGCCTCCGCGAGGGTCTTCATCCCGCGCGCGTGCTCGGCGAGCCCCGGGATGTCGAAGGTGCGGGTCACGCTGCCGGGCGCGAGGACGAGGTGGTCGTACTGCTCCGTCACGAACTCGCCGGAGATCGTCCGCACCACACAGGCCTTCGCAGCCGTGTCGACGCCGACCACGCCGCCCGGGACGATCCGGGTCCGGTGCCGCTGGCTGCGCCGCAGGGACAGCGCGACCGACTGCGGGGTCAGCACGCCGGCGGCCACCTGGGGGAGCAGCGGCAGGTACAACTGGTACGAGAACGGTGAGAGGAGCGTGATCACCGCCTCCCGTTCGGCGAGGCGCCGTTCGAGCCGCCGCACGCAGCCCACTCCGGCGAAGCCGGCGCCCACCACGAGGATCCTCGGTCGCGTCACGCTGTCCGCCTTTCCGTATGAGTCGTGGTTAACCCTTTTTATCGTGATTGGTGACATGTCGCTCATCGGGTTACGTTGCGGAAGGCCCCCGTGGAAGGTCCTGCGAAGGGCCCGTGGCGGGCCTCCGGAAGCACTCCCAGCGGAAGGCGGGACAGCGCGCATGAGCACCTACCAGGTCGGCTACTTCGTCGGCAGCCTCTCGGAGAAGTCCATCAACCGGGTCCTGTCCCGGGCGCTCGTCCGCGTCGCGCCTCCCGGCCTGGAGTTCCGGGAGATCCCCATCAAGGACCTCCCGCTCTACAACCACGACTTCGACGCCGACTACCCGCCCGAGGGCAAGGCGCTCAAGGAGGCCATCGCGGCCGTCGACGCGATCCTCTTCGTGACGCCGGAGTACAACCGGTCCATCCCCGGCGCCCTCAAGAACGCCATCGACTGGGCCAGCCGTCCCTGGGGCACGAACTCCTTCACCCACAAGCCGTCCGCCGTCATCGGCGCCTCGCCCGGCAAGATCGGCACGGCCGTCGCGCAGCAGAGCCTCCGGTCGGTCCTCAGCTTCTGCAACTCCCCGCAGATGAACGCCCCGGAGGCGTACATCCAGTTCACCCCGGGGCTGTTCGGCGAGGACGGCGAGGTCACCGATCCGACGACCCAGCAGTTCCTGACCGACTTCATGACCGACTTCAAGGCCTTCGTGGAGCGCGTCCTCACCGTCCTGCCGCCCCGGCGCTGAGGCGCCGGTACGGGGCCGTGCGTCAGAGGACCGCGATCCCCAGGGGCCGGGAGCCCGCCGGGAGACGGCGGGTGTCGCCCGTGTCGAGGTCGACGACGGTCAGACCGTCCCAGTACCCGTCCCGGGTGAAGCCGCCCGTCACGTAGGCGGTGCGGCCGTCGCGCGACACGGCCACGCTCTCGTGCGGACCCTCCAGGGGGTACACCCGCTCGGCCCCGCCCGGGGTGCGCACCGTCAGGGAGGGGCCGCGGTCCGCGTCCGGGTCGATCGGCCCGGTGCCGACGGTCAGCAGCGTTCCGTCGGCGGTCACGGTCGCGCCGTGCTGATGGGTGTTCGCGGTCATCGGCTCGATCGTCGTCCGGCCCGTCGCGGGGTCGACCACCGCGAGCCGCTCGCCCTCGAAGGGCAGCAGGAGCTTCCCGTCCGAGGGCCGCACGGCCGTGTAGTGCGGCTTGAGCCAGGAGCCGAGCCCGCCCTCCGTGCCGTACGGGGCGACCTCGATCCGGCGCGGGGCCCGCGTCTTCGCCGTGACGACCGTGACGTCGAAGGAGTCGTGGTTCGTCGCGTACACCTCGGCGCCGTCCCGCGACACGTCCACGTCGAACGGGCGCCGGCCGACCGGGACGGCGTCCGTGACCTTCAGCGCCGCGGTGTCGACGACCTCCAGGGTGCCGTTCCCGCCGGGCACGTTGACCCCCACGTACACCCGCCGTCCGTCCGGGGCGAGCGCGATGCCCATGCCGCCGCCCCGGTACTCGCCCGTGGTCACCGGCCCGGTGTCCGTGCGGTACGGAATCAGCGCGAGGCGTTCGCGGCTCGCCGTGTCCACGACCGCCACCCCCTCGGCGGTCGCCACCCAGGCGCGCCCGTCCTCGCCGACGGCCAGGCCGTACGGCGCGGTGCCGACCTTCACGGAGCCGGTGGCGCCCCGCGCGGGGTCGACGAAGGTGACCGTGTCGGAGCCGAAGTCGGTGACGAGCAGGGTGCCCGGGGCGACCGTGCCGTCCGGGTCCGGCGTCACGGTGACGGGGGAGCCGGGGGCGACCGGCCCGGCCGTGGGGGAGACCCCGGCGGGCGTCGTCGCACCGGTGGCGGAAGCCGTCCCTCCGGAGCCCTGGGCGCAGCCCGCGAGCAGGGCCGCGGCCACCGCGGCGGGCACGAGCACCCGGGCGGCACGGGACGGACGACGGAACTTCGGCATGACGGACTCCTCGGTGCGGCGACCGCGCGGACGGCCCCGCAGGGGTGCCCGCGCCCTGCCCCGATCCTCCGCCCGTGGCCGCCCCCGCCCGGTCCGCCGCCCGTCCCCTCCCGGACGGCGGGACGGCCGACCCCGGGGTCCACCGATCGGTCGACCCGGCCGTGCGGGGCTCACCCCTGGAGAGTGCCGTCGAGGGGCGGGCGGGAGTTCGACGACAGGCCCCGGAGGGCGGCCAGGAAGCACAGCACCCGCTCGAGGCACAGCGCGGCCGCCTCCGGCACGTGGTCGGGCGCACCGTGCTCCGCGAAGAGGTGGGCCGTGCCCGGGTACAGGAACAGCCTCCGGTCCTCGGCGCCCGCCACCAGTTCGCGCGCGGCCTCCAGGTCACCCTCGCCGGCGAAGTACGGATCGGCGTCCATGCCGTGCACCTGGACGGGCACGCCCTCCGGCCAGGCCGCACCGAACGCGTCCACCGGCACACAGGCGCCGAACAGCAGGGCACCGGCCGCCCGGGGCCGGGTCTGCGCCAGCTTCTGCGCGGGCAGCACGCCGAGCGAGAACCCCGCGTACACGAGCTCCTCCGGGAGTCCCTCGGCCGCCCGCTCGCCCCGTGCCACGATCGTGTCGAAGCCGACCTCCTGGGCGTACTTCCCGCCGGCCTCCAGGTCCTCGAAGACCCGCCCCTCGTACAGGTCGGGCACGTGCACGACGTGCCCGGCCCGCCGCAGCCCTTCGGCGAACGCGCCGACGCCCTCCGTCAGTCCGAGCGAGTGGTGGAAGAGCAGTACCTCGGCCATGTCGTCATCCCCTGGGTCACCGGACGGTCGCTTCGGACGGCATCATGGCGTGCGGTACTGACAACGGCCCGGCACACGGGGCCGGTGGGATCAGAGCATCGGCCGGTGCGGGACGACGGCGCCCGCCTGGCCCATCACACCACCGGCACCGCCGACGCCCATGGGACCGCCGGCACCGGGGTGCGGTGCACCGGCGTGCACGACGGCGCCCTGCTGCGGTCCGGGGATCCCCTGCGGAGGCATCTGGATCACTCGGCTCAGATCCCGCAGAACCTCCTCGGCGACCTGGCGGACGTCACCGGGAACGTCCCCCCGCTCCCGTATGAGCTCGGCGTAGATCGGTGCCGTGCCGTCCGCGTGGTTCATGGGGCTCGCTTCCTTCGTCTGGGCCGGTTCCGTCACCGACGGGCAGACGGCGAGTCTACGGGGCACCACCGACACGCCCGGGATCGGGAGCCCGCTCGGCGCCCCCGCCCGCGCGCCCCCACCACGAAATTCGGTGTCCTGCCGGGCCGTCCCGCCCGAGAATGGATCATCGAACACACGGGAGGGACCCCATGAGCCAGGCGACCCTGACTCTGCACGACCTGATGCCGTCCGACGAACTCGCCGCCGCTCTCGCGGACGGGCACGTCACGCGCAAGCGGCACCCCGAGCTGCCGCTGTCGATCTACACGTACACGCGCGTGTGCCAGTACGCCCAGCACTGGAACCGGGCCACCACGCGGTGCCGCGGACTCGTCGCCGACGACGCCACCGGGCGGATCGTCGCGCTCCCCCTCCCCAAGTTCTTCAACCTCTCCGAGCACGCGACCGGACGCCCCTACGCGCCCCCGCTGCCCGACGAGCCCTTCGAGGTGTACGACAAGGTCGACGGCAGCCTCGCCGTCGTCTTCCACTACGCCGGCCGCTGGCACGTCGCCTCCAAGGGCTCCTTCACCAGCGGCCAGGCCACCTGGGCCCGGCGCCGCCTCGACGCCGCCGACACCACGGGCCTGACCCCCGGCGTCACCTACCTCGCCGAGATGCTCTACCCGGGCAACCGCATCGTCGTGAACTACGGCGAGCGCCGCGACCTCGTGCTGCTCGCCGCCTTCCGCCCGGACGGCACCGAACTCCCCCTCGCCGAGGCCGCCGAGGCCTGGCGGCCCATCGGCTCCGTCGTCCGCACCTGGCCCGCCATGGGCGTCGACGAGCTCGTCGCCCTGACCGAGTCCAACACCCTCCCCGGCGGCCGCCCGGCCACCGGCACCGACGCCGAGGGCTTCGTCCTGCGCTTCGCCTCCGGCCTGCGCGCCAAGGCCAAGCTCAGCGAGTACGTGCGCCTGCACAAGGTGCTCACCGGAGTCACCGAGCGGGACATCTGGCGCAGCCACGGCATCCAGCGCTTCTCCGCCCTCCCGGCCGGCGAGCTCGCCAAGGGCCTCGGCTGCGCCGTCACCGACGTCGAGGCCTCCGGCGGCAAGCCCCTCGACGCCCTCCTCGAACAGGTCCCGGACGAGTTCGACGCCTGGGTGCGCCAGGTGATCACGAAGCTGGAGACGGCCGCGGCGGACCGCGAGCGGGCCGTCGACGAGGCGTACGCCCGCCTCGCCCACCTCGCCGACGACCGGGCCGCCTTCGCCCGCGCCGCCGGTGACCTCGGCGACCGGGCCCTGCGCGCCCTCCTCTTCCTGCGCCTCGACGGGCGCCCCACCGACCTCCTCGTCTGGCGTCAGCTGCGCCCCGAGGCCACCGACCCCTTCGCCCACGACGAGGAGAACTGAGACCGTGCCTGTCGTCCACCTCATGACCGGCCTCCCGGCCTCCGGGAAGACGACGGCCGCCCGCGCCCTCCAGGCCGCCGCCGAGGGCCGGATGCGCCGCGTCAACCTCGACGACCTCCGCGCCATGCTCGACCTGCCCGCGACGGAGCGCGGCCGCTCCCACGCGCACGAGCAGACCGTGCTCGGCATCCAGGACGCGGCCGTCCGCGCCGCCGTCGACGACGGCTTCGACGTCGTCGTCGACAACACGCATCTGACCCCGCACGTCCCCAAGCGGCTCAAGGCGGCCGTCGCCGGCCTGGCCACCTTCGTCGTCCACGACTTCACCGGCGTGCCCGTCGACGAGTGCGTGCGCCGCGACGCCGCCCGCGACCGGCCGGTCGGCGAGGAGATCATCCGCATCCTCGCCGACAAGCACGCCAAGGCCACCCGGGGCGGCTGGCGCCTCACCGCGGACTGGCTCAACGACCGCCCCGCCGTCGAACCCTACGTCCCCGACCCGGCCCTCCCCACCGCCGTCATGTGCGACATCGACGGCACCCTCGCGCTGCGCGTCGACCGGGGCCCGTACGACTTCACCCGCTGCGACCGCGACCTGATCAACCCCTCCGTCCGCGACGCGCTGCGGGCCTTCCGGCACAGCGAGCGCGACCGGATCGTCCTCCTCTCCGGGCGCAGCGAGGACCACCGCGCCCTCACCGAGAGCTGGCTCGCCCGGCACGAGGTGCCGTACGACGAACTGTGGATGCGCGCCTCCGGGGACGGCCGGGGCGACGACCTCGTGAAGGCGGAGCTCTTCGACGCCCATGTGCGCCACCGGTACGCGGTCCGGGTCTCCCTGGACGACCGTGACCGCGTCGTCGCCCTCTGGCGCCGGATGGGCCTGCCCACCTGGCAGGTCAACTACGGCGCCTTCTGATCCGGAGGACGGGCCCCGCCGGACGTCCGGAGGACGGGCCCCGGCCGGACGCCGACGGGGGTGGGACGGCCCACCCCCGTCGGCGTGTCAGGATCGTGGGATGGTGGAGAAGATCATCGCGGCGTGCGACGGCGCGTCGAAGGGAAACCCCGGCCCCGCGGCCTGGGCATGGGTCATCGGCCGCGCCGACGGGGCGATCGACCGCTGGGAGGCGGGCCCCCTCGGCCGGGCGACCAACAACGTGGCCGAACTCACGGCCCTGGAGCGCCTCCTGGAGGCCCTCGACCCCGCGCTGCCCGCCGAGGTGCGCATGGACTCGCAGTACGCCATGAAGGCCGTCACGACCTGGCTCCCCGGCTGGCGCCGCAAGGGCTGGAAGACCGCCGCCGGCACCCCGGTCGCCAACAAGGACCTGGTCGTACGGATCGACGCGCTGCTCACCGGCCGGGACGTCGACTTCGTGTACGTCCCCGCGCACCAGGTCGACGGCGACCCCCTCAACGACGCGGCCGACCGCGCGGCCAGCCACTCGGCCCGCACCCAGGAGCCCCTCGCCTCCGCCGAGGGAGCCGAACTGCCCCCGGCCGAGCCCGCCACGCGCTCCTCCACGCCCCGGGCACGCTCCTCTGCGCCCCGTACGGGCTCGACGGGTTCCGACGGGGGTTCGGCCCGGGGGACTCGCCCGTCCGGCCGCACCCTCAACGCGAAATTCCCGGGCCGCTGCCGCTGTGGTCGTGCCTACGACAAGGGCGAGAGCATCGCGAAGAACTCCGACGGCTGGGGCCATCCCACCTGCGTCTGAACCGGCGGGCCGTCCGACTGGCGGGCGGCCCCGTCCGGCCCGTGAGACCGGTCGGCCCGGCCGCACGGGAGGCTTCATCCCCGCGTGGACGCGGGTTCTCCCGGGGTTCTGTTCTCGGAGCGGTTGTGGCTGCATACTGTTCCTCCTCGCACCCGGCGGCGAACCGTTTTACCTGCTCATTTGTCGTTCTCACGACACTTTCGGCGCCGGGCGAGAACCCCCTCCTGCTGCCGCCGCGGACTCCCCGCGGCGGGAGTCGTCCCTGCCCGTGAAAGACCCGAGGTTCCGTGCCAGTACCTGTTCTCCTGACCGGGCGCTCCGTGCGCCTGGAGCCGCTGGCGATGCGGCACGCCGAAGCCCTTGCCCGGGCCGGCGGGGCGGACCGATCGGCCTACGCCTTCACCCCCGTACCCGATGGCCTCGAATCGGCCCTCGACTACATCGCCCGCGCCCTCGCCGATCAGGCGGCCGGCCGTTGCCTGCCCTTCGCCCTGGTCGGTACGGCCGACGAGAGAGTCATCGGCTCGACCCGTTTCCTCGAACTCGACTACTGGCGGGGTCCGCTGGTGTGGCCGCCGGTGCCCGGCATGCCCCACGGCGATCCGCTGACCGCCGTTCCGGACGCCGCCGAGATCGGCAACACCTGGATCGCCGGCGACGCCCGGGGCACCGGGATCAACACCGAGGCCAAGTACCTCATGCTCCGGCACGCCTTCGAGGCCTGGGGCGTACGCCGCATCACCATGCGCGCCGACGCCCGCAACACCCGCTCCAGAATCGCCATCGAGCGCCTCGGAGCGACCTGCGAAGGCATCCGCCGTGCCCACTCCCGCGGGCTCGACGGCGCCGTCCGCGACACGGCCTTCTACTCGATCCTCGACGAGGAATGGCCCACCGTCCGGGACATCATCGAACTGCGCCTCTCCACCCCCCGGCAGGTGCGCGTCCCCCAGGACCTGCTGCCCGCCTGAAGCGCCCGGAGGCGCCCGAGCGACCGGTGACGCATGGTGGCATCGTGAACACGTACCGCGAAGACGTTCGTGAGCAGCGAGGCAGGACCATGCGCCACCCCTTCACCGGCACGCCCGCCAGGGCCCTCCTGGCGGGCGTGCTCACCGCGTCCGCCGCGGCGTCGGCCATCGCCCCCGCCGCGGCCGCCGACGTCCTCGTGGAGGACTTCGACCTCACCCGGACCGACACGTTCACCGCACCCCTCGAAGGCTGCCTCCCCGCAGACCTCATCGGCACCGCCACCGTCACCGAACACTCCACCGGCCGCGTCGTGCGCACCCCGGCCGCCGCGGTGGTCAAGGGCGTCGACTCCTATGACTTCCGCATGACCTTCCCCGACGGCCGGTACGTGGACAGCGGCATCGACGAGGAACGCTTCACCGTCGTCTTCACCGAGCCCGGTCGCATCACGGTCGTCTCGACCGACTCCCGCGACGAGCGCACCGTCCACGCTCCCGACGGCACCCCGATCGGCACCCTCTCCATCCGGGAGACCTACGACGTCGTCTTCCGCGACGCCGACGGCGACGGCGAGCCCGACCCCGGCGAGATCACCGTCGAGCGCCACCGCTTCCGCCTCACCTGCGGCTGACCGGGCACTCGCGGCACCGTCCCGGCGGTGGTTCCATGGAGGTGACGGGAAGGACTCGGTGTGAGGACGCGGGGTAGCGGCCGTCACAGGACCGCGCACCGTGCAATCAGGATCCGCGAGAAGCGGATGAGTCCTTCCCGCCCCTCCACCCCGTCCCAGGGGGTGCGGCGCGTCCCGGTACGGTGGCCGGGACAGCGAGTCGTGCCACCCGAAGGGACCTAGTGACCGTGCCGACCGGAACCCCCGACGTACTCCTCCGGACGGAGGGCCGGGCCGGGTTCATCACCCTGAACCGGCCCCGCGCCATCAACGCGCTCACCCACGCCATGGTCCTCGCCGTCGACGGCGCGCTCACGCAGTGGGAAAACGATTCTGCGGTCACCACCGTGATCATCGAAGGCGCCGGGGAGCGAGGTCTCTGCGCCGGCGGCGACATCCGCGCCATCCACGACGACGCGCATGCCGGCGGCTCCGCCTCCGCGGCCTTCTGGCGCGACGAGTACCGGCTCAACGCCCGTGTCTCCCGCTACCCGAAGCCCTACGTCGCCCTCATGGACGGCATCGTGATGGGCGGCGGCGTCGGCGTCTCCGCGCACGGCTCCGTCCGCGTCGTCACCGAACGCTCCCGGGTCGCCATGCCCGAGACCGGCATCGGCTTCGTCCCCGACGTCGGCGGCACCCACCTCCTCGGCCGCGCCCCCGGCGAACTCGGCACCCACCTCGCCCTCACCGGCACGTCCGTCGGCGCCGCCGACGCGATCCTCACCGGCCTCGCCGACGCCTGCGTCCCCTCCGCCGAACTCCCCGCCCTGACCCGCGCCCTGACGGAGCTGCCGGCCGGGGAGGCCCTCGCCCGCCACGCCGTCGCGCCGCCCGCCGGCGTCCTCGCCGAGCAGCGGG
>NZ_JAINVG010000147.1 GCF_020400725.1 Streptomyces sp. NK15101 | reverse complement strand
GCGCGTCAATGACAGCGGTTCGTCCGACGGACCGTCAGATCTCCATCGTTCACGCAGTGTCCGCACCCCTGCGTTCGGTATCGGAAGGGGTTCGAACCCGCCATGAGAAGCAGAAGCACCTTAGGGACCGTCGCGGTGCTCACCGGGGCGCTCGCCGCCGCCGGACTCGCCTTCGCCCCGACGGCCGGCGCCGTCTCGCCGGGCACGGCCACGGCGACGTACGACTGCGGCAGCTGGGGCGGTGGCACCGCCACCCTCACGGCCACGCAGAGCGGCACCGCCGCGACCGTCACCATCACCTCCGCCGTCACCACCCCGATCGCGGTCGGCGCCGACTCGATCAGCTCCACCCTGACGATGGCCAAGGGGGGCGGCGGCACCCGGGTCTTCACCGGGAAGAAGAACCCGGCGCTCGCCGCCGGGCAGTCCGTCGTCATGGGCCCGCTGAGCGGGACCGTGGCCTCGGGCGACAGCCTCAACTCGTACTTCGCGGGGGTCGCCCTCAAGATGGTGATCTTCGGGGTCACGGTGAACTGTGACGCGGTGACCTCGCAGTCGCCGGGTCCGTTCGTCTTCAGCTGAGCCCCTGTCCCCACCCGGACCGGTGCCGCCCCGGGCGGCACCGGTCTCTGTCGTGACCTGCGGAAACGTCGGACATCCGCCGATCTTGACAGTATCTGATGGGTCATCAGTCGAGGGAACCCGCTTCCATTGACTTCTCTCCGCCCGCAGCCGTCAATGGCGCCCACTCATCCCTCAGGAGGGGGCACACCATGGCATTCACCCGATCCCGGGCGGCGACCCGAAGACGGCGCTGGACCGCCGTCCTCGGCGTCACCGCCCTCGCGGTCGCCGGCACGGGCGCGCTCGCCGCCCCGGCCGGCGCGACGGCCGCCTCGCAGTCGGTGGACTTCCAGACCCGCTGCGTCCCGCCGCCGATCGCCCAGATCCCGCCGATCGAGGGCACCACCACCGCCCAGATCACGGTCGACAGGACCAGCCCCAAGGTCGGCGAGACCGTGACCGTGACCTACACCGTCACCAAGCCCGCCGCGTCCAACCCCGTCGACCTCGCGCTCCCGGCCGACATCATGACGCCCAGCGGCAAGGTGGTCCTCGGCGGCGCCCAGACCGGCACGGTCACCGTCACCGGCCCCAAGAAGAACCCGCCGGTCCCCGGCAAGGGCTCCTTCCCGGCCTTCTCCATGACGGGCACCTTCACCGCCACCGAGGCCGGCTCGATCACCCTCTCGCCCGGCGACTACAACATCCACACCAGCTACCTCATGGAGCTGGACACCCCCTGTACGGTGCTCGACCCGCCCGCCCCGGTCTCCGAGACGGTCGTCGCGAGCCCCGTGACCAGCCCCAACACCCGGACGCTCCAGCTCGACAACGCCTCCGGCGACCCGGGGGTGCGCGTCACCGTCACCGGCAGCAGGTTCACCCCGCTCACCGAGGTCACCGTCGTCGGCCGCGCCGGAGCGGCGGAGACCGCCGACAAGATGACCGTCACCACCGACAGCGAGGGCGGTTTCGCCGCGCGCCTCAAGGTCAACGACCCGGCGACCACCGGAATCGTGGCGTACGAGGGCACGGCCTGGGATCCCGAGAAGGGCACGGGTCCCGCCGCGTACAAGGTCGTCGTGCCGGCGCCGCCGAACAGCCAGACGATCACCGCGGCCGTCACGGCGGGCGAGCTGTCCATGACGCAGGCCGGGGACGCCGTACAGCTGTCCTCCGTCGACTTCGGCGCGGGCGGCGCGGCCACCGGCGCGCTGCGGACGGTGACCGTCAAGGACTTCCGCGGCGGCCCCGCCGGCTGGTCCCTGACGGGCAAGGTCACCGACTTCACCGGCCCCGGCGGCGCGATCGGCGCCGGAAACCTCAGCTGGACCCCCGCCTGCACCGCCAAGGCAGGCAGCCCCAGCGCCTGCGCGGCCGGCTCGGCGGGACCGGTCGGCAGCGGCGGCGCGACCCTCGCCTCCACCCCGAACGGCACCCTCACGGGCGGCGAGTTCACCGTCGACGCACAGCTCTCCCTCGACGTCCCGGCGTTCACCGCGCCCGGCTCGTACGCGGGCGTGCTCACGCTGACCCTGTCCTGACCGTCCCGCGGGCCGGGCGCGCACCCGGCCGGCCCGCTCCGCCATCCGCACCCCGGGAGTCCGCACCCGTGCGCACGAAGTCGTACGTCCTCCTCCTGAGCACCCTCCTCGTGCTGCTCGGCCTCGCGCCGGGCGCCCGGGCCGCCGAGAACGGCGAGTGGGCCGTCTACCCGGCCGCCTCCCGGCTCGGCGGCCGCCCGTACTTCTACCTCTCGGCCGACCCCGGCACGAAGCTCACCGACCGCGTCACCGTCGCCAACAAGACCTCCGCCCCGCTCACCTTCCGGCTGTACGGCGCCGACGCCTACAACACCGACCGGGACGGCGGCTTCGCCGTCCGCACCCGGCAGGAGAAGCAGACCGGCGCCGGAGCCTGGATCAGGCCCGAGCGGACCCGGATCACCGTCCCGCCCCGCTCCGCCGTCACCGTCCCCTACACCCTGACCGTCCCCGCCGACGCCGACCCCGGCGACCACCCCGGGGCCCTCGTCGCCCTCGACGAGCGGATCGCCCGGGGCGGGAAGGGCTCCGTCGCCGTCGGCGTCCAGCGCGCGGTCGGCGCCCGCGTCTACCTCCGGGTCAACGGACCGACCGTCCCCGCCCTCGCGGTCGAGGACGTCACCCTCGACCAGGACCGGCCGCTGGTCCCCGGCACCCGCACGAGCAGCGCCCTCGTCTCGTACACCCTGCACAACCGGGGCAACGTCACCCTCAACCCCAAGGTCGCCCTGAGGGCCCGGGGCCTCTTCGGCCGCACCCTCCTCGACCGCGACCTGGCCGGGGTGCCGGCCGAGCTGCTGCCCCGCCAGAAGATCCGGCTCACCGAGCGCTGGACCGGCTCCCCGCAGCTCGACTGGGGCGACGTGACCCTCACCGCCACCGCGAAGGACGTGCGGGAGAGCGGCACCGTGTCCTTCCTGGCCCTGCCCTGGCTCGCCGCCGCGGTCCTCGTCGTGGGCGGCGCGGCAGGGCTCCACGGCCTGCGGATACGCCGCCGCCGGGCACTGAGTACGTGAGGCGGGCGCTCATCGGGGACAATGGCCCCCATGAGCGCTCGCAACCAAGAAACCGAAGCCGTCCACCGGGCCGGCTTCGCCTGCTTCGTCGGCCGCCCCAACGCGGGCAAGTCCACCCTCACGAACGCTCTGGTCGGCCAGAAGGTGGCCATCACCTCGAACCGGCCGCAGACCACCCGGCACACCGTCCGCGGCATCGTGCACCGCCCGGACGCGCAGCTGATCCTGGTCGACACCCCCGGCCTCCACAAGCCGCGCACCCTCCTCGGCGAGCGGCTCAACGACGTCGTGCGCACCACCTGGGCCGAGGTCGACGTCATCGGCTTCTGCCTGCCCGCCGACCAGAAGCTCGGCCCCGGCGACCGCTTCATCGCCAAGGAGCTCGCCGAGATCAAGAAGACCCCGAAGGTCGCGATCGTCACCAAGACCGACCTGGTCGACTCCAAGACGCTCGCCGAGCAGCTCATCGCGATCGACCAGCTCGGCAAGGAGCTCGGCTTCGAGTGGCAGCAGATCGTCCCGGTCTCGGCCGTCGGCGACAAGCAGGTCCAGCTCGTCGCCGACCTGCTCATCCCGCTCCTGCCGGAGTCCCCGCCGCTCTACCCGGAGGGCGACCTCACGGACGAGCCGGAGCAGGTCATGGTCGCGGAGCTGATCCGCGAGGCCGCGCTCGAAGGCGTCCGGGACGAGCTGCCGCACTCGATCGCGGTGGTCGTCGAGGAGATGATCCCGCGCGAGAACCGCCCGGCGGACCGGCCGCTGCTCGACATCCACGCCAACGTGTACATCGAGCGCCCCAGCCAGAAGGGCATCATCATCGGCCCCAAGGGCAGCCGCCTCAAGGAGGTCGGCATGAAGTCCCGCAAGCACATCGAGGCGCTCCTCGGCACCCCGGTCTTCCTCGACCTCCACGTGAAGGTCGCGAAGGACTGGCAGCGGGATCCCAAGCAGCTGAGGAAGCTCGGTTTCTAGTCAGACCCCTCGGCCGCGTGCCAGCATGGCGCCGTGACAGAGATCGTCAAGGGGGGAAACCTGCCGGTCCCCGGGCAGGTGTGGCGGATCGCGGTCGTCCGGCGGGCGGCCGGTGACGGGGTGCCGGAGGTCGACGCCTCGGCGCTGCTGCTCGACGCCTCGGGCCGGGTCAGGGGCGACGGCGACCTGGTCTTCTACAACCAGCCCGCGCACGCGTCCGGCGCGGTGCGCCTGACCGGGCAGGTGCGGGACGAGGAGCGGCGGGTCGCCGACTGGCTGGAGATCGACACCGAGCGCGTGGAGCCCGCCGTCCAGCGCATCGTGATCACCGCCTCCAGCGAGGACGGGACGTTCGGCCAGGTGCCGGGCCTCCACATCCGGACGGTCAGCGCCGCCACCGGCGAGCAGCTGGCGCTGTACGAGGTCGACGACGCGAGCACCGAGACGGCGTTCGTCCTCGGCGAGTTCTACCGGCGCGACGGCGCGTGGAAGTTCCGCGCCGTGGGCCAGGGGTACGACTCCGGGCTCGTCGGCCTCGCCGAGGACTTCGGCATCGTGGGCAGGGACCCGGACGAGCCCGCCTCCGACGAGCCCGGGCACGACGACGAGCCCGTCCCGGTCGACGAGTCCGTCTCCGTCGGCGCCCCTCCGGAGGCCGTCCCCGAGGAGCTCCTCGCCAAGGTCCGGGAGGCCGAGGCCGCCCCCGCACGGATCCCGGCCCAGGTGCCCCGCCCCGTGCGGGTCGGCCCGATGTCGGACATCGAGCTCTTCGGCGAGGACTTCCCGGAGTTCGTCCGCAGCGGCAAGGGCAAGGCCGACCTCACCATCGACGTGCCGGTTCCGGCCGGTTACGTCGTGGTCGACTCCGCCAGGCGGGGCGACGGCTACTTCGGAGTGTTCAGCCTCGACGAGAAGGGCGACCACGACGTCCTGCTCGCGAACACGACCCTGGAGGACTTCGAGGGCCGCGGGCTGCTGCGCCACGACGGCAAGGGCCGGCTGCGCCTGCGCGTGAGCGCCTACGACCGCGCGTGGACGATCGCCGTCCGTCCGGTGAGCGCCGTGGAGGACCTCGACGGCAGTGCCGAGGGGCGGGGCGCCGACGTGCTGCTGTACACGGGCCCCGCCGGCCTGCTCTCCTCCCGGCTGCGCACGAAGTTCGGCCACGCGTACTTCCACGTGCACGGCTACGAGCCGGACGGCCGCGACCACCTGCTCGCCAACGTGGCGAGCAGGCTCCCCAGGGACGCGCGGCCGCTGCCCGAAGGGCCTCTGCTCGTGCAGGTCCGCAGTGCCGAGGGCGACTGGTCCCTGAAGGTCAGGCCGCCGAAGGAGAACAGGTTCTGGCGGCGCGCCTCCCGCTAGGAGCTACGCGCCTTCTTCGAGGACCCTCGTGACGAGGGTCCTCTGGGCGTCCGTGAGGCGGGGGTCGCAGCAGCGGATCGTGCGGCCGTCGACGGTGATCTCGTACGAGAAGCCGTCGGGCACGCCCCGCGTGTCACCGTCGCCCTCCGCGAGGACGGTGGTGACCAGGGATCGCAGGTCCGGGTCGGCGGTGTCCACCTCCGCCGACCGCTCGATGCCCGCGAAACCGCCCGTGCGCCGCACTCGAATCCGCATGGGCCCTGTCTACCGCAGAACCGGCCGGCTCACGAGGTCGGTACGCCGACGCCCACCCAGGCGCGCCGCACGGCCTCGACCACTTCCCCGTCGCCGTACAGGTCCCGCGCCGTCGTCACCGTCGCCCGCGCGAACTCGCCGAACCGGGCCTCCTCGGTCAGCGCCCCGCCGGTCATCGTCGCGTACCAGATCCGGCCGGGCCGCTCCCAGGCGTTGCCGCCGAGCTCGGTGGCCAGCAGGTAGAAGGCGTGGTTCGGGATGCCGGAGTTGATGTGCACCCCGCCGTTGTCGGAGCTGGTGCGGACGTAGTGGTCCATGTGGGCGGGCTGCGGGTCCTTGCCGAGCACGTCGTCGTCGTACGCGGTGCCGGGGGCCTTCATGGACCGCAGCGCCGTGCCCTCGTCGACGGCGGGGCCGAGCAGCCCGGCTCCGATGAGCCAGTCGGCCCGGTCCGCGCTCTGGCCCAGGGCGTGCTGCTTCACGAGCGAGCCGAAGACGTCCGACACGTGCTCGTTGAGCGCCCCCGACTGGCCGTAGTACGCGAGGTTCGCCGAGTACTGGGTGAAGCCGTGGGCCAGCTCGTGGCCGATGACGTCGACCGGGATCGTGAAGTCGAGGAACAGCTCGCCGTCACCGTCGCCGAACACCATCTGCTCGCCGTTCCAGAAGGCGTTGTCGTACTTCTCGTCGTAGTGGACGGTGGCGCGGAGCGGCAGCCCGGCGCCGTCGATCGAGTCGTGGCCGAAGGCGTTCAGGAAGAGGTCGAAGGTGGCGCCGAGGCCGGCGTAGGCGCGGTTGGCCGTGTCGTCGGTGGTCGGCGGCTCGCCCTCGCCGCGCACCTCGTGGCCGGGCAGCCGGGTGCCGTTCTTGGCGTCGTAGATCGTGCGCCGGGGCTTTCCGTCGGCGTCCTCCGCCGGGGCGGGCGCGGTCCGCTCGGTCCGGGTGGTGCGCTGGGCCAGGTCCACCGCGAGGGTGCGGCGGGCGGCCTCGGCGACGGCCGGGTCGGCGTGCTCGGCCAGCCGCTCCAGGACGTGCGGCGGGACGATCGAGCAGAAGGTAGGCGTGTGGGAGGTCATGCCAGCAATGTGGCACTGCGTATCGTCACTGTCACGACCAGCGACGAGGATTGGTGAAATGGAGTGATAGGTCACCTTTCCCCCTTGACGCGACCGCCGTCCCGCATACTGAAACAGGACGTCCGCCTTCCACGGACCTGGGCTATGGTGACGCACATCATGCGTTTCGGGCTGCTTCTCCTTAGCTGCCGCGGCGAGGGCCTGTAGTCGTAGGCCGACCCCCTCCCCGCGGGTTTCGGTGTTGCGTTCGACAGTCGGCCGTCCACTCCGCAGGACCCCCCGAGGAGCCCTACGCAATGTCCCAGTCGCCTTTCGTCAGCCGTCCGACGCCCGTCACCAACGCGACCCACACGCAGCAGCCGTCCGGGATGCCGATCCACAAGTACGGCCAGTACGAGGCCGTGGTCATCCCCGACCGGACCTGGCCCGAGAAGCGCATCACCAAGGCGCCCCGCTGGCTGTCCACCGACCTGCGCGACGGCAACCAGGCCCTGATCGACCCGATGTCCCCGGCCCGCAAGCGCGAGATGTTCGACCTGCTCGTACGCATGGGCTACAAGGAGATCGAGGTCGGCTTCCCGTCCTCCGGCGAGACCGACTTCGCGTTCGTGCGCTCCATCATCGAAGAGGGCGCGATCCCGGACGACGTCACCATCTCCGTCCTGACCCAGGCCCGCGAGGACCTGATCGAGCGGACCGTGGAGTCCCTGATCGGCGCCAAGCGCGCCACCGTCCACCTGTACAACGCCACCGCGCCCACCTTCCGCCGGGTCGTCTTCCGCGGCTCGAAGGAGCAGATCAAGCAGATCGCCGTGGACGGCACGCGGCTGGTGATGGAGTACGCGGAGAAGCTGCTGGGCCCGGAGACCTCCTTCGGCTACCAGTACAGCCCCGAGATCTTCACCGACACCGAGCTGGACTTCGCCCTGGAGGTCTGCGAGGCGGTCTGTGACGTCTGGCAGCCCGGCCCGGGCCGCGAGATCATCCTCAACCTGCCGGCCACCGTGGAGCGTTCGACGCCGTCCACGCACGCGGACCGGTTCGAGTGGATGGCCCGGAACCTGACCCGTCGCGAGCACATCTGCATCTCCGTCCACCCGCACAACGACCGCGGCACCGCCGTGGCGGCGGCCGAACTGGCCGTCATGGCGGGCGCGGACCGCGTCGAGGGCTGCCTGTTCGGGCAGGGCGAGCGGACCGGCAACGTCGACCTGGTGACGCTGGGCATGAACCTGTTCTCGCAGGGCGTCGACCCGCAGATCGACTTCTCCCAGATCGACGAGATCCGCCGCACCTCCGAGTACTGCAACCAGATGGAGGTCCACCCGCGCCACCCCTACGCGGGCGACCTGGTCTACACCGCCTTCTCCGGCTCCCACCAGGACGCCATCAAGAAGGGCTTCGACGCCATGGAGGCCGACGCGGCCGCCCAGGGCAAGACGGTGGACGAGATCGAGTGGGCGGTGCCGTACCTGCCGATCGACCCGAAGGACGTCGGCCGCTCCTACGAGGCCGTGATCCGGGTCAACTCGCAGTCCGGCAAGGGCGGCATCGCGTACGTCCTGAAGAACGACCACAAGCTGGACCTGCCCCGCCGGATGCAGATCGAGTTCTCGAAGATCATCCAGCAGAAGACCGACAGCGAGGGCGGCGAGGTCACGCCGGCCGAGATCTGGGCCGTCTTCCAGGACGAGTACCTGCCCAACCCGGACAACGCCTGGGGCCGTATCCAGCTGCGCTCCGGCCAGTCCACCTCCGACACCGACGGCACGGACACCCTGACCGTCGAGGCGGTCGTCGACGGCGTCGACACCGTCCTGACGGGCTCCGGCAACGGTCCGATCTCGGCGTTCTTCGCCGCGCTGCAGTCCATCGGCGTCGACGCCCGCCTGCTGGACTACCAGGAGCACACGATGAGCGAGGGCGCCTCCGCGCAGGCCGCCTCGTACATCGAGTGCGCCATCGACGGCAAGGTCCTGTGGGGCATCGGCATCGACGCCAACACCACCCGCGCCTCCCTGAAGGCGGTCATCTCGGCGGTCAACCGCTCCGCCCGCTGACCCCCGGCGCCCCGTCGTCCACTGCCCCGCACCCTTCCTCCCGGAGGGCGCGGGGCAGTGGCACGTGTGAGCCGCGTCACGGCTCCGGGATCGTTCAGGTTCACTTAAGGAGGATCATCCCGTCATGCCGGAATCGGCTCCATATCAGGTGAGTTGACGGCACATCAGGGAATGGCGGAAGGTCGGCTCGTCCACTCGGACACACCCCCCACGCGCCCCCTTCGCACCTCCCTGACCTGGAGTTTCGCATGCGCACGACCGCTGCCGTGGCCGCCGTCCTCGCGGTGACCGGTGCCGCCCTCACCTGGGCCCCGCCGCCTCCGCCACCACCGCGGAGTGCGTGTCGCAGCCGCTCGGCACGGCCGGCCTGTACGCCGAGTTCGTCGAGAAGGACTCCGTCCGCCACTCGGACTCCGAGGGCGCGGTCGCGGTCGGCGGCGACGCGACGTTCGGAGACGCGAAGCAGTCCTCGGGCTTCTCGATCGGCCACAAGCTCACCGGCGCGGACCTCGCGGAGCTGCCCGGCGGCCACAGCCTCGTCGTCGGCGGCACGCTGCACGCGAACCAGGTCGTCCTGGACAACGGAACGGGCGTGGCGGGCAGGGTCGTCGGCGGCGTGGACGGCGACAAGGTCGAGGAGGGCGCGTCCCCGGTCGACTTCACGAAGGAGTTCGCGCACCTGCGGAAGCTGTCCGCCGGCTGGGCCGCGACGGAGCCCGGCGGCACGGTCGCCGCCGTCGGCGACGGCCTCTTCCTCACCGGCACCGACGAGAAGCTCAACGTCTTCGCCGTGAACGCCGTCGATCTGGAGAAGGCCCGCGCGATCACCCTGGACGTCCCGGTCGGCTCCTCGACCCTGGTGAACGTGCTCGGCACCTCGTACGACATGAGCACCTCGGCCACCTACGGCGTCTACTACAAGAACCTCGACGGCGGGGCCCCCGTCATCGACGACTACGCCGTGCCGCGCGACGAGTACCGGCAGATCCGCTCCCGCCTGCTGTGGAACTTCCCGCAGGCCGAGAGCGTGAAGAAGAACCACACCTCCTGGCCGGGCACGATCCTCGCCCCGAACGCCGAGGTCGAGATGGGCGGCAAGGGCACAGGACCCGGCCACGTCAACGGCTCCGTGGTCGCCGAGGAGCTCGTCACGGTCCCCGGCGCCGAGACCCACCGGATGAACTTCACCGGATGCCTCCCCGGAGGGACGACGCCCGGCCCGGTCGTCACCCCCGAGACCCCCCAGCCGACCGACACCCCCGTCCCGGTCCCGCCGGCCACCCCCGCGCCCACGCCCAGCGAGGGCGGCTCCACCCCGGGCACCTCCGGGACCCCTTC
>NZ_JAINVG010000146.1 GCF_020400725.1 Streptomyces sp. NK15101 | reverse complement strand
AGTCGGCGAGGCGCCGCACCCGCCCCGTACCCCCGCGCTCCTGGCTCCCCGGCCCGGGCCGCCTCCTCGGCATCGCCCGCGACCGCCTCGGCGACCTCGGCAGGGCCGTCGAGGTCGGCGCCTCCGTCGTCGGCTCCTCGGTCGCCCGCGCCGGCCGCCTCGACGGAAGCCCGGCCGCCCCGCTCGCCGCCGACTCCAGCGGCACGCGCCGGATCGCCACCGCCACCCTGCCCCTCGACCGCGTCCACCGGATCCGCCGCACCACCGGCGGCACCGCAAACGACGTCCTCCTCGCGCTCGTCGCCGGCGCCCTGCGCCGCTGGTTCGACGGGCGCGGCCTGCCCCTCCCCGGCGCCGACCCCCGGGCCCTCGTCCCGGTCTCCCGCCGCCGCCCCGGCGCCCCGGCCGGCCCCGGGAACAGCCTCTCCGGGTACCTCCTCGACCTGCCGGTCACCGAACCCGACCCGGCCGCCCGGCTCACCGCCGTCCGCCACGCCATGGACCGCAACAAGGCCGCGGGGCCCTTCCGCGGCGCCGGCGCCGTCGCCCTCCTCGCCGACCAGCTGCACCCGCTCGCCCACCGCTTCGGAGCCCCCCTCGCCGCCGGCGCCGCCCGGCTCCTCTTCGACCTCCTCGTCACCCAGGTGCCGCTGCCCCGCTCCGCGCTCTCCCTCGGCGGCGCCCCGCTGCGCGCGCTCTTCCCGATGGCCCCGCTCGCTCGCGGCCAGTCCCTCGCCGTCGCCATGTCCCCGTACGGCGGCCAGGTCCACATCGGCCTCGTCGCCGACGGCGAGGCCGTCCCCGACCTCGACGCGCTGGCCGCCGCGCTCGCCGCCGAACTCGACCTGCTCGACCCGCCGGAGACCGCCTGAGCCGGTCAGGGGGCGCAGGTGGTGCCCGGACGGACCTTCGTGAGGGAGACCAGGTACGCCTCGACCTTCTCGTCGATGCAGGCGTCGCGGCCGTACCCGGTGTGGCCGGGGGCCTCGAAGGACAGCAGCATGCCGCCGGGGAACTGGCGTGCCAGACTCACCGCCTCGTCGTAGGGCGTCGCGGGGTCGCCCGCCGTGCCCACGACGAGGACCGGCGGGACGCCCGGCGCGTTCACCCGGTGCGGCCGCCGGGTGCCTGCCGGCCAGTCCTCGCAGACCAGTTCGCTCGTCACGCCGGACGTGCCGTAGACACCCGCCGCCTTGTCGGCGGGGCCCAGCGCGTCCCAGTACGCCTGCTCGTCGCGGGGGTGGGGGACGTCGAGACAGTTGACCGCGATCAGGGCCGCGTCGCTGTTGTCCTCGGGCACGTCCGAGGCCCCTTCCCCGGCCGGTTCGCCGTCGGTCGTCCCGGCGTCGGTCGTCTCGTCCTCCGCCGGTTCGTCCTCCGACGGTTCGCCGGAGGCGTCCGCGTCCGACTCCCCGCCGGCGTCCTCGTCGCCCGCCGCCAGCGCAGCCAGCTCCGTGCCGTCCCCGCCGTCCGCCGCGCGCAGCGCCTCGGACAGGCCCTCCCACTGCGCCTCCGGCGTGTACATGGACAGGCTGAGGGCGGAGACCAGGCCCGCCGCGTCGAGCCCCTCCCCGGAGCCGTCGACCGGCAGCGGATCGCGCTGCGTACGGTCGAGCAGCCGGTCCACCAGAGTGCGTATCTCCTCGGGCGTCGTGCCGGGGCAGGCCTCGCCGACCACGTCGGCGCAGGAGTCGGCGTACTCCTCGACGGCGTCCCGGAAACCGGCCGACTGGCCGAGCACGCGCTGCCGCCAGTCCAGCGACGGGTCGACCGCTCCGTCCAGCACCATCGCCCGTACGCGGCGCGGGAACTGCTCGGCGTACGAGGTGCCCAGGCTCGTGCCGTACGACCAGCCGACGTACGTGAGCCTCCGCTCGCCCAGCGCGGCCCTCAGGACGTCCATGTCGCGGGCGGCGTCGTCCGTCCCGACGTGCGGCAGCAGTGGACCGCTCGCCTTGCGGCAGGCGGCGGCCGTCGCCCGCGCGTCCGCGAGGGCGACGGCGCGCTCGGCGTCCGTGCGGGGGTGGAGCGGAGCCTCGTCCGCGCCGGCGGCCGGGGACTCCCCGTCCGCCCCGTCCGCCGTGAGGCAGGTCAGGGCCGGCTTGCTCCCGCCGACGCCGCGCGGGTCGAAGGACACGATGTCGAACCGCTCGCGCACGCCCTCGCCGATGTCGTCGGCGACGCCGTCCTTCAGGAGCCGCACGCCGGGCTCGCCCGGTCCGCCGGGGTTCAGGACGAGCGAGCCGACGCGCTTGCCGGGGACCGCGGTCGCCGCCTTCGCCACCGGCAGGACGAAGGTCTTGCCGTCGCCGGGACGGGAGTAGTCCCTCGGGACGGTGAGCGTCGCGCACCGGAAGTCGCCGCAGGGCCGCCAGTCCAGCTTCTGGGTGTAGAAGCGCCGCAGGTCGGGGCGGGCGGCCGGGTCGGCGGCGGCCGAGGACCCCGGCCGGTTCCCGTCCCGGCCCGAGCCGGCCGTGCAGGCGGCCAGGGACGTGGTGCCGAGGACGGCGAGGGCGAGGACGAGGGCCCGGCGGCGGGCGGCGGTGCGGAACACGAGGAACTCCCCTGGATGGTCGGTCCACGGAAGGATCGGGCACGGATGCTGAGGATTTGCTGAGGCCGACCCCGCTCCGGCCCCCGGGCGGTCAGTCCGAGGTCGGCAGCCGCAGGACGAACCGGGCCCCGCCCCGTTCGCCGCGTCCCGCCGTGAGCGTGCCGCCGTGCGCGTGGGCGACCCAGGAGGCGATGGACAGACCGAGGCCGGTGGACCCGGATCCGCTGCGGAACCGCTCGAACAGGGCGCCCGCGACCTCCGGAGGCAGGCCGGGACCCGCGTCCTCGACCGTCAGCGTGCCGTCCCGGCCCACCGTGACCAGCACGTCCGCCGGGACGCCCGGGGCGTGGCCGTGCGCGAGCGCGTTGTCCAGCAGATTGCCGACGGCCCGGCGCACGAGCTCGGGGTCGGCGACCACGACGGCGTCCTCGGCCTCGACCCGGACGCGGTGGTCCTCCGCGCGCCCCTCGGCGGCTTCCTGGGCGACCGCCTCCACCAACTGGTCCAGACGCAGCGGCTGGCGTGCGACCGCGGCGGTACCGGACATGAGGCGGGCGCGGGTGAGGAGCCCGTCGACGAGCCGGCCCATCCCCTCCGCCAGGCGCAGCGTGCGCCGGTGCACGTCCGCGCTGTCCGTCTCGCCGCGCAGCGCCGTCTCGGCGAGCGTCCGCAGCGAGGCGGCCGGGGTCCGCAGGTCGTGCGCGGCGTCCGCGAGGAACGCCTCCTGCCGGTCGAGCGCGGCGAGCGCGGGCCGGACCGCACGTCCCGACAGGACGTGCCCGACGGCCGCCGACAGCAGGACGAGCACCGCGCAGCCGCCCGTCACCAGCCACACGAGCCGCCGGTGGTCGTCCCGTTGGGCGGTCGCGTCGGCCACGGTCACGAGCACGCCCTGCGGCCCCTCGTCGTCCGCCGCCTCCGGCGCGTAGAAGGGCTGCGCGAACACGCGTACCGGCTCGCCGCCCGTCGTACGCCCGTCGAAGGCCCGGACGCCGTCGGCCCGCACCGCCGCACGGCCCGCCTCCAGGACCACGGCCCGACCCACGGTCAGACACGGCTTCGCCGGCGCGTGCTCGACCGTCAGCGCGCCCCGGTCGTCCCCGTCCACGAGGAGCACCGTCAGCGGCGGGCACGCGGTGTCCACCGAGTCCGCCAGGACGTCCAGGACGAGCCGGCCCTCCTCGTCGGTCTCCAGGAGCCCGAGGGCCCAGCTGGTGTCCGCGTCCATCGTGTGATCGAGCTGCTCCCGCCAGCGGCCGCTGTCGCTGCGCACGGCCAGGGCCGCCATCGCGATCAGCCCCACGGCGCTGGTCAGCGCGAACAGCAGGCTGATCCGCCGGCGCAGCCGCAGCACCCGGGCCGTCGGCGTGAGCGCCGCGGACCGGCTCCGCGCCCCGTGGGGGAAGCCGGGCCTCACCGCGCGTCGTCGGGTGAGAGCCGGTAGCCGACCCCGCGCACGGTGTGGATCACCGGCGGGTCCCCGAGCTTGCGGCGGAGCTGGGAGACGAGCACCTCCAGGACGTTCGACTGCGGTTCGGCCATCTCGTCCCAGCAGCTCTCGATCAGCTCGGCGCGGGAGACCGCCTGGTCGGAGCGCGCCGCGAGGACCTCCAGGACCGCGAACTCCCGGCTCGTGAGCGTGAGCAGCACCCCGGCCCGGCGGACGTGCCGGCGGGCGGTGTCGACCTCCAGGTCGCCGACGCGGTGCACCGGAGGACGTACGACCGCGGACCGGCGGCACAGGCTGCGCACCCGGGCGACCAGTTCGGGCACGGCGAACGGCTTGACGAGGTAGTCGTCCCCGCCGCTCGCGAAGCCCTCCACCCGGTCCGCCACCGTGTCGCGCGCGGTCAGGAACAGCACGGGCACGGCGTGGCCACCGCGCCGCAGCCCGTCGACGAAGGCGGCGGCGTCCCCGGACGGCAGCATCCGGTCGAAGACCGCGCAGTCGTACGCCGTGACGAACAACGCCTCGTCGGCCCGGGGCAGATCGGCGGCCTCGTCGACGGCGAGCCCGGCGGCACGCAGAGCGGCGGCCACCCCGAACCGGAGGTCTTCGTCGTCCTCGACGAGCAGTACACGCACGTCACACACCTTAGGACCTGTCTGACCATTCGCGTCGGGGCCGGCCCGCGGCCCGCCGCACGTCCGGGCTCCTCGAATAAACTCCCGCGCATGCTGCGCGTACTGGCCGTCGACGACGAGGAGCCCGCCCTCGGGGAGCTGCTCTACCTGCTCCGTGCCGACCCCCGGGTCCGTACCGCCGAGGGGGCGGGGGACGCGGCCGCCGCGCTGCGGAGGATCGGGCGCGCCCTGGAGTCCGGGCCCGACGGCGAGGACGCCGTCGACGTCGTCTTCCTCGACATCCACATGCCCGGCCTCACCGGCCTCGACGTCGCCCGTCTGCTGGCCGGCTTCGCCAGGCCGCCGCTCGTCGTCTTCGTCACCGCCCACGAGGGCTTCGCGCTCCAGGCCTTCGACCTCCAGGCGGTCGACTACGTCCTCAAGCCGGTCCGCCGCGAGCGGCTCGCCGAGGCCGTCCGGCGCGTCCACGACCTGGTCCACGCCACCGCCGCCCCCGTCCCGGCCGCACCCGCCGCACCCGTCGTGCCCGAGCAGATCCCCGTGGAGCTCGGCGGCGTCACCCGCTTCGTCGCCGTCGACGACATCGCGTACGTCGAGGCGCACGGCGACTACGCCCGCCTCCACACCGACCGGGGCAGCCACCTCGTCCGCATCCCCCTCTCCACCCTCGAGGAGCGGTGGGCCGACCGGGGGTTCGTCCGCATCCACCGCAGCCACCTCGTGGCCGTCGACCGGATCACCGAGCTCCGCGTCGACGGCGGCGCCACCTCCGTGCGGCTCGGTGCCACCGACCTCGCCGTCTCCCGCCGGCACGCCCGCCACCTGCGGGATCTCCTGACGCGCCGCGCGGGCGGCTGACCCCTACCGGCCCGCGAGACCTTCCGCTTACACTCCACGGGCCCATCCGACCGTGAGAGAGCGGACACCGATGTCCGAGCACCAAGCCGCGCGCCGGCCCCGGCGCGAGACCGTCACCTACGCCTCGGCCCTGGGCGACCGGTCCGTGCCCCCGCCGCGCCCGCGTCCCCGGACCCCGCACCCGCCCGCCCGCTCCGAGATCGACGAGCAGACCACCCTCGGACACACCTACGTCCGCTCCCTGATGCGCAGTCAGCTGCGCGCCGCCCTCACCGCCCTCGGCGCGCTCGCCCTGCTCGTCGGCGCCCTGCCGCTGCTGCTCGCGCTGCCCGCCCCCGAGTCGCTCGTCTGGGCCGCGCTCGGCGTCGGCGCGTACCCGGTCGTCTGGGCCGTCGCCCACTGGTACGTCCGCCGCGCCGAACGCAACGAGCGCGACTTCACCGGCCTCCTCGACCGGTGACGGCGGTGGAGCGTCCCGCATGAACCAGACCTACGCGGTGGCCGCCGTCACCGCCGTCGTCCTCGCCACCGTCCTCATCGGCGCCCTCGGGCTGCGGATCTCCCGGACCACCTCCGACTTCTACGTCGCCTCGCGGACCGTCCGCCCGGCCCTCAACGCCGCCGCCATCAGCGGCGAGTACCTCTCCGCCGCCTCCTTCCTCGGCATCGCCGGACTCGTCCTCGTCCAGGGCCCCGCCATGCTCTGGTACCCGGTCGGCTACACCGCCGGATACCTCGTCCTGCTCGTCCTCGTCGCCGCCCCGCTGCGCCGCTCCGGGGCGTACACCCTCTCCGACTTCGCCGAGGCCCGCCTCGAATCCCCGCAGGCCCGGCGGCTGGCCAGCCTCTTCGTCGTCGGCATCGGCTGGCTGTACCTGCTGCCGCAGCTCCAGGGCGCCGGACTCACCCTGGAGATCCTCACCGGCGCCCCCGACTGGGTCGGCGGACTGCTCGTCGCGCTCGTCGTCACCGGCACCGTCGCCGCGGGCGGCATGCGCAGCATCACCTTCGTCCAGGCCTTCCAGTACTGGCTCAAGCTCACCGCCCTCCTCGTCCCCGCCCTCTTCCTGCTCGCCGCCTGGTACGGGGACGGGGCGCCCCGGGCCCGCTTCGACGCCCCCGCCGTGCTCCGCGACCACACCGTCGTCGAGGTCGCCGACACGGTACGGATCGAGCTCGACGCCCCGCTCGCGGTCACCGTCACCGGCAGCGTCGACTCCGTCGCGTACGCCGGCCGGACCGTCACCCTCGCCCCCGGCACCCACCACGTCCTCGGCGGCACCTCGCTCGCCTTCGCGCCGGGGGCGCCCCTGCCCGACCGGGCCGCCGGCGGCTCCGACCCGCTCGGCTGGTCCCAGCCGCTCGCCGGGGGCCGGGACGGACACCAGCTGTACGCCACGTACGGACTGATCCTCGCCACCTTCCTCGGCACCATGGGCCTGCCGCACGTGGCCGTCCGCTTCTACACCAGCCCGCACGGCCGCGCCGCCCGCCGCACCACCCTCGTCGTGCTCGGCCTCGTCGGCACCTTCTACCTGCTGCCCGGCCTGTACGGAGCCCTCGGCCGGATCTACGCCCCCGAACTCGCCCTCACCGGCTCCGCCGACGCCGCCGTCCTCGTCCTGCCCGACCGGATCCTCGGCGGACTCCTCGGCGACCTCCTCGGGGCGCTCCTCGCGGGCGGTGCCTTCGCCGCCTTCCTCTCCACCGCCTCCGGGCTCACCATGTCGGTCGCCGGAGTCCTCACCCAGGACGTGCTGCCCTCCCGGGCGTCCTCCGGGGGCGTACGGCACTTCCGCCTCGCGACCCTGCTCGCCACCGCCGTCCCGCTCGCCGTCGGGGTGGTCGCCTCCAAGGTCCCGGTCGCCGACGCCGTCGGCCTGGCCTTCGCCGTCTCCGCCTCCTCCTTCTGCCCGCTGCTCGTCCTCGGGATCTGGTGGCGCCGGCTCACCCCGCCCGGGGCCATGGCCGGGCTGCTGCTCGGCGGCGGCTCCGCCCTCGCGGCCGTGATGGCGACCCGGGCCGGACTCGCCCCCGGGGGCTGGCCGCACACCCTGATGGCCTGGCCGGCGGTCTGGTCGGTCCCCCTGGGCTTCCTGACGATGGTGCTCGTCTCGCTCGCCACCCCCCGCCGGATCCCGCCCGGCACCCCCGCCATCCTCGCCCGGCTCCACCTCCCGGAGGAGATCACCGGGGCCGTACCCGCACAGGAGGTGCGCCGATGACCGCCCCCGGCACCGACCGCGAGGCACCCGACCGCGACGCCCGGGCGCGCCGATGAGCGGGATCGCCCTCGCCGCCGCGGCCGCCGCCGGGGCCGTGCTGCTCGCCGCGGGCTTCGTCCTCGGCCGGTTCGCCGCCCGGCGCGGCGGCCGCGCCGCCGATGCCGACCTCGGCACACCCGTCGAGCGGGCCACCTTCCACACCCTGCACACCGCCTCGCTCGCCGCGCCCCCGCTGCGCGCCGGACTCACCGAGGAGACCGCCCGCAAGGCGGCCCGCACGCTCCGCTCGCTGCTCGGCACCGAGGCGCTCTGCCTCACCGACCGTGGCGCGGTCCTCGCCTGGGACGGGCCGGGCGAGGACCACCACCGGGCCCATGTCCCCGGGCAGGCCGCCGAGACCCTGGCGACCGGCCGCAGCCGCTCCGCCCACAGCGGCTGCGACGACCCGGCGTGCCCGCTGCGCTGGGCGGTGATCGCCCCGCTCACCGGGGAGGACGGCGTCCTCGGCGCGCTCGTCGCCTACGGCTCGCGGGAGTCCGCCGTCCTCGTGCGGGCCGCGACCGAGCTGGCCCGCTGGGTCTCCGTCCAGCTGGAGCTGGCCGAACTCGACCGCTCGCGCACCCGGATCGTGGAGGCCGAGATCCGCGCCCTGCGCGCCCAGATCTCCCCGCACTTCATCTTCAACTCCCTCGCGGCCATCGCCTCCTTCGTCCGCACCGACCCCGAACGGGCCCGGGAACTCCTCCTCGAGTTCGCCGACTTCACCCGCTACTCCTTCCGCAGGCACGGCGAGTTCGCCCAGCTGGCCGACGAACTCCGCTCCGTCGAGCAGTACTTGGCCCTGGCCGGGGCCCGTTTCGGCGACCGGCTGAAGGTGACGCTGCAGATCGCCCCCGAGGTGCTGCCGGTGACCCTGCCGTTCCTCTGCCTCCAGCCGCTCGTGGAGAACGCCGTCAAGCACGGACTCCAGGACCGGGAACGGGGCTGCCGCGTCACGATCGCCGCCCGGGACGCGGGCGCCGAGGCGGTGGTGACGGTCGAGGACGACGGCATCGGCATGGACCCCGAGCTGCTGCGCGCCGTCCTGCGCGGGGAGCACCCGGCGGGCTCCGGCATCGGCCTGTCCAACGTGGACGAGCGGCTGCGCCAGGTGTACGGGGCGGAGCACGGTCTGGTCATCGAGACCGGGGTCGGCGCCGGGATGAAGGTGACGGTGCGCGTCCCCAAGTACCGGTCGGGAGTGCACCCTTCGGCACCCTAGGGCCTGTCCGACCGTTCCCGTGGGGTCCGGGAGCCGTCAGCGCAGGTGCAGCGACAGGTGCGCGAGCGGGAGGCCCAGCTTCCAGGCGGGAAGCCAGATCTGCTCGGCCTCGTCGACCGGGCCCTCGGGGTCGGTCCGGCCGTCGAGGTCGGCGGCGCGGATCCAGGTGTCCCGCAGCCGGGCCCAGGCGGTCCGCGCGAGCGCCAGGTCGGGGCCGTCGCCGCCGGCCGCCCGCCGTGCGGCGAGCCGCTCCTCGACCCAGGGCGGCCAGGGCCGGTCGTACGCGGTGTGCCGCAGCCACTCGTCGACCCGGCAGCCGGCCCACGCGCCGGCCGGTCCGTCCGGTTCCTCGGCGAGGTGGACGGTGAGGGCCAGCGCCTGGAGGCCGGCCCGGTACTCCAGTGAGCCGGGGGCCACGAGGGCGGCGGCCCTCAGCACCTCGTCGGCCAGGTACTCGGCGCACAGCCAGGCCATCGGGACGGCGAGGCCGCCCCCACTCGTGCCGTTGGCGCCGTTCGTGCTCTCGGGCAGCAACGCTCCCACCTTCTCCCCGGACGTGAGGGCCCCGGACGTCAGGGGCCCGGGGGAGAGCCTCCTCCGTGAAGGGCGCCCGCGGGTCCCGCTTTGCTCAACTCGCCCGTGTGGTTTCGGATACGTTTCCCGGCCGGATCGGTGCGGGTGGGATTCCTGGTGCCAGGCGGGACGAGGGTGGCGCGTGGGGCGGGGAGCGCGGGTCGCTCAGCCCAGGAGCGCGTAGACGGCGGTCGCGTGGGCCGCGGTCTCCTCCGTGCCCTCGGCCGTCATGGTGATGTCGGCGAAGGCCATCCGCTTGCCCGCCTTGGTGAGCCGGGCCCGCACGAGGACGTCGGCGCCGATCACCGCGCGCTGGAAGCTGATGGACTGCTGGACGGTGGTCATCGGCACGAAGCCGCCCCGGGCCGCGGCGACCGCGATGACCGTCGCGGTGTCGGCGGCGGCCATCAGGGCCTGGCCGGAGAGGCCGCCGCCCTCCCGGGCGAGCCGGTCCGACCAGGGGAGCCGGAGCACGGCCTCGTGGCCGTCGGCCGATTCGACGGATTCGACGGTGAGCCCCAGATCGAGCACCCAGGGGGCGAAGTTGTCGGCGAGGACCTTTTCGGCGGCGGCGAGTGTCAGCGTCACGGCGTCATTGTGGGGCTCCGGCACGGGCCCGGGCAACGGCCGCGCGGCGCGGCCGGTAGCCGGGCAGGGAGCGGCCGAGCTGCCGCAGGG
>NZ_JAINVG010000145.1 GCF_020400725.1 Streptomyces sp. NK15101 | reverse complement strand
CCCGCCCTTTTAGCTCAGTCGGTAGAGCGTCTCCATGGTAAGGAGAAGGTCAACGGTTCGATTCCGTTAAAGGGCTCAAATTGAAAAGGCCCCCGCCTTGTGGCGGGGGCCTTTTTGCGTTGTCGTACGGCTGTGGTGCCGGTGACCCCCGAGAGGGAGTCACCGGGACCGTCAGCGGTCGTGGGGCTCGTGCAGGCGCATCGCCAGGATGGCCATGTCGTCGGAGGCCGGGGCCTGGGCGAAGCGTTCGACCGCGCGGAGGACACGGGAGGCGACCGCGCCGGCCGTCAGGCCCGTACAGCTCTTGAGGACCTCGGCCAGGCCGTCGTCGCCCAGCATGCGGGAGCCCTCGCGGCGCTCCGTCACGCCGTCGGTGACGCAGAGGAGGACGTCGCCCGGGTCGAGGGTGACCGTCTGCTCGTACAGCTCCAGGTCCTCCATGACGCCCAGGAGCGGCTGCGGTTCCGCCGCGGGCTCGACCGTGCCGTCCGGGCGGAGGCGCAGCGGGAGGGGGTGGCCGGCGCAGACGACCTTGAGGATCGCCGAGCCGTCCTCCTGCGGGCGCATCTCGCCGTAGAGGAGGGTCAGGAAGCGGCTGCGGGCGCCCTCGTCGAGGATCGCCGCGTTCAGCCGTTCCAGGACGGCGGGGCCGCCGAAGCCCTCACGGGCCAGGAGGCGCAGGGCATGGCGGGCCAGGCCGGTGACGGCGGCCGCCTCCGGGCCCGTGCCGCAGACGTCGCCGATGGCGAATCCGTAGGCGCCGTCCCGGATGGGGAAGAGGTCGTAGAAGTCGCCCCCGACCTCGTTGCCCTCGCCGGCCGCGCGGTAGATGACGTCGACCTCGACGCCCGGGATCGTGGGGAGGCCGGGCGGGAGCAGGCTGCGCTGGAGGGACTGGCTGATCGCCACGCGCTCCGAGTACAGGCGGGCGTTGTCCAGGGCCAGGGCGGCCCGGCGCGAGAGGTCCTCGGCGAGCTCCAGGATCTCCTGGCGGAAGTGGTCCTCCGAGGGCCTGCCGAGGGTCAGCATGCCGATGACCCGGTTGCGGGCGACCAGCGGCAGGACGACCGTCTCACCGGCGACCGCGCTCGCCGTGGCGAGGGTGTTGTCGATGCCGGAGGAGAGCGGGCTCGCGGGGTGGTCGAGGGCGCGGACCGAGGCGGTCAGCGCGGCGCGGTGCGCGGCCTCCCCGGGGGCGGACCAGACGCGGGCGCCGGGGGTCGGCACCGGATCCGGCGGGGCGATGGAGGAGAGCAGGGCCTTGAGGCCGTCGATGCGGTCCTCGTCCTCGTGGAGCACGTACGAGAGGTACGGGTCGGAGGCCTGGTCGGCGATCGTGTAGACCGCGCACCAGGTGGCGAGGGTGGGGACCGTCATCTGGGCCATGAGGGCCAGGGTCTGGTCGCGGTCGAGGGTGCCGGCCAGGAGGTCGGAGGCCTCGACGAGGAAGCTGAGGGAGCCGCGGCGCAGGCGCTCGAGTTCGCCGAGCCGGGCGGACTCGACGGCCAGGGCGATGCGGTCGGCGGCGAACTGGAGGCGGAGCGCCTCCTCGTTGGAGTAGCGGTTCGCGCTCTCGGCCGCCACGCCGAGGGAGCCGGTGAGCCGGCCCTCGACCTTGAGCGGGACGGTGACGACCGAGCGCATGCCGGTGCCTTCGAGGAGCGGGACGGCGCCGGGGACGGCGGCCAGGTCCTCGTGGACGGCGGGCATGCGGGCGGAGCCGTAACGGCTGGCGCCGGTCTCCACGGGGACGCGGGCGAAGCGCTGGCGGGCGGCCGGGAGGCCGGTGGTCGCCCGTACCTCCAGTTCCGTCTCGTCGTCGGTGGCGAGCAGGAGGAAGGCGGCGTCGCCGTCGAGCATGTCGCGGGCGCGTTCGACCGTGCGCTGGAGGAGGCCGTCGAGGTCGTCGGGGGCCGGGGAGCCGATGAAGACCTCGAAGGGGTCGGCGGTGCGGCCCTCGGTGCCCGGCTCGACGGCGGGGCGCTGGGGGGTCTGGAGGACGGCGCGCTCGTGCTCCCGTACGAGGAGGCAGACGGTGGAGGGCTCGCCCTGGGCGTCGCGGACCCGGAGGTGCGAGGCGTAGACGGGGATCACGCGGCCGTCGGCGCAGCGGATGCCGTAGCTGCCCTCCCAGCGGGAGAGGCGGAGGGCCTCGGCGAGGCCGGTGCCGATGCCGGGGGTGTGGGGCCAGGCGGCGAGGTCGCCGAGGGGTTTGCCGGTGACCTGTTCGGCCTCGTAGCCGAAGAGCTCCTCGGCGTCCTCGTTCCACGCGGTGATCGTGCCGCCGCGGTCGATCTGGGCGACGGCGACGCGGACGCGGCTCTCGGCGACCGGGAGGACGGCGTCGGGGAGGACGGGGCCGGCGGAGCGGGTGCCGACGGGGCGCTGGGGGAGGTCGAGGTGGAACCAGACGTGCTTGCGGGTGGGGGAGTAGTCGACGCCCCAGCGGTGGGCGAGGGCGGCGCAGAGGAGCAGGCCCCGGCCGTTCTCGCGGTCCGGGCTGCCCAGGGAGCGGCCGCTCTGGACGGGGATCTCGCGCTCGGGGTAGCGGTCGGCGACCTCGACGCGGATGCTGTCGTCGGAGCGGAGGCAGAGGACTTCGGCGGCGGTGCCGGCGTGGATGACGGCGTTGGTGACGAGCTCGCTGGTGAGGACGACGGCGTCGTCGACGAGTTCGGGGTGTCCCCAGCCCTGGAGGGTGTCCCGGACGAAGGCGCGGGCGGCCGCGACGGACCGCCCGACGGGCTCGAAGGTGGCAGTCGCCCGCGCGGTGATCACAGCACTCCTCGTACGCGTCTCGACGCCCGGCTCTGCCATGCTCGGTCTGTCCCTCCCGCTGCCCGGTGGTCGTGCGCACGCCACACCGCCCCCGCCGGGCGGACCGGGGCGGTTGGACAGCCGGATGCCAGGTTACTTACCTTCGCTGTCCGAGCGGATGCCGGTCACCGTTGATTCCGCCCCTGGAGGGTAGGGACGCTGTACGAAGCTGCCGAACTGTTATCGCCTGGTTCGGTCACGGTGAAACACTGGGCAGGCTGACGGCGAGAGCCGGAGCGGTACGGTCGACCCCTTTCGGGAGGGACACGGTGGAGTCTGGCACGGCGGCGCGGCGCGGCGGAGGCAGTGGCACGCGCGCGAGGGGCGGGCGTTCCCGTGGGGGGACGGTCCAGGTGGACGCGGCGGCGCTGGAGCGGTTGCTGGCCGCGCTGGTGTCGATGCGGGACGGGAACTTCCGCAAGCGGCTGACGGTGTCCGGCGACGGGGTCATGGCGGAGATCGCCGCCGTGTTCAACGAGGTCGCCGACCGGCAGATGCACGTGACGGGCGAGCTGTCGCGGGTCCGGCGGGTGGTCGGCCGTGAGGGCAAGCTGTCCGAGCGGCTCGAGGCGGGGGCCAGCGAGGGGGCGTGGGCGGCGGCGATCGAGGCCGCGAACGCGCTCGTCGACGATCTGGCCCGGCCGGTGTCCGAGGTGGGGCGGGTCCTGTCGGCGGTGGCCGAGGGCGATCTGGACCAGCGGATGGACCTGCGTTCGGAGGGTGCGGACGGGACCGTGCGGCCGTTGCGCGGGGAGTTCCTGAAGGTCGCCCGTACCGCCAACAACCTGGTCGACCAGCTGTCGGTGTTCGCCTCCGAGGTGACCCGGGTCGCCGTCGAGGTGGGTACGGACGGCAAGCTGGGCGGGCAGGCGCAGGTGCGCGGGGTGTCCGGTTCGTGGAAGGACCTCACGGACTCCGTCAACACCATGGCGAACCGGCTGACGGCCCAGGTGCGGGACATCGCGCTCGTGACGACGGCGGTCGCCAACGGCGACCTGTCGCAGAAGGTCACGGCGAACGTCGCCGGCGAGATGCTGGAGCTGAAGAACACCGTCAACCGGATGGTGGACCAGCTGTCGTCGTTCTCCTCCGAGGTGACCCGCGTCGCGCGCGAGGTGGGTACGGAGGGCGAGCTCGGCGGTCAGGCCGAGGTGGCCGGGGTCGCCGGCGTGTGGAAGGACCTCACCGACTCCGTCAATACGATGGCGGGCAATCTCACCAATCAGGTGAGAGGGATCGCGGAGGTGACGACGGCGGTCGCCAACGGCGACCTGTCGCAGAAGGTGCGGGTCTCCGCGCGCGGTGAGATCGCCCAACTCGCCGACACCATCAACCAGATGACGGAGACGCTGCGGACGTTCGCCGACGAGGTGACCCGCGTGTCGGGCGAGGTCGGCGCGCAGGGCCTGCTGGGCGGCCAGGCGCAGGTGCCGGGTGCGGCGGGGACGTGGAAGGACCTCACGGACTCGGTCAACACGGTCTTCCGGAACATCACCACGCAGGTGCGGGACATCGCGCAGGTGACGACGGCGGTCGCCAACGGCGACCTGTCGCAGAAGGTCACGGTGAACGTGGCCGGCGAGATGCTGGAGCTGAAGAACACCGTCAACACGATGGTGGACCAGCTCTCCGCCTTCGGTTCCGAGGTGACCCGGGTGGCCCGGGAGGTCGGCGTCGAGGGTCTGCTCGGCGGCCAGGCCGAGGTGCCGGGTGCGGCGGGTACGTGGAAGGACCTCACCGATTCGGTGAACACTGCCTTCCGGAACCTGACCGGTCAGGTGCGGGACATCGCGCAGGTGACGACGGCGGTCGCCAACGGCGACCTGTCGCAGAAGGTCACGGTGGACGTGGCCGGCGAGATGCTGGAGCTGAAGAACACCGTCAACACGATGGTGTCGCAGCTGTCGTCCTTCGCGGACCAGGTGACCCGGATGGCCCGGGACGTGGGCACCGAGGGCCGGCTGGGCGGTCAGGCGCGGGTGGACGGGGTGTCCGGGCGCTGGCGGGAGCTCACGGACTCCGTGAACTTCATGGCCGGCAACCTGACCTCGCAGGTGCGGCAGATCGCGCAGGTGACGACGGCCGTGGCCCGGGGCGACCTGTCGCAGAAGATCGACGTGGACGCGCGGGGCGAGATCCTGGAGCTGAAGAACACCATCAACACGATGGTGGACCAGCTGTCCGCCTTCGCGGACCAGGTGACCCGGGTGGCCCGCGAGGTGGGCACGGACGGGAGGCTCGGCGGTCAGGCGCAGGTGCCGGGCGTGGCCGGTGTGTGGCGTGATCTGACGGACTCGGTGAACGGCATGGCCGGCAACCTCACCACCCAGGTCCGCAACATCGCGCAGGTCGCCACCGCGGTGGCGCGCGGTGACCTGTCGCAGAAGATCGACGTGGACGCGCGGGGCGAGATCCTGGAGCTGAAGAACACCCTCAACACGATGGTGGACCAGCTCTCGAACTTCGCGGAGCAGGTGACCCGGGTGGCCCGTGAGGTGGGCACCGAGGGCATCCTGGGCGGTCAGGCCGAGGTGCAGGGGGTCTCCGGCACCTGGAAGGACCTCACCCAGTCGGTGAACATGATGGCGAACAACCTGACCTTCCAGGTCCGGAACATCGCCGAGGTCACGACGGCGGTCGCCATGGGCGACCTGTCGAAGAAGATCACGGTCGACGCCAAGGGCGAGATCCTGGAGCTGGTGACGACCGTCAACACGATGGTCGACCAGCTGTCGAACTTCGCCGACGAGGTGACGAGGGTGGCCCGCGAGGTGGGCACCGAGGGCATCCTCGGCGGCCAGGCCCGGGTGCGCGGGGTGACCGGCATCTGGAAGGACCTCAGCGACAACGTGAACCTGATGGCCAACAACCTGACCAGCCAGGTGCGCAACATCTCCCGGGTCTCCGCGGCCGTCGCCAACGGCGACCTGACGAAGAAGGTCACCGTCGAGGCGCGCGGCGAGGTCGCCGAGCTCGCCGACACCGTCAACACGATGGTGACGACGCTGTCGTCCTTCGCCGACGAGGTGACCCGCGTCGCGCGCGAGGTGGGCACGGACGGCATCCTGGGCGGCCAGGCGCGGGTGCCGGGGGTGTCGGGCACCTGGCGGGACCTGACGGACTCGGTGAACGGCATGGCCGACAACCTCACCGGCCAGGTGCGCCAGATCGCCGCCGTCACCACCGCCATCGCCAAGGGCGACCTCACCAAGAAGATCGACATCGACGCGCGCGGTGAGATCCAGGAGCTGAAGAGCACCATCAACACGATGGTCGACCAGCTGTCGAACTTCGCGGAGGAGGTCACCCGCGTCGCCCGCGAGGTGGGCACGGACGGGCAGCTGGGCGGTCAGGCCCGGGTCCGTGACGTGGACGGCACCTGGCGGGACCTGACCGAGTCCGTGAACGAGATGGCCGGGAACCTGACCCGGCAGGTGCGGGCGATCGCGGCCGTCGCCACGGCGGTGACCCGGGGCGACCTCAACCTCAAGATCGACGGTGTCGACGCGGCGGGCGAGATCCAGGCCCTCCAGGAGAACATCAACACCATGATCGCCAACCTGCGCGACACCACCCTCGCCAACGAGGAGCAGGACTGGCTCAAGGGCAACCTGGCCCGCATCTCCGGTCTCATGCAGGGCCGGCGGGACCTGGACGACGTGGCCTCGCTCATCATGAGCGAGCTGACGCCGGTCGTCTCGGCCCAGCACGGCGCCTTCTTCGTGGCCATGCCGACGGGTTCCGCGCACGGCGACGCCGAGCTGGTGGGCGAGGGCGACGGTTCGTACGAGCTGCGGATGCGCGGGAGTTACGGATACTCCGCCGGCTCCATGCCGACCTCGTTCCGGCCCGGGGAGACCCTCATCGGGACGGCGGCGGAGGAGAAGCGGACCATCCAGGTCAACGTGCCGCCGGGCTATCTGAAGATCTCGTCCGGACTCGGCGAGGCCGCGCCCGCGCACGTGATCGTGCTGCCGGTCCTCTTCGAGGGCAAGGTCCTCGGCGTGATCGAGCTGGCGTCCTTCCAGCCGTTCACGCAGATCCAGCGGGACTTCCTGAACCAGCTCGCCGAGCTGATCGCGACCACGGTCAACACCATCAGCGTCAACACCAAGACCGAGGTGCTGCTCCAGCAGTCGCAGAAGCTGACCGAGCAGCTCAAGGAGCGGTCGGCCGAGCTGGAGCACCGGCAGAAGGAGCTCCAGGGCTCCAACCTGGAACTGGAGGAGAAGGCCGAGCTGCTCGCCCGGCAGAACCGCGACATCGAGGTGAAGAACACCGAGATCGAGGAGGCCCGACAGGTCCTGGAGGAGCGGGCGGAACAGCTCGCCGTCTCCATGCGGTACAAGTCGGAGTTCCTCGCCAACATGTCGCACGAGCTGCGCACGCCGCTCAACTCGCTGCTGATCCTCGCCAAGTTGCTCGCGGACAACGCCGAGACCAACCTGACGCCGAAGCAGGTCGAGTTCGCGGAGACCATCCACGGAGCGGGTTCGGACCTGCTCCAGCTGATCAACGACATCCTCGACCTGTCGAAGGTCGAGGCGGGCAAGATGGACGTCTCGCCGACCCGCATCGCGCTCGTCCAGCTCGTCGACTACGTGGAGGCGACGTTCCGCCCGCTCACGGCGGAGAAGGGGCTCGACTTCTCGGTGCGGGTCTCGCCCGAGCTGCCGGCCACGCTCCACACCGACGAGCAGCGGCTGCTCCAGGTCCTGCGCAACCTGCTGTCCAACGCGGTGAAGTTCACCGACACGGGCGCGGTGGAGCTGGTGATCCGGCCGGCCGGCGCGGACGTGCCGCAGTCGATCCGCGAGCAGCTCCTGGAGGCGGGTTCGCTGCGCGATCCGGAGGCCGACCTGATCGCCTTCTCGGTCACCGACACCGGGATCGGGATCGCGGCCAGCAAGATGCGGGTCATCTTCGAGGCGTTCAAGCAGGCCGACGGCACGACCAGCCGGAAGTACGGCGGCACGGGTCTCGGGCTCTCGATCAGCCGGGAGATCGCGCGGCTGCTCGGCGGCGAGATCTTCGCGGCGAGCGAGCCCGGCCGCGGTTCCACGTTCACGCTCTACCTGCCGCTGAGCCCGACGGAGCTGCCGTCGGGCGGCTACGGGCAGGGCCCCCAGGACGCCGACGATCCGCAGCAGGGGGCCGAGGAGGGCACGGCCGGGGCCGTCCACCCCTTCCCGCACTTCCCGCCGGCGCCCGTACGGGCGGAGGCGCGGTCCGGGGCCGGGGCGCTGTTCCGGCACCGGCGGAAGGCCGCGGCGGAGGCGACCGGGGTGCGGGGCGCGGTCCCCGGGCAGTCCGGGCAGCAGAGCGCGGAGGAACGGGAGGAGCCGGAGGCCGAGCCGCGGCGTACGTTCAGCTTCTCCGGCGAGAAGGTGCTGATCGTCGACGACGACATCCGCAATGTCTTCGCGCTCACCAGCGTCCTGGAGCAGCACGGCCTCGCGGTGCTCTACGCCGAGAACGGGCGGGAGGGCATCGAGGTCCTGGAGCAGCACGACGACGTCACGGTCGTGCTGATGGACATCATGATGCCGGAGATGGACGGATACGCGACGACGACCGCGATCCGGCGCATGCCGCAGTTCGCGGGGCTGCCGATCATCGCGCTGACCGCGAAGGCGATGAAGGGCGACCGGGAGAAGGCGATCGAGTCCGGTGCCTCGGACTACGTGACGAAGCCGGTCGACCCCGATCATCTGCTGTCCGTCATGGAACAGTGGATGCGGGGGGAGTGACTCCGCAGCGGGGGTCCGCGCCGTGCGCGGCGCGGACCCCCGGGCTCCGCCGGCGCGCGCCGGCCGGCTGTCGCCAGGGGTGTGTGAGAGGGCGGGATACGGGGAACCTTCTGGTCTCCCACCGCGTTTCTGCTATGTGCACAGTGACATCGCGGTGACAGGGTGTGGCGACGGGCGGGGTGCGGCTACGATGACCGGCACAAGGACGGACGGCGCTAGGGAGTCGTCTTCTGGGGCGGCGCCCGGTGCTTCCCCCGGTTCGGGGGTCCGGGGAGAGCCGTTGCCGGGACGAGGAGGACGGGGCATGGTGCAGAAGGCCAAGATCCTCCTGGTCGATGACCGGCCGGAGAATCTGCTGGCGCTGGAGGCCATTCTCTCCGCGCTCGATCAGACGCTGGTGCGGGCATCGTCCGGGGAGGAAGCGCTCAAGGCGCTGTTGACGGACGACTTCGCGGTCATCCTGCTCGACGTCCAGATGCCGGGAATGGACGGTTTCGAGACCGCCGCCCACATCAAGCGGCGCGAGCGGACCCGGGACATCCCGATCATCTTCCTCACCGCCATCAACCACGGACCCCACCACACCTTCCGGGGGTACGCGGCCGGAGCGGTCGACTACATCTCCAAGCCCTTCGACCCGTGGGTGCTGCGCGCCAAGGTCTCGGTCTTCGTCGAGCTCTACATGAAGAACTGCAAGCTGCGCGAGCAGGCCGCCCTGCTGCGGCTGCAGTTGGAGGGCGGCGCCGAGGGCGGCCACGGCAAGGAGTCCGCCGGACTGCTCGCCGAGCTCTCCGCCCGGCTCGCGGCCGTCGAGGAGCAGGCCGAGGCCCTGTCGAAGCAGCTCGACGACGACTCCGCCGACGCGGCGGCCGTCGCCACCGCCGCGCATCTGGAGCGCAAGCTCACCGGGCTGCGCCGGGCCCTGGACGCGCTGGAGCCGGGTACGGGCGCCGCGCCGACCCTGCCCGCCCAGGGCTGACGTGCCGTCACCGACCGTCCCGTCCGGTGGGGATCGCCGTGATGGGGCGTCAGCAGCGTGCTCCGGCGCGGACGACACGAACGGGTGAGGCGGACAGGCGCTCCCCACACCACTCCCCACACCGGTAACCTCGGCATCATGGCTTCACGTACGTCCGGCAAGGGTTCCCAGGGCACGGCGGGCACCGCGAAACCGCGCGCCGGCCGGACGACGGGTGCCGCGAAGAAAGCGGCGCCCGCGAAGTCCTCCGCCAAACCACCCGCGAAGAAGGCACCGGCCAAGAAGGCGCCGGCCAAGAAGGCCGCGCCCGCCAAGCGCCCGCCCGCGCGGAAGACCGCCGCGAAGAAGGCCGCCCCGCGCCCCGCCCCGTCCCCGACCGGGGGCGTCTACCGGCTCGCGCGCGGCGCCTGGCTCGGCCTCGCCCACGGCATCGGGGCGATGTTCCGGAGCATAGGACGCGGCGCCAAGGGGCTCGACCCCGCACACCGCAAGGACGGGCTCGCGCTCCTCCTCCTCGGCCTGGCGCTGATCGTCGCCGCCGGCACCTGGTCCAACCTGCGCGGCCCGGTCGGCGACCTCGTCGAGATGCTCGTGACCGGATCCTTCGGCCGGCTCGACCTGCTCGTACCGCTGCTCCTCGGCGCGATCGGCATCCGGCTCATCCTGTATCCGGAGAAGCCCGAGGCCAACGGCCGGATCAGCATCGGCCTCTCCGCCCTCGTCATCGGCGTCCTCGGCCAGGTGCACATCGCCTGCGGTTCGCCCGGGCGCGGCGACGGCAGCGCGGCCATGCAGGACGCCGGCGGGCTCATCGGCTGGGCCGCGTCCCAGCCCCTCGTCTTCATGATGGGCGAGGTCCTCGCCGTACCGATGCTGGTGCTGCTCACCGTCTTCGGGCTGCTCGTGGTCACCGCCACCCCGGTCAACGCCATCCCGCAGCGGCTGCGCGCGCTCGGCGCCAGGCTGGGCATCATCGAACTCCCGTACGACCCGGCGGAGGTGGAGGAGTACGGGGGGCACCCGGGCCACGAGGCGTACGACGAGGAGTGGCGGGGGGGGGGGGGGGGGGGCGCGCGGGCCGGGCGGCGGGGCGC
>NZ_JAINVG010000144.1 GCF_020400725.1 Streptomyces sp. NK15101 | reverse complement strand
GCCCGGCAGGAGCTGGGCTGGGAGCCGGCGGCGAGCTCGCTGGAGGCCCTGGAGGCGTTCCTGCGCGGGGTCCGCGGGGGCACGGGCGACGACACGGCGCCGCTGGCGGGGAACCGCATCGGCTGACGGCGCCCGCCCTGGACCGGGCGGGCGCGCCGGTCTCCGTCAGCGCCCGGCGGACCAGTCGACGAGGCGTATCGCCGCGCCCGCGGCCTCGCGGCCGCGGCAGTGGGCGCGGTGGCGGCGCAGGAGGGCGTCGATGTCGAGGTGGCGGGCGAACTCGGGGCGGGCGGCGAGGCGCTGGGCGTAGGCCCACAGCGCGGGGTGGGCGGCGACGCGGTCCATGGCGGCGGCGTCGAGGTGCCAGCGGTGCACGGTGTCGAGCTGGACGAGGGTCACCCAGACGTGCAAGTCGGCGGCGGTCGGGGCGTCTCCGAGGACGTAGGGCCGGTGGGCGAGGCGGCGTTCCAGGGAACCGAGCGCGGCGAAGAGGACGGTGAGCGGGTCGCGGTGGGCGGATTCGCCGTCGAGTCCGAGTTCGCCGGCGCGCTGGGCGGCCCGGTTGACGCTCCGCTCGCACAGGTCGGCGATCGCGTCGACGGCGTCGCGGTGCGCCTCGGGCAGCAGGTCGGGGCCGTCGCCGCGGAAGCGCAGGGCGAGGTCCCGGAGGATGTCGGGGACGTGGGTGCTGACGATCCGTCCGGTCCAGCCGTCGCTGAGGACGGGGGCGGCGGCCGGACCGGTGTAGAGGTGGGCGCTCGCCTCGTACAGCGGCCGGAGCGCGGCGTACCCGCCGTCGGGCGTGTCGGGGGTGCCGGGGAGCACGGTGAGCGGGAGCGTGGCGTCGAGTCCGAGCAGGCTGTGGGTGAGGGCGATGCTCAGACACCGGGGGTCGGACGGGTCGACGTGGAGGCGGTAGCGGTGCGGGACGGCGTAGTGGCCGCTGTTCGCGTCGCGGCCGATCCGGCCCCGGAAGACGGGGACGGCGGCGGAGGCGGGCAGGAGCCGGGACGGGACGACGACGGACATGGTTCTCCCTCGGGGGTGCTCGGTGCCGGCCAGGGCGGCGTGCGGCGGCGTGGACGCGACGGTTCCGCCGGCGGCGGCGTGACGCGCCGGCCGCACGGGACCCGGAGGCGGCAGGGGTACGGGCGGAGGAGACGGGCGGACCGCGGCGGGCGTCTCAGCGGACGGGGTGGACGCCTGCGCGGGAACGGCGACTCGCCGCGCTGCAGACCCGCAGCAGGTCGATGTGCCGGCGGGACGTCAGGGGCAGCGAGCGCGGGAGGGGCACGGCGGGCGAGGTGTCCCTCCGACCGGTGCGTCCCATGATTTCCTACCTGTTCGCTCGGTTTCCCGTCCATGAGTGTCCGGCGGGCCACGGGCGCCGTCAAGGGTGCGGTACGGGCCGTCCCGTGGGCGCGGTGCGAGTCGCCGCGCGGGCGCACGGCTCCGGGCGCACCCGTGCGGAATAATGCGCGCATGCGCATTTCAGCCAGGGCCGACTACGCGGTGCGGGCCGCCCTCCAGCTCGCCGCAGCCCAGGACGCGGGGCCGCTGAAGGCGGAGGCCATCGCGGTGGACCAGGACATCTCGCACAAGTTCCTGGAGGGCATCCTCGGCGACATGCGCAAGGGCGGTCTGGTGCAGAGCCAGCGCGGCGGCAACGGCGGGTACTGGCTGGCCCGGCCGGCCGAGACGATCTCGGTCGCGGACGTCATCCGCTGCGTGGACGGCCCGCTGGTCTCCGTACGGGGGGAGCGGCCGCCGGACCTGTCGTACTCGGGGCCGGCCGAGTCGCTGCTGACGCTGTGGATCGCCCTGCGGGCCAGCGTCCGGGACGTGCTGGGGGTGTCCCTCGCGGAACTCTCGGCGGCGAAGCTGCCGGCCGCGATCGTCGCGCTCGCGGACGACCCGGAAGCCTGGACCAACCCCTGACCGGGCGGGGCCCGCCCCTCACCAGCTGCGCGAACCCGACACCGTCTCACTCGCTGATACGGCGTTGTCCGCTCCGTGGACGCCCCTTGGGGCCACGCGGTCGCCTCTGCCAGTATCCCTACTATTCCAGTGGGGATACTAGGGATCGGGTGAGGTGACGTGAGTACGCCGAGGAGATCGCCGAAGAGACCAGCGATACGGACCGCCTCCGCACCGCCCGGCCGGCCCGTCGACCGGCCGGCCGACGACGAGATCTGGCTCCGCGTCACCCGCGAGCTCGCCGACGACCTCGCCGTCGACGCCCTCGCCCGGGACCGGGCCGGCAAGGCCCCCTTCGACGAGGTCGCGCGCCTCCAGGAGGCGGGGCTGCCCGGTCTCCTCACGGCGCCGGGACCGACCCGGCGGGGCGCGGACTGGCGGGCCGCCTGTGCGGTCGTACGGGAGATCTCCGCCGCCGACAGTTCGGTCGGCGAACTCCTCGCCCACCACTACGCGCTGTCCTGGAGCAGCCGCTTCTTCGGCCCCGCGCAGGACGCCGGCGACGCGTGCTCCCCCGGGCCCGCCCTCGACGTGTGCACGGCCGAGGAGCGCTGGCTGCTCGCCGGCGGCGTCGAACCGCCGCACGTCGAATCCGCCCCCGGGCTCACGCTCACGCCCGCCGACGGCCCCGGCGGCGGCTGGATCCTCGACGGGCGCCGCGCCTTCGCCTCCGGCGTCACGGTCGCCGACCGGCTCGTCGTCGGCGCGCGGCCCGGCGGCACCGGCGACCTCCTCGTCGTCCTCGTGGACCCGGCCCGGCCGGGGGTGTTCACGGACGCCGCTCCGGACCGGGTCGGCCAGCGCCTGGCCGGGGCCGGCACCGTCACGTTCGACCGCGTCCCGGTGGAGCCACGGCACGTCCTCGGGGTCCTCCCGCACGACGAGCACGCCGTCGCGCCCTTCACCACCCTCGCACCGCTCGCCCTGCGGCTGCTCCTCGTCCAGGTCGGGCTCGGCATCGCCGAGGGGGCGCTCGCGGAGGCCCGGGACATCAGCCGCGCCGGACAGGCGGGTCCCGCCCCCGTCGGCCTCACGGGAGGCACGTCGGCCACGGACGTGGGCGCCGGGGACGACCCGTACCTCCTGCTCGCCTACGGGGAGCTGGCGACGGCCGCGCACGCCGCCGCCGCGGTGGTGGAGCGGGCGACGCACGCCCTCGCCGGGGGGCTGCTCGCCGAGTGGTCGCTCGGCCCGGAGGAACGCGCCGACATCGCCGTCCTCGTGGCGGCGGCCGAGACGGTCACCGGCCGGGCCGCCGTCCACATCACCACGCGCATCCTCGAACTCGTCGACGGCACGGCGGGAGCCGACGCCCGCGGCGGCGGCCCGGGCTTCGACCGCTTCTGGCGCAACGCCCGCGCGCTCACCGCCCCCACCCAGGCGGCCCACCGGCTCCGCGACATCGGGGACCACTACCTCAACGGCACCCACTCCCGGCTCACGCTGCTGGCCTGAGCACCGGGACGGGCGAAGGGCCGGGCGGACCGGCATGTCGGGACGTCCGGCCCTGTCGTCGAGCCGCCGTTGGGCCCAAGCTGGGGGGAGGAGGGCCGGCCGCCGGGCGGGCCCGTCACCGTATTGACGGAGGCAGCCCGATGAGTCGTGAGATCGTCGCAGGAGTGGACGGTTCCCCCGAGAGCCTCGCCGCGGCCGACTGGGCCGCCCGGGAGGCCCTGCACCGGGACCTCCCGCTACGGCTCGCGCACGCGTGGCGCTGGGAACCGCTCGACCTGCCCCTCGTCCAGGACCCCGACGCCCAGCAGCGCGCGGCCCACGCCGTCCTGCGCGAGGCCGAGGCCACGATCGCCGCCCGCCACCCGGGGCTCGCGCTCACGGCCGAGCTGCTCCCCGACACCCCGGTCGCCGCGCTGCTCGGCACCGAGGACCGGGCCGAGATGCTCGTCATCGGCTCGCGCGGCCACGGCGCCGTCGCCGGCTTCCTGCTCGGCTCGTACGGGCAGCAGGTCATCGCCGCCTCCTCCCGCCCGGTCGTCGCCGTCCGGTCCCGCGACGGCGAGCAGGCCGAACCGCCGTCGGGGCACGTGCTCGTGGGTCAGCACGGCAGCCCGGAGGACAGCGCGGCCGCGCTCGGCTTCGCCTTCGAGACCGCCGCCGCGCGCGGAGCGGCCGTACGGGCCGTGCGCGCGTGGAGCCTGCCGCCGCTGTACGCGTACAGCCCCGCCTCGATGCGGCTCGCGGACGAGGCCGGCGGGCTCGTCCCGTACGAGGAGAAGGCACTGGGCGAGGCGCTCGCGCCCTGGCGCGAGCGGTACCCCGACGTGCCGGTCTCCGAGCACGTCGAGCTGGGCAGCGCGGGGCAGGTGCTGCTCTCCGTCTCGGGCGGCGCCCAGCTCCTCGTGGTGGGCCGGCGGGCCCGGCGCGGGGCCCTCGGGCCGCGGATCGGTTCCGTCGCGCACGCGGCGCTCCACCTGGCGCCCTGCCCGGTGGCGGTCATCCCGCAGGGCTGACAGGCTCGGACACGGGTTGACGCGCCGCGTTGACGAGGAGTGTCGGGGCCACCGGGGCCGGAAAGCCTTACCGCCGTCGCCCCGGTGGCCCTCCCGGCACCGGACCGTCCGGCGACTTCGGCGAGAGAGCGGAGCTCCATGCGGCACCACGACCGTCCCGGTCACTCCGAAGGCCCCCGGGACCCCGGGCCGCCCGCCCCGGCGGGGCGCGCCGGGGGCCGGCACCGCAGAGCCGGCGGGGGGCGGCGCGGACCGCGCCGTCCGTCGTTCCGTACCGCCGTCGTCCTCGCCGGTTCCGCGGCGGTGGTCCTCACGGTGGCGACCGGGATGTACGTGGCCGCCCCGGCCACCGGCACGACGGCCGCCGCGGCGCCGCGCGAGGCGGCGGCGCCGGACCGGACCGCCACCGGAAAGGCCGCGCGGTTCGTGCGGGACGTCGTCGGACTCGTCAACACCGAGCGCGAGAAGGCCGGTTGCGGTCCGCTGCGCGCGGAGGCGCACCTGCGGAGCGCGGCCCAGGAGCACGCCGACGACATGGCCGCCCGCGGCTACTACGAGCACCACAGCCCGGAGGGCCGGGACGGGGGCGACCGGATGAGCGGCGCCGGGTACGCCTGGTCGGCCTGGGGGGAGAACATCCACCGCGGGCCGAAGACCCCGGCCCGGGCCATGGAGGACTGGATGGACAGCCCCGGGCACCGGGCGAACATCCTCAACTGTTCCTTCAAGGACATCGGCGTCGGGGTGACCCTCGCGGGCAACGGCCCCTGGTGGGTGCAGGACTTCGGCGTCAGACGCTGAGGCGCCGCCAGGGCTCCCGCGTCGGACGCCGAGGCGCCGCCCGCCGTTCAGGAGGCGGGGGCGGCCAGCTGCTGCACCCAGATCCTGCCACCGGGGCCGGGCACCGACGCCACGCCGGTGTCCCGGTACCGGCAGTCGAGCATGTTCTCCTCGTGCATGGCCCCGTCACGCCAACCCTCCACGACGGCCTCCGGGTCGGCCGCGCCGCGGGCCAGGTTCTCCGCCCAGGCGCTCCAGTCGTATCCGGCGGCGGTGATCCGGGCGTCGGCGAACTCGCCCTCGGGGGTGCTGTGCCCGTAGTAGCCGCGCGCGACCATGTCGCGGGCGGAGGCCCGGGCCGTCTCGACCAGCCGGGGATCGGTCCGCAGCGGGGCGCAACCCGCCGAGGCCCGGAGCCTGTTGACGAGCGCGGTGACCCGCTCCCCCGGATCGGCGGCCGGCGTCGGGCGCGTGGTGCGGCGGGGGGCGGGGACGGTGGTCGCCGGTGCGGGGGCGGCCGTGGTGACCCGCGGGCTCGGGGAGGCCGTGACCGGGGCGGTCGTGACCGGAGGCGCGGCGACGGGTCGGTCGGGCCGGACGTGCGCCTCCGGCCGCGGCGGTACGAGGAGGGCGACCGCCCCGAGGACGGCGACGGCCGCGGCTCCGGCGGCGGAGGCGCGCCGCAGCGGGGTCCACCACCCGGTGGTGCCGGAGGCGTCGGGCAGCCCGGTCGCGTGGGCGGCGTACTCCGTCGCGGGTCCGTCCGTGAGCGCGGCCGCGGCCGTCAGGGGCGGGACGAGGCCGATGCCGACGAGGAGGCCCTCGACGGGGGCGAGGCCGCTGCGGCCCGCCACGCGGGAGGTGCAGGCGGCACAGGTGCGCAGATGGCGGGCTATCCGCTTGCGCCAGAGCGGGGAGGGGCGGCCGTCCCAGGCCGTGAGGATCTCCGTGAGCTCCGGGCACGGCGGCAGCGCGTCCAGGGCGCGGACCACGGCGCGGCCGGTGTCCAGGCGCTCCTTCATCCGCTGGACGCGGACGGCGGCGTGCTGCGGGGTGACGCCGAGGCCTTCGGCGAGCTCGGCGCGGGTGAGTTCGCCGGCGGCCTCCAGCCACCACAGGGCGAGGAGTTCGGCGTCGTCCTCGTCGAGCCAGCGGGTCGCGCGGGCCACGTCGCGGCGCTGCCCGGAGAGGCCGAGGCGCAGGATGGTGAGCTCGGTGAAGTCGCCGGCCGGGTCGGCGAGGTCCGTGGCCCGGTCGAGGCCGGGCACGGGCGCCCGCCGGCGCTCGTGCCAGCGGCGCCGTACCCCGTTCATGGCGATGGCGACGAGCCAGGACCGGAAGCGGGAGGGGTCCCGGAGGCCGGTCAGGCCGTCGAGGGCGCGGACCATCGTCTCCTGGACGATGTCGTCCGTGTCGGCGTGGCCGTCGAGGGCCCGGCCGACGATGTCGTGGACGAGCGGCAGATGGGCGCGGACCAGCGCGTCCCTGGCGTCCGCGTCACCGGCCCTGGCCGCCTCCACGAGGGCGGTGGTGCGTCGCTCGTCGCTGTGCATGGGTGTGCTCCCTCGTCCCTGGTCAGAGTCCCCCGCCAATGGGAGACCCGTGGGCACGGGAGGGATAACACTTCTGCGGGGACGGCGCTATCTCGGGGGTACGGGCAGGTTCGGGACCGTGGCCCCGTTCCCCTCCCGGACGGCTGCCACGACGGCGTCGTGCAGCTCGCGGCTCTCCTCCTCCGATCCGCACGGAACGGGACTGCCCGACATGGTGAACCAGTCGGATGCGCCGCTGTACTGCACGGCCACGCGTGCCTCGCGGTCGGCGAACGTCGTGTGCACGGTCAGATCGCCCGTGACGACGCCCACCTCCTCGGTCAGCACCCCACCTCGCCCGGTGTAGACACCGGCGGTCGTCCAAGATGCCCAGCTCATGCCCTCCAGGGTCACACCGGGGGATGAGATGCGCCACCGACGGGACCGCCCCGGCCGGAGGAGCTCCGGCCGGGGCGGTGCGGGTCCCGCGCCGGATCAGGCGAGGGACGCGACGGCCTCGTTGAACGTGGCGGACGGGCGCATCACGGCCGCGGCCTTGGCCGGGTCGGGCTGGTAGTAGCCGCCGATGTCGGCCGGGGAGCCCTGGACGGCGACGAGCTCGTCGACGATCTTCTGCTCGTTCGAGGAGAGGGTCTCGGCGAGCGGGGCGAAGACCTTGGCCAGCTCGGCGTCCTCGGTCTGGGCGGCCAGCTCCCGGGCCCAGTAGAGGGCCAGGTAGAAGTGGCTGCCGCGGTTGTCGATACCACCGAGGCGACGGGTCGGCGACTTGTCCTCGTTGAGGAAGGTGCCGGTGGCGCGGTCGAGGGTGTCGGCGAGGACCTGGGCGCGGGTGTTGCCCGTGGTGGTCGCGAGGTGCTCGAAGGAGGCGGCCAGGGCGAAGAACTCGCCGAGGCTGTCCCAGCGGAGGTAGTTCTCCTTGACGAGCTGCTGGACGTGCTTCGGGGCGGAGCCGCCGGCGCCGGTCTCGAAGAGGCCGCCGCCCGCCATCAGCGGGACGACCGACAGCATCTTGGCGCTGGTGCCCAGCTCCAGGATCGGGAAGAGGTCGGTCAGGTAGTCGCGCAGGACGTTGCCGGTGACCGAGATGGTGTCCTCGCCGCGGCGGATGCGCTCCAGGGAGAACTTGGTGGCCTCGACCGGGGACAGGATCCTGATGTCCAGGCCCTCGGTGTCGTGCTCCGGCAGGTACTGCTTCACCTTGGCGATGAGCTGCGCGTCGTGGGCGCGGTTCTCGTCCAGCCAGAAGACGGCCGGGGCGCCGGTGGCGCGGGCGCGGGTGACGGCCAGCTTGACCCAGTCCTGGATGGGCAGGTCCTTGGTCTGGCAGGCGCGGAAGATGTCGCCCTCGGAGACCTCCTGCTCCAGGACGACGTTGCCCGCGGAGTCGACGAGGCGGACGGTGCCGGCCTGGGCCATCTCGAAGGTCTTGTCGTGGGAGCCGTACTCCTCGGCCTTCTGCGCCATGAGGCCGACGTTCGGGACGGAGCCCATGGTCGACGGGTCGAAGGCGCCGTGGGCGCGGCAGTCCTCGATGACGGCCTGGTACACGCCGGAGTAGCTGTGGTCCGGGAGGACCGCGAGGGTGTCGGCCTCCTGGCCGTCCGGGCCCCACATGTGGCCGGAGGTGCGGATCATGGCCGGCATCGAGGCGTCGACGATGACGTCGGACGGCACGTGCAGGTTGGTGATGCCCTTGTCGGAGTCGACCATCGCCAGGGCGGGGCCGTCGGCGAGCTCGGCCTCGAAGGAGGCCTTGATCTCGGCGCCCTGCGGGAGGGCGTCCAGGCCGCCCAGGACGGTGCCGAGGCCGTCGTTCGGGGACAGGCCGGCGGCGGCGAGCACCTCGCCGTACTTGGCGAAGGTGTTCGGGAAGAAGGCGCGCACGACGTGGCCGAAGACGATCGGGTCGGAGACCTTCATCATCGTGGCCTTGAGGTGCACGGAGAAGAGCACGCCCTCGGCCTTGGCGCGGGCGACCTGCTCGCCGAGGAAGGTGCGCAGGGCGGCGGCGCGCATGACGGCGGCGTCGACGACCTCGCCGGCGATGACCTTCAGCGGCTCGCGGAGCTCGCTGACGGTGCCGTCGGCGGCGGTGAATTCAAAGCGGAGGGTGTCGTCCTCGGCGATGACGACGGACTTCTCCGTGGAGGCGAAGTCGTTCTCGCTCATCGTGGCGACGTTCGTCTTGGACTCGGGGGTCCAGGCGCCCATGCGGTGCGGGTGGGTCTTGGCGTAGTTCTTGACCGAGCCGGGCGCGCGGCGGTCGGAGTTGCCCTCGCGCAGGACCGGGTTGACGGCCGAGCCCTTGATCTTGTCGTACCGCGCGCGGACGTCCTTGTCCTGGTCCGTCTGCGGGTCGTCCGGGTAGTCCGGGAGGGCGTAGCCCTGCGCCTGGAGCTCGGCGATCGCGGCCTTGAGCTGCGGGATGGACGCCGAGACGTTGGGCAGCTTGATGATGTTGGCGCCGGGCGTCTTGGCCAGGTCACCGAGCTCGGAGAGGGCGTCGGGGATGCGCTGGCCCTCCTCCAGGAACTCGGGGAAGACGGCGATGATGCGGCCCGCGAGGGAGATGTCACGCGTCTCGACCGTGACGCCGGCCTGCGAGGCATACGCCTGGATCACGGGCAGGAACGAGTACGTCGCCAGGGCAGGCGCCTCGTCAGTGTGGGTGTAGATGATGGTCGAGTCAGTCACCAGGTGCTCCGCTCCACGTCTGCGTATGCGAGATTGCTCGACATCAAGATATCTCGTGATCGCCGTCCTCGGTAAAGGGCCCCACGAGCTCCCCGTCGAGCGGAGCGCCCGCGGCCTCGACGAAGGGGCCGCCGAGCCGGTACGGGGCGGGGGGACCGTCCACGTCGACGCGCCGGAGCAGGAGGAGCGGGATCAGGCCGGCGGCGGCGACCACGCCCGCGGCGAGGGCCTGGCCGCAGCGGTGCGCGAGCCGGAGCTCCGCCGGGTCGTACGGGGCGGTGGCGGGCAGCGTGAGGGTGTCGCCGAGCAGCCACAGTCCGGCGCCCAGGCCGGCCGCGGCGAGGAGGGCGAGCGGGACCGTGACGAGGAGGCCGGGCAGGGCGGTCCCGCGTCGCGGGCCGGGGCGGACCCTGCCCTTGCGGGCGATGACGGCGAGGAGGCCGGAGGTCACGGCGAGGGCGACGAGGGCGGCGGCGATGACGTCGCCGGGCCGGTGCCGCCCCGACGCGATGGTGTACGCGCCGACGGCGGCGGCCCAGAGCGTGGCGCCGCCGACGGCGAGGGCGCGCTGCCGGTAGGGGGCGACGAGTACCAGACCGAGGGCCACGCCGACGGCGAGCGTGGTCTGGGCACTGGGGAAACCGCTGGGCACGAGGGCGCCGGCGGCGTCGACGAGCCGGGGCCGGGGCGCGTACCGCTGGAGGAGTCCGGTGACGGCGAGAGCGGTGACGACCGCGCCGGCGGCGGCGCCGGTGAGGGCGTACCGCTTGCGTATGAGGCCGACGGCGAGGAGGAGGACGCAGCCGAGGACGAGGGAGAGGGTGGTGAGCCCGGCGAGCGAGGGGTGGTCGCGGATCACCGTGACGGCGACGGAGTCGGCGCGCCGGCCGGTCACGGCGGCGTCGCCCCAGCGGCGGCCGGTCGCGGTGAGCACGAGGCCCGCGTAGACGGCCGTGAGGGCGAGGACGGCCCCGAGGCAGGCACGCCGGGTCCGGGTGCGGACCCGGGTGCTGAACGAGCCGGCGGCCTCGCCGGCCACGGCGGCGTACCACCAGGTGTCACCGGTCTTCAGCGGCCTCGGGGGGCCGCCGGCTCGGAGCCTGTCGTAGGAAGCCATGCCCCGATTCGAACCCACGCGCGCCCGTGACGCCCGCTGGAGGCACCCGAACGACACGCCGGGGCGTGGGTACCGGGCGGGCGGGGCCCGCGGCCGTCCGGGAGGGCCCGCCGCCTCGGGGGAGCTCGCCGGACGGGCCGGAGCGGGGACGGGGCCCCGGGCCCGTCCGGAGCGACGGCGTCCGGCCCGGAGCGGGGACGGGGTCAGCGGTCCCGGCGGGGGGCCC
>NZ_JAINVG010000143.1 GCF_020400725.1 Streptomyces sp. NK15101 | reverse complement strand
CGAACTGCTGCGCGGCGCCGGGCTCCTCGGCGGCGTGCTGCTCCTCGTCCTCATGGGCTTCGTCCTCTGGTTCGCCGACCCGGTCCGCCACGACATGCACAGCCTCCCCGGGATCATCGCGGGCGCCGCCGGCCTCCTGCTCACCGCCTTCGCCGGCGTCCGCGCCCGCGTCTACGCGGACCGGGCCACCGCCGTCGCCCTCGGCCTCGGCGCCCTCCCGCTGCTCCTCATCGCCGGCTCCGGCATCATCGCGGCCGACGCCGGCCAGGGCCCCGGCCGCCTGCAGTTCCTGCTCGGCTCCGTCACCGTCCTCGTCGCCTCCGTGGCCCTCGTCGCGCTCACCCCCAGCGGCGACGCCCCCTTCGTCGCCGCCACCTTCCTCGCCGGCGTCGGCACCCTCGCGACCTTCCTGATGATCCTCACCGAGGCCACCGCCACCGACGCCGCCGCCACCTGCGCGCCCGTCGCCATCGGCCTCGTCGCCTTCCTGCCCGGCCTCTCCGCCCGCTTCGCCCGGCTCCCCATCGGCTACGCCGCCCCGCGCAGCGCCGCCGACGACGACTTCTCCGCCGACCCGCAGGGCGAGGAGGCGCAGCCCGTCGACGGCGAGCGCATCGCGCTCCAGGCCCGCCGCGGCCACGAGATGCTCCTCGGCCTCGTCGGCGGCTGCGCGGCCGTCGTCGTCGGCTCCGCCGCCGTCCTCGGCTTCGCCGGGAACGTCTGGGGCCAGCTCCTCGCCCTCGCCGCCGGCCTCGCGATGCTGCTGCGCGCCCGCCTCTTCCGGTACACCTCGCAGGTCGCCTGCGTCCTCGTCGCCGGCATCGCCGCCATCGCGCTGCTCGTCCTCGGCCTCTCCCTCAACCCGCCGGCCGACCTGGTCAAGGACCTCCTCATGTACGGGGACCGCGGCGGCCTCGACATCCGGACGATCTGGCTCACCGCCGCCGTCGCCGCCGGCGCCTCGCTGATCACCGCGATCGGCCTGATCATCCCGAAGAAGGGCCTCTCGCCCTTCTGGGGCCGCCTCCTCGACCTCGCCGAGGGCTTCGTCCTGCTCTCCCTCGTCCCGCTCTGCCTCGCGGTCCTCGACGTCTTCACCCAGGTCCGCTCCCTCACCAGCAAGTGAGGCACCGGGGCGGCCGGGGAACGGGATACCGGGCGGCGGACCCCTCCGCCGCCCTGGTACGCTGTGTGACGGCCGTTTGTGTACGCGCTCCCGGAAGCCTTCTCAGGCCCTGGAAGCTGCGCCCATCGGACCTTCGCCCGTCGAGTCACGGAAGCTTCCCCTGAGAAATGGACCAGGGGCACTCGCGGGCGCACGAACACCCAAGAGGAGATCCGCGTGGCTCTCGACGCCGCTGTCAAGAAGCAGATCATGGCCGAGTTCGGCACCAAGGAGGGCGACACCGGCTCCCCCGAGGTCCAGGTCGCGATGCTGTCCCGTCGCATCTCGGACCTGACCGAGCACCTCAAGCAGCACAAGCACGACCACCACTCCCGTCGTGGTCTGCTGATCCTGGTCGGCCAGCGCCGCCGCCTGCTGCAGTACCTGGCCAAGAAGGACATCCAGCGCTTCCGTACGCTGGTCGACCGCCTCGGCATCCGCCGCGGTGCGGCCGGCGGCGCCAAGTAAGACGCCATGAAGGGAGCGGTTCCCACTTTCAGGGGGCCGCTCCCTTTGCTGTACGTGCGCAAAGTGCGCATCGGCACTTAGTCTGGTCGCACAACCCCATACGACGGGCGTGAAGCCGCCGGCCAGCCGCCGGTCCTCGGTAGTGGCCCCCGGAAACGAACATCCGGGTGCTTCGATCGAAGACCGGCCCGCACCCGAGGCGAGCTTCTCCGCCCCCGTCGCACACCGTCCCCGGCCACACGGGCCGAAGGACGCAAAGACGAACACGTAGGAGAAACCCATAGTGGAGAACGAGACCCACTACGCCGAGGCCGTCATCGACAACGGCGTCTTCGGAACCCGCACCATCCGCTTCGAGACCGGCCGTCTGGCCAAGCAGGCCGCCGGCTCCGCCGTCGCCTACCTGGACGACGAGACGATGGTCCTCTCGGCGACCACCGCCTCGAAGCGACCCAAGGACCAGCTCGACTTCTTCCCCCTCACGGTGGACGTCGAGGAGCGGCAGTACGCGGCCGGCAAGATCCCCGGCTCCTTCTTCCGCCGTGAGGGCCGCCCCTCCGAGGACGCCGTCCTCACCTGCCGTCTGATCGACCGGCCGCTGCGCCCCTCCTTCAAGAAGGGCCTGCGCAACGAGATCCAGATCGTCGAGACGATCATGGCGCTCAACCCCGACCACCTGTACGACGTGGTCGCGATCAACGCCGCCTCGGCTTCCACGATCCTGGCGGGCCTGCCCTTCTCCGGCCCCATCGGCGCCACCCGCGTCGCCCTGATCAAGGGCCAGTGGGTCGCGTTCCCGACGCACACCGAGCTCGAGGACGCCGTCTTCGACATGGTCGTCGCCGGTCGCGTCCTCGAGGACGGCGACGTCGCGATCATGATGGTCGAGGCCGAGGCCACCGAGAAGACCGTCCAGCTGGTCAAGGACGGCGCCGAGGCGCCGACCGAGGAGGTCGTCGCCGCCGGTCTCGAGGCCGCGAAGCCCTTCATCAAGGTCCTCTGCAAGGCCCAGTCGGACCTCGCCGCCAAGGCCGCCAAGCCCACCGGCGAGTTCCCGGTCTACCTCGACTACCAGGACGACGTCCTGGAGGCGCTCACCGCCGCCGTCAAGGACGAGCTCGCCCAGGCGCTCACCATCGCCGGCAAGCAGGAGCGCGAGACCGAGCTCGACCGCATCAAGGAGATCGCCGCCGAGAAGCTCCTCCCGGCCTTCGAGGGCCGCGAGAAGGAGATCTCCGGCGCCTACCGCGCGCTGACCAAGAAGCTGGTCCGCGAGCGGATCATCAAGGACAAGGTCCGCATCGACGGCCGCGGCATCACGGACATCCGTACGCTCGCCGCCGAGGTCGAGGCCATCCCGCGCGTGCACGGCTCGGCGCTGTTCGAGCGTGGCGAGACCCAGATCCTGGGCGTCACCACCCTCAACATGCTCCGCATGGAGCAGCAGCTGGACACCCTCTCCCCGGTGACCCGCAAGCGCTACATGCACAACTACAACTTCCCGCCGTACTCCGTCGGCGAGACCGGCCGCGTGGGCTCGCCCAAGCGCCGCGAGATCGGCCACGGCGCCCTCGCCGAGCGCGCCCTCGTGCCGGTCCTCCCGACCCGCGAGGAGTTCCCCTACGCGATCCGCCAGGTGTCCGAGGCCCTCGGCTCCAACGGCTCGACGTCCATGGGCTCGGTCTGCGCCTCCACCATGTCGCTGCTGAACGCCGGTGTGCCGCTGAAGGCCCCCGTCGCCGGCATCGCCATGGGCCTGATCTCCGAGGAGATCGACGGCCAGACGCACTACGTCGCCCTCACCGACATCCTCGGTGCGGAGGACGCCTTCGGCGACATGGACTTCAAGGTCGCCGGCACGAAGGAGTTCGTCACCGCCCTCCAGCTCGACACCAAGCTGGACGGCATCCCGGCCTCCGTCCTGGCCGCGGCCCTCAAGCAGGCCCGCGACGCCCGCCTCCACATCCTCGACGTGATGATGGAAGCGATCGACACGCCGGACGAGATGTCCCCGAACGCCCCGCGGATCATCACCGTCAAGATCCCCGTGGACAAGATCGGCGAGGTCATCGGCCCCAAGGGCAAGATGATCAACCAGATCCAGGAGGACACCGGCGCCGAGATCACGATCGAGGACGACGGCACCATCTACATCGGTGCCGCCGACGGCCCGGCCGCCGAGGCCGCCCGCGCCACGATCAACGGCATCGCCAACCCGACCATGCCGGAGGTCGGCGAGCGCTACCTGGGCACGGTCGTCAAGACCACCACCTTCGGTGCCTTCGTCTCCCTGCTCCCGGGCAAGGACGGCCTGCTGCACATCTCGCAGATCCGCAAGCTCGCCGGTGGCAAGCGCGTGGAGAACGTCGAGGACGTGCTCGCGATCGGCTCCAAGGTCCAGGTCGAGATCGCCGAGATCGACCAGCGCGGCAAGCTCTCCCTGATCCCCGTGATCGCGGACGAGGACGGCGCCGAGGGTGACAAGGACGACGCTGCCAAGTGACGTCCCGTAGTTCCCGCGCGACGGCCCGCCCCTCTTCGGAGGGGCGGGCCGTCGCCCGTACCCAAACGCTTCTTCCCGGCAAGGACGGCATCGGCACGGTCCGGCGCACGACCCTCCCCGGGGGCCTGAGGATCGTCACCGAGACCCTCCCCTCCGTGCGCTCCGCCACCTTCGGCATCTGGGCGCACGTCGGCTCCCGGGACGAGACCCCGACGCTCAACGGCGCGACCCACTACCTGGAGCACCTCCTCTTCAAGGGCACCCACAAGCGGTCCGCCCTCGACATCTCCGCCGCGATCGACGCGGTCGGCGGCGAGATGAACGCCTTCACGGCGAAGGAGTACACCTGCTACTACGCCCGGGTCCTCGACACCGACCTGCCGCTGGCGATCGACGTCGTCTGCGACATGCTCACCGACTCGCTCATCCTCGACGAGGACGTGGACGCCGAGCGCGGCGTCATCCTCGAAGAGATCGCGATGACCGAGGACGACCCCGGTGACGTCGTGCACGACCTGTTCGCGCAGACGATGTTCGGCGACACCCCGCTGGGCCGCCCGGTCCTCGGCACCGTCGACACGATCAACGCCCTCAGCCGCGGCCAGATCGCCCGCTTCTACAAGAAGCACTACGACCCCACCCACCTGGTCGTCGCCTGCGCGGGCAACGTCGACCACGCCACGGTGGTGCGCCAGGTCCGCCGCGCCTTCGAGAAGGCCGGCGCCCTCGGCCGTACCGACGCCGTGCCCGTCGCTCCCCGCGAGGGTGCCCGGACCATCCGCACGGCCGGCCGCGTCGAGCTCCTGAACCGCAAGACGGAGCAGGCCCACGTGGTCCTCGGCATGCCGGGCCTGTCCCGCACCGACGAGCGCCGCTGGGCCCTCGGCGTGCTGAACACCGCCCTCGGCGGAGGCATGTCCTCCCGCCTCTTCCAGGAGGTCCGCGAGAAGCGCGGCCTGGCCTACAGCGTGTACTCGTACACCTCGGGCTTCGCCGACTGCGGCCTCTTCGGGGTGTACGCGGGCTGCCGGCCCGGCCAGGTCCACGACGTGCTGGGGATCTGCCGCGACGAGCTCGACAAGGTCGCCTCGGACGGCCTCACGGACGAGGAGATCACCCGTGCCGTGGGCCAGCTCTCCGGCTCGACCGTGCTCGGCCTGGAGGACACCGGCGCGCTGATGAACCGCATCGGCAAGAGCGAGCTGTGCTGGGGCACCCAGATGTCGGTCGACGACATGCTCACCCGGATCGCGGCGGTCACCCCGGACGAGGTCCGCCAGGTCGCCCGCGATGTACTGGAGCAGCGGCCCTCGCTGTCGGTGATCGGCCCGCTGAAGGACAAGCAGGCGGACCGCCTCCACCGAGCGGTCTCCTGACCCCGAGCCCCTAAGGAAGTTCAGAGCAATGAGCAAGCTGCGTGTGGCGGTCCTCGGAGCCAAGGGCCGCATCGGTTCCGAGGCGGTCAAGGCCGTCGAGGCCGCCGAGGACATGGAACTGGTCGCGGCCCTCGGCCGCGGCGACGGTCTGGAGGCGCTCACCGAGGCGGGCGCCCAGGTCGTCGTCGAGCTGACCACCCCCGACTCGGTCATGGAGAACCTCGAATACTGCGTGGGTCACGGCATCCACGCGGTCGTCGGCACCACCGGCTGGACCGAGGACCGCCTCGCGCGGCTGAACACCTGGCTCGCCGCCTCCCCGGAGACCGGCGTCCTGATCGCTCCGAACTTCTCCATCGGCGCGGTCCTCACCATGAAGTTCGCGCAGATCGCGGCCCCGTACTTCGAGTCGGTCGAGGTCGTCGAGCTGCACCACCCGAACAAGGTGGACGCCCCCTCCGGCACGGCCACCCGCACCGCCCAGCTGATCGCCGAGGCCCGGTCGAAGGCAGGCTGCGCCCCGCAGCCCGACGCCACGACCACCGCCCTCGACGGGGCGCGCGGGGCGGACGTCGACGGCGTGCCCGTGCACGCGGTACGCCTCCGGGGCCTGCTGGCCCACCAGGAGGTGCTGCTCGGCGGCGAGGGCGAGACCCTCACCGTCCGCCACGACTCCCTGCACCACTCCAGCTTCATGCCGGGCATCCTGCTGGGCGCCCGCCGCGTGACCACGACTCCGGGCCTCACCTTCGGCCTGGAGCACTTCCTGGACCTGGGCTGACGGTCATGGGCGGAAAGATCACGTACGTCTTCCTCTCCACCGTGCTCGTCCTCGTCTTCGGCGTGGTGGCGATGGAGGGCGTCCTGCTCCTCCTCACGGGCGAGCCGGCCGCCATGGGCATGGGCGCGGTGGCGTTCCTGCTGCCCGTCGTGGGCGGCTGGTTCCTCTGGAAGAACACCCGGTTCGCACGCCAGGCGGGCCGCCTCGCCTCCGAGCTGGAGTCCGAGGGCGGCCTTCCCGTCGACGAGCTGAAGCGCACGCAGGGCGGCCGGATCGACCGGGACTCGGCCGACGAGGTCTTCGCCCTGCGCAAGGCCGAGACGGAGGACTCGCCCGAGGACTGGCGCTGCTGGTTCCGGCTCGCGGTGGCCTACCACGACGCCCGGGACACCCCCAGGGCCCGCAAGGCGATGCAGCGGGCCATCGCGCTCCACGCGGGGCGCCCGGTCGGCGCGTAGCGGCCCCCGGGTCCGTCCTTCGGATCAGGCCGTGCCGTACTCGGCGTTCCAGGCCTCGACGGTGTCGGCCGCCCGGTCGAAGGCCTCGACGCGGGAGAGGAAGTCGGCGTTGTGGTCGGTGAGCAGCAGCAGCTGCTCGCCGGCCTGCCGGTCGAGCACCAGGGCCTGGCCCTGGACCGTGCGGGGGAGTCCCAGCCAGCGCACCGGCTGCTGGACGGTCCGCACGGACGTCACCTTCGCCCAGGGCACGGTGACGGTCGAGAAGAAGCCCACGCGCCGCACGCCGGCGCGGCTCACCCAGGTGCCCATGCGCAGCATCCGCAGGGCGGCCGCGATGATGAGCACGGCGATGCCGAACGTGACGCACGCGCCGCCGAAGGCTCCGGCCGCCGCGATGATCACGGCGGCCAGCAGGACGAACGAGGCGAGCAGCAGCGCGAGTGCCGCCGCCCCCACCCGCCACGAGCCGGGCCGGTACGGACGGCGCCACTGGTCGTGGTCGTCGAACGGCAGGGCGACGTGGTCGGTCGTGTCAAAAGCACGGTCGGCCGTCAGGAAGGGCAGGGGCACGACAGGTCCTCACTCACAAGCACGCTCGAAGGGGCGGTGCCCGGTGAGGCTACCTCAGCGGTTGTCGGAGGCCTCGGACTGCTGCTGACGAGTGGCCGAGTCACCCGACTGGAGCGAGGGCATTCCCAGGACGAGGGACCCGACGAGGCCGGCAACGACGGTCAGCCCGAGCAGAGTGCGGCCCACGAGCTGCGAGGCGCTGAGGCGCTCCCGGGGCGGTGGAGTGACGTTACTGCGGAAGTGGTCGGCCTCCGCGACGAACGCGAACGGTACGGCCTCTCGCCGGCGGAACATCAGGGCCACTCTCCTTCTTCGTCGTCATGCGTCACAGGTACAGACGACGGAAGCGGTGTTTTGGTGCCCTTTTTCATCAAAGCGGCCGAATCTCATCCTCCGATAGGACGCCAGGAGTACGAGAGACCACACGGACCGTCCGTCCGTCCGGCCCCCACAGGGCACACATGTCCGAACGTACGATGCGAAGTGTCCGTATTGCGACGTTTCGCGAAGTTCATCTAGGCTGATCAAACGGACCCGGCGCTGCCTGAACCCCCGAGCAGGCAGCGCCGGGCTCCCTTTCTCCCGTGCCCCTCAGGGGCGCCCGGCGCTGAGCAGCGAGTAGCGTGTTACCCATGGCTCCGATCTCCACTCCGCAGACCCCCTTCGGGCGGGTCCTCACCGCCATGGTCACGCCCTTCACGGCGGACGGCGCACTCGACCTCGACGGTGCCCAGCGACTCGCCACCCACCTGGTGGACGCAGGCAACGACGGCCTCGTCATCAACGGCACCACCGGCGAGTCCCCGACCACCAGCGACGCGGAGAAATCGGAGCTCGTACGAGCGGTACTGGAGGCGGTCGGCGACCGCGCCCACGTCATCGCCGGCATCGGCACCAACGACACCCGCCACTCCGTCGAACTGGCCCGCACCGCCGAGCGCGACGGCGCCCACGGCCTCCTCGCCGTGACGCCCTACTACAACAAGCCCCCGCAGGAGGGCCTGTACCGGCACTTCTCGGCCATCGCCGACTCCACCGGCCTCCCCGTGATGCTGTACGACATCCCCGGCCGCAGCGGCGTCCCGATCGACACCGAGACGATCGTCCGCCTCGCCGAGCACCCGCGCATCGTCGCCAACAAGGACGCCAAGGGCGACCTCGGCCGCGCCAGCTGGGCCATCGCCCGCTCCGGCCTCGCCTGGTACTCCGGCGACGACATGCTCAACCTGCCGCTGCTCTCCGTCGGCGCCTGCGGCTTCGTCTCCGTCGTCGGCCACCTCGTCACCCCGGAGCTCCGCGCCCTCCTCGACGCCCACCTCGGCGGCGAGGTCCAGAAGGCCACCGAGATCCACCAGAAGCTGCTGCCGGTCTACACCGGCATGTTCCGCACCCAGGGCGTCATGACCACCAAGGCCGCCCTCGCCCTCCAGGGCCTCCCCGCCGGCCCCCTGCGACCGCCGCTCGTCGAGCTCTCCGAGCAGGAGACCGAGCAGCTCAAGGTCGACCTGGCCGCAGGCGGGGTAGAACTCTGACAACGGACTTCACAACTGAACACTGACAACAGCAAGTGCACGATTGTCATGCGCGCCACGTGCCCGACCGGTACGTGGCGCGCATGGTGAGGAGAGTCTTTTGAGTCATCCGCATCCTGAACTCGGCGCCCCGCCGAAGCTGCCCAAGGGCGGCCTGCGCGTCATCCCGCTCGGCGGCCTGGGCGAGATCGGCCGCAACATGACGGTCTTCGAGTTCGACGGCCGGCTGCTGATCGTCGACTGCGGCGTCCTCTTCCCCGAGGAGGAGCAGCCCGGCGTCGACCTGATCCTGCCGGACTTCACCATCATCCGGGACCGCCTCGACGACATCGAGGGCATCGTGCTCACGCACGGCCACGAGGACCACATCGGTGCCGTCCCCTACCTGCTCCGGCTGAAGCCGGACATCCCGCTCATCGGCTCCAAGCTGACCCTCGCCCTGATCGAGGCGAAGCTCCAGGAGCACCGCATCCGCCCCTACACCCTCGAGGTGAAGGAAGGCGACCGCGAGAACCTGGGCTCCTTCGACTGCGAGTTCATCGCCGTCAACCACTCCATCCCCGACGCCCTGGCCGTCGCCATCCGCACCCCCGCGGGCATGGCCGTCGCCACCGGCGACTTCAAGATGGACCAGCTCCCGATGGACGGCCGCCTCACCGACCTCCACGCGTTCGCGCGGCTCAGCGAGGAGGGCATCGACCTCCTCCTGTCCGACTCGACGAACGCCGAGGTCCCGGGCTTCGTCCCGCCGGAGCGGGACATCTCGAACGTCCTGCGGAACGTCTTCGCGAACGCCCCGAAGCGCATCATCGTGGCCAGCTTCGCCAGCCACGTGCACCGCATCCAGCAGATCATCGACGCCGCCCACGAGTACGGCCGCCGCGTCGCCTTCGTCGGCCGCTCGATGGTCCGGAACATGGGCATCGCCCGCGACCTGGGCTACCTCCGCGTCCCGGCCGGCCTCGTCGTGGACGTGAAGACCCTCGACGACCTGCCGGACGACGAGGTCGTGCTGGTCTGCACGGGTTCCCAGGGCGAGCCCATGGCGGCCCTGTCCCGCATGGCCAACCGCGACCACCAGATCCGCATCGTCCCCGGCGACACGGTGATCCTCGCGTCCTCCCTCATCCCGGGCAACGAGAACGCGGTCTACCGCGTGATCAACGGCCTGACCCGCTGGGGCGCGAACGTGGTCCACAAGGGCAACGCCAAGGTCCACGTCTCGGGCCACGCCTCGGCCGGCGAGCTGCTGTACTTCTACAACATCTGCAAGCCGAAGAACCTCATGCCGGTCCACGGCGAGTGGCGCCACCTGCGCGCCAACGCCGAGCTCGGCGCGATGACGGGCATCCCCAAGGACCACATCGTCATCGCCGAGGACGGCGTCGTCGTCGACCTGGTCGACGGCCGCGCCCGCATCACCGGCAAGGTCCAGGCGGGCTACGTGTACGTGGACGGCCTCTCGGTCGGCGACGTCACCGAGACCTCCCTCAAGGACCGCCGCATCCTCGGCGAGGAGGGCATCATCTCGGTCTTCGTCGTCGTCGACTCGTCGACCGGCAAGATCACGGCCGGCCCGCACGTCCACGCCCGGGGCTCCGGGATCGACGACTCCGCCTTCGACGCGGTGATCCCGAAGATCGACCAGGCGCTCAACAAGTCCGCCCAGGACGGCGTCGTCGAACCCCACCAGCTCCAGCAGCTGATCCGCCGCTCCGTCGGCAAGTGGGTCTCCGACACCTACCGCCGGCGCCCGATGATCCTTCCGGTCGTCGTCGAGGTCTGAGACGCCTGACCAGCGCAACACCGGAGCGGGGCCCCTCGATTTGCATCGGGGCGCCCCGCTCCAGTACGTTTACGGCTCCGCCAGATCGGGAAGTCCCCGGCGCCGTCGTGCGCCCGGAGGACGAACCGGGAGGCGGGAAATCCGACTCAGAACTTCTGATAAAGTCGGAACGCGCCGGAAGGCCTCGAAGAAAACAAATTCGGGACCGGAAAGCACCGAGGAAATCGGATCGGAAA
>NZ_JAINVG010000142.1 GCF_020400725.1 Streptomyces sp. NK15101 | reverse complement strand
TGCCGACCACGGATTCGGTCTCGGGCAGCGGGGCCGGATCGGTCTCGACGACGAAGGACACGAAGTACCTGCCGGCCGCGTCCTTGATCACCGTCACCGTCGACGGCACCGACGGAAGAGCGCGGGACCACTTCACCCGGACGTTCCCGATCTTCGGGAGCGACAGGTCCCCACCAGGTGTGATCTTCCAGCGGGCGTTGGCGGTGAACCGGACGGCCTGCCGGTGGTCCTTGCGGGACTTGCACCGGGGCGCGCCGATCCGGGGGCGCTTGCCCTTCAGGCTGTCGAAGAAGTTGCGGTACGCGGTGTCCAGGTCCCGCAGGGACTGCTGGAGGACCACAGCCGAGACCTCACCGAGCCAGGCGCGCTCGGCGGTCTTCTTCGCTTCGGTGATCAGCAGCTTGGACAGGTCCCCGGCCTTCGGGAACGGCAGACCCTCGGCGCGGGCGGTCTCACGGGCCCGCAGGGCGTCGTTGTAGACCACCCGCGCACACCCGAACGCCCTCGCCAACGCCTTGCGCTGTGGACCGTTCGGGTACAGGCGGAAGCTGTACCGAAGCTACACATTCGGCAATGTAAGATCATCGACCCACAATCCGGTACCGGAACATTCATGCGAAGCCTCACCGCCAGGCGCGGAAAACATCCACCTACTGGACGGATGAGTTCATGGGGCACGCGTCTCGCGTACGCTGCGCGCCCATGAGCATCGCAGTGGTGACGGGAGCCGGTTCGGGCATCGGGCGGAGCGTGGCGCTGGCCCTCGCGGCGGCCGGCTGGTCGGTGGCCCTGGCGGGCCGCCGGGCCGGGGCCCTGGAGGAGACGGCCGCGGCCCTCCCGGCCGGCGACTTCCTGTGCGTCCCGACGGACGTGACCTCGGAGCGGGAGGTCGCGGCCCTCTTCGCGTCGGTACGGGACCACTGGGGCCGGGTCGACCTGCTCTTCAACAACGCCGGTACGTTCGCGGGCGGGGGCGTCCCCGTGGAGGACCTGGACCCGGCGACCTGGCGCGCGGTCGTCGACGTGAACCTGACGGGCGCGTTCCTCTGCGCCCAGGCGGCCTTCCGGACCATGAAGGAGCAGGACCCGCAGGGCGGCCGGATCATCAACAACGGCTCGATCTCCGCGCACGTGCCGCGCCCGCACTCGATCGCGTACACGGCGACGAAGCACGCGATGACGGGCCTGACGAAGTCCCTGTCCCTCGACGGGCGGCCGTACCGGATCGCCTGCGGTCAGCTCGACATCGGCAACGCGGCGACGGAGATGACGGCCCGCATGCAGACCGGCATCCTGCAGGCCAACGGTGAGCTGGCGGTGGAGCCGGTGATGGACGCGGCGGACGTGGCGGCGACGGTGGTGCACATGGCGGCGCTGCCGCTGGAGGCGAACGTGCAGTTCGCGACGGTGATGGCGACGACGATGCCGTACATCGGCCGGGGGTGAGCCCCACCCCCGGCCGCGGGATCAGGCCTGCCCGGTCTCGAACCGGGAGATCTTCCCGTCCTCGACGCCGAACTGCCACGTGGTGCGCATCTCGCCCCAGGTGTCGTTGCGGTAGCGGGCGACGAGGGCCCGCCCGCCGTCCGCCTCGCTCTCCACGTCCATGTGCCCCCGGGAGGAGAACACCTCCCGGTCGAGCCACTCCTGCAGATCACGGTCGGACCCGTCGTCGGACATGGTCGCCCCGGGCGCCAGAAGCCCGATCAGGGCCGCCCGGTCACCGGCGTTGAGGGCCGTGACGAAGGCACGCACGAGCGGGTCGCTGAGGTCGTTCACGGGAATCGTCATGCTCCACCCGTACACCCGTGGGACCCCCCGCCCCGTTCATCCGGGCCGTGAGGTCCCTCTGTCAGCGGTCCCGGCCCGGGGCCCGGGCCGTCCCCACCACCGCTCTTCCCGGACCGGACCCTCGTCCGGCGACACGCCCCCGCGCTCCTGTCCCTCCCCCCTGACGGCGCCTCAGCGCCCCACAGGGCATGGCCCGCGGGTTCGCCGTCCGTGCCCGGGGTCGGGCGCTCAGTCCAGGCAGAACTCGTTGCCCTCGGGGTCGGTCATCACGATGTGGCCCGCGCTCATCGGCGGAGCGGGCTCGAAGCGGCGCACCCGCTTCGCCCCGAGGCCGACGAGCCGGTCGCACTCGGCCTCCAGGGCCGCCATGCGCTCGTCCCCCACCAGCCCGGGGGCGGCGCGGACGTCGAGGTGCACCCTGTTCTTGGCGGCCTTGCCCTCCGGCACCCGCTGGAAGAAGACGCGCGGGCCCTGCCCCTCCGGGTCCTCGATGGCGGACCTCGCGTCGCGCTCCTCCTCCGGCACGCCGACCCGGGCGAGGAAGTCGTCCCAGGCGGCCAACGGGTCGGCCCCCTCGGGCAGTTCGACCCCGGGCGGCCCGGGGTGGACGTACCCCAGCGCTTCGCGCCAGAAGGAGGACAGCGCGCGGGGATCGTGGGCGTCGAAGGTGACCTGGAAATGACGGCTCATTCGGACTGCTCCTTCGTGACGGCTCGGGAGCCGACCGTACCGAAGCCCACTGACAGCCGCCCGGCAGAACGCCGGGCGGGAGCGCACCGTCCGAATTGCGCCAGCGGTGCGGGGGCCGCCCCGGCACCCTGGCGTCATGAGCACCCACACCGCCGCCCTCTTCCCCTCGGTCCGCCCCATCCCCTCCGGGGCCCTCGGCCGGCTGCGCGTCACCGACGACGCCGGCCGCGCCTGCGTGCCGTACACCGCCGCCGACGGCGGCCATCCCCTCCGCTGCTGCCTGCGCCTCTCCGTGCCCGGCGAGCGGATCGCCCTCGTCTCGTACGCGCCCCTGCGCCGCTGGGCCGCCGAGACCGGCGCCGAGCCCGGGGCGTACGACGAGCAGGGTCCCGTCTTCATCCACGCCGAGGACTGCGGCGGCCCAGCGCCCTCGGAGTCGTACCCCTTCTCCCGCCCCGGGGCGCTCCGCGTCCTCCGCCGCTACGACGCGGCCGGCCGGATCGTCGGAGGCCGCCTCCTGGAGCTCCCCGAGGTCCCCGCCGACGGCTTCGACCAGGCCCTCGCCGAGGCCTTCGCCGACCCGGCCGTGGCCCTGGTGCACGTGCGGGCGGTGGAGTACGGCTGCTTCCACTTCGAGGTCCGGCGCCCCTGACGACGGCGGCGACGGCGGACACGGGAAGGGCCCCCGGCCAGGCGGAGACCTGATCGGGGGCCCTCCCCACGTGGGCCGACAGACGAGTCGGGCTGTACGCCGGGTTCTGTGCCCCGGGACCTCGCGGTCGTCGGGGCGACGGCCATCCATCTAGGACCGGCGTTGCCGCCGGCCTCGTGCGGTCTACCCGCGGACTCGGGCGAGCAGCCCTCGAACATCCGCGCAGGGACACCGGGGTGTCCCCTCTTGACCTTGCTCCGAGTGGGGTTTACCTAGCCGCCTGAGTCACCTCAGGCGCTGGTGGTCTCTTACACCACCGTTTCACCCTTACCGAGGACCGAGGTCCCCGGCGGTCTGTTTTCTGTGGCACTGTCCCGCGGGTCACCCCGGGTGGCCGTTAGCCACCACCCTGCTCTGTGGAGCCCGGACGTTCCTCGGGGAGATCCGAGGATCTCCACGCGGCCGTCCGCCCGGCTCGTCTGCCGTGCCGACCATGCTACCCGCCGATTCGGAGGAAGCCGGCCGTCTCCGGGGCGAAGCCGGAGGGCTCCGGCAGCGGAAGCGGCCTGCCGAAGGGGGCGGGGTCCCGGCGCGGGGCATCCGGGGACCGCCCCCCGGAGCGAGGGTTCCGTCCGCTTTCCGTTCGGGGCGCATGATCGGGACAGGCGGGAAACGCCCGCTTGACCTTGTCGCGGCGTCAGGGTTTCTACTGGGCGCATGCGGATCGGCGAGATCGCCGCGCTCGTCGGGGTCACCCCCCGGGCCGTGCGGCACTACCACCAGTCGGGGCTGCTGCCCGAGCCCGGGCGGCGGGCCAACGGGTACCGGGAGTACGGGGTCCGGGACGCCGTGCTGCTCGCCCGGATCCGGCGGCTGACCGAGCTGGGGCTCGGACTCGACGAGGTACGGGACGTGCTCGCGGGCGACGAGGGGCGCGGACTCGTGGAGGTCCTCGAGGAGCTCGCGGACGACCTCGCCCGGCAGGAGACGGTGATCCGGGAGCGCCGGGAGCGCCTCGCCCCGCTGCTCGCCGAGGCCCGGGCGGGCCGCCTGCCCGCCGAGGGGCCCGTGTCGCCGGAGCTCGCGGCGCTGCTCGCGGGCGTGGGCGAGCTGCCCTCGTCCCCGATGGCGGCGAAGGACCGGGAGATCCTGGCCCTGCTCGACGTCGTCGCCCCCGAGGCGGAGCGGGCCCGGCTCATGGAGCTGATGCACGGGGCGGCGGGCAGCGCGCGGGAGCTGTACGGGCTCCTCGACGCCCTCGCCGAGGCGACGCCGGACGACCCCCGGGTGGCGGAGGCCGCCCGCGCCCTGGCCGCCGTCCTGCCGGACGGGATGGCCGTGGACCTGCCCGAGGAGGGCTCCGGCGGCCTCGCCGACGCCTTCTTCGGGGACCTGGCCCCGGCCCAGTCGGCGGCGGTGCGGCGGGCGGTCGGGCTGGTGCTGGAACGACGGAACGAGGGAACGGCCCGTGACGAAGAGGGGGACTGATCCGATGACGGACACGCGGACACCACGGCCGCCGAACGGCGGGGACGGCACGGGCGGCGCGGCGACGGAGCCGACGGCCGGCGCCCCCGTGCGGGGGCGCGGGCTGCGGCTGCTGCGCGGGGTCGCGTACGCCGTGCTGCCCGCCGAGCTCGTGTTCTTCGTCTGTCTGACGGCCGGCGTACGGATGCCCGGGGGCGTGCTGCTCGCCGGGGAGCTGCTCGTCCTGGGGGTGCTCGCCGGCGAGGGCCTGGCCTGGGTGCGGCTGCGACGGCGCGGGCTGTCCGCCCGGCAGGCCCTGGCCGAGCTGGTGCCCGAGCCGGTGCTGCGGCTGATCGGGCACGAGCTGCGCCTGATGGCGAGCCTGGGGCGCCGGGTCGCGCGGCGGCCGCACGGGGTGGCGGGCGCGGACGGGGTGTTCCCACATGCCCGGGACCAGGCGGCGCTGATGTACGGCTTCGCGTTCGTGTGCCTGGTCGAGACGGTCGGCATGTCGTACCTGCTGGCCGAGTGGCCCCTCGTGCACGCGGTCTTCCTCGTCCTGGACGTCTACACCGTGCTGTTCGTCCTGGGGCTGCACGCCGCCTCCGTGACCCGCCCGCACACGCTCACCGGGAACGTCCTGCGGCTGCGGCAGGCCGCACACGTCGACGTGTCCGTTCCGGTCGACCGGATCGCGGCCGTCCGCCGTGAGCTGTGCTTCTCGCACGGGAAGGCGGAGGGCGAACTGAACCTCGCCGTCGGCTCCCAGACCTCCGTCACGATCGAGCTGACCGAGCCGGTCGACGCGCCCCGGCTGCTCGGCGCGCCCCGCCCCGTACGGCTGATCCGCCTGCACGCCGACGACCCCGAGGCCCTGTACGACGCGCTCAGGCGGGCGCGAACAGCACCTTCGCCGTCCCCGGGTCCGCTTCCGACAGCCTGACCCGCAGCCACTCCCCCAGCGGCAGCCTCGTCCCGCCGCCCTCGATCCGGGCGACGACCGCCGGGTCCTCCAGGTGGACGGTGCCGACGGCCGGCTCGCGTTCCTTCACGTCGATGACGTACGCGTCGAAGATCTCGCCGACCCGCTCCTTCAGGAGCGCCGCCTCGACGATGTCGACGCTCTCGCGTTCGACGGTGTTGGCGCGGCGGGCGCCGGTGGCCATCTCGTCGGGCAGGGCGGGCAGGGCGGCCCGTACCCACTCGGGCGGTTCGTCCCCGGCGACGGCCGCCACGCACAGCTCGCCCGCGTACCGGTCGACGAGGCGGCGCAGCGGGGCGGTGGCGTGGGTGTACTCGTCGGCGACGGCGGCGTGCACGGCGGGGGTGGGGACGCGGCCGTCGGTGAAGACGGTGTAGCCGGCGCCGCGCAGCAGGGTGGTGCACTCCTGGAGGAAGGCGGCGTGGTGCGGGTCGGTGGGGTCGGCGGAGCGGACGACCTCCGCGTACGAGACGTGGTGCGGCCAGTCGACGCCGAGGGCGTGGGCGGAGCGGCGCAGCCGGGCGACGGCGCCGTCGGGGGCGGTGGGGAGGGTGCGCAGGATGCCGGTGCCGGCGGCGGTCATGAGGTCGGCGGCGGCCATGCCGGTGAGGAGGGAGATCTGGGCGTTCCAGGCGTCGGCGGGGAGCGGGGCCCGGTATTCGAGGGTGTAGGTGTGGTCCCGCTCGACGATCTCCTGCTCGGGGACGCTGAGGGAGATGCCGCCGCGTTCGGCTTCGAGGGCCTCGCGGAGGCGGCCGACGTCCCGGAGGAGGGCGAGCGGTTCCTCGGCGGTCCCGTCGTCGATCCGCCGCTGCACGCCCGCGTAGTCGAGTCTGGCGCGGCTGCGGACGAGGGCGCGGCGGACGTCGGTCGCGACCCTCCGTCCGTCGGCGTCGAGGTCGATGCGCCAGAGCAGGGCGGGACGGGGTTCGCCGGGGAGCAGGCTGGCGGCGCCCTCGGAGAGGACGGCGGGGTGGAGGGGGACCCTGCCGTCGGGGAAGTAGAGGGTGAGGACGCGCCGGTGGGCCTCGGCGTCGATCGCGCCGCCGGGGACGACGAAGGCGGCGACGTCGGCGATGGCGTAGTGCACGCGGTAGCCGCCGTCGGCCCGGCGGGCCAGGTGCATGGCCTGGTCGAGGTCGGTGGAGGTGGGCGGGTCGATCGTGAAGAACGGCAGGTCGGTGGCGTCGTACGAGGGGAGCCGGGGGTTCTTGGCGGCGGCTTCGGCCTCGGCGAGGACGGCGGGCGGGAAGTCCGCGGGGATCGCGAGCTCGGTACGGAGTGCGCGCAGGGCGGCCCGCAGCGGAGCCTCGGCTGCGCCGGTCACGTGGAGGTGGCGGCGGGGCATGGACCGAGCGTATGAGCCGGAGCGGGGCGCGGCACCTCGTGCGGGGGCGGGGCGGGGTCCGGGACCTCGTACGCTGGACCGTCGGGGCCGCACCCCCATCCCCGTACGGACGAAGGAGAACCACCGTGCTCGTGCTGTTGCCGCCCTCCGAAGGCAAGGCCTCCTCGGGGCGCGGGGCGCCGCTCAAGCCGGAGTCGCTGTCCCTGCCGGGGCTCGCGGAGGCGCGGGCGGCGGTCCTGGACGAGCTGGTCGAGCTGTGCGCCGCCGACGAGGAGAAGGCGCGCGAGGTGCTCGGTCTGAGCGAGGGGCTGCGCGGCGAGGTCGCGAAGAACGCGGAGCTGCGGACGGCCGGCGCGCGTCCGGCCGGGGAGATCTACACGGGCGTGCTGTACGACGCGCTGGGTCTGGCGACCCTGGACGCGGCGGCCCGGGAGCGGGCGGGCAACTCGCTGCTCGTCTTCTCGGGGCTGTGGGGCGCGGTGAAGGTGACGGACCGGATCCCGTCGTACCGCTGCTCGATGGGGGTGAAGCTGCCCGGCCTCGGGGCGCTCGGCGCGCACTGGCGGGGTGCGATGGCCTCGGTGTTGCCGGAGGCGGCCGGGGACGGTCTCGTCCTGGACCTGCGCTCGTCGGCGTACTCGTCGGCGTGGAAGCCGAAGGGGGAGGTCGCGGCCCGGACGGCGACGGTGCGGGTGCTGCACGCGCCGACCCGGAAGGTGGTCAGCCACTTCAACAAGGCGACGAAGGGCCGGATCGTGCGGAGCCTCCTGGAGGCGGGCGCGGAGCCTGGTTCGCCGGCGGAGCTGGCGGAGACGCTGCGGGACCTGCGGTACGTGGTGGAGGAGGGCGGCAAGGCGGGGGCGCTCGACGTGCTCGTGGAGGAGATCCACTAGGGGTCGTTGCACCCTCCGCAACGCTCGTTGCGGGTGACGCTCACCCTCGGCAGGATGACGCCCATGACGAGCATGTTCGGCCTTGCCCCGGGGACCCGCGGCGTCCCCGTCGTCCCCGTCGTCGTGATCGAGGACGCCGCCGACGCCGTGCCCCTGGCGCGAGCCCTGGTGGCCGGCGGGCTGCCGCTGATCGAGGTCACCCTGCGCACCCCGGCCGCGCTCGACGCCGTCCGCGCGATCGCGGCCGAGGTGCCGGAGGCGGTCGTCGGCGCGGGCACCGTCGTCTCGGCGGCCGGCGTCGCGGACGCGGTGGGCGCGGGGGCGCGGTTCCTGGTCAGCCCGGGGTGGACCGAGCGGCTGCTCGGCGCGATGCGGGACTCCGGCGTGCCGTTCCTGCCGGGGGTCTCGACGGCCTCGGAGGTCGTGGCCCTCATCGAGCGCGGGGTCGAGGACATGAAGTTCTTCCCGGCCGAGGCGGCGGGCGGCGTGCCGTACCTGAGGTCCCTCGCCGGCCCGCTCCCCCGGGCCCGCTTCTGCCCCACGGGCGGCATCTCCCCCGGCTCCGCCCCCGCCTACCTGTCCCTGCCGAACGTCGACTGCGTCGGCGGTACGTGGATGCTGCCGCCCGCCGCGCTCGCCGCCCGCGACTGGGGGCGCGTGGAGGCGCTCGCCCGCGGGGCGGCGGCGCTGCGCTAGAAGCCCGGCAGGGTGGTGTTGGCGAGGAGCACGAGGACGAAGAAGGACGTGGGGGCCAGGCCCACCAGGCCCAGGACGATGCTGCGCACCACGAAACCGAAGGTCGGGGGCAGCCCGGCCCGGCGCGGGTGCTCGGGGTCGTAGAGGATCTCGACCGAGGTGCGCGACTCGCCCCAGGCCCATGCGGAGACCCGCGAGGGCACCCGCTCGTACGAGTCCCGGTCGACGGTCGTGTAGGTGAGGTAGGGGAACAGCCAGAGCGAGGCTCCCTTGTCCCAGATCTTGACGTGGCCGCTGATCCGGGCGATGACGCCGATGCCCCGCGAGCGCAGGACCGCCATGGCGTGGAAGCGGCGGCCGACCCGCCAGAGCGTCACCCCGCCGAGGATGCCGAGGGCCCCGCCGACGACGAGGGACGCCGCGGCCACTCCGGCGCTGAGCGGGCCGGTCGCGCCGAGCGCCCACAGGCCCAGCGCGTAGACGAGGAGCAGGAGGCCCAGCAGGACCCGGCGCTGCCCCGACTCCCCGAGCCCGCCCCCGGCCGCGGACGCCGGGCGCACGACGGTCACCAGGGCGTGACCGTCCTCGACCGGCTCGACCCGCTCCAGGGCCGTGCGGAGGTGCTCGGCGAACGCTCCCGCCGCGCGGGCGTTGGGACCCGACAGGGTGACCGCGCCGCCGAGGCCGTGCCGGGCGCCGGAGGCGTCTCCGGCGAGGGCGACCCGTACCGCGCCGCCCGTCGTCTCCTCCACCGAGGCGATCGCACGGGCCGGCACCGTCCATGTCGTGCCGCCCCGCACGATCCTCAGACGCACGCCGTCGAACCTCGCGCTCGTCCCCCTTGCCGACAACGCCGTCTCCACGGCCCCTCCCCCACGCTCGGCTGTCGCGCGTGATCATACGGCCGGGCGTTCGAACTCCACGCCGAGGTGGTCGGTGACGGGACGGTAGCCGAGGCGCTGGTAGAGGGCGTTGCTGGTGGGGTTGGCCAGGTCCGTGAAGAGCAGGACCTGCGCCGCCCCCGCGTCGAGCGCGGCCCGGCTGACCGCCTCGGTGACGCCGGCCGCGTACCCCCGGCCGCGCTCGGCGGGCGGGGTGTAGACCAGGTGGACGCGGGCCTGGCCCTCGACCGTGCGGGAGACGGCGGCCATCGAGACCGGGCGGCCGCCGGGCCCCTCCCAGAGCCACAGCCGCCCCTCGGTGGTCCGCTCGGTGACGAAGCCGGTGTAGTCCTCGGCGGGCTCCTCCCCGACGGCCACCGCGAACTCCCTCGTCCAAGCGGCGACGAGCGGCACGTCGTCCTCGGCGGCGAGGCGTGCCGTGCCGGCCGGGGCCGGGTCCGGCGGGGTCAGCTCGGCGAGCCGGAAGAGCCGCATCCGGACGGTGGGCGCCCAGGGGCGGCCGGTGGCCTCCGCGTACGCCTCGACCGCGGCCGTCTCGCCGCGCACCCGCGTCGGCTCCTCGCCGCCCGGCAGCACCAGCGCGCGGGCCGCCTCCTCCGTCACGGCCCCGAAGGCGGGCACGCCGGGCGGGGAGACGACGAGGACGCCGGTGACCGTGCCGTCCTCCTCCTCCCACCAGCCGAGCCGCCCGGCCCTGTCCATCAGCGTGAGCACGGCGGTGTTGCGGGCGGGGTCGGCGGCGAGGTGTTCGGCGGCGGCGGCCCGGAAGGCGGCGGCGCTGTCGGTGAAGGACCACGTCATGCGGGTGATGGTGGTACGGGGACGGGCGCCGGCGCCAGGGGTTTCGCGGCTACCTCAGGTGTGAGGTGTCGTTGAGGAGCCGTACGGAGGCGTTGCCGTCGGCGTAGTAGGCCACGGCCGAGATCGAGGCGGCCGACAGCTCCATCCGGAACAGCGACTCCGGCGGGGCGCCGAGCGCGAGCCGGACCAGGGTCTTGATCGGCGTGACGTGGGTGACGAGGAGGACCGTACGGCCCGCGTACGCGGCGGCCAGCCGGTCCCGGGTCGCGGCGACGCGCCGGGCGACGGTCGCGAAGCTCTCGCCCCCGCCGGTCGGCGCGGCCTTCGGCGAGGCCAGCCAGGCGTCGAGGTCCTCCGGGTACCGCTCCCGGACCTCGCCGAACGTCAGGCCCTCCCAGGCGCCGAAGTCGGTCTCCCGCAGGCCCTGTTCGATCCGCACGTCCAGGCCGAGCCGGGCGGCGACGGCGCCGGCGGTCTGCCGGCAGCGGGCGAGCGGCGAACTGACGATCTCCTGGATGGTGCCGCGCGCGGCGAGCGCCCCGGCGACGGCCTCGGCCTGCCGCAGCCCGGCCGCCGACAGCTCGGGGTCGCTCCCGCCGCTCCCGGAGAACCGCTTCTCGGGGGTGAGCGCGGTCTCCCCGTGCCGCAGCAGGACGAACGTCGCGGGCGCCCCCATGTCGGGGCCGGTCCGGCCCTGGCGGGGGGCTGCGGGGGCGGGGGCGACCGGCGCGGCCGGAACGTCGGGCTGCGCAAGCGTGGCGCCCGCCGTGGAACCTGCCGGGACGTGAACGGCGCCGGCCTGCGCCGGAGCGGCACCGCCTTCCGCGAGCGTGCTGTCCGCCGTGGCCGTCGCCGCGG
>NZ_JAINVG010000141.1 GCF_020400725.1 Streptomyces sp. NK15101 | reverse complement strand
CCCGGGGGGGTCCCGGGGGGAGGCCCCGCCGCACCGCCGCGGGCCCGGCGCCCGGCGCCGGAACCCCGCACGGGCCCGCGGAGCCGCGCGGGCCCACGGCACCGGAAGGGGCCGGGCCGGAACCCCGACCCGAGCGGCCGGGGGAGGCGGGGGAGGCGTCCACGCCCACACGGCCCGGGGCGGCCCGATGAGACTGTTCTGGGCACTGCTCGCCGTGCTCGCTTTGTGCCTGCCGGGCAGCGGTACCGGGCCGGCCGACGCCCGATCCGCCGCCGCGCCCCCCGACGACGCGTCCCGCCCGCCCCTGCTCGCCTACTACTACCAGTGGTTCAGCCCCGGTTCCTGGCAGCGGGCCAAGACCGACCTACCGCTCGCCGGGGCCTACTCCAGCGACGACACGCAGGTGATCGACCGCCAGATCACCGAGGCCAAAGCCGCCGGCATCGACGGGTTCATCGTCGGCTGGAAGCACGGCACCGTGAACGACCGGCGGCTGGGCAAGCTGGTCGAGGCCGCCGAGGCCAGGGACTTCAAGCTCGCCATGATCTACCAGAGCCTGGACTTCTACCGCCGCCCGCTGCCCGTCGCCCAGGTCGCCGCCGACTTCGCACGCTTCCGCGACCACTTCGCCGGCAGCCCCGCCATGCTGCGCGTCGACGGCCGCCCGCTGACCGTGTGGAGCGGCACCTGGCGCTACTCGCACGACGACGTCGCCCGCGTCACCTCCGCCGTCCGCGGCGAACTGCGGGTCCTGGCCAGCGAGAAGAACGTCGCCGGCTACCGGCGGATCGCCGACGTCACCGACGGGGACGCCTACTACTGGTCCTCCGCCGACCCCGAGACCACCCCCGGCTACGCCGACAAGCTCATGGACATGGCGCGGGCCGTGCACGCCGACCACAAGATCTGGCTGGCTCCCTGCGCGCCCGGCTTCGACGCCCGGCTCGTCGGGGGCACCAAGCCCGTCCCCCGCCGGAACGGCGCGACCCTGACCGCCGGGTACTCGGCCGCGCTCCGCTCCTCGCCGGACGCCATCGGGCTGATCAGCTGGAACGAGTTCTCCGAGAACACCCACGTCGAGCCCTCCCTCGACCACGGCGACCGCTACCTGCAGGTGCTGCGCGACCTGCGCGGCGTGCCCGCGACCGTCCCGTCCGAGAACGGCACGGCCCTGTCCCGCAGCGGCCACCGCCGGTCCGTCCCCCAGTCGGGCGCCTTCCCCGGTCTCTGGGCGTTCGTCGGCCTGGCCGCCCCCATGCTGCTGATCACCCCGCTCGCGGTGCGCCGCCTGCGCACAGGACGGCCCGGACCCGCCCCGGCCGGGCGGACCCGGGCCGGCACGGACCCGGAGGGGGCGGTCAGCAGGTCACCGAGTTCGAGGTCCCGGCGACGTTCCCGGCCAGATCGCGCGCCCTGACCTCGTAGGCGTACGACGCCGGGCACACGGCGGTCTTGTCGCTGAAGGCGAGCACCTCCTGGGGGACCGTGGCCATGTACGTCCCGTCTCGGTACACGTCGTACGACGCGACCTGCCGGTCGTCGGTGGCCGCTCCCCACGTCAGCCTCATGGTGGTGGAGCCGGAGCGGGTCACGGTCAGCGAGGAGGGCGGGGAGGGCGCGGTGCCGTCGGCGGAGAAGTCGTAGGTCTTCGCGTCGAACGTGTTGCCCAGGGAGTCCGTGGGAGTCACCGTCAGCGTCGAGCCGTCGACCGACACCAGCAGGAAGTGGTGGACGTTGGCGTCGGAGGCGGGGACCGGCGTCGAGGAGGGGCAGCGCCTGCCGACGTTGGAGCTGTAGGACCAGCCGATGGCGTACGCGTCCGTCGGGTCGCAGCCGCGGCCGCCGACCGAGGTGAGCTTGGCGCCGCCCCCGCCGGTCACGTAGCTGGGCACGCCGCCGGGCGGGGCCACGTTGCGCTGGTAGATGTGGGCGTGGCCGTTGAAGACCAGGTCGACGCCGTTGTCGTGCAGCAGCTGTTCCAGGGTGTCGGTGCTGCCCGGGTTGTTCTTCAGGTACTCGTCGTCCGGTTCGGTCGGGTCGTCGGAGCGCAGGGGGAAGTGGAAGGCGGCCACCTTGACACCGCCCGGGTGCGCGGCCAGGTCCTGCTGGAGCCACTGGTACTCGGCCGAGGTGGGCGTCCAGTGGGCCGCGGCGTCCACCTGGTAGACGGCGCAGTTGTCGGTGCCGTTGCAGTTGTTCCCGTCGGCGGTGCCGGTGTTGCTGTCGCTCCAGGACGTGTCGAGCATGTAGAACCGCACGCCGCCGCTGGTGAAGGCGTAGTACGTCGTCGGGTAGGTCGCCGGGTTGCTGCCGAAGAACGACGGGTAGCTGACCTGGGAGTAGACGCCGTTCGAGGCGGCGGTGACGGACGGCTGCGGCCAGTTCAACAGGAGGGTCGCGGTGCGGCCGTGGTTGCCGTTGAGGGAGAACATCGGCACCTTCTGGCCCGGCGCGGCGTAGTACTCCGGCGCGAAGACCCCGCTGATGTTGACGCCGGACTGCTGGAGGTCGCCGTAGTTGGTCTGGCTGCCGCTGGGGTAGGCCACGTCGCCCGTGGAGAGCGTGAAGCGGGCGCCGCTCGCGGCCAGCCGGGACAGCACGTTGGCCTGGTCCTGGTTGACCGCGCCGCTGTTGACGCCGTTGCTGGTGGTGTCGCCCCAGTCGCCGAGCACGGCGAACGTGAAGGGGGCCGACGAGCCGTCCGGCACCCTCGTGGTGAACGAGGGCGAGGGGTTGGTGCCGAGCAGGTCGACGGGCGTGGCGTCCCCGGTGAAGACCCGGTAGCAGTACGGGGTGTCAGGGCTGAGGTTCGGCACGGTCACCGAGTTGTTGTACTCGGTGACCCCGTTGACGGTCATGGTGGTGCCGAGGGTGGCGGACGTGACCGAGTTGGCCGTGCAGTCGCCGAGCGGTCCGTACCTCACGGTCTGCCGGCTGCGGGTGGCGGTCGCCCACGTCACCCGGACGGAGGTGGGCGTCAGATCCGTCAGGTAGGGGGCCCTGGTGAGCACCGGAGAGGCGCCGGGGAGGTCGGCGTGGGCGGCGGTGGGCGCGCCGAGGGCCGCCGCGAGGGCGCCGAGCGTCACGGCGGCGCCGACGAGGCGGAGACCTCGGTGTCGTCCGGCGGATGCGAGCACAGGCATGGCACGGGTCCTTTCAGCCTCCGCCGCGGCCGGTCGAGGGCGTCGGCCGGGAGACGGGGGGACGGAGGCACCCTCGGGAACGTAAGGGCGACCGGCGCCCGGGACGGACCGGCGCGGCCGGACCGCGCTCCGCGAACCGCCGCATTCACCCGATCGGGATCCGTCGTGCGGGCCGGTCGGGCGATGAGGCGTGTCCTTCGGCCTCGCCCTCCGTCCGGTACGGGAAGAAGGAGGGGACCCATGCGCTCCCGCACCCGTGCCGGGGGCCGCTCGATCGCCGCCCCTTTGGAGGCCCCCGTGCCGTCACGCGACCCTCAGGAAGCACCCCGCCGACGGTCCGTCGGACGGCTCCGCGCGGCCCTGGCCGCCGCGGCCGTCGCCGCCACGACGGCCGTGCCCGCCGCCCCCGCCGCCGCGGCGGCACACGACGACACGCCGGCGGCCGACCGCGCCTACGTGGCCAACGCCACCGCCAGGACCGTGTCGTTCCTCGACCTCGACGACCGGACCGTCACCCACACCGTGGCCGTGCCGTCGGGCGCGGTCGACGTGGCCGTCTCCCGGCAGCGGCACCGCGCCTTCGTGACCGGCGGCAGCGGCTCGCACACCGTCACGGTCCTCGACACCGAGCGGGCCAGGGTGCTCCGCACCGTCCGGGTCGGCGACCGGCCCGAGGGCGTCGCCGTCAGCCGTGACGGCCGGCGCGCCTACGTCACCAACGCCGACTCCGGCACCGTATCGGTCCTCGACACCTCCCGCGGCCGGGTCGTGCGCACCGTCCGGGTCGGCTCGTTCCCCAAGGGCGTGGCGGTCTCCCCCGACGGGCGCCGCGTCTACGTCGCCAACCTGCTGTCCGGCAGCGTGTCGGTGATCGACACCCACCGCGACCGGGTCGTGGCGACCGTCTCGCTGGGCACCGGTACCGCCGCCTACGACGTGGCCGTCAGCCCGGACGGCACCCTGGCGTACGTGAGCACGGGCAACGGGGCCGACTACGTGTCCGTCATCGACACCCGCGCGGCCACCGTCCTCGACGCGGTGCCGATCGAGGCCGGCGCGGAGTCGCTGGCCGTGGCACCCGACGGGGCGTCGGTGTACGTGTCCTCCGGCTTCGGCGGCGAGGAGGTCTCGGTCATCGACACCGAACTCGGCGTCGTGGCGCGCGGTTTCCGCGTGCCCGGCGGCGCGGAGGGCCTCGCCCTGGGCTACGGGGGGCGGCAGATGTACGTGACCACCGGGCTCGGCTCGCGCTCCACGGTCTACGTCGACACGGAGACCGACCGGGTCATGGGCTCGACGACGGTCGGCACCGGGCCGATGAGCGTGGCCGTCGAGTCCGAGCCGGAGCCGGTGGCCTCCCGGGCCGGCACCGGGCCGCGCGTCCACTGGAAGACGGGCCGTGAGGAGACCGGCGCGCACGCCTCCTGAGTCCGGCGCCCCCGTGCGGCGCCCGGACGCGCGCCGGCGCCGTCGCCCGGCTCGCGGGAGACGACGGCGGCGGCCTACTGGAAGCTGAGCCGGTGCGGATGCGCCGGGTCGACGGGGCAGGTGTGGACGCGCATCAGGCCGCGGCCGAGGTAGACGCCGACCGGGTCGATCACGTCCGGGTCGTCGGCCGAGTCCCGGTCCTCGAGCGGAAGCCAGCTCCTCGAGCCGCCGTCGCACTCCCACTTGTCGACGGTGAGCAGGGGAGGCATCGGCGTGCCGCAGACCGCGCAGTCGACCGGCGCGGGATCGGTGAGGTGCCAGGAGGCGAAGCCGCCCACCTTCCATCCCGGGACGAGGGACAGGTCCCCCATGTAGGAGACCTCGTACTCCTCCTCCGCCCGCGCACGGGCCATCGCGGCCTCGTACTCCTCGTACGTGTCGTAGCTCTGCGGCGTGGAGGAGTCGTACGCGTCCTCGTCGTCCTCCTCGTCCGGCAGGCCCCCCTCCCAGTCGGCGATCTCGTCCTGGAGTTCCTCGCTCAGCAGGCCCAGGTACTCGTGCTCGACGACCTGTTCGGGATGCAGGACGCACGGGGTGGGCACGCACTCCTCGCGGCCCGCCACCGGGGGCTCGGGCTGGTCCGCCAGAACGTCGCCGACCTCCTGCGAGCGCCGCCACTTCAGCACGACGTCGACGGTGCGGTCGGGGCCGTGGGCCTCGAAGGGGCACCAGAACACCTGGAGCAGGTCGTGGCCTTCCGGGCCGACGAGGTCGGGGACGTCCCGCGTGCAGAGCTGGGCGACGGCCAGCAGCGGGAGGGGGTCCTCGTCCCGGAGGCCGGGGGCGTGCCGTCCCGGGCCCGTGGCGTCGAGGATCCGCCGCTCCTCGTCGGAGAAGTCGCGTCCCCTCGCCTCGGCGAGGATGCGCCGCTTGAGCCGCACGTCGGCCGGCCGATGGCCCGTGTCCTTGGTGTGCGCCGCGGCGCACACGGGCCACGGCTCGTCGGCCGGCCACAGCAGCGGTCCCGCCAGCGAGCTCTCCTCGGCCTTCGCGTCGCCCTGGCGGGGGTGCAGGCGCGTGGTCGTGCGCCGGTGGGCGGAGAGGGCGGGGAAGAGGTCTTCGACGTCGACGGGACGCGGGGGCGTGGTGCGGGTCATGCGGTCCTCCATGGCGGTACGGCGACGATGCCATATGCCGGTCCGGACGTGTCCGGCGGGGGGTGGAGCCTGCCCGCTTCCGTCCCCTTCCTGGCATCGATGATCCCGGGGCGCAGGCACGCGTACACGCCCGTGGGGCGGCCCAGACGGTCGAGGCGGCCGTAGCGGATGCCGCCGTCCCGGTCGTGGGCGTCCATCTGGCAGCGCTTGGGGGCCGGGCCCAGCGGGTCGGTCCACGCCCACGGGTCGACGACGTAGGTCGTGGGGTGGGGCGCGGGGGCGAGAGGTGAACCGGACGGTCTCGACGGCGGTCCGGCCGTCGGCGGCCATGCGGTGCTTGGCGCTGCGCCGCCCGAGCGGGTCGTAGGCGTACGTCCACAGGGTGCCGTCGGCCGTGGTGCAGGAGACCAGCCGGTCCTCGGCGTCGTAGGCGTAGTTCTCGGTCCAGCCGGGTGCCTCCACCGCCGGCGGCCTGCCCACGGGGTCGGGCGCGATCCGCTTGTCCCGGCGCTCGGCGCCCGCCGGTCGTTCGCCGAAGGAGACCGGGTATCCGTCGCAGGTCCTACGGGCCCACAAGACCCGATCGTCACACGCGCGACCACCTGATCCGAGGGGCTTCGTCGCCCGAGTCATCGAACAGCCCTGTCGGGACGAAACGCTCTTCTAGAGCCACGAAAAGAGGCACCTGAACTGGGCTTTCTCCTGTCAGGTGCCTCACCGCGGCCGCGTCGTTCCCACTCCTCCACGGACTGCTCGACGAGGCGGTCCGCCTGCTCCCGGACGCCGTCCAGGAACTTGGCGTAGCGACGGAAGAGGACTTCGACGCTCTGGCCCGCGCGGCGAGCGCATTCGGCCGGGGCCCTTCCACGAGGCCCCGGGCCGGCGAGCGCGCCGTCTCCTGGCCTTCGTCAATTCTCCCGATACTTCTCGTCAGCCACCAGTACCGAGGTGAAGTGGATCGGCAGGCCGTTCCCGTCCCGCGGGACCTCCTGCGAAGTGTCCCGGGTGAAGGCCAGGGTGACGCCGGGGATGTAAGGGGCTCGCGGGTCGTCGTTGTTGACGTGCCAGCCCTTCCGGGCGGCGTGCGCGAGGATCTCGTCGGCGGGGGTGCGGAACACGTCGAGGCCGTCGAGCAGCACCTGTACGTCGGGGTCCTCGTCCTCGTCGGGTCCCCAGACGGTGACGGCGGTGACCAGGTGGTCGCGCTCGAGCGCCGCCTGGAATCCGATGCCGTCGTACTCGGCGGAGACCAGGTCGAAGTCGCGCACCGCGTCGGCCGGGTACACCCGCGGAGCGCCCCAGGCCGACACCGCGGCGACCGTTTCGTCGAGCGTCATGCCCAGGCGGACGGGAGCCACGCCGCGGGGCGGGTCGAGGACGAACTGCATGAGGGGGCCTTCCTGGTCGGTTGAGATCATTTCAGTATGTCGTAGTCGATCGTCCAGCCGCGGCGCTCCAGCATCGCCTGGAACTTTCTGTTGTTCTTGAGGCTCTCGACCATATCCGCGATGTGCTTGTCGTACTTGTCCCCGTACTTGGCGCGGACCTCGTCGATGTCCATCTTCATGGCCAGGTCCCAGCGTCCGGCGTCGATGTGGGCGCGCTGGTCGGCACGCCACTGGACGGAGTGCGCCCATGAGCCGGTCGAGGACATGTCGCGGTGGTCGGCCTTCTCCATGCGGATCGCCGGGCCCATGCCGGCGTCGTTGATGAAGCCCTCCTCGTCGAGGTGCGCGTAGGAGGCCTTGGCCGGTATGTGGTTGATCTCCATCTTGACCGGGTACTTCGGCTCGTCGTTCTCGTCCTTGAGGTTGGCCGGGGTCATGCCTCCGTACCAGCCGCCGTCCTCGGTGCACCCCTTGGCGATGAGGCCGAGGGGGTCGGTGAGGGTCCAGGGGTTGGTCACGTAGGCGACCGGGTTCGCCGCGGGTGCCAGGCCGAGCGGATCGGGGGCGGCGTACCGGGCCGTCTCCGGATCGTAGTGACGCAGGTGGTTGTAGTGCAGGCCGGTCTCTGGATCTTCGTACTGGCCGGGGAACCGCAGTGGGGTGTATGCCGTGGCCGTGCGGTTCCAACGGGTGCTTCCCCACGTCGTCCTGCGGGACTGCCACGCCACGTCGCCGTCTTCGTCGACGAGTTCGGTGGGCGCGCCGACCAGGTCGGTGACGATGGCGAAGAACCGCGTGTCGTAGTCGCTCCGACCGGTGCTGTGCGGGCGTCGTTCGAGCTGGCTCAGCGGGCGGTGGTCGTGGGCGTCGTACTCCCACGTGAGGGTGGTGGCGGTGGCCGTGTCGGTCTGCTCCGCGAGACGAGAGCCGTCCCAGGTGAAGTAGGTCGACTGCTCGGCCGTCCTGCCGTCCGGCGCCATGCGGTGTTTGGCGGTGCGGCGGCCGAGAGGGTCGTACTCGTAGCGCCATGTGACGCCGTCGGGGGTGCGGCAGGCGGTGAGCCGGTTCTCTGCGTCCCAGGTGTAGTGCCAGGTGTCGGGTTTGCGGGAGAGACGGCTCTTCTGCCGCAGCACCATGCGGCCGGCCGCGTCGTACTCGTAGCGGATCCGGCCGGCGCGGAGCAGGCGGTTGCCTTCGTAGGCGCGTTCGCCACGGGCCTCGTCCCTGAGCGCGCGGTCCGGCCAGTCGGCCTGGGTCTGGTTGCCCACGGCGTCGTAGGCGTACGTCTCGTTCCAGTCCTCGGCGGTGACGCGTAGCGGTCGTCCCACGGGGTCCAGGTGGAAGGTGACGTCGGTGTCGGCAAGTCGGTCGGTGATCCGTTCGAGGTGGCCGTCCGCGCGGTAGCCGTAGCCACGGGAACGAACGACCCGCTCCCCCGCGGTCACGGTGCGGGAGGAGAGCCGCCCCATGCGGTCCCAGGCCGAGGCGAGGGTGACGGCTGCCGGGCCTTCGCCCAGAGTGCGGGCGAGTTCGCGGCCGCGCTCGTCGCGGGTGACGAGCATGTCGTGCCCGTCCACGGTGATCAGGGAACGGCGTCCGGCCGCGTCGTGGTGGTAGCGGGACCGGGCTCCGCTGGGCGTGGTCCGGGATATCAGGGCGCCGGCGGGATCATACTCGTAGCTGGTGGTGCGGCCGTTGACCGTCTCGGCCAGGAGCGACCCCGTCACGTCCCGTTCGAGGACGACGGTCGAGGTCGGGGACGTGAACGAGACCGGCCGACCGGCCGGATCGTAGCCGTAACGCGTGGTCTCACCGGCGCTGTTCTTCTCCACGACCCGGTCCATGACGTCGTAGGCCGTGGTGATGCGCTCCCCGGACGCAGTCGTCCGGGCGGTCGTGCGTCCGACGGCGTCGAGTTCGTACGACACGCTGCGGCCGTCGAAGTCCGTCTCGGCGATCAGCCGGCCGGCCACGTCATAGGTGTAGGTCCAGGTCAGCCCCTGCGGGCCGGACACCTCGGTGAGCCTGAGCTCCTTGTCGTAACGGAACTCGTATCGCGCGCCGTCCGCTCCCGTCCGGGCGGCGAGCTTCCCGAAGTGGGTGTACTCGAACCGAGTGGTCGCACCTGTCGGGTCCGTATGGGAGGTCCGGTTGCCCTCGGCGTCCCACGTCCATGTCTCGATGCCACCGTCCGGACGCGTGGCACGGATGGCCCACCCTTCGGTGCTCCACTCCGTCGTGTGCTCCGCACCCAGCGGGTCGGTGCCTCGGACCGGTCGGCCGAAGGAGTCACGCACGAGGTGGTAGGTGTTGCCCAGCGGATCGGAGTGGCTGAGTGTGAGTCCGGCCGCATCGTGGGTCATGCGGTGGGTGGCACCCGATGCGTCCGTGCGCGAGGTGAGGGCGCCGCGGTCGCTGTACGTGGAGCGGGTGGTGGCACCGTCGGGGGCGATGACGGCGGTGAGGTTGCCACGGTCGTCGTACTCCTGTCGCCAGACGCTGCCGTCGGGGCCGGTGACCGTGACGGGCAGGTTCAGCTCGTTGTACGAGGTGAGGGTCCGGGTCCCGTCGGGGCGGGTGACGGACGTCAGATTGTCGTGCTCGTCCCAGGTGAACGTCGCGGTGCGGCCGAGTTGGTCGGTCCGCGAGAGCAGGTTGTCGTGAGCGTCCCACTGCCGGTACACGGTGTGGCCGAGCGGGTCGGTCTCCGCGACGACCTGACCGAGTTCGTTGAGGCGGGAGGTCGTCACCGCTCCGGTGGCGTCGGTGAAGCGGGTGATCCGCTCGGCGGTGTCGTAGGAGAACCGGGAGGAGAGGAAGCCGTCCGGACCCACGGTCTCCACGACCCGGCCTTCCGGATCGTAGACGTAGCGGTACGTCGATCCCAGGCGGTCGGTCCACGACGTGACCCGGTCGGCGTCGTCATAGGTGAAACGCAGGGTGGCGGCCTCGTCGTCGCTCCCTCGGGCGTCGGAGACCGCCGCGAGCCGGCCCTCGGCGTCGTACGCGAACTCGCTGACCGCCCGAGGGCCTTCGTGGGTGCGCAGGGCGAGCCCCGTCACGCGGCCTCGCTCGTCGGAGGCGACAGCGACCTGGTAGCCGCCGCTGTGGACGACGCCGAGGGGTGTTCCGTCGGCGTCCCGCTGGATGCCTATGGTGTTGCCGTTGCGGTCCTCGATGCGGCTCAGCCAGTAGAAGCGGTCACCGTGGTAGGGGTTCCCGGTGAACAGGCGTGTCTGACCGGTGTGCGGCTCGTCCACCGCGTAGGTGACCGTCCCGAGGCCGTCCCGGGAACGGAGGCTCAGGACGGCCGTCCGGTTCGCGGTGACCGGCAGCGTGGACTCGTCGGCGTCGGGGAGGCGGGGGTAGAGGAGGAGCGAGCCGTCCTCGCGTACCCAGGCGGCCGTGCCCGCGGCGTCGACGGATATCTCCAGTCGCTCGTCGAGCGTGGACGCCCAGCCCGCTCCGAAGCAGCGTCCGTAGTGGTACCCCGACACATGGGTGCGCCGCAGGACGAGCGGCAGGGTGCCGGAAAGCGTCAGGTCGGTCTGCGGGAGCACCATCTCGCCGCTGGCGATGTCGACGGGGTCGGTCTTGCAGCGACGCTTGTTCAGGCTGACACCCTTGCCCCGCGGATCGCCGAGGGCGTCCCGTGTCGAGTCGGGTGACCTGCGCCCGCCCTTGCCGTTGTCGCGGCCGGAGCTGCCGCCGCTCCCCTTGCCGCCCCCGTTGTCGTGGTCGCCCTTGCGTTGGCGGGCGAGGCGGTCGCGGATCGCGTCGTCGTTGTTCTTGTGGTCCTTGGATATCTGCTTGACGGCCTTCGGCAGCGTCTCGCCGATGTGGTCGCCCATGGTCTTGGCGGACTTCACCAGGGCGCCCATGGCCTTCTCGATGACCGGGTCCAGGGCGTCGGCGATGTCGTCCCGGCCCTTGTTGCGGCCCTGGTGCCCCTTGGCCTTGGTCAGCTTCCCGGCGGTCTTGCCGTGGATGCCG
>NZ_JAINVG010000140.1 GCF_020400725.1 Streptomyces sp. NK15101 | reverse complement strand
GGGCGCGGCCGGCGGGTGCGGACGCGCCGGCGGCCGCGGCCCGCTCGGCGGTGGCCCGGCGGAAGGCGGCGAGCGCCGCCGCCTCGCCCGGCAGTTCGGTGCGCGCGGCAGGCGGCACGGCCGGGACACGGGCCGTGCCGAGGGCCGCGGCGAGGCGCTCGGCCTCGGCGCGCGCACGGTCGTCGACGGCCTCGACCGGCTCACCGCGGAGCAGCCGCTCCGCGGCCTCCTGATCGAGCCACTGGTACCGCTCGTCGGCCATCACATGTCCTTCTGCGTACGCGGACGTGATTGCGTCACACCACCGGGGACGACGGGCCCCGGTGCGCGACCGCGCTGCGGAGGGACGCCGTCCAGGGGGACGACGGTTCCCGGGCCGTCGCCGTGCCCGCCGTCGGCCCCGAGGAGTTCGGCGAGCTTCTTGAGTCCCCGGTGCGCGGCGGTGCGCACGGCACCGGGGCGTTTCCCCAGGGTGTCGGCGGCGCTCTTGGCGTCGAGGCCGACGACGACGCGCAGGACCACGGCCTCGGCCTGGTCCTGCGGAAGCTGGGCGATCAGCTGCATGGTGTCGCCGGTGGCGAGGGCCTCCAGGGCCTCGCCGGCCGTGTCGGAGTCGGCGGGCTTGTCGGCGAGTTCGGTCTCGTCGGCGCCCACGGCGGGGCGGCGGCCGCGCATCCGGACGTGGTCGAGGGCGCGGTTGCGCGCGATCCGGGCCGCCCAGCCGCGGAACCGGTCCGCGTCGCCGTCGAAGCGGTCGAGGTCGCGGGCTATCTGGAGCCAGGCCTCGGAGGCGACGTCCTCGGCGTCCGTGTCGCCGACCAGTGTGCGTATGTAGCCGAGCAACCGGGGATGCACGGTGCGGTACACAGTACGGAAGGCGTCCTCGTCCCCGTCCTGCGCAGCGAGCACCGCGGCCGTCAGCTCCGCGTCGTCCCCCAGCACTCCCCTAAACCCTGTTCGTCGGTAGCGTGGCCGCGCCCCGCGTCATCGCGGCTGGTCATCACCGCCACGCCGGCTCGCGCATCTGCACGCTACGTGCTGTCGCGGTGTCCCGTCCACGCCGTCCGTGGTCTTTGTGCAACTCGCAACCTCAGGGCCGCCCGAGAGGGTGTGACAGAAACCGCACGCCTGGCGCTGATAGGAGTACGGAGCCGTGCTGCGGCTCCGTGGACGACGACCGGGGCCTCTCCTGTGGGGGGTGGCGGCCCCGGTCGTCTCCCTTTTCCCTCTTCTTCTCACTCTTTCTCGCGACCTTTCGCCTCCCGGGGCGCGGTACGCCCTTCGGGTGTCAACCGACCGTTGACGGTCGAGAGGTGTCAACCTAAGGTTGCCTCATGACGAATCCAGTCGGTCTGAACGTCCCCGTCCGTCTCGACGAGCTCATCGAAGCCATCAAGAAGGTCCATCCGGACTCCCTGGAGCAGCTCTCCAGCGCGGTCATCGCGGCGGACCACCTCGGCGACGTCGCCGACCACCTCATCGGCCACTTCGTGGACCAGGCCCGGCGCTCCGGCGCCTCCTGGACCGACATCGGGCGCAGCATGGGCGTCACCCGCCAGGCGGCCCAGAAGCGCTTCGTCCCCAAGGAGCCCGACGCGGAGAAGATGGACCCGAACGCCGGGTTCAGCCGCTTCACCCCCCGGGCCCGGAACGTGGTCATGGCCGCCCAGAACGAGGCCACCGCCGCCCGCAACGACGAGACCCTCCCCGCCCACCTGGCGCTCGGCCTGCTCGCCGAGCCCGAGGGCCTCGCGGCGCACTGGATCGTCTCGCGGGGCGTGACCCTCGACCAGGTCCGCGAGGCGGTCACGGCGACCCTGCCGCCGGCCGCCGACGAGGTGCCCGCGCTCGTCCCGTACGACGCGGCGGCGAAGAAGGTCCTGGAGCTGACGTTCCGCGAGGCCCTGCGCCTCGGACACAACTACGTCGGCACCGAGCACATCCTGCTGGCCCTCCTGGAGCACGAGGACGGGCAGGGCGTGCTGAGCGGGCTCGGCCTGGACAAGGCCACGGCGGAGCGGGAGATCGCCGCGGCGATCTCCTCGGTCGTGGTCCAGGCGCCGGAGGCCTGACGGTCAGGCGGTGCGGGCCCGGCGAGAGACCACCGCGCGCAGCACGCGGCCGCCCTCGACGGAGAGTTCACGCGCCCGGCGCAGGCCGGTCGGGCCGTGGGCGGCCGTTTCGAGGACGGCCTGCTGCCGGCGGAGCTCTCCGGCGAGCAGCGGGCCCGCACCGCCCGCGTCCCCGGCCCGGCAGCGCTCGACGAGCCCGTCGGGCACCCCGGCCGCGTCGTACCGCCCGTGCAGGGCGAGCGCCGCGACGGAGCAGTCGCCGGCCCAGACGCGCAGGGCCTCGGCGGTCCAGGCCGCCGGGGCCTCCGTGAGCATGCGGCGTACGGCCTCGGCGTCCTCCGTGCCCTCGACGTCGAGTTCGACGCGGGCCTTGGCGACGGCCTCGCCCCACGCGCCCCCGTCACCGCGCGCGACGGCCGCCCACACGGGGCGCAGGGCGTCGGCCCGGTCCGGGGCGAGCAGCGGCAGACAGCGGTCGAGGCAGGCGAGTCCGGCCGCGGCCAGCCCTCGCTCGTCGGCCCCGTCGATCAGTTCCAGCAGGCTCCGGCCGTTTCCCGACGTCATGGACGCCTCCTCGCCACCCGATGCGGACGCAGTACTTCCACTACTGCGCCGAGGGGCGCTTTTTCGTCACTGCGCGGCCGGAATCATGCCAGTGGCCTTGGCGTGCTGCATAGAGGTCAGACGGGGCTCCCCGTCGCCCCGCAGGTCTTCTCGTTGAACACCTCGACCGGACACTTGGCCCGGGTGGCCCGCGCGCCGTCCCTGATCCGGCCGTCGCTCGTCACCAGCGGCACGTCGTACCCCTCGGCGAGCGCGACGTACAGAGCGTCGTACGGGGTGAGGTTCGCGTACAGCTCACGCACGCGCGGCAGCAGGAACAGGTGCTCCGACCTGCGCAGCGGCAGTTCGGCGAAGGCCGCGCAGGCGTCATCCAGCTCTCGGTCGGTCAGCTTGCCGCCGCGATGACGACCCAGGAGCGCGGACGTCACCTCGATGTCCACGAGGTACGGAGCGAGCAGGCGCTCCCCCTTCACCCGCCCTCTCAGCGCCGCACCGACCGGCCCCGCGTCGGACAGCAGCATGACCAGCGCGCCCGCGTCGACGACGATCACTCGCGCCGCCTGCCCCGGTCGATCTCGTCGAGCACGTCCTCCGTGGTGAGCCGCGCCGTGACCCGGCCCTGGATCCGGTCGAGCACGTCTTCCAGCGACGGCGTCGCGGCCTCCTGCTCCAGCAGGGTCCGCGCGTACGCCTGCAAGGACTGCCGGTTGCGGGCGGCCCGTATCTTCAGCTCGGTCAGCGCTTCCTCGGACAGGTCCCGCACGTAGAGAGTGGCCATGCGACAAGAGTAGTCGCATTGCAAGCAGTCTGCTGGCAGACTCGGATCAGCGCACCTTCGTCGCCAGGGCTCTGAACTGTGCCCACGTCAGCGCCGGTGGCCTGGGGTCCCAGACCTTCTGGGCGAGGGCCGCGAGCGGCAGGCGGATGCCGGCCGCCACCTGCGCCTGCGTCTGGGCCCGCGAGATGTCGCACCAGACCGCGAACCTGCCGCCGAGGATCTGGGCGTCGTACCGCGCCGGCACGGGGGTGGAGCCGCGCAGGACGCGGGGGGTCCACTGCTCGTAGATCCGGCGGCCGGTGGGGTACGGGAACTTATTGGGCTCGCCCAGGATGTAGTAGAGGTAGTCGTCGTTGAGGTTGACCAGCTTGCGGCCCGCGCTCAGGTACGAGACGGGCAGCCGGGCGCCGATCTCCCGGCCCGTCCAGTACTCGACCTCGATGTCCCGGTCCGGGCTCACCACGCCGCCCGTGAAGAAGCCGTCGTTCCAGGCCTTGAGGGTCTTGCCGGTGGGCCGGACGACGGCCGCGCGGTCGTTGAGCCAGCCGGTGGCGAGGTCCTGGACGCGGCCGGAGGGCCCGTACTTCGCGACCGCGGCCCGCGCCAGCTTCGGGTAGCTCGCCTCGGGGTTCCTGGCCATCAGGGCGACGTACTCGTCGGCGCCGAGGTGCCAGTACGCCCCGGGGAAGAGCCGGGTGTACTCGCGCAGCAGTTCGTCGACGATCTTCGCCGCGTCCGGGTTCGAGATGTCGACGGTCCCGCGCGGGGCCCGGCCGCTCGCGCTGACGAGCTGGAGGCCGGGGTGGGCGGCGATGACGGCGCCGAGGTGTCCCGGCGAGTCGATCTCGGGGATCACCGTGACGTGGCGGCTCGCCGCGAGGGCGAGGATCCGGCGGACCTCGGCCTTGGTGAGGTGCTGGGCCGAGACGACCTCGGGGTGGCTCTCGGACTCGATCCGGAAGCCCTGGTCGTCGGAGAAGTGCAGACCGAGCTGGTTCAGCTTCAGGTCGCTCATCTCGCGGATGCGGTCCTCGATCCAGGCCGCGGTGAAGTGCTTGCGGGCGATGTCGAGCATGAGGCCGCGCTGCGGTTTCGCGGGCCGGTCGGTGACGGTCCCCTCGGGCATGGCGCCGTCGGCCCTGACGGACTGCTTGAGGGTGCGGGTGCCGTAGAAGACCCCGGCCTCGTCGGGGCCGGCGATCCGGACGCGGCCGCCCGTGACCGTCAGGGTGTACGACTCGGGGGCACCCGTCCCGCCCAGGGCCAGCTCGACGTCGCCGGGCCCGGCCGTGGCGGCGCCGCGGTAGGGGATGCCGAGCTCCCCGGCGAGCAGCCGCCCCTCGTCGGCGAGGGCCCCGCTGTTCGCGGCGAGGACGACCCCGCCCGTGGGCGCGGGCTTCCAGCCGGGGCCGCGGGCGGCCTCGTGGGCGCGGACGGCGGGGACGGTGCGGGGCGCGGCGGAGAGGGGGTAGGTCTTCGTGGGCGTCGGCGTCGGTGTCGGGCTCGGCGGCGGGGCGCTGGTGCGCGTGGCTCCCGCGGACGCGGCCGTGGAGGGCGAGGGCGGGGCGGAGGGGGCGGAGGGACCCGGCGGGCCCGTCGGGGAACCGTTCGAGCAGGCCGCCACGGTGGCCAGTGCCACCGCGGTCGCCAGGAGGGCGGGGCCCCGGCGAGGCCCCCGTGGGGAGTACCGCATCATTCGGAATCCTCCCGCACCGATGGGGGTCCCACCAGCCGACGGGCCGGAAGCCGATCGTCCATCATCTGTTCCGAAACTCTCCCTTCCGGGTGAAAATCGCGCATCCGTCGGACACTTCCCTCATCCCGTCGATAACGTTGAGTCACGCCCACCCCACCCGTCCCGGAGTACCGGAGCCCACGCTGACCAGCGACACCCACGCCCCCTGCCGGAAGCCGGGCTCCGCGGACACGCCTGCCATACCTGCCCAGCAGGCCCGCTCCCGGCACACCGGCGGTCTCGTCGGATTCAACGCGGCCCCGCCCGCCGAGGCGATGGCACTGCTGCTCTCCTGCTGCCACAGCACGCGCTGGGCCGAACGGGTGGCGGCGCACCGCCCGTACCCGACCGTGGACGCCCTGCTCGCCGCCGCCGACGAGGCCGGATACGACCTCTCCCGCGCCGATCTCGACGAGGCCCTGGCCGCCGAGTCCTCCGCGCTGCCCCATCCGGACGCCCCGCCGGCCGCCCGGACCGCGCTGCGGGCCGCCCACGCCGCGTACGAGAGCAGCTTCGGGCACGCCTTCGTGATCAGCCTCGACGGAGTGCGCCCCGGGGAGCGGCTGGACCAGCTACTGGCCGGTATCCGGTCACGTCTCGGCAACGAAGCGGAGGAGGAGCGGGTGGTCGCCGCCGACGAACTCCGCCGGCTCGCCCGCGCCCGGCTCGCCTTCCGGCTGGCCGATGGGCTCACATCGCGACACTCCGGGCCGTGATTCCGTCCGCAATGCGGCGATTCCGGCCTGCGCGATAGCCCGTCCGTGCCTGTTTGATCACACCGATGGACCCCGGGCGAGCGAACCGACAAGTCGTCGCTACGATGACCGGGGCCGGTGGACCGTACCCGGCCGGGTCAGACCGACAGAGAAGCCGGCCGACCCTGATCCCCGCTCCCGGAGGGTTTTTCCGTGCCGGCTGGAACGCTGTACCGCGGCCGGGAAGGAATGTGGAGCTGGGTGGCTCATCGAGTCACCGGCGTCCTCATCTTCTTCTTCCTGTTCGTACACGTGCTGGACACCGCTCTCGTCCGCGTCTCCCCCGAGGCGTACGACGAGGTCGTCGCGACCTACAAGACGCCGATCGTCGCTCTGCTGGAGTACGGCCTCGTCGCCGCCATCCTCTTCCACGCGCTGAACGGCCTGCGGGTCATCGCCGTGGACTTCTGGTCCAAGGGCCCGCGCTACCAGAAGCAGATGCTCTGGACCGTCGTGGGCATCTGGGTCGTGCTGATGGCGGGCTCGCTGTACCCCGTCCTCGGGCACGCCGCACGTGAACTGTTCGGGAGCTGACGCCAGACATGTCGACTGACACCACCTCCGCGATCGGACCCGTCGAGGGCGGCCCGCGCTACGACGTGGACAACCCCGCGCCGTACATCGAGGCCCCCCGCAAGCGCACGGGCAAGACCCCGCGCGCGACCCGCGGCAACTTCGAGATGGCCGCCTGGCTCTTCATGCGCCTCTCCGGCGTGGTCCTCGTCGTCCTGGTCCTCGGCCACCTGCTGATCCAGCTCTTCCTGGACGGCGGCGTCTCCAAGATCGGCTTCGCCTTCGTGGCCGGCCGCTGGGCGTCCCCGTTCTGGCAGGTCTGGGACCTGCTGATGCTCTGGCTCGCCATGCTGCACGGCGCCAACGGTCTCCGCACGGTCATCAACGACTACGCGGAGCGGGCCAACACGCGCCTGTGGCTCAAGGGCCTGCTGTACACCGCCACGGTGTTCACCATCCTTCTGGGCACGCTGGTGATCTTCACCTTCGACCCGAACATCCGCTAGGCACGGGGCTGAGGTAATCCACGTCATGAAGATCCACAAGTACGACACCGTCATCGTCGGCGCCGGCGGCGCCGGCATGCGCGCCGCCATCGAGGCGACGAAGCGCAGCCGCACCGCCGTGCTGACGAAGCTCTACCCCACCCGCTCCCACACGGGCGCCGCGCAGGGCGGCATGGCCGCCGCGCTGGCGAACGTGGAGGAGGACAACTGGGAGTGGCACACCTTCGACACGGTCAAGGGCGGTGACTACCTGGTCGACCAGGACGCCGCCGAGATCCTGGCGAAGGAGGCCATCGACGCCGTCCTCGACCTGGAGAAGATGGGCCTGCCGTTCAACCGCACCCCGAACGGCACCATCGACCAGCGCCGCTTCGGCGGTCACTCCCGCAACCACGGCGAGGCCCCGGTCCGCCGGTCCTGCTACGCCGCGGACCGCACCGGCCACATGATCCTCCAGACGCTGTACCAGAACTGCGTCAAGGAGGGCGTGGAGTTCTTCAACGAGTTCTACGTCCTGGACCAGCTGATCACCGAGGTCGACGGCGTCAAGAAGTCCGCCGGTGTGGTCGCGTACGAGCTGGCCACCGGCGAGATCCACATCTTCCAGGCGAAGGCCGTGATCTACGCGTCCGGCGGCACCGGCAAGTTCTTCAAGGTGACCTCCAACGCGCACACCCTGACCGGTGACGGCCAGGCCGCCTGCTACCGCCGCGGTCTGCCCCTGGAGGACATGGAGTTCTTCCAGTTCCACCCGACGGGCATCTGGCGCATGGGCATCCTGCTGACGGAGGGCGCCCGCGGTGAGGGCGGCATCCTCCGCAACAAGGACGGCGAGCGCTTCATGGAGAAGTACGCGCCGGTCATGAAGGACCTCGCGTCCCGTGACGTCGTCTCCCGCTCCATCTACACGGAGATCCGCGAGGGCCGCGGCTGCGGTCCCGAGGGCGACCACGTCTACCTGGACCTGACGCACCTCCCGCCGGAGCAGCTCGACGCCAAGCTCCCGGACATCACCGAGTTCGCCCGCACGTACCTCGGCATCGAGCCGTACACGGACCCGATCCCGATCCAGCCCACCGCGCACTACGCCATGGGCGGCATCCCGACCAACGTCGAGGGTGAGGTCCTGGCGGACAACACCACCGTCGTCCCGGGCCTGTACGCGGCCGGCGAGGTCGCCTGCGTGTCGGTGCACGGCGCCAACCGCCTCGGCACCAACTCGCTGCTCGACATCAACGTCTTCGGCAAGCGCTCCGGCATCGCCGCCGCCGAGTACTCCGCCAAGAACGACTTCGTCGAGCTGCCGGAGGCCCCCGAGGCCTTCGTCGTCGGCCAGATCGAGAAGCTCCGCAACTCCACGGGCAACGAGCGGGTCGCCGACCTGCGCCGTGAGCTCCAGGAGACGATGGACGCCAACGTGATGGTGTTCCGCACGGAGCAGACCATCAAGACGGCCGTCGAGAAGATCGCCGAGCTGCGCGAGCGCTACGAGAACGTGTCCATCCAGGACAAGGGCAAGCGCTTCAACACCGACCTCCTGGAGGCCATCGAGCTGGGCAACCTGCTCGAACTGGCCGAGGTCATGGCCGTCTCGGCCCTGGCGCGCAAGGAGTCCCGCGGCGGTCACTACCGCGAGGACTACCCGAACCGCGACGACGTCAACTTCATGCGCCACACCATGGCGTACCGCGAGGTCGGCGAGGACGGCTCCGAGACCGTCCGTCTCGACTACAAGCCGGTCGTCCAGACCCGCTACCAGCCGATGGAGCGTAAGTACTGATGGCTACCCCCGTACTGGACAAGGTCGAGGCGGAGTCCGCCGCCTCCCCGTACATCACGGTCACGATGCGGATCCGCCGCTTCAACCCCGAGGTGTCGGACGCCGCGGTCTGGGAGGACTTCCAGATCGAGATCGACCCGAAGGAGCGTGTGCTCGACGCCCTCCACAAGATCAAGTGGGACGTCGACGGCACGCTGACCTTCCGTCGCTCGTGCGCGCACGGCATCTGCGGCTCGGACGCGATGCGGATCAACGGCAAGAACAGGCTCGCCTGCAAGACGCTGATCAAGGACATCAACCCCGAGAAGCCGATCACGGTCGAGGCCATCAAGGGCCTGACGGTCCTGAAGGACCTGGTCGTGGACATGGAGCCGTTCTTCCAGGCGTACCGGGACGTCATGCCGTTCCTGGTCACCAAGGGGAACGAGCCGACGCGCGAGCGTCTGCAGTCCGCCGAGGACCGCGAGCGCTTCGACGACACCACCAAGTGCATCCTGTGCGCCGCGTGCACGTCGTCCTGCCCGGTCTTCTGGAACGACGGCCAGTACTTCGGTCCGGCCGCGATCGTCAACGCGCACCGCTTCATCTTCGACTCGCGTGACGAGGCGGGCGAGCAGCGCCTGGAGATCCTGAACGACAAGGACGGCGTGTGGCGTTGCCGCACGACGTTCAACTGCACGGACGCGTGCCCGCGTGGCATCGAGGTCACGAAGGCCATCCAGGAAGTGAAGCGCGCGCTGATCACGCGTCGTTTCTGACCACTGGTACGGCGGGAAAGCCCGCTTCTGTACGCTGCGGCGTGCAGGAGCGGGCTTTTCCATTGCACAGAGAATCGGGGACTGATGAGCGAGCCGAACCCTTACGCGGACGGTGAGTACAAGTGGGGGCCGGGGCAGCAGGGCGCGACGCCCGGGGGTCCGGCGTACGGATATCCGCAGGGCGCGACGCCCGCGTACGGGTACCCGCAGACGCCGTCCTACCAGCCGACCCTGCCGGGCGGCGTGCCGGTGCCGCCGCAGCACGCGCCGACGGGCGGGGGCGCGCCGCTGCTGAGCCTCGGTGACATCACCGTGGTCGGCGACCAGATCATCACGCCGGCCGGCAACATGCCCCTCAAGGGCGCCGTGTGGAACGCGATGGACATGTCGCGGACCGAGGAGAAGATGCCCACCGTGGCGATCGTCCTCGCCGTCGTCTTCTTCGTCCTCTGCTTCCTGGGCCTGCTGTTCCTGCTGATGAAGGAGAAGCAGACCACCGGCTTCATCCAGGTCACGGTCACCAGCGGCGGCCGTCACCACTCGACGATGATCCCGGCGACGGGCCCGGACACCTTCCACTGGGTCATGGGCCAGCTGAACTACGCGCGCTCGCTGAGCATGTGACGTCCGGGGGTCAGCCGCCCACGAGGGGGACGAGCCGGAGGAAGACGACCTCGGTCTCCGGACCCACCGTCACCGTCTCGTCGAGCTCCTCGACCTGACGGTCGCCCACCAGCACCAGGAAGCCGTTGCGTCCGAAGGCCTCGACGGCCCGGGCGAAGGCCGACGGCGTGTCCTCGCGGGCCGTCTCGTGCTCGGTCCTGCGGCGGATCAGCTCCCGCAGGGTGAGCCGCTCTTCCGTGACGGGCAGGCGGGGGCCGGCCGTGCGGCCCCCCGTGGTCGTCTCGTCGACGAAGGTCACCGTTCCCATGCCGAGCAGCGTAGGGGCGGACACCGACAACGCCCGGGCCGCCGGCGGGCCGGGCGGGCCGGACGGGTTCGGGTATGCCGGGCGGGTTCGGGTATGCCGGGCGGGTTCAGGCGTGCCAGGACTGGGCGGGGCCGCCCGACTCCGCCTCGACCATGATCCGGCGCAGCATGCCGTTGAGCAGTTCGCGTTCCTCGGGGGTGAGGACGCCGAGCAGCCGGTACTCCTCGTGGCCCAGGACGTCCATCGCGCCGAGCCAGGTCTCGCGGCCGGAGGCGGTGAGTTCGACGACGACCCGGCGGCGGTCGGTCGTGGACTGGGTGCGGCGGACGAAGCCGCGTTTCTCCAGGGCGTCGAGGCGCCCGGACACGGAGGCGGGGGCCAGGTCGAGGTCCTGGACGAGTTCGGAGGGGGCGGCGCTGCCGCCGCGGCCCGCGAGCTTGTGGAGGGTCTCGAACTCGTGGCGTTCCAGGTCGAAGTCGACGAGGGACTGCTCCCTGACCCGGCGCAGATGGACCGAGAGCTTCTTCATCCGGGTGACCGCGCCTTCGACGACGGGGTCGAGACCGGGCAGGACGGGCTGCCAGCGGTCGACGTGGTCGTCGGTCCAGTCGCGCGGTTCCTGCTGTTCCTCGGGGTGCGCCATGGGGTGATCGTACGTCGGCGGGGCGCCGTTCTCCCGAGAAGTATTTCGTTGACGAATTATTCGTTACCGAAATACTCTGCGGCCCATGGCCACCGCCCCCGTGCGCACCCACCC
>NZ_JAINVG010000014.1 GCF_020400725.1 Streptomyces sp. NK15101 | reverse complement strand
GGGCGGGCCGAGCGAGCCAGGGGGGCGGTGCCGCGGAGCCGCCCGCCTCCGTCGCGGCGGACACCGGGGAGCTGCTGCTCCTCCTCCACCGCCGGTACGACGCCGACGACCCGCGCTTCAGCCGCACCGGCGACCGGGACCTGCTCGACGACTGGCTCGCCGCCACCGCCCTCTGACGCGCCGGGGCCCCGGGAAGCGGATCCCGGGGCCCCTCTCGGGCGGTGCGGCCGGTCACGGTGCCGCCGGGCGTCCCACCAGCTCGCGCAGCACGTCCTCCATCGTCACGAGGCCGGCCGGCTTGCCGTCCTCGTCGAGCACGGCCGCCAGATGCGTCCGGCTGCGGCGCATCGCGGTGAGGACGTCGTCCAGCGGCGTCGCCGCCCGGACCCGGGCGATCGGCCGCAGTGCCGTCACCGGGAACGGCAGGTCGCGCGGGGTGGCGTCCAGGGCGTCCTTGACGTGCAGATAGCCCAGGATGCGGCGCTCGGAGTCGACGACCGGGAAGCGGGAGTAGCCGGTCCGCGCCGCCAGCGCCTCCAGCTCCTCCGGAGTGGTGCCCACCTGCGCGTACACCACCTTCTCCGCCGGCATCACCACGTCCCGCACGGGACGCCGGCCCAGCTCCAGGGCGTCGTGCAGCCGCTCGGCGGCCCGGTCGTCCAGGAGACCCGCGTCGCCCGCGTCGGTGACCATCCGGGCCAGCTCGTCGTCGGAGAAGGTCGCCGAGACCTCGTCCTTGGCGTCCACCCGCAGCAGCTTCAGCAGCGCGTTGGCGAAGGCGTTGATCGCGAAGATCACCGGCCGCAGCGCCCGGGCGAGCGCCACCAGGGGCGGACCGAGGAGCAGTGCCGAGCGCGTCGGCTCGGCGAGCGCGATGTTCTTCGGCACCATCTCGCCGAGCAGCATGTGCAGATACGTCGCCAGGGCCAGCGCGATCGCGAACGAGATCGTGGCGGCCACGCCGTGCGGCACGCCGACCGCGTCGAAGACCGGTTCCAGCAGGTGCTCGATGGCCGGCTCGGCGACGATGCCGAGGACCAGGGTGCAGAGCGTGATGCCGAGCTGCGCCGCCGCGAGCATCGCGGAGACGTGCTCCAGGCCCCAGATGACGCTGCGCGCCCGCCGGTTCCCGGAGTCGGCCAGGGGTTCGATCTGGCTGCGGCGGACCGAGATCAGGGCGAACTCGGCGCCGACGAAGAAGGCGTTGACGACCAGGGTCAGCAGGCCGATCAGCAGCTGGATCGCGATCATCGGCCGGCCTCCCCGGACTCGTCGGTGTCGTGCGCGGGGGCGTGCAGCAGTACGCGCGCGGCGCGCCGGCCCGAGGAGTCGACGACGTCGAGGCGCCAGCCGGCCAGCTCCACGCGGTCGCCGACGGCGGGGATGCGGCCCAGCTCCGTCGCGAGGACGCCCGCGAGGGTCTCGTACGGGCCGTCCGGCACGCGCAGGCCGATCGTGGCCAGCTGGTCCGTACGGGCGGCGCCGTCGGCGGACCACAGTTCGCGCCCGTCCGCGTCCTCGCCCGCCCGCGCCAGGTCCGGCGTCTCGTGCGGGTCGTGCTCGTCGCGCACCTCGCCGACGACCTCCTCGACGATGTCCTCCAGGGTGACGACCCCGGCCGTGCCGCCGTACTCGTCGATGACGACGGCCATCGTCTGCCGGCCCGACAGCCGGTCGAGGAGCCGGTCCACGGTGAGCGTCTCGGGAACGAGCAGCGGCTCGCGCAGCATCTCGCCGATCCGGCGGCGGGGCCGCTCCCCGGCCGGTATCGCGAGGACGTCCTTGATGTGGGCGATGCCGACGACCGCGTCGAGGCTGCCCCGGTAGACGGGGAAGCGGGACAGGCCGGTCGCGCGGGTCGCGTTGGCGACGTCCTCGGCGGTGGCCTGCACCTCCAGGGCGGTTACCTGCACGCGGGGCGTCATCACGTTCTCGGCGGTCAGTTCCGCCAGGTTGAGGGTACGGACGAACAGCTCGGCCGTGTCCGCCTCCAGGGCGCCCTCCTTCGCGGAGTGCCGGGCGAGCGCCACCAGCTCCTGCGGGGAGCGCGCGGAGGCCAGCTCCTCGGTCGGCTCCATGCCGAGGCGGCGCAGGATCCGGTTCGCGGTGTTGTTGAGGTGGCCGATCAGCGGCTTGAAGGCGGCCGTGAACACGCGCTGCGGGGTGGCCACCACCTTCGCGACGGCGAGCGGCGAGGAGATCGCCCAGTTCTTGGGGACCAGCTCGCCGACGACCATCAGGACGACGGTCGACAGGGCGGTGCCCAGGACCAGGGCGACCGAAGAGGCCGTCGAGGCCGAGAGTCCGATCGACTCCAGGGGGCCGCTGATCAGCTTGGCGATCGAGGGCTCGGAGAGCATGCCGACGACCAGGTTGGTCACGGTGATGCCCAGCTGTGCGCCGGAGAGCTGGAAGGTGAGCGAGCGGACGGCTTTGAGCGCGCCCGACGCCCCCCGCTCGCCGCGCTCCGCGGCGGCTTCGAGCTCGCCGCGCTCGACCGTGGTCAGCGAGAACTCGGCCGCGACGAACGCACCGCACGCGACTGCGAGCAGGAGCGCCACCACGAGCAGAAGCACTTCGGTCATCGGTTCACCTCCGTCCCATGATCAGTCAGCGGGAGAGGGATCGCTCGATGTCGGCGGTCGGAACCAGCGCTACTGGGGGGCTCGCCCATGGGCGGACGCTCACACCTTTCGGTCGTCGGGAGGAGACACCATGGTAAAGGATCGGCAAAGCCGGATGATGATCACCCCGGAGATCACCCGGTGACCACTTCGGGCGATCACGCCGGTGCCCATTCGGCGATCACCCCGTGACCCGGGCCGCGAGCGGCTTCACCCAGCGGCGCCAGCGCTCCTCGCGCTGGTAACCGGCGGCCGTCCACAGCGCCCGGCCCCGCTCGTTCGCCTCCAGGACCATGGCGTCCGCCCGCCGTCCGCCGAGCGCGAGGAACCTCTCCTCGGCCGCGCGGAGCAGCGCGGTGGAGATGCCGCGGCGGCGGTACGAGGGCAGCACGGCGAGCCGGTAGAGGGAGGCGCGCCAGCCGTCCCAGCCGGCGATCACGGAGCCGACGATCACGCCGTCGGCGAAGGCGAGGATCAGGGCCTCGGGGTCGCGCTCCACCAGCCGGGTCACCCCGTTCACGTCGTCCGAGACGGACGTGCCCTCGGCCGACTCCTTCCAGAAGGCCAGGACGGCCTCGACGTCGTCGGGAGCGGCCGGACGCATCTGCAGATCGATCATGGCGGGATCCCATCACGCGGGACGGCGGCGGCGCCAGGCATTACCGCCTGGCCGTGCCCAGGACGCAGGGGGAGGACGGCAGCCGCGGGCCCTGCTCCGGAACGTCGAAGGAGCGGTACGAGACCAGGCCGAACCCGGCGGCCTCGATCGCCGCCAGCGGGGCGCGGGAGGTGTGGCAGCCGCCGAAGAGCAGCGGCCAGACCGTCCGGTCGAGGCCCCGCTGCACCCGCGCGAGCCCGGGCGTGTCCGCCGCCCCGTGCTCGAAGAACCGCAGCTCGCCGCCGGGCCGCAGGACCCGCCACAGCTCGGCGAGGGCCTGCGGCACGTCCCGCACGGTGCACAGCACCAGCGAGGCCACCGCCGCGTCGAAGGAGCCGTCCGGTCCCGGCAGCGCCTCGGCCGTGCCCGGCAGCACGGTCACCGGGACGGCCGCCCGGCGCGCGGCCCCCTCGGCGAGCCGGCGCAGATGCGGCTCCGGCTCGACGGCGACGACCTCGGTGACCCCGGCCGGGTAGTGCGCGAAGTTCAGGCCGTTCCCCGCCCCGATCTCGACGACCCGGCCGGACAGCCCGGCGAGCAGCTCCGTCCGCAGGGCGGCGAGCCCGCCCCGCGTGTCGGCCGACTCGCTGAACCGGGCGTAGAAGCGGGCGAACAGCGGATGACGGACGCGAGGGGCCCGGCGGGCCGGGCGGTGCGGAGTCACCGGAGCCGCCCTCAGCCCGTCACGAAGCAGAACTCGTTGCCCTCCGGGTCCCGCATGACCTGGAAGGAGCCCTGCTCGTCGGTGACGAGCCCGCCGACCGCGACCGCCCCGAGCGGCACCGCCTCCCCGGCCGCCCGTGCCGGATCGGCCACCTCCAGGTCGAGGTGGACCCGGTTCTTCGCGGCCTTGCCCTCCGGCACCCGCTGGAAGGCGATCCGTACGAACTCCGGCGGATCCACGTACGACCAGTCCGCGCTCCGGTCGACGGGCTCCCCGCCGAGGAGCCCGGCCCAGAAGCGGACCAGCGCCGCCGGAGCGGCGCAGTCGAAGACGATCTCCTGAACGTGTGCGCGCATGCGGTCAGCCTACGGAGAGCGGTGCCGCCTGCGCCTCCGTGAACGCCTCCGCGTCCCACGCGCCGCCGAGCCCCGGCCCCAGCCAGCCGCCCGCGGCCGCCCGGAACTCCGCCGGGCCCAGCGCGCCCGAACCCTCCGGCACGGCTCCGAGCAGCGGGGCGCCCGCCACCTCCGGCAGGTCCGCGAGGTTGCAGCGCGCCGCGAGGTCCGGCTCGGCCGGCCAGCTGCCGACGACCACGCCGAGCTGCTCGATCCCGCGCGCCCGCAGCGCCTCGGCCGTCAGGGCCGTCGAGTTGAGCGTCCCCAGACCGGCCGGCGCCACCACCAGGACCGGCGCGCCGAGCAGCGCGGCCGCGTCGGCGAGCGTGCCGTCCTCCTCGTCGAAGCGGACGAGCAGCCCGCCGGCGCCCTCCACGAGCACCAGGTCGTGGTCCTCGGCCAGCTTCCGGGCGGCCTCGGCGACCTCCCGGGGCCCGACCGGGGCGAGCCCGGCCCGCCGGGCGGCCGTACCGGGAGCCAGCGGCTCCGGGAAGCGGCCGAGTTCGGCGGAGGCCGCGGCGCCCGAGAGGCGTACGACCTCGTCCGCGTCGCCCTGCTCGTCCGGCCCGACACCGGTCTGAGCGGGCTTCAGGACGGCGACGGACCGTCCGGCGGCCGTGGCGACGGCGGCGACGGCCGCGGTGACGACGGTCTTGCCGATCTCGGTGCCGGTGCCGCTGATGACGATGATGTCCATGGGGACGTCCTTCCTTGTTCGGTGCGGGGCGGCGCGGGTTCAGGCGCGGAAGCCTCCGGCGCCGGCAAGGGCGCCGTCCGTTGTGGGCATGCGTCCCGCCCCGGCGGAACGCATGCCCACAACGGGAGGGATCAGCCCGCTGCCGCCGCCGCCTTCACCGCCGTGCAGATGCGGGCCAGGTCCTCGTCGCCCGTCACGTACGGCGGCATCGTGTAGATCAGGTCGCGGAACGGGCGCAGCCACACGCCCTCCCGGACCGCCGCGCGCGTCGCCGCCGCCACGTCGACCTCGTGGTCGAGCTGGACGACGCCGATCGCGCCGAGCACCCGCACCTCGCGGACGCCCGGGAGACCGGCCGCCGGGGCGAGCCCGTCCCGCAGGCCCGCCTCGATCCGCTTCACCTCGACCTGCCAGTCCTGGGAGAGCAGCAGGTCGATCGAGGCGAGGGCGACCGCCGACGCCAGCGGGTTCCCCATGAAGGTCGGCCCGTGCGCCAGGACGGGGACCTCGCCGCGCGAGATCCCGTCGGCGACGCGGCTCGTGCAGAGCGTCGCCGCCATCGACAGATAGCCGCCGGTCAGCGCCTTGCCCACGCACATCACATCGGGGGAGACCCCCGCCTGGCCGGCGGCGAACAGCGTGCCCGTCCGTCCGAACCCGGTCGCGATCTCGTCGAACACGAGCAGGACGTCGTGCGCGTCGCAGGCCTCGCGCAGCACCCGCAGGTACGCCGGGTCGTGGAAGCGCATGCCGCCCGCGCCCTGCACGACCGGCTCCACGACCACCGCGGCCAGTTCGTGCGCGTGCTCGGCGATCGCCGTCCGCAGCAGCTCCGCGTACGACTCCTCGTACGCGGCCGGCGGGGCCTCCACGAACACCTGCCGCTGGAGCACCCCCGACCACAGCTCGTGCATCCCGCCCTGCGGGTCGCACACGGACATCGGCTGCCAGGTGTCCCCGTGGTAGCCGCCGCGCCAGGTGAGGAGCCGCCGCTTCTCGGGGCGGCCCAGGGAACGCCAGTACTGCAGGCACATCTTGGCCGCGACCTCGACGGAGACCGAGCCCGAGTCGCTGAGGAAGACGTGCCGCAGTGGCTCCGGGGTGATCTCCACGAGCCGGGCGGCGAGCCGGACGGCCGGCTCGTGGGTGAGCCCGCCGAACATGACGTGACTCATCTTCTCCAGCTGACCGCGCACCGCCTCGTTCAGCACGGGGTGGTTGTAGCCGTGCACCGCCGACCACCACGAGGACATGCCGTCGACCAACTCGGCCCGTCCCTCGACGGGTTCGGCGAGCCGGAGCCGCACACCGGACGCGGACGCGACGACCAGCGGCTCCGCCCGGCCCGGCATGGGGCCGTACGGATGCCAGACGTGCGCCCGGTCCAGGGCGAGGAGCTCGTCGTTACGCATTCGGCGCGAGGTCCGTGCCGGCGCCCCGGCGGCGCACGGCCACCAGGTCGGTGCGGGCCTCGTCGGAGGTGCGAGCCGCGGCCGGGGCGGGCGCCGCCGGAGCCGCGTGACCGCCGCAGGGGCCGCAGCCGCCGCCCTCCTCCGCGTGTCCGCCGCAGCCCGCGCCGTCCGCCGAGGCCTCCGAGCCGCAGCCCGCCGAGGCCTTCGAGCCGCAGCCGCCCGTCGCGCCCGCCGCCGCGAGCGCGTCCGCGCGGTGCTTCGGCAGGGTGGTCGTGCCCGCGCCCTCCACCTCGAAGCCCGCGTCCGCGATCATGTCCAGGTCGGCCTGGCCGGCCTGGCCCTCGCTGGTCAGGTAGTCGCCGAGGAAGATCGAGTTCGCGATGTTCAGCGCCAGCGGCTGCATCGACCGCAGGTGCACCTCACGGCCGCCGGCGATCCGCACCTCGACGTCGGGGCAGACGAACCGGACCATCGCGAGGATCCGCAGGCAGCGCTGCGGGGTGAGGTTCCACTCCTTCGCGAGCGGGGTGCCCTCGAACGGGATCAGGAAGTTGACCGGCACAGAGTCGGAGTCGAGCTCGCGCAGCGCGTAGACGACGTCGACCAGGTCCTCGTCGCTCTCGCCCATGCCCGCGATCAGGCCCGAGCAGGCCGACAGACCGGCGGCGTGCGCCTTCTGCACGGTGTCCACGCGGTCCGCGTAGGTGTGGGTCTTGGTGATGCCCCCGTACGTCGCCTCGGACGTGTTCAGGTTGTGGTTGTACGCGTCGGCGCCGGCCTCCCGCAGCCGCTCCGCCTGGCCGTCCGAGAGCAGACCGAGGCAGGCGCACACCTCGATGCCCTCGTTCTGCTCCTTGATCGCCTCGATCGTCTTCCCGACGCGCTCCACGTCCCGGTCCGTCGGGCCGCGGCCGCTGGCCACCAGGCAGACCCGCTTGGCGCCGCCCGCGACGCCCGCCGCCGCGGCCTGCGAGGCCTCGTCCGGCTTCAGCCAGGTGTACTTGAGGATCTCCGCCTTCGAACCGAGCCGCTGAGAGCAGTACGAGCAGTCCTCGGGACAGAGACCGGACTTCAGGTTGACCAGGTAGTTCAGCTTCACCCGGCGCCCGAACCACTGACGGCGCACCTTGCCGGCCGCCGCCACCACCTCGAGCAGTTCGTCGTCGGAGGTCGCCAGCACGGCGAGCGCTTCTTCACGGGTCGGCAGCTCGCGCCGCAGCCCCTTCTCCACCAGCGTGTTCAGCAGGTCCATAACCGCAGATCCTTGCCTACCGCCCGCCCCCGGGCCAAGGAGGAACCGAACAAACGCCCCCGATCGAGGTGTGTGGATGACCACATCCCGGCCTCGGCATCCTGCGGTTAGGGTCTGTGCGCTGCCTACAAAAGGATCGCCGCATGCCACGGGACGACGACGCACGGGCCGCGGACCCGCGCCGCACCGCCTTCGACTGGACCGACGCCGAGGCGCGCCGCCGGGCCGAGGCGGGTCTCGTCCGGACGCTGCGCCCCCGGGCGGCCGAGTCGGACCTCCTGGACCTGGCGAGCAACGACTACCTCGGCCTCACCCGCCGGGCCGAGGTCACCGAGGCGGCGGCCGAGGCGGCCAGGCGCTGGGGCGCCGGCTCCACCGGCTCGCGGCTCGTCACCGGCACCACCCGGCTGCACACCCGTCTGGAGCGCGAACTCGCCGAGTTCTGCGGCTTCGAGGCGGCCCTCGTCTTCTCCTCCGGCTACACCGCGAACCTCGCCGCGCTCACCGCGCTCGGCGGCCGGGACTCCCTGATCGTCTCCGACGCCTCCAACCACGCCTCGATCGTGGACGGCTGCCGCCTCTCGCGCGCCGAGACCGCCGTCGTCCCGCACACCGACGCCGAGGCCGTCGCCAAGACCCTGGGCGCGCACCCGGGACGCCGGGCCCTGGTCGTCAGCGACTCCGTCTTCTCCGTCGACGGCGACAAGGCCCCGCTCCCCGAACTCGCCGAGGCCTGCCGCGCGCACGGCGCCGGACTGGTCGTCGACGACGCCCACGGCTTCGGTGTCCTCGGCGACGGCGGCCGGGGCGCCCTGCACGAGGCCGGACTCGCGGGCGACGAGGACGTCGTCGCCACCCTCACCCTCTCGAAGTCCCTCGGCAGCCAGGGCGGCGCCGTCCTCGGCCCGGCCCGGGTGGTCGAGCACCTGGTGAACGCGGCCCGCACCTTCATCTTCGACACCGGGCTCGCCCCGGCCGCCGCCGGCGGAGCGCTCGCGAGCCTGCGCCTGATCGCGGCCGAACCGGCCCTCGCCGAGCGGGCCCGCGCCGTCGCCGGCACACTGCACCGGCTGCTCACGGAGGCCGGACTCACCTCCGCCCGGCCCGACGCGGCCGTCGTCTCGGTCCACGCGCCCTCCCCGGAGGCGGCGCTGCGCTGGGCGGCGGACTGCCGCGAACAGGGCCTCCTGGTCGGCTGCTTCCGGCCCCCGTCCGTCCCCGACGGCATCTCGCGGCTGCGCCTCACGGCCCGGGCCGATCTGACGGACGCGGAGATCGGACGTGCGGTGGAGACGATCCTGCGGACCGCACCACCGGTCTGACGACCCGTCGGGAGGCCCAAGGACGTTCCCCGGCAGCAGAGTTCACCGCTTCGGGCGACAGATGGGGACATATCTTGGTGGAACGACTGCCGGGGCGGCACGATCGGTGGGACCCTGACGCGTAGCGCGATCCGGGGCCGAAGCCCCGGCGGGAAAGGGACAGCGTCGCCATGGCAGACCATCAGGAAGCATCCGTCACGCTGCCGAGCGATCCCGCGTCGGTCCCCACCGCCCGGCGGTACGTCGCGGAGGTCCTCGACGGTTGGGGCCTCGACGGCGCCGACGACCTCGCGGACGCGATCCGCCTGATGGTCTCGGAGCTGACCACCAACGCCGTCCTGCACACCTTCGGGCAGTCGCCCACCTTCACGGTCGACGTCCGCCTGGAGCGCGAGGAGCTCCTCCACATCGGCGTCACCGACAGTCACCCGCGCTGGCCGCGCCGCCTTCCGGCGGCGGTCCAGCAGGACAACGGCCGGGGCATGGTCATCATCCGCTCCCTGGCGGCGGAGGCGGGCGGGCGCCTCTCGGTCACTCCGACCGAGGAGGGCGGCAAGACGGTCTGGATCACCCTCCCGTGGACCCGGGCGACCGTCTCGTACGTCTGAGGCCGTCCTCGTACGTCTGAGGCCGTCCCCTACGTCCAGGGCGGTCCCGTACGTCCAGAGCCGGTCCGCGAAGACGGGCCCCGCGGTTTTCCCCGGCGCAGGGGTGCGGCGGCGCCACCGCACCCCTGGGGCGGGGTCTCGGGCCCCCGAGGCCTGAGACCGGGTCAGTGCCCGGCGGGCGTCATCGGACGCGGCCGTAGTAGACCTTCGACGTCCAGATCTTGTCGAGCTTCACCCAGGATCCCCTCTTGGGCGAGTGCCAGATCTTGCCGCTGCCGGCGTAGATGCCCACGTGGTAGACGCTCCCGCCGGAGTGGAAGAAGACCAGGTCCCCCTTCTGCCTGCTGGACGCGGAGACGTGCCGGGTCTTGTTGTACTGCTGCTGCGCGGTGCGGGGCAGCGACTTGCCCGCCTTCTTGTACGCGTAGAGCGTCAGACCGGAGCAGTCGAACCGGGTGGGTCCGGCGCTCCCGTACCGGTAGGGGGCTCCTTGCTTCGAGGCGGCGACGCTCAGTGCCTTGTTCGCGTAGGTGGTCGCTGCCTGGGCCTCGGACGTCGCACCGGGTGCGAGCATCGTGCCGCCGACGGCGGCGAGGGTGAGAGCCGAGACGGCTCCGGCCCGGGACAGCAGGGACGGGACGTGCATCTGCGCAGTCATGCGCAACCCTTCGTCAGCCGCCTGCGAAGGATGACCTGTCGGGTTCGGGCTGGCGAAGATGCCCGGCCGCGGCTGCGGCTTCACCCCAAGGAACGGCCCCGCTGCGGAAACAGCGCGTACGTCCCGTACTGCTCGGGTCCTCCACTCCTGCCGATCCACTCCTGTCGACCAGACGTCCGGGACGGCGGCAGGACTCGGCGTCCGCCCGGACCGCCCCGCCTCGGATGGCGGGGGCTTGTCGTCGACAGGGATCTTGACCCACACCTGGGGTGAAATCCGAGTTGAAACGGCTATATGTGAGGCTCCTCACGACTGATCCATTCGGGTGGACAGGCTGCTTTCGTGATCGCCGGAGGTTTGGCCTACGAGCCCCGCACCAGCGATGGAACGTCCCATTCCGCCAGATGCGTACACCTGTTGTGCAACTCACCCCGCACATATGTCGACTCATCGACTACGCCGAACGAGGGAGCGATTCTGCGTTGTGTGTCGGCCGTACGGACCTCGACACGACATGCCGGAATGTCAACTCGCCCGTGCGCGGGGGACGGTGACGCGGTCGGCGCGGCGCTCGCCGTCCAACACCCGCAGGGCGCGCGCCAGGGTTTCCGCGTGCACCTCGCTCTCGCCCCGCATATGCATGACCGTCAGGGCCTCGCGCAGCGCCTCCGCGCGTCCCACCAGCGCCTGTGCCGCTCGCAGTGCCCCATAGGTATGCGTACCCCTGGATGGGTTGATCTTTCCCAGGAGGTCGACGACTTCGAGGTACGCATCGATCAACTCGCCCTCGGCCCGCGTCAGTGCGGGCAGCGGCGGCAGCTCGGGCACCACGGCCGGCTCACCGCGCCGCGCCGGCGTCGCGCCGGCTCGTGATCACGTGGTCCACCAGTCCGTACGCGACGGCCGCGGGCGCGTCCAGGACGGTGAGGCGGTCGAGGTCGGCGTCGATCCGGTCCCGGCTCTGTCCGGTGTACTCGGTGAGCATCCCGGCCGTCAGGGCGCGCAGCCGTAGCAGCTCGCGCGCGTGGATGTCGAGGTCGCTCGGCTGCCCCTGGAGGGGTTCGTCCAAGGCCGGCTGCCGGAGGGTGATCCGGGCGCCGGGGAGGACGAGCCGCTTGCCGGGGGTGCCGGCGGCGAGCAGGACGGCGGCGGTGGACGCGGCCTGGCCCAGACAGGTGGTCTCCACGTCGCAGGAGAGCGTCCGCATCGTGTCGTGGATGGCGGTCATGGCGCCGATCGAGCCGCCGGGGGAGTTGATGTAGAGCGCGATGTCCTGACCGGGGGCCGCGTAGTCCAGGTGCAGGAACTGGGCGATGACGTCGTTGGCCGAGGTCTCGTCGATCGCCGTGCCGAGGAAGACGATCCGGGATTCGAGGAGCTTCGAGTACGGGTCCAGGGTCCGGGTTCCGAAGCTCGTCCGCTCCGTGAACTCGGGCAGGACATGGCGGGCGTCCATGGCTGAGCACCTCCAGCTGTCTGTAAAAAATGTACAGGACGTACAGACCGTAAGATGGGGAGCATGACCTACGAGATCCCGGTGACGCAAGCGCGGGCTGAGCTGGCCGACCTCATCAACCGCGTCGTCTACGGAGGGGAGCGCGTCGTCGTCACCCGCCACGGGAAGCCGCTCGTCGCCCTGGTCTCCGCCGCTGACCTGGAAGAACTCGAGGCGGCGGAGAAGCCCGCCGACGAGCAGGTGGTCAGCTCGCTCTCCGGGCTGCACCCGGTCGACTCCGCTCCCGGCGAACAGCGCCGCTTCGGCATCGCCGCCCACCACCGCGAGCCCGGCGCCTCCTGACGGATCCGCGCGGGAGCACGAGCGGGCGCGTCCCGGCGCCCGCGCGGCTTCTTCGCGCCCGCGCGGCTCCCGGCCCTGCGTGGCTCTTACGCGCCCCCCGCGCGGCCCCCGCTGAGCTCCCGCCCCCCCGCGCGTGGGCGGCGCGAAAAGGCCGCGCACCCCCGTCCGCTACAGCGGGGGCGCGCGGCCGTCTGCGGGTGTGGGGTTCAGCCCACCGGCACCGGAGCCTGCGCCGGCGCCGGGACCGCTTCCGTCCGGCGGCGTCGCGCGCCGAGCGCGGTCGCGGCCAGGCCGGCCACGGCCCAGAGGGAGAGGACGAGCAGCGGTCGGCCCGCCGCCGCGCCCTCGAAGGCGGACACCGACCGGAGGGCCGAGCCCCCGGCGCCCGGCGGCAGCCACTGGCCGAGCGCGCCCACCCCGGTGGGCAGCAGCTCCGGCGCGCTCGACATCCCCGAGAAGGCGTTGCCGAGAAGGATCGTCAGGACGGCTCCGAGCGCGAGGCCGGGCTTGCCGAGCAGGGTGGCGAGCCCCGCGAAGGTCGCGCCGATGGCCAGCACGGTCAGGCCGAGGACCCCGGCCTCGGCCCACCAGTCGCCGGCCAGCGCGCCGAGCCAGCTGTCGGCCAGCGCCGCGCCCACCGGTCCGGTGAGCGCCGCCGCGCCGACCAGGGTCGCGACCGCCCCGGCCCCGCGCAGCCCGAGCAGGACGGTGGCGGCGCCCGTGACCGCCCCGACCAGGGCGAGGGGGAGCAGGCTCGCGCCGAGCGCGGCGCCGCGCGGGTCGCCCGCCGGTGCGGCGACCACGTCCGTGACCCTGACCGGTGCCCCTGCCGGGACCTGCGCGGTCACGGCCTCGCGCAGCAGCCCGGCCACGGCGGGGCTCGCCGCCGAGGCGGTGAGGAGTTCCGTACCGCCCGGGGTGACGACCACCGCGCCGTACACGTCACGGTTCTCGATCGCGGCCCGCGCGGCCCCGGCGTCCGCGTAGCGGTGGATCTCGAAGGCTCCCTCGTGCCGGCCGAGTCCCCGTTCGACCGCGGTGGCCGCGGCGGCGGGTCCGGCCACCCCGATCGGCAGGTCGCGGGGTGCGATGCGCGCCGCCGGCCAGGCGAAGACCGAGAGGACGAGGGCGGCGAGGGCCGGTATCAGTACGAGCACCGCGAGGGTTCTGCGTCCTGCGGCCGGCGGGACGATGGCTGCTGGCATGGCGGCCTCGATTCAAAGCGAAGGATCGTTCGTTTTACGTTGGCCCCAGCGTGCGCCGCCACCCGGCAGTTGTCAAGAATGAATATTCGTTTTAGGTTCGCTCCATGGCACGTGTCTCCCAGGAACACCTCGACGCCCGGCGCCGCCAGATCCTCGACGGTGCCGCGCGCTGCTTCGCCCGCAACGGCTTCCACGCCACGTCCATGCAGGACGTGCTCGCCGAGGTGGGCCTGTCCGCGGGCGCGGTCTACCGCTACTTCCGCGGCAAGGAGGAGCTGATCGGGGCCATCGCCACCGAGGCCTTCGCCGGCATCCGGAGCGCCTTCGAGGAGGCGTCCCGCGCCACTCCGCCGCCCACCCCCGACGTCCTCCTCGGCTCGGTGCTCCGGCTCTTCCTGGAGGAGCGGATCGAGGGCGCGGACCGCCAGGCCTTCGCGCGGCTGATCATCCAGGTGTGGACCGAGACCCTGCGCAACGAGAGGCTGGCCGAGACCCTCGCCGAGGGCTACCACGGGATGCGGGCCGCCTGGACGACGCTGGTGACCGCCTACCGCGAGAGCGGCCTCCTGCACGCCGACGTCCCCGCCGACCACGTGGCCCGCACCCTCATCGCCACCGCCCAGGGCTTCATCGCCCAGCAGGCGCTCTTCGGCGACGTGGCCGTGGAGATCCTGCAGGACGGACTGCGCGGCCTGATGTCGATGTCCCCGCCCGGGGGCGCGGAGCCGGTCCGATGATCATGGTTACGCAAAGCCGGAGTTAACGAGCCGGAAAAACTTCCGCCCTAACGTGCAATGTCTGGCCGCGCACCGCATCTCCGCAGTTCAACAGAGTGTTGACGGTCGGTAGGGTCCGCAGCTGTCCGGGGTCCGATCCGGTCGACGACTGTGAGGTGGAAGAGTGCAACTGAGCCCGCACGAGCAGGAGCGCCTGCTCATTCATGTGGCGGCCGATGTGGCCGAGAAGCGTCGGGCCCGCGGTGTGCGGCTCAACCACCCCGAGGCCGTCGCGCTGATCACCTCGCACATCCTGGAAGGCGCCCGGGACGGCCGGACGGTCGCCGAGCTGATGGCCTCCGGGCGCAAGGTGCTCACCCGCGACGAGGTCATGGACGGCATCCCGGAGATGATCCACGACGTCCAGGTCGAGGCCACCTTCCCGGACGGCACCAAGCTCGTCACCGTCCACGACCCCATCGTCTGACCGGGCGGCCGCCGATGATCCCCGGAGAGATCCTGTACGCGGACGGATCCGTCACCCTCAACGAGGGACGCCCCGTCACCCGCCTCACCGTGCTCAACGCCGCCGACCGGCCCGTCCAGGTCGGCTCCCACTACCACTTCGCCGAGGTCAACCCCGGCCTCGACTTCGACCGCGCCGCCGCCCGGGGGCAGCGGCTGCACATCGCCGCCGGGACCGCCGTCCGCTTCGAGCCCGGCATCCCCGTCGAGGTCGAACTGGTCCCGATCGCCGGCCGCCGGATCGTGCCCGGCCTGCGCGGCGAGACCGCCGGCCCCCTCGACGCTCCCGCACACGACAAGGACGGCGACCGTGCCTGACCTCCACCGCGCCGTCTACGCCGACCTGTTCGGCCCCACCACCGGCGACCGCGTGCGCCTCGCCGACACCGACCTCCTCGTCGAGATCGAGGAGGACCGCTGCGGCGGCCCCGGCCGCGCCGGCGAGGAAGCCGTCTTCGGCGGCGGCAAGGTCGTCCGCGAGTCCATGGGCCAGGCCCGCACCACCCGCGCCGAGGGCGCCCCCGACACCGTCATCACCGGCGCCGTCGTCATCGACCACTGGGGCGTCGTCAAGGCGGACATCGGCATCCGGGACGGCCGGATCACCGCCCTCGGCAAGGCCGGCAACCCCGACACCATGGACGGCGTCCACCCCGACCTCGTCATCGGCCCCGAGACCGAGATCATCGTCGGCAACGGCCGCATCGTCACCGCGGGCGCCGTCGACGCCCACGTCCACTTCATCTCGCCGACCGTCGTCGAGCAGGCCCTCGCCACCGGTGTCACCACCCTCGTCGGCGGCGGCACCGGACCGGCCGAGGGCACCAAGGCGACCACGATCACGCCCGGCCCCTGGCACATGGCCCGGATGTTCGAGGCGCTGGACACCTTCCCCGTCAACATCGGCCTGCTCGGCAAGGGCAACACCACGTCCCGGGAGGCGATGCACTCCCAGCTGCGCGGCGGCGCCCTCGGATTCAAGATCCACGAGGACTGGGGCGCCACCCCCGCCGTCATCGACACCTGCCTGGGCGTGTGCGAGGAGACCGGCGCCCAGCTCGCCATCCACACCGACACCCTGAACGAGGCGGGCTTCGTCGGCGACACCCTCGCCGCCGTCGCCGGCCGCACGATCCACGCGTACCACACCGAGGGCGCCGGCGGCGGGCACGCCCCCGACATCATCACCGTCGTCTCCGAGCCGTACGTCCTGCCCAGCTCGACCAACCCGACCCGGCCGCACACCGTCAACACCATCGAGGAACACCTCGACATGCTGATGGTCTGCCACCACCTCAACCCGGCCGTCCCCGAGGACCTCGCCTTCGCCGAGTCCCGCATCCGGCCCTCCACCATCGCCGCCGAGGACGTCCTCCACGACCTGGGGGCCATCTCGATCATCTCCTCCGACTCCCAGGCCATGGGCAGGATCGGCGAGGTGATCATGCGGACCTGGCAGACCGCCCACGTCATGAAGAAGCGCCGCGGCGCCCTGCCGGGCGACGGCCGCGCCGACAACCACCGCGCCCGCCGCTACGTCGCCAAGTACACGATCAACCCGGCCGTCGCCCAGGGCATGGACCACCTCATCGGCTCGGTCGAGCCCGGCAAGCTCGCCGATCTGGTCCTCTGGGAGCCCGCCTTCTTCGGCGTGAAGCCGCTCGTCGTCGTCAAGGGCGGCCAGATCGCGTACGCGCAGATGGGCGACGCCAACGCCTCCATCCCCACGCCGCAGCCCGTGCTGCCCCGCCCGATGTTCGGCGCGCTCGGCCGGGCCGCCGCGGCCGGCTCGGTCAACTTCGTCGCCCAGGCGGCCATCGAGGACGACCTGCCCCAAAGGCTCGGACTGCACAAGGAGTTCACCGCCATCGGCTCCACCCGGCGGGTGACCAAGGCCGACATGCGCGAGAACGACGCACTGCCCCGGGTCGAGGTCGATGCCGACACCTTCTCGGTGACCATCGACGGCGAGACCGTCGAACCGGCACCCGCCGCCGAACTGCCCATGTCCCAGCGTTACTTCCTCTTCTGATGACGCTCTCCGCGCTCCTCGTGCTCGCCGACGGCCGCTTCCCCGCCGGCGGGCACGCCCACTCCGGCGGCGTCGAGGCCGCCGTCAGGGCGGGCCGCATCAAGGACGCCGCCGGCCTGGAGTCCTTCTGCCGGGGCCGCCTGCACACCACGGGCCTCACCTCCGCCGCGCTCGCCGCCGGAGCCGCGCACGGACTCGACCCGTACGAGCTCGACGCGGCGGCCGACGCCCGCACGCCCTCGGCGGCCCTGCGCGCCGCCGCCCGCAGACTCGGCCGCCAGCTGATGCGGGCCGCCCGCGCCACCTGGCCGAGCCCCGAACTCGACGCGCTGGCCGCCGCGTTCCCGCGCGGCGCCCACCAGCCCGTCGTCCTCGGCACCGTCGCGCGGGCCGCCGGACTCGGCCCCGAGGAGGCGGCGCACTGCGTCGCGTACGAGACGGTCGGCGGCCCGGCGACCGCGGCCGTCCGCCTCCTCGGCCTCGACCCCTACCAGGCCACCGCCGTCCTCGCCCGCCTCGCGCCCGAGATGGACCAGGTGGCCGAGCGGGCCGCCGCGGCCGCCCGGCAGGGCGTCGTCGACGCCCTGCCCGCCGCCTCCGCGCCGCTGCTCGACCTCACCGCCGAACAGCACGCGGCCTGGCCGGTCCGCCTCTTCGCCTCCTGAGCACCGCCTTGAGCACCGTCCTGAGCTCCACCCCGAGCGCCGCCCCCGCGCCACCTGAACACCCGGGAGTCCCCATGCACCTCGACCACGGCCACACCCACCACGGCGCCGTCTCCGCCGACGCCCACCGCCCCGACGGCACCCGCCGCGCCCTGCGGATCGGGCTCGGCGGACCGGTCGGCTCCGGCAAGACCGCCACCGTCGCAGCCCTCTGCCGGGAGCTGCGCGACACCCTCTCCCTCGCCGTCGTCACCAACGACATCTACACCCGCGAGGACGCCGAGTTCCTGCTCCGCGAGGCCGTCCTGCCGCCCGAGCGCATCCAGGCCGTGGAGACCGGCGCCTGCCCGCACACCGCGATCCGCGACGACATCTCCGCCAACCTCGAAGCCGTCGAGGACCTGGAGGACACGGTCGGCCCGCTCGACCTCGTCCTCGTCGAGTCCGGCGGCGACAACCTCACCGCCACCTTCTCCAAGGGGCTCGTCGACGCCCAGATCTTCGTCATCGACGTGGCCGGCGGCGACGACATCCCCCGCAAGGGCGGCCCCGGCGTCACCACCGCCGACCTCCTCGTGATCAACAAGACCGACCTCGCCCCGTACGTCGGTTCCGACCTGGAGCGGATGGCCCGCGACGCGAAGGAGCAGCGCGGCGACCTGCCCGTCGCCCTCACCTCCCTGCGCGGCGAGAGCGGCGTCGCGCCCGTCGCCGACTGGGTCCGGGCACGGCTCGCGGCGTGGACCGCGTGAGCCTGCGCGCCACCGCCCGGATCGCCGCCGACGCCGACGGAGGGCTGCCGCTCCTGGTGAGCGACGGCCCCCTCGCCCTGCGCCGCACCCGGGCCGCCGGACCGTACACCCGGGTCACCGTCGTCGGCGCGATGAGCGCCCCGCTCGGCGGTGACCGGCTCGCGATCGAGACCGAGGTGCGGGACGGGGCCCGGCTCCTGGTCGACTCGGCCGCCGCCACCCTCGCCCTGCCCGGCCGGAGCACCGACCCCGCCGCGTACGACGTGCGGATCGCCGTCGGCGACGGAGCGGTGCTCCGCTGGCTGCCCGAGCAGCTCGTCTCCGCGGCCGGCTCGCACCTGCGGATGCGCACCGCCGTCGACCTCGCGCCCACGGCGCGGCTCGTGCTCCGGGAGGAACAGGTCCTCGGCCGGCCCGGCGAACCGTCCGGCACCCTCGTCACCCGCCTCGCCGTCCGCCGTGCCGGCCGCCCCCTGCTCGACCAGGAGCTGGCCTTCGGCCCCGGCGCGCCCGGCGGCTGGGACGGCGGCGCGGTCCTCGGCGGCCACCGGGCCACCGGACAACTCCTCGTCGTCGACCCGGCGTTCGCCGAGAAGCCGGTGGAGGCACGGCCGTACGGGGAGAACGCCGTGGTCAGCCCGCTCGCCGGCCCCGCCGCCCTCGTCACCGCCGTCGCCCCCGACGCGCTCGCGCTGCGCCGGCTCCTCGACATGGCTTTGTCCGAACTCGCCCCGTTCTGAACCTCTCTCGGATCCGTACCGCTCAGCGGTACACCACTCACCGGTTATTGGTTCGGCAAAGAAACACGTGTACGCCCTTTCATCCTGAGCCCCGGTGACGAAAGGATCCCCCGGACACACAGACTCCTTCAGGGGGAGGACCATTGAGACGCACAGCAGTGCTCGGCTCCGCCGGCACTCTGATAGCGGGCACGCTCATGGCGACCGCGCTCGCTGCGCCGACGGCCGGTGCCGTCACCGGCCAGGACCGGGACGACGAAGCGCGCGGCGCGGCCATCGCCGCCGCCCGGGCCGCCGAGGCCGGCATCGACTGGCAGGACTGCCCGGCCGACTGGGGCCTCGCCAAGCCCATCCAGTGCGGCTGGGTGACCGTCCCGGTCGACTACGCCAAGCCCGACGGCAAGAAGATCAAGATCGCCGTGGACCGTGCCGTGTCCACCGGCACCGCCGCCGAGCGCCAGGGCGCGCTGCTCTACAACCCGGGCGGCCCCGGCGGTTCCGGCCTGCGCTTCCCGCGCCGGGTCACCACCAAGAGCCCGCTCTGGGTGAACACCGCGAAGGCGTACGACTTCGTGGGCTTCGACCCGCGCGGCGTCGGCCACTCGGCGCCCATCTCCTGCGTCGACCCGACCGAGTTCGTCAAGGGCCCGAAGCTCGACCCGGTCCCGGACAGCGAGGCGGACAAGCTCGCCCAGCGCAAGCTGGCCGCCGAGTACGCCAAGGGCTGCGCCGAGAAGAGCGGCGACATGCTGCCCTACATGACGACGCGCAACACCGCCCGTGACCTCGACGTCATCCGGGCCGCGCTCGGCGAGAAGAAGCTCAACTTCATCGGCGTCTCCTACGGCACCTACCTGGGCGCCGTCTACGGCACGCTGTACCCGGACCACGTGCGCCGCATGCTCGTCGACAGCGTGGTCAACCCGGCGAAGAGCAACATCTGGTACCAGGCCAACCTGGAACAGGACATCGCCTTCGAGGGCCGTCTGAAGGACTGGATGACCTGGGTCGCCCAGAACGACGCCACCTACCACCTCGGCGACACCCTGGCGGAGGTCCAGCAGCAGTGGGTGACCCTGCGCGCCGCCGCCAAGAAGGAGCCCCTGGGCGGCAAGGTCGGACCGGCCGAGCTCATCGGCTTCTTCCAGAGCGCGCCGTACTACGACTCCGGATGGGCCCCGGTCGCGGAGGCCTGGAGCGCGTACGCCGCGGGTGACCCGCAGCCGCTGATCGACGGCGCGGCCGCGGACCTCACCGACACCGCCGGCAACATCGCGTCGGAGAACGGCAACGCCGTCTACACCGCCGTCGAGTGCGCCGACGCGCCCTGGCCGACGAACTGGAACAAGTGGGACCTGGACAACTCCCGCCTCCACGAGCAGTACCCGTTCATGACCTGGGCGAACGCCTGGATGAACCTGCCGTGCGCCACCTGGTCCGCGCCGCGGCAGAAGCCGACCCAGGTCAAGACCGGCAAGGGCCTGCCGCCGGTGCTCATCGTCCAGTCCGAGCGTGACGCGGCGACGCCGTACGCCGGCGCGGTCGAGCTGCACAAGCGCTTCAAGGGCTCGCGCCTCATCACCGAGAAGAACGCGGGCTCGCACGGCGTCACCAGCCTGGTGAACCCCTGCATCAACTCGCGGGTCGAGACGTACCTGCTCACCGGCGAGGTGGACAGCCAGGACGTGACGTGCGAGCCGCACGCCACGCCCCAGCCGTAACACCCGCACCACGCCAGAAAAGAGGGGCGGTCGCCGCACGGCGGCCGCCCCTCCGCGCGTCGGCGTGCGTGCGTCAGCGCGAGGCGAGCCAGGCGTCCTCGGCCGCGTAGTCGAACCAGTCCTGCCCGTACTTGGCGAGGTTCGGGAACGCCTCCAGCCATCCCCGGCCCGCCAGCCGCTCCGCCAGCCACTCCACCGTCGCCGGCAGCGACTCCACGTACCCCACCACCGGCCGGTAGCCCAACTCCCGCTCCGCGGCCGTCATGTCGTACACGATCGGCGCGTCCAGGCCCCACGGCGTCTCACCCACGATGCCCACCGGAGGCGGTCCGTCCACGAGCACCGTCTCGCTCTCCACGCCCACGACCGCGTCCACCGCCGCCGAGATCTCCGCGACCGTCGGCGCCTGGGGATCGGCGGCGTTGAGGATCCGCGTGCCCGGCCGCTCCGCCGCGAGCCGGATCAGCTCGGCCAGGTTGTCCACGTGCGAGGGGTGGAACCGTGACAGTCCGCCGTACGCGAGCACCCGCACCGGGCGCCGGTCGAGCGCCCGCTTCACGAAGAACAGCTCGCGCGGCGACCGGCAGTGCGGGCCGTGGATCGAGCCCGCCCGCAGCAGCGTCGTCGGGAGCAGCTCCCCGGCCTCCGTCAGCGCCCGCTCCAGGGCGACCTTCCGCGTGCTGTACGAGCTGTCGCCCGGCGCCACCGTCGGAAGCGACTCCAGGATCGGCACCGGGTAGCGCGGGAAGCCGTCCGGCCGGTCCTGGGTGTCGAAGCTGCGCCCCTGCTCGTCCTCGTACACCGCCCCCGTGGAGATCACCACCGCCGAGCCGATCCGGTCCGCGAGACCGGTCAGCTGGGCGGCGTGCCCCGCGTCGTACGCCACGATGTCCACGAGGACGTCGGTGCCCCCGCCGAGCGCCGACGCCAGCGCGCCCTCCTCGTCCCGGTCGAGCCGCACCGACCGGACCTCGTCCGGCCACCTGCCGTCCCTGCCGCCGCCCCGGGAGGCGGCCGTCACCTCCCAGCCGTCCGCGACGAGCGCCCGCACGGCCGCCCGCCCCACCTGTCCTGTCGCACCCAGCACGAAAGCGTTTCCCTTGGTCATGCGAGGGACGCTACGGGTGTCCGGGGCCGCGACCCAGGGGATTGCGCCGTGCGCGGATCCGCCCTCGGCGTTCCCCGTGCGGGAACTGATCCGAGGATGCGTCACCACCGGACGCCGCGGCCTTCACCACCGCCGCGTACTCGTCCACGTACTCCTGACCCGACAGGCGCAGGATCGCGTACATGATCTCGTCCGTCACCGCCCGGACCACGGCCCTCTCGCCCGCCGACCCGGCGAACCGGGAGAAGTCCAGCGGCTCTCCGAACCGGATGGTGACCCGGCGGATCCTCGGCACGACCTTCCCCGGCGGCTGGATCTCGAAGGTCCCCACCATCGCGCACGGCACCACCGGGACCCCCGCGGTCAGCGCCATCACCGCCACTCCCACCTTGCCCTTGTAGAGCCGCCCGTCGTGCGAACGCGTCCCCTCCGGATAGATCCCGAGCAACTCGCCCCGGTCGAGGACGCCCAGCCCCTCCCGGATCGCCGCCCGGCCGGCCTCCTTCCCCGACCGGTCCACCGGGATCTGTCCGGCGGCCCGGAAGAAGGCCGCCGTCAGCCGGCCCTTGAGGCCGGGCCCCGTGAAGTACTCCTGCTTCGCGAGGAAGGTGATCCGCCGGTCCAGGACGGCCGGCATCAGGAAGTGGTCGGAGAAGGAGAGGTGATTGCCCGCGACGATCGCGGCACCCTCCTCCGGGACGTGCTCGAGCCCCTCGATCCGCGGCCGGAACAGCAGCCTGAGGAACGGCCCGAGCAGGACGTGCTTCATCAGCTGGTAGAACACCCGAAACCCCCGTTCGTCGTCCGTCACGCCCGTTGTATCCCCGCACGGGCCCGTGGTCCACTGGTGGGGGAGCGTCACATGACGGGCGAGCGCGGAGCCAGGCGCCCCGGCCGCGTCCTCACCGCGCTGTTGTGCGCGCTGACGGCGGCCGGGCTGTACGGCTGCTCCGACTCGGGCCCGCCGCCGCAGCCGCGTCCCACGCCGACGACCGCGCCCGCCACCCCGGCCGCCGGTCTGTCGCCCTTCACCGGCCTTCCCGCGAAGCCCGCGCCCGTCCTGGCCGTGAAGCTGGACAACGTGCCGGCGGCCCGCCCCCACACCGGACTCGGTGCCGCCGACCTCGTCTACGTCGAACAGGTCGAGGGCGGAGTCACCCGGCTCCTCGCCGTCTACTCCTCCCGCCTCCCCGACCTCGCCGGCCCCGTCCGCAGCGCCCGCGAGTCCGACATCGCCCTGCTCGCCGACTACGGCCGCCCGGTCCTCGCCTACTCCGGCGCCCAGTCCGCCCTCGGCCCGCTCCTCCGGGCCGCGCCCCTCGGCCTCGTCACGGAGAGCACCGCGCCCCAGGCCTTCCTGCGCTCACCGGACCGGCCCGCCCCGCACAACCTCTACCTGCGGCCCGGCCGCGCGCTCGCCGCCGCACCGAAGGCCGAGCACAGCCGGGACATCGGCTTCCGCTTCGGAGCCGCTCCGCCCGGCGGCACCCCGGTCACCACCTCGACCGTCCGCTACCCGGCGGCCCGCTACGCCTTCACCTGGTCCGCCGCCGACCACGCCTGGCGCGTCGCCATGGACGGCCGCGAGGCCCGCGCCACCGACACGGGCCCGCTCACGCCGGAGACGGTCGTCGTCCAGCGCGTCACGATCCGTCCCTCCCGCTTCCACGACCGCTTCGGCTCGGTCTCCCCGTACAGCGAGACCGTCGGCAGCGGCACCGCCCTCGTCCTGCGCGACGGGCGCGCCCACGAGGCCCGCTGGTCCCGCCCCTCCGCGGCCTCCGGCACCACCTTCACCACCCCGGCCGGCGCGCCCCTGCCCTTCGCCCCGGGCCAGACCTGGATCGTCCTGGCCCCGCGCGCGTAGGGCCGGGGTTCAGGACGTGGTGCCCGGCGGGCGGGAGCGGGGGGACGGTGGTACGGAGCTGTCCGCCGCCGCCATCCCGATCGTCGCCACGACCAGGACCACCAGACCGAACCAGAGCCAGCCGCTGCTGCCGAGCGCCACCGTGTAGGCCGTCGTCAGCACCAGCGCCGCGCAGGTGAGCACCGTCATCGTCTTCGTGGGACCGGACATCAGCCCGTCCTCCTCCCGACCGGGGCCGCGGAAGCCGTCCAGCCCATCGTGACCCCGGGAGAGGGGCGCGCGCTACTCCCCGGACGCGCCGGCGTGCGCCGGAACGCGAACCGGGTCCGGCACCACAAGCGGCACCGGACCCGGAAGGGGGCCGTGGATCCAAGATTTGGATTCAGGATCCTGGATCCAAGATCCGGATTCAGAATTCTGGATCCAAGATTCGGATTCCGGCTCCAGGATCCTGAATCCAGGCTCCTGGATCCCAAGCGTCAGCGACTCCGCGCCCGCAGCGAGGCCAGATACGCGTTGTACGCCTCCAGCTCCTTGTCGCCGTCCCGGTCGGCGGCCCGGTCCTTGCGGACGGCCTGCCGCTGCTCGGAGTGGTACCACTGGTAGACCAGCGCGATCAGCACCAGCACGGACGGGATCTCGCTGAAGGCCCAGGCGATGCCGCCCGCCGCGTTCTGGTCGGCGAGGGCGTCGATCCCGAGCGAGGCCGGCGGGTTCCTGTACGCCTCCACCAGGGGCTCGGTCGCCATCATCATCGCGATGCCGAAGAACGCGTGGAACGGCATCCCCGCGAACAGCTCCAGCATCCGCATCACGTACCCCGGCCGGTGCGGGCCCGGGTCCACGCCCATGATCGGCCAGAAGAAGACCAGGCCCACCAGCAGGAAGTGCACCATCATCCCGATGTGCCCGGCCTTCGACCCCATCAGGAAGTCGAAGAGCGGCGAGAAGTACAGCGCGTACAGGCTCGCGATGAACATGGAGATGGTGAACGCCGGGTGGGTGATCACCCGCATGTACCGGCTGTGCAGCAGCTTCAGGAGCAGCTCGCGCGGCCCCGTCGAGCCGCGGGCCGCCACCGGCAGCGCCCGCAGCGCTAGCGTCACCGGCGCGCCGAGCAGCAGCAGGATCGGCGACAGCATGGAGATCACCATGTGCTGCACCATGTGCACGCTGAACATGACCATGCCGTAGTCGTTGAGCTTGGTGCACATCACCAGCGCGATCGTCAGCACGCCGACGGCGAAGGACACCGTCCGGCTGACCGGCCACGCGTCACCGCGCCGCCGCAGCCGCGCCACGCCCCACCCGTACAGACCGAGCCCCGCGAGGCAGCCGATCAGGAAGAACAGGTCGGGAGAGAACTCCAGGCCCCGCCCCAGCGTGAACGGCGGCAGATCCGTGGTCATGCCGTGCCCGCTGTGATCCATCCGTACACTCCTGGAGCCCGATTCGCGCTTGTTGTCCGCACCAGACTAGAACCGCCCCCGGTCGCGGCCGCGACCGGGGGCGGATGTGACGCACGGGAGCCGTCAGAGCACGCACTCCGCCTCGGCGTACCGGTCGGCCGGGACCGTCTTGAGGGTCTCCACGGCCTGCGCCAGCGGAACCATCGTGATCTCCGTGCCGCGCAGCGCGGTCAGCATGCCGAACTCGCCGCGGTGCGCCGCCTCCACGGCGTGCCAGCCGAACCGGGTCGCGAGGACGCGGTCGTACGCGGTGGGGGTGCCGCCGCGCTGGACGTGGCCGAGGATGACCGGGCGGGCCTCCTTGCCGAGGCGCCGCTCCAGCTCGGCGGAGAGCTGGTTGGCGATGCCGGTGAAGCGCTCGTGGCCGTAGATGTCGGTGCCGGCGGTCTTGAAGTCCATCGAGCCCTCGCGCGGCTTGGCGCCCTCGGCGACGACCACGATCGCGAACCGCTTGCCGGCCTCGAAGCGCTCGCCGACCCGGGAGGTCAGCTCGTCGATGTCGAAGGGGCGCTCGGGGACGACCACGGCGTGCGCGCCGGCGGCCATGCCGGAGTGCAGCGCTATCCAGCCGGTGTGGCGGCCCATCACCTCGACGACGAGGACCCGCTGGTGCGACTCGGCGGTGGTCTTCAGCCGGTCGAGGGCCTCGGTGGCGACGGTGACGGCCGTGTCGAAGCCGAAGGTGACGTCGGTGGAGGCGATGTCGTTGTCGATCGTCTTCGGGACGCCGACGATCGGGAGTCCCGCCTCGGAGAGCAGGTTCGCCGCCTTCAGGGTGCCCTCGCCGCCGATCGGGATGATGGCGTCGAGACCGAGGTCGGCGACATGGCCCTTGGCACGCTCGACGCCGTCGACGAGGTGCGCGGGCTGGACCCGCGAGGAGCCGAGGATGGTGCCGCCCCTGGCCAGGATGCCGCCCACCGCGTCGAGATCGAGCTTGCGGTAGTCGCAGTCCAGGAGGCCCTTCCACCCGTCGTGGAAGCCGATGACCTCGTCGCCGTGGTCGACGACGGCGCGGTGCACGACGGAACGGATGACAGCGTTCAGACCGGGGCAGTCTCCGCCGGAGGTGAGCACGCCAATGCGCATAGCCCAAAAACCTTTGCAACGTGGGCCGACTCCCGGACCACGTCGTCCGGCTGGATCCCCGCCACCCTATCGCCGCAGGGGTGGCGGGACCGAACCGGATGTCCGCACAGTGGACAACGTACGTTCGTACGAGGGACCTGCGGCGGCCCCGGGGTGACTCAGGCGGGCTGCGTGGCCGCCGCGATGCGCTCGGCGCGCAGCGCCTCGTACCAGCGGTCGTCGGTCGGCGGCAGCGCGTTCACGTCGAGGGCCAGCTTCAGGAGCAGGTCCGCGATCTGCGGGTTCCTGGCCATGACGGGGCCGTGCATGTACGTACCGAAGACGGTGTCGTTGAACGCGCCCTCGGTGCCGTCGCCGGTGCCGTTGCCGTTGCCGAAGACGGTCCGGGCGAACGGCCGGGCCGTCGGGCCGAGGTGGGTGATGCCCTGGTGGTTCTCGAAGCCCGTCAGCTGGGGGAGGCCGAGGCGCGGGTCGATGTCCGCGAGGACGTCGCCGACGCAGCGGGCGCCCTCGCCGCGGGTCGTGATCACGTCGAGCAGCCCGAGACCGGGCTGCCGCTCGCCGACGTCGTTGATGAACTCGTGGCCCAGGATCTGGTAGCCGGCGCAGACCGAGAAGATGATCGCGCCGTTGGAGGCGGCCCGGGACAGGCCGCCGTCGCGGAGGAGGCGCTCGGCCGCGAGCCGCTGCGGACGGTCCTCGCCGCCGCCGATCAGGTAGATGTCGCCCGAGGTCGGGACGGCCTGGTCGCTGCGGACGTCGACGCGCTCGACGTGGAGACCGCGCTGTTCGGCGCGGCGCTGGACGACGAGGACGTTGCCCTGGTCGCCGTAGGTGCTGAGCAGGTCCGGGTAGACCCAGACCAGGCGCAGGCTGCTGTCACTCATGCTGCAAGTCCTCTACGGGTCAGTTGCCGACGCGGCGGCGGACGTCCTGGAAGGCGGTGTAGTTGGCGATCAGCTCGATCTGCCCGGGCGGGGCCATCGCGACGGCCTCGTCCAGCGTCTCGCAGACGCGGAAGTCCACGCCCGCGACCTCCAGGCGGACCGCGAGGTCCAGCTTCCGGTCGCCGATCACCATGATCGGGTGGCCGGCGAGCCGGCCGTAGTCCACGTCCCACAGCCAGGAGGTGTCGGTGCCGTCGGCGCCCCGCGCGTTGACCGAGAGGATCACCGGGGCGGGCGGCCCGTCGATGAGGGAAAACGTTTCGAGCCAGCCGGCCGGGTTCTTCGCGAGGAGCAGACGCAGGTCGCGGTTCTGGAAGGAGACCACGTCGTAGCGTCCGGCGACGGCCTGCACCTGGTACATGCGCTCCAGGGCCACCTGCGGCGGCACCCCGAAGACCGCGGCGACGGCGGCCGAGGTGGCGGCGTTCGCCTTGTTGGCGCGGCCGGGCAGCTGGAGGCGGATCGGCCAGGCCGAACCGTGCGGGTCGAGCACGTGGTCGCCGCTGAGCGCCCAGCTCGGCGCGGGCCGGCGGAAGCCGCACTCGCCGCAGAACCAGTCGTCGCCCGGGCGCTGCATCACACCGCCGCAGGCGGGGCACGACCAGGCGTCGTCCTTCCACTCCTGGCCGGCGGCGACCCACACCACGTTGGGGGAGGAGGAGGCGGCCCACACGATGAGCGGGTCGTCGGCGTTGGCGATGACCACGGCCTTGGTGCCGTTGAGGCCCTCGCGCCACTTCTCGGCGAGCATCCGGGTCTCGGCCGCGCGGTCGAGCTGGTCGCGGGAGAGGTTGAGCAGCGCGATCGCCTTGGGCGTGGTGTCCCGGGCGACGCCCGCGAGGTACTTCTCGTCGACCTCGATCACACCGAACTTGGAGTCCGAGCCGCCGGCCAGCGCCGAGGTGATGCCGGCGGGCATGTTGGCGCCGAGGGCGTTGGAGACCACGGGTCCGGCGGCGCGCAGGGCCTCCGCGATCAGCCGGGTCGTGGTGGTCTTGCCGTTGGTCGCCGACACCAGGACGACGTCCAGATGCTGCGCGAGCCGACCGAGCAGGTCGGGGTCGAGCTTCAGCGCCACCCGGCCGCCGATCACCGATCCGCTGCCGCGCCCCGCCGCACGCGACACCGCGGCCGCGGCCTTGCCCGCCGTCACGGCCAGCTTGGCGCGCGGCGACAGCGGCTCTGGATTACCGGGGTGTCCTGACATCGTTCTTGTTCCTCCTTGCGTCGGTCCGGGCTCAGCCTATCGAGATCCGGCCAGCAGCCCGAACAGCGGCACCGGCGAGCGGCCGCACGAAACGGGGAGGTCACGGCGGACCGTACCCTTACGGCCATGCGAAACCGGCCCATCCCCGGCAGTTCCGGCCTCGTCCGAGCGATGACGCTCCTCGGCGACCCCGTGCTGCACACCCCCTGCGCGCCCGTCACCGACTTCGGACCCGAACTGGCCCGGCTCGTCGAGGACATGTTCGCCACCATGTACGCGGCGCACGGCGTGGGCCTGGCGGCCAACCAGGTCGGCGTGGGCCTGCGGGTCTTCGTGTACGACTGCCCCGACGACGAGGAGAACCGTCACCTGGGCCATGTGGTGAACCCGCGCCTGGTGGAGGCGGACGGCGACGTGATCCGGGGCCCCGAGGGCTGCCTCTCCCTGCCGGGCCTCGAGGCGCCGACCCCCCGTTTCGACCGCGCGGTGGTGGAGGGCGTACGCCTGGACGGCACCCCGATACGGATCGAGGGCACGGGTTTCTTCGCCCGCTGCCTCCAGCACGAGACGGACCACCTGGAGGGCGGGGTCTACGCGGACCACGTCACGGGGTGGCGCAAGTCACGCCTGCTGCGCACGATCCGCAAGCGGCCGTGGGGGGCCGGGGCGGACCGGATCGCCTAGATCCTCTCGGATCGGGTGCTAGAAGCCGGGTCCGCCCGGCAGGTCGTCGGCCGCCGCGAGGCGGCCCCACAGGAGGTCGGCGAGGCTCTTGACCAGGTCCGCGCGGGAGCAGGGGCGCTCGCCGAGCCACCAGTCGCCGGCCGCGTGCATCATGCCGACGATGCCGTGGCCCCAGATCCGGGCCTGGGCCTCGGCGGCCGGCCCCAGGTCGACGCGCTCGGCGATGACCTGGCCGAGCTCCTCGCCCATGCGGCGCAGCAGCGGGGCCGAGTGGCGGCCGACGTCGAAGCCCTGCTCGGTCTGGTGGGACTCCTCCGCCGGGTGCATGAGGAAGCGGTAGACCTGGGGCATCGCCTCGATGGACGCCAGATAGGTGTCGAGGGTGGCCTCGACGCGGTTGCGCCGGTCGGCGGGCGCGTCGAGGGAGGCCCGGAGCGAGGCGAGGAGCGCGTCCGTGTGCCGGGTGGCGAGGGCGCGGTAGAGGCCGCCCTTGTCGCCGAAGTGGCGGTAGAGGATCGGCTTGGTGATGCCGGCCTCGGCCGCGATCGCGTTCATGGACGCCTTGGGGCCGTCCCGGAGCACCACCCGGTCCGCCGCCTCCAGCAGCTCGCGGCGCCGCTGCTCGGCGGTCGTCTGCTGGTCGGTGGCCCGGTGTGCGATGTCCATGTGCGTGTCTCCCCGCCCGTGCGATTCGTGAGGCTCTCGCAACGTAACACCCGCCCGGGATCCGGTGTCGGTCGGGCCGAACCGCTCCACCGCAGGTTGACAGCCCCTACCCACCGGTAACAGACTGCTGTTACCGCAAGTAACGTCATGCTGGGAGGGAACATGGGCGAGTTCACGCTCGAACTCAACGAGGACCAGAAGCAGGTCCGCGACTGGCTCCACGGCTTCGCCGCCGATGTGATGCGCCCCGCGGCCGCCGAGTGGGACGAGCGTGAGGAGACTCCCTGGCCGATCATCCAGGAAGCGGCCAAGCTCGGCATCTACTCCCTCGACTTCTACGCCCAGCAGTTCTTCGACCCGACCGGCCTCGGCATCCCGATGGCGATGGAGGAACTCTTCTGGGGCGACGCCGGCATAGCCCTCTCCATCGTCGGCACCGGTCTCGCCGCCGTCGGCGTCCTCGCCAACGGCACCGAGGAGCAGATCGGCACCTGGGTCCCGCAGATGTACGGCGACGCGAACGACGTCAAGGTCGCCGCCTTCTGCTCCTCCGAGCCCGACGCCGGCTCGGACGTCGCCTCCATGCGCACCCGCGCCGTGTACGACGAGGCCAAGGACGAATGGGTCCTCAACGGCACCAAGACCTGGGCGACCAACGGCGGCATCGCCAACGTCCACGTCGTCGTCGCCGTCGTCGACCCGGAACTCGGCTCCAAGGGGCACGCCTCCTTCATCGTGCCGCCGAACACCCCCGGGCTCTCCCAGGGCCAGAAGTTCCAGAAGCACGGCATCCGGGCCTCCCACACCGCCGAGGTCGTCCTGGAGGACGTCCGCGTCCCCGGCTCCTGCCTGCTCGGCGGCAAGGACAAGCTGGACGAGCGCCTCGCCCGCGCCCGCGAGAAGGCCAAGTCGGGCGGCGAGCGCGTCAAGAACGCCGCCATGGCCACCTTCGAGGCCTCCCGCCCGGCCGTCGGCGCCATGGCCGTCGGCACCGCCCGCGCCGCGTACGAGGTCGCCCTCGACTACGCCAGGACCCGGGTCCAGTTCGGCCGCCCGATCATCGAGAACCAGGGCGTCGCCTTCCAGCTCGCCGACATGGCCACCCAGATCGACGCCGCCCGCCTCCTCGTCTGGCGCGCCTCCTGGATGGCCACCGCCGGCAAGCCCTTCACCGCGGCCGAGGGCTCCATGTCCAAGCTGTACGCCAGCGAGGTCGCCAAGAAGGTCACCGCCCAGGCCATCCAGATCCTCGGCGGCAACGGCTACACCCGCGAGTACCCGGTGGAGCGGATGCACCGCGACGCGGCCATCTACACCATCTTCGAGGGCACGAGCGAGATCCAGCGCATGGTCATCAGCCGCGCGCTCGCGAAGTAGCCGCCCTCACACCACGCAGAACTCGTTGCCCTCCGGGTCCTGGAGGACCACCGCGTAGTAGTCCATGCCGTTCGGCTCGTCCATCGCGTACAGGACGGTCGCGCCGAGCGCCGTCAGCCGGGCCACCTCGCCGTCCACGCGCGTGCGGCGGAGGGCGAGGGGGACCTCGCGGCCGCCGCCGACCTTCAGGTCGAGGTGGACGCGGTTCTTGACGGTCTTGGGCTCCGGGACCTGCTGGAACCAGACCCGGGGGCCCACGCCCTTCGGGTCGACGATGGACTCCGGGAGCTCCCCGGCGCCCTCGCCGAGCTCCTCCTCCGGCACGCCGATCGCCTCCCAGTACGCCCGCCAGGTGGCATGGCCGGCGGGCGGCGGGTCGGGGACGTAGCGCAGGGCCTCCAGCCAGAAGGGCACCAGGCGCTGGGGATCGGCGCAGTCGATGGTCAGTTGCAGCGTCAGCTCGGGTCGTTCGTCCATGGTGGCGAGCCTCGCAGACACCACTGACACCGGGGCCCGGACCGTCGAGCGCTTCACGCCGACAGGCCGGATCCGATCCGTTGTCCGGCCCCGGCTCCCTGTGAGTTGCTTCCTGAGGGACAATCACCGGGCCAGTGACGACCAAGGGGGAACCGATCATGGCCACCACCACCGGAACCGAAGCGCCCCAGCTCGCCGGAAGTCCGCTCCTCGGCTCCATGCTCGACCTCAAGAGGGACTCGCTGGGCACCTTCCTGCGCGCCCGGCGCGAGCACGGGGACGTCGTGAAGCTGACCGCGGGCCCGCCCGGGGTCCGCGCCACCTTCTACGGCGTCTTCTCCGCCGAGGGCGCCCAGCAGGTCCTCGCCGGGGAATCCGCCAACTTCCGCAAGGACAACGCCTTCTACCAGGAGATCCGCGAGTCCTTCGGCAACGGTCTGCTGACCAGCCAGGACGAGGACTACCTCCGCCAGCGCCGACTCGTCCAGCCCCTCTTCACCAAGCGCCGCGTCGACGGCTACGCGGGAGCCGTCGCCGCCGAGGTCACCACCCTCATCGGCGAATGGCGGGACAACGGCGCCGAGACCGTCGACGTCCTCCACGAGATGACCCGCCTCGCCCTGCGCGCGGTCGCCCGCATCCTCTTCGGCACCGACGTGGACGCGGCCGTGGAGATCGTCGAGCGCTGCTTCCCCGAACTCGGCGAGTACGTGCGCCGCCGCGGCTACTCCCCGGTCAAGTTCCCGCGCGACTGGCCCACCCCCGGCAACCGCAAGGCCGCCGCCGTCCACCAGGCGCTGTACGAGGTCTGCGACCGGATCATCGCCGATCGGCGCGCCTCCGGCCGGGCCTCCGTCGAGGGCGACGACCTCCTCACCCTGCTCGTCGAGGCCGAGAGCGCCGAGGACGGCAGCTTCGACGCCACCGAGCTGCGCGAGCAGGTCCTTATCTTTCTCCTCGCCGGACACGAGACCACCGCCACCTCCCTCGGCTTCACCCTCCACCTCCTCGCCCGCCACCCGGAGGTGCTGAAGCGGACCCACGAGGAGGTCGACCGGGTCCTCGGGGGCCGCACCCCCGGCGCCGCCGACCTCGACGCGCTGCCCTACCTCACGCAGGTGCTGAAGGAGGCCATGCGCCTCTTCCCCGCCGCCCCGGCCGTGGGCCGCCGCGCGGTCGCCGAAACCGTGATCGGCGGCGTCACCATCCCGGCGGGCGCGGACGTCATCGTCGTCTCCTGGGTGACCCACCGGCACCCCGCCTACTGGGAGGACCCGGAGCGCTTCGACCCGGACCGCTTCACGCCCGAGGCCGAGGCGACCCGCCCCCGGTACGCCTGGTTCCCCTTCGGTGGCGGCCCGCGCGCCTGCATCGGCCAGCACTTCTCGATGCTGGAGTCGGTGATCGCTCTGGCGATGATCCTCCAGGAGTACGGCCTGGAGGCCGTCGACACCGAGGTGCCGGTCGGCTCCGCGATCACCCTCACGCAGCAGGGACCGGCACGCTGCCGCCTGGTACCGAGGACGGCGTAGTCGCCGCACGGACGGGAGCGGCCCGGACAGGGCCGCTCCCGTCCGCCCCGCTACGGCCGGGTCGCGACGACGATCGTCGCCCACCACTCCTCGGAGGTGACGACCCGCGGCACCAGACCGGCCGCGGACATCACCGCGAGCGCGGACTCCGCCTGCCGCTCGCTCGTCTCCACCAGCAGGTGACCGCCCGGCGCCAGCCACTCCGGCGCCTCGTCGGCCACCCGCCGCAGCACGTCGAGACCGTCCGCGCCGCCGTCGAGCGTGACGAGCGGCTCGTGGTCGCGGGCCTCGGGCGGCAGCAGCCCGATCTCCTCGGTCGGCACGTACGGCACGTTGGCGACCAGGACCTCGACCCGGCCCCGCAGCTCCCGCGGCAGCGGTGCGAAGAGGTCCCCCTCGTACACCCGGCCGCCGCGCGGCTCGACGTTCCGCCGGGCGCAGCGCACCGCCGCCGGCTCGATGTCCGAGGCGTACACCTCCACGCCCTCGACCTCGGCGAGCAGCACCGCGCCCGCCGCGCCGGAGCCGCAGCACAGGTCGACGCAGACGGCGCCGGGCCGGGCCAGCTCCACCGCGTGGCCGACGAGGAACTCCGTACGCCGCCGGGGCACGAAGACCCCGCCGTCGACCTCGATCCGCAGTCCGGCGAACCCGGCCCAGCCCACGACGTGCTCCAGGGGCAGGCCGGAGGCCCGCCGCTCGACCATCAGGTCCAGCTCGGCGGCCCCGGCGGCGGTCGCGAGGAGCATCTCCGCCTCCTCCTCCGCGAAGACGCACCCGGCGGCCCGCAGCCTTTCGACGACCCCCGGGTCAGGCAAGCTGCGCCTCGATCGCCGCCACGACCTCGGGGGCCTCCGGCTCGGTGCGCGGACGGAAGCGGGTGACCCGGCCGTCACGGCCGATGAGGAACTTCTCGAAGTTCCACTGCACGTCACCGGCCTCGCCCTCGGCGTCGGCGACCTTCACCAGCTCCGAGTAGAGCGGGTGCCGGCCGTCGCCGTTGACGTCGGTCTTCTCCAGGAGCGGGAAGGACACCCCGTACGTCGCCGAACAGAAGGTCGCGATCTCCTCGGCGCTGCCGGGCTCCTGGCCCGCGAACTGGTTGCAGGGCACCCCGAGCACGGTGAAGCCGCGCTCCCCGTACTCCTTCTGCAGCCGCTCCAGACCGGCGTACTGCGGGGTGAGCCCGCACTTGGAGGCGACGTTCACCACCAGCACGGCCCGGTCGCGGTAGTCGGCCAGGGAGACCGGCTCACCGGCCAGGGTCTTCAGCGGGATGTCGTACAGGCTCATGGACTGCTCCTCGTCGGAATGAGGTTTGATCTCAACATGGCAGACGAACCACTGGCAATCGCGATCGATTCCACGGCACAGGCAGGACCGCGCCGGGTGTACTGCCGGCTCTGCGGCCGCCCCCTGACCGGCGCCGGCTCCCGCCGCACCGGCCTGGGCCCCACCTGCGACGCCAAACTCCACCCGGCGCCCCCGGACATCCGCACCCGCCGCCACGAGGTGGCCCAGGACGCCCTCCCGGGCCTGGACGACGAGCCGTAGGCCCGAATCCGGCGACGCTACCAGGCGGCAAATCGATCGCCCACGGGAATTCGGTTCGGCCACAGTGAGCCGCGATGAGACCGGAACCGGAGCACCTGGAGTCCTGAACCATGTCCACCCTGCGCGTCACCGCCGAAGTCCTGACCGTCCATCCGCATCCGAACGCCGACGCCCTGGAGCTCGCTCAGGTCGGGCTCTACCGAGCCGTCGTCGCCAAGGGGGCCTATCGGACGGGCGACGCCGCCGTGTACATCCCCGAACAGGCCGTGCTGCCCCTCCCGCTCGTCGACGAGCTGGGGCTGACCGGGCGGCTCGCCGGAGGGAACTCGGACCGGGTGAAGGCCGTGCGGCTGCGCGGGGAGCTGTCGCAGGGGATCGTCTGCCGTCCCGCAGCGCTCGCCGGCACCGACCTGGCGCGGGCCGCGGCCGAGGGGACCGACTTCGCGCAGGCGCTCGGGATCACCAAATGGGTGCCGCCGATACCGCCGACGATGAGCGGCGACGTGGAGACCGCGCCCGACCTGCTGCCGTGGGTCGACATCGAGAACCTCCAGCGCTATCCGGACCTGTTCGAGCCCGGCGAGCCCGTCGTCCTGACGGAGAAGCTGCACGGCACGGCCTGCCTGCTCACGTACCACGCGGAGGAGGGGCGCACCCAGGTCTCCTCGAAGGGGTTCGGGGCGAAGGGCCTCGCCCTCCGGGAGGACCCGCGCAACCTGTACTGGCGGGCCGTCCACGGCCACGGGCTCGCCGCCGTCGCCGAGCGGCTCGCGAAACGCCTCGGAGCACGGCGGGTCGGGCTCTTCGGCGAGGTGTACGGCTCGGGGGTGCAGGACCTCTCCTACGGCGCCGACGCCCGCTCCGAGACCGTCGGCTACGCACTCTTCGACGTGTCCGCCGAGATCGGGGGAGAAGTCCGCTGGCTGGACCCGGCCGACGTCCTGGAGCCCGGCGAGGTCCCGCTCGTACCGCGGCTGCACTCCGGGCCGTACGACCTGGACACCGTCCTCGCGCACGCGAGCGGCCGGGAGACCGTATCCGGCCGGGAGACCCACCTGCGGGAGGGCGTCGTCATCCGGCCCGCGACCGAGCGGTACAGCCCGGTCGTCGGCGGCCGGGCCATCGCCAAGGCGGTCAGCCCGGCCTACCTCACCCGCAAGGGCGGCACCGAGTACGAGTGACCCGTGGAGGGCCGGAGCTCCCTGCGCCCCGCGAGGCTCAGAGCTTCCTGAACAGGCCCTCCTGGACCACCGACACCAGGAGCCTGCCCTCGCGGTCGTAGATCCGGCCCCGCGCGAGTCCCCGGCCGCCCGTGGCGACCGGGGACTCCTGGTCGTACAGGAACCACTCGTCCGCCCGGAAGGGCCGGTGGAACCACATCGCGTGGTCCAGCGAGGCCATGTCGAAGCCGCGCGGGCCCCAGAGGGGTTCGACCGGGATGCGGACCGCGTCCAGGAGCGTCATGTCCGAGGCGTAGGTGAGGGCGCACGTGTGGACCAGCGGGTCGTCGCCCAGCGGACCGACGGCCCGCATCCACACCGCGCTGCGCGGGTCCGCGTCCTTGACCTCCTCCGCGGTCCAGCGCAGCCGGTCCACGTACCGGATGTCGAAGGGCTGCCGGCGGGCCATCCGCTCCAGGGCCTCCGGCAGCTCGCCCAGATGCTCCCGGATCTCGTCCGCGAGGTTCGGCAGGGTCTCCGGGTCGGTCAGGTGCCTCGGCGGCAGCTGGTGCTCGAAGGCGCCCTCCTCCGGCCGGTGGAAGGAGGCCGTCAGGTTGAAGATCGTCCGCCCCTTCTGGACCGCGGTGACGCGGCGGGTCGTGAACGACCGGCCGTCCCGCACCCGCTCCACCTGGTACACGATCGGCACCCCGGGCCGGCCCGGCCGCAGGAAGTAGGCGTGCAGCGAGTGCACCGGCCGGTCGCCCTCCGTGGTGCGGCCGGCCGCCACCAGGGCCTGCCCGGCGACCTGCCCGCCGAAGACCCGTTGCAGCGACTCCTGCGGGCTGCGCCCGCGGAAGATGTTCACCTCGATCTGCTCCAGGTCGAGCAGGTCCACGAGCCTCTCGGCGGGGTTGGTCACGGCAGGTCTCCTCTACAGCTGTCCGACGGACGTCACGCGGACCACCGCCCGGCCCTCCTCGTCGGAGGCGGCGAGATCCACCTCCGCGCTGATGCCCCAGTCATGGTCGCCGTTCGGGTCGGCGAACGTCTGCCGGACGCGCCACAGGCCGTGCGCCGCGTCCTCCTCGATCGCGAGCAGCTTCGGGCCGCGCGCGTCCGGACCCGTACCCAGGTCGTCGTACTCGTCCCAGTACGCGTCCATCGCCTCGCCCCACGCGTCCGCGTCCCAGCCGGACTCGGCGTCCAGCTCGCCCAGCGCGTCGACGTTGTCGAGGGCGGCCAGTTCCACCCGGCGGAACATGGCGTTGCGCACCAGCACCCGGAAGGCGCGGGCGTTCGACGTGACCGGCTTGACCTGGTCGGCCTTCTCCTGGGCCTCCTCGGCCGTCTGGACCTCCGGGTTGGCCAGCTGCTCCCACTCGTCGAGCAGCGAGGAGTCCACCTGCCGCACCATCTCGCCCAGCCAGGCGATCAGGTCCTCCAGGTCCTCGGTCTTCAGGTCGTCCGGGATGGTGTGGTCGAGCGCCTTGTACGCGCTCGCCAGGTACCGCAGGACGATGCCCTCGGTCCGCGCCAGCTCGTACCAGGAGGTGAACTCCGTGAAGGTCAGCGCCCGTTCGTACATGTCACGGATGACCGACTTCGGCGACACCGGGTGGTCGCCGACCCACGGGTGCGACTTCCGGTAGACGTTGTACGCGTGCCAGAGGAGCTCCTCCAGCGGCTTCGGGTACGAGATGTCCTGGAGCCGCTCCATCCGCTCCTCGTACTCGACGCCGTCCGCCTTCATCTGCCCGACGGCCTCCCCGCGCGCCTTGTTCTGCATGGCGGCGAGGATCTGGCGCGGGTCGTCGAGCGTCGACTCGACGACGGACACCATGTCCAGGGCGTACGAGGGGGACTCCGGGTCCAGCAGGTCGAACGCGGCCAGCGCGAAGGTCGACAGCGGCTGGTTGAGCGCGAAGTCCTGCTGGAGGTCGACCGTCAGCCGGATCGTGCGGCCCTCGGCGTCCGGCTCGTCCAGCTGCTCCACCACACCGCCGTCCAGCAGCGAGCGGTAGATCGCGATGGCCCGGCGGATGTGCCGCAGCTGCGCCTTGCGCGGCTCGTGGTTGTCCTCCAGGAGCTTGCGCATCGCCTCGAAGGCGTTGCCCGGCCGGGCGATCACCGAGAGCAGCATGATGTTGGTGACCTTGAAGCGCGAGGTCAGCGGCTCCGGCTCGGCCGCGATCAGCTTCTCGAAGGTGGTGTCGCTCCAGGCGACGAAGCCCTCGGGCGCCTTCTTGCGGACCACCTTGCGGCGCTTCTTCGGGTCGTCGCCGGCCTTCGCGAGCGCCTTCTCGTTCTCGATGACGTGCTCGGGGGCCTGCGCCACCACGAAACCGGCCGTGTCGAAGCCCGCCCGGCCCGCACGGCCCGCGATCTGGTGGAACTCACGGGCGCGCAGCGTGCGCACGCGGTTGCCGTCGTACTTCGTCAGGGCCGTGAAGAGCACCGTGCGGATCGGCACGTTCACGCCGACGCCGAGGGTGTCCGTCCCGCAGATCACCTTCAGGAGGCCCGCCTGGGCCAGCTTCTCCACGAGCCGCCGGTACTTGGGCAGCATGCCCGCGTGGTGCACGCCGATGCCGTGGCGCACGTACCGCGAGAGGTTCTGGCCGAACTTGGTGGTGAAGCGGAAGTTGCCGATCAGCTCGGCGATCTGGTCCTTCTCCTCGCGCGAGCACATGTTGATGCTCATCAGCGACTGTGCGCGCTCGACGGCCTGCGCCTGTGTGAAGTGCACGATGTAGACGGGCGCCTGCTTGGTCTCCAGGAGCTCGGTCAGGGTGTCCGTGATGGGCGTGAGCCGGTACTCGTACGACAGCGGCACCGGCCGGGTCGCCGAGCGGACCACCGAGGTCGGCCGCCCGGTCCGCCGGGTCAGGTCCTTCTCGAACATCGACACGTCGCCGAGCGTGGCCGACATGAGGACGAACTGCGCCTGCGGGAGTTCGAGCAGGGGGATCTGCCAGGCCCAGCCGCGGTCCTGCTCGGCGTAGAAGTGGAACTCGTCCATGACGACCTGGCCGATGTCGGCGTACTTGCCGTCCCGCAGCGCGATCGAGGCGAGCACCTCCGCCGTGCAGCAGATCACCGGCGCGTCCGCGTTCACGGACGCGTCGCCGGTCAGCATGCCGACGTTCTCGGTGCCGAAGAGCTTGCACAGGTCGAAGAACTTCTCCGACACCAGCGCCTTGATCGGCGCGGTGTAGAAGGTCACCTGGTCGTTCGCGAGCGCGGTGAAGTGCGCGCCCGCCGCGACCAGCGACTTTCCCGATCCGGTGGGTGTGGACAAGATCACGTTTGCCCCGGAGACGACCTCGATCAGCGCCTCTTCCTGGGCCGGGTAGAGCGTGATGCCCCGGTCCTCGGCCCAGGAGGAGAAGGCCTCGAAGAGGGCGTCGGGGTCGGCGGTCGGCGGCAGCTGATCGATAAGGGTCACGCCCCCATCTTGCCCGCATTCCGCTCGGATGAGGGAACCGGCCATCAGCCGCCTTGATCACGGACGGTAGGCTCGTCCGTCGACCGGTCGTCAACTGAGCGCCGGCAGGGGAGAAACGGGGCGGGCCAACCATGATGGGACCGGCGCACTCGCTGTCCGGAGCGGCGGCCTGGCTGGGCGTCGGAGCGGCCGCGGCCGCCTTCGACCACCCGATGCCCTGGCCCGTCCTCGTCGCCGGCGCGCTCATCTGCGCGGGCGCGGCCCTCGCCCCCGACCTCGACCACAAGTCGGCGACCATCTCCCGCGCCTTCGGGCCGGTCTCCCGGGGCCTCTGCGAGATCGTCGACAAGCTGTCGTACGCCGTCTACAAGGCGACCCGCTCCTCCTCCGACCCCCGCAGGTCCGGCGGGCACCGGACCCTGACCCACACCTGGCTCTGGGCGGTCCTGATCGGCGCCGGGGCCTCCGTCGCGGCGGTCACCGGGGGCCGCTGGGCCGTCCTCGCGATCCTCTTCGTGCACCTGGTCCTCGCCGTGGAAGGCCTGCTGTGGCGGGCCGCCCGGATGTCCAGCGACGTCCTGGTCTGGCTGCTCGGCGCCGCCGGCGCCTGGATCCTCGCGGGCGTCCTCGACCAGCCCGGCAACGGCTCGGACTGGTTCTTCACCGGCCCCGGCCAGGAGTACCTGTGGCTGGGCCTGCCCATCGTCCTCGGCGCCCTCGTGCACGACATCGGCGACGCCCTGACCGTGTCCGGCTGCCCGATCCTGTGGCCCATCCCCGTCGGCCGCAAGCGCTGGTACCCGATCGGCCCGCCCAAGGGCATGCGCTTCCGCGCCGGCAGCTGGGTCGAGCTCAAGGTCCTGATGCCCGCCTTCATGGTCCTGGGCGGCGTCGGCGGAGCCTCGGCGCTCGGTTTCCTCTAGGTCCTGTCGGACGGCGGACCATGGCCGGACAGGCCCCGGTCTTCCGGCGCGCGTGGGGGAGTGACATCGGTGGAGACGGTGACGGGCGGGCCGACGGCCGCCGGCGACGGCCCCATGGTCACGGTGGGAGTCGATCTCGCCGGCCACACGGGCACGACCGGCGTGTGCCGCGTGACCTGGTCCGGCGAACCCCGGGTCGAGTTCCTTCCCGCGAGGAGCGACGAGGACCTGCTCGCCGCGGTGCGCTCCGCCGACCGGACCGGACTCGACGCCCCGCTGGGCTGGCCCATCGCCTTCGCGACCCTGCTCGGCGCGCACCAGTCGGGTGCCGCGCTGCCCGCCAGGGACCGCTACCCGAGGTCCGAGCACGGCTCCGGCCTGGGGAACAGGTTCACCCATCGCCTCACCGACGACGTGGCCTGGAAGCGCACCGGGGCGGGCAGGCAGCGGCCCCTGTCGGTGTCGACGGACAAGCTGGGCGCCGTGGCGCTGCGGGCCGCCGACCTCATGGAACGGCTCGCGGACGGGGGCCCGGCCCTGCCCCGGGACGGCTCGGGCCCGGTCCTGGAGGTCTATCCCGCCTACGCCCTGCTCCAGTGGGGGCTCGCGCAGGCCGGGACGTACAAGGGGAAGGACGGCGGGCCCGCCCGGGCCGTGATCGTTCCGGCTCTCGAGGACGGCCTGGGCCTCGGCCTGCCCACGCCCGTCCGGGAGCGTTGCCTCCGCAGCGACCACGACCTGGACGCCTTCGTCTCCGCCGTCGTCGCCCGGGCCGCCGCCCTGGGACTCACCGATCCGCCGCGGACCGACGAGGAGCGGGCCGCGGCCGCGGTCGAGGGCTGGATGCACCTGCCGCGCCGCGGCGCGGACCTGGCGGGACTCCGCGCCCCGTCGCCGCCCGCCGACCGGCCCTGACCGTCGGTCCGGCACCGCGGGACGGTCGCCTTCTCTCCCATCCGGGAACAGATCGCGCCATGTCCGCTCATCGTCCTCTGGACCGCGACGCGGGACCACGCTTCACTTCCGCCCCATGAGATCACTCAAGATCACGAGCGTGGTCGGCGGTCTGGTGCTCGCCGCCGGCGCGCTGTTCACCGCCCACCCGGCCGCGGCCGAGGGTCCGAACGGCCCTACGCCCCCGGCCGAGTTCACCACCGACTGGCACGACCCGGTCACCGCCGCCCCGCCCGTCGCCACCCCCGGCACCCGCACCTGCGAGGTCACCCTCGCCGCCGCCCGGTTCCGCGACTTCACCCCGTACCGCGGGAACTACACCCCGCCGAAGGAGTGCGGCACGGACGCCCGCTGGAACAAGGTCGTCCTGCGCCTCGACGGGCAGGTCAAGGGCCGCCAGTACGACCGCCTCGGCCACCTCACCCTCGGCGGCGTCGAGCTCTTCCGCACCTCCACCCCCGAGCCCTCTCCCGACGGCATCGCCTGGTCCGTCGAGAAGGACGTCACCCGCTACCGCGACACGCTCAGCCGCCCGCAGCCCGTCGAGATGCTCATCGGCAACGTCGTCAACGAGACGTACACCGGTGTCATCGACGTCCGCGTGACCCTCACCTTCCACACCGCCGAGGGCCGCGTGAAGCCCGCCGCGGGCACCCCCGACCGGGTCGTCCCGCTCACCGGCGCCACCCTCACCACCCCGCGCAACACCGAGCGCGTCCTCGCCGAGGTGTACGCCACCGGCTCCGGCGGCGGCTGCGAGGAGTTCTGGTACCTCACCGTCCCCGACGCCGCCCCCTACTCCTGCAAGGCCACCGACGGCCCTTACCGGGAGGTGCGGATCTCCGTCGACGGGAAGCTCGCCGGCATAGCGGCCCCCTTCCCGCACGTGTGGACCGGCGGCTGGTCCAACCCCTTCCTCTGGTACGTGACGCCCGCGCCGCGCGCCTTCGACGTGCAGCCGGTCGTCTACGACCTCACGCCCTTCGCGGCCCTGCTCAACGACGGCGCGGCCCATCGCGTCGAGGTCTCCGTCGCCGGCGTCCCCACCGGACAGTCCGGCTGGAGCGTCCCCGCCAACGTGCTCCTCTGGCAGGACGAGGGCAGCGAGGTCGTCACCGGCGCCCTGGACCGGCACGAGTTCGGCACCCCGCGCAACTCCGCCGTGTACACGGCCGGTTCGCCGGACGTCCTGGAGACCACGGGCGGCGACACGCTCACCGTCGCCGGGCACCTGAACACCTCGCACGGCCGCGTCACGACGACCGTCACCCGCACCGTCGACCACCGCTCCACGCACCGCTGGGGCGCCGACGAGAACCCGGACGCGCTGACCGCCCGCTGGACGGACGACGAGACCGTGACCGTCGGCCGGACCGCGACCCACACCCGGCGCGCGTACACCATGGACGGCGAGATCTCCGTCGACGGCGCGAACCGGCTGCGGACCGTCCTCACCGTCGGCGACCGCGCCGCTGTCGACGTCGTCCGCGACGGCAGGCGGCTGTCCTGGTCGCGCCTGGACGACACGTACACCGGCGACGCCTCCTTCGTCCTCGGCGTCCCCCGCGACCAGCGGCACGCGGTCGGCACCAGCACCGAGCGCTACCGCCTGTACGGCTCCGAGGGCTGCTACGACCGGAGCCTGACGTCCGTCCAGGGCACGGTCACCGAGGACCTGCGGCGCTGCTGAACACGACGGTGCCCGGCCCCGGAGGCTCCGGGGCCGGGCACCGCCCGTCCGGGGTCAGACCGGCTTCGCCGAGTCCACGCCCGAACGGGCCCTGCGCCACTCGCCGCGGGTGAAGTCGGGGATCTCCTGCGGCGCGCCGTCCGCCTTGATCGAGGCGTGGCTCAGCGGCACCGGAGCCGTCCAGGTGGCGGCGTCGTACACGTCGAAGTCCGGCGGAAGCCCCAGCCGGAGGCACTGCATCAGGCGGTGGACCATGATGTAGTCCATGCCCCCGTGGGCGCCCGGCGGGTTCGCGTGCTCCTTCCACAGCCAGTGGTCGAACTCGGCCGCGTACGCCGAGAAGTCGCCCCACTGGTCGTCCTTGTGGTCCGGCTCCAGGTAGATCCGGGCCGGGTAGTCCTCGAAGACCCCCCGCGTGCCGCCGAGGCTGTTGATCCTGCTGTACGGGTGCGGGGTGGAGACGTCGTGCTCCAGGCGGATCAGCCGGCCCCTGGCCGTCCGGACCACGCTGACCGTCCGGTCGCTCCCGACGTACGTCTCCTTCCGGCTCGGGTCCCCGGCCGGCACGTGCGCCGCGCGGTACTCGGCGAGGCCGAGCGCCGGGGTGCCGAAGCTGCTGATGCTCAGCGCCCGGTCGCCCCGGTTGACGTCCATGTAGTTGGCCACCGGCCCGAAGCCGTGGTTCGGGTAGAGGTCCCCGCGCAGCCGCGTGTGCCACAGCCGGCGCCAGGGCCCCTCGTAGTACGTCGGCGAGAACAGCAGCTCGCGCAGGTCGTGGTTGTACGCCCCCGCGCCGTGCAGCAGCTCCCCGAACTTCCCCGCGTGCGCCATCCGCAGCACCCGCATCTCGTTCCGCCCGTAGCAGCAGTTCTCCATCTGCATGCAGTGGCGGCGGGTCTGCTCCGACAGGTCGACCAGCTCCCACAGCTCGGCGAGCTCCATCGCGACCGGACACTCCACGCCGACGTGCTTGCCGCCCAGCATCGCCGACCGGGCGATCGCGAAGTGGGTCTCCCAGGGGGTCGCCACGTACACGAAGTCGACGTCCGTGCGGGTGCAGAGGTTCTCGTAGTCCTCCCCGTCGCGGGTGTACAGGGCGGGGGCGGGCCGGCCGGCGGCGACGACGGCCGCGGCGGCCCGCTCGGCCTTCTCGCGCACCGGGTCGCAGACGGCGACCACCTGGACCCAGGGCAGGGCGAGGAAGTTGCCGATCATGGCGGCGCCGCGGTTGCCGAGCCCGACGAGGCCGATCCGGACCGTCGAGCGGCCCTCGAACGGGACCCCGGCCATGGTCGCGCCCCGGCGCCGCGGCACGGCCGCGGCCTCCGGCCGGGCGGCGGGGACGGCTCCGGTGGCGGCCCGGGCGGTCTGCCCGCCCGCCGCGGCGATGCCGAGCCCGGCCCCGGCCACCCCCGCGGTGGTTCTGAGGACCGTGCGGCGGCTCGGGGGGCGCGGTGTCTGGTCGTCCATGGAACCTCCCTGCTGACGGGTGGTTGGACTGTACTGTTCCGGTTCCCCCGACGGGCCGCACCGGTCACGGATGATCACCCGAACATACGAAGGATCCCTCACCGCACGGGGTGAGGGATCCTTCAGCCGCCGGGACCAGGCGGAGTGACGGGTGGTCAGGCCGGGGCGGTCAGGTACGGGTGGTCAGTGACGGGCGGTCAGGGAGGGGCGGTCGGGACGAGTGGTCAGTGACGGGCGGTCAGGGGCGGGTGGCCCGCTCCAGGGCGAGCAGCACCGAGCCGTAGCCGCGGCCCGTCGCCCGGTCCATCCCGATCTCGCACATCCGGTTGGCCGAAAGGTGCGCGTCGAACGGCCTGGCCGTGACCTCGGCCGCCTCGCGGGCCGTCGCCGAGGCCGTCAGCTCCGGATGCAGCATGCCCCGGTCGCCGGCGAAGGCGCAGCAGCCCGCGTCGGCCGGGACGACCACCTCCTCCGCGCACGCCCCGGCGAGCACGGTGAGCTTCTCCTCGTCGCCCAGGTGCCGCATCGAGCACGTCGGATGGACCACGGCCGAGCCGACGCGGCGGCGCACCTCGAGCCGGGGGAGCAGCTCGTCCGCCGCCCACACGAGCGAGTCCAGCACGGTCAGCTCGGCGTGCAGCGCCCGGTTGTCCTCCGTCAGGTACGGCACCACCTCGTGCGCGATCCCGAGGGTGCACGAGGAGGCGTCCACCACGAGCGGCAGCCGCCCGCCGGCCGTCCACCCCCAGGCGGCCTCGACGATCCGGTTCGCCATCACCTCGTTGCCCCGCCCGTACCCCTTGGAGTGCCAGACCGTCGCGCAGCACGTGCCGGCCACGTCGTCCGGGATCCACACCGGCCGCCCGGCCCGCGCGGACACCGCGACGACGGCCTCCGGGAGCGAGGGCCCGCGCCCGCCCTCCGGACCGCCGAAAATGCGGTTCACACAGGCCGGGTAGTAGACGGCGACCGCCGCCGGACGATGGGTGCGGGGCAGCCGCCGCGCCGCCGCGCCCGGGATCTCCGGAAGCCACTCCGGGACGAGGTCGGGGCGGACGGCCCTGCGGGCGAGGCCCGTCAGCGACCCCAGGACCCGGTCGCCGATCCGGTCCGCGGCGGCGACCGCGAGCCGCGCGGAGGCCTCCACCGCGCGGAAGTTCCGCGCGGCCAGGGCGGCGATCCGCTCCTCGCGCGGCGAGTGCCGCTCGTGCCGGAACCCCTTCATGAGCGCCCCCGTGTCGATCCCGACCGGGCAGGCCAGCTTGCAGGTGGAGTCGCCGGCGCAGGTGTCGACGGCGTCGTAGCCGTACGACTCCAGGAGCCGGGCCTCGACGGGGGAGCCGTCGGGCTGGCGCATCATCTCCCGGCGCAGCACGATCCGCTGGCGCGGCGTGGTCGTCAGGTCGTGGCTGGGGCAGGTCGGTTCGCAGAAGCCGCACTCGATGCAGGGATCGGCGGTCCGCTCCACGGCGGGGATCGTCTTCAGGCCGCGCAGATGGGCCTGCGGGTCGCGGTCCAGGACGATCCGCGGGGCGAGCACCCCGGCGGGGTCGACGGCCTCCTTGATCCGCCACATCAGATCGGTCGCCCGCGTCCCCCACTCCAGCTCCAGGAAGGGCGCGATGTTGCGGCCGGTGGCGTGCTCCGCCTTCAGCGAGCCGTCGAAGCGCTCCACGGTCAGCTTGCAGAACTCGTCCATGAAGGCCGCGTACCGCTGGAGGTCGGACGGGTCGGCGGCGTCGAAGGCGAGCAGGAAGTGGAGGTTGCCGTGGGCCGCGTGGCCGGCCACGGCCGCGTCGAAGCCGTGCCGGGCCTGGAGGTCCAGCAGCGACTCGCAGGCCTCCGCGAGCCGCTCCGGCGGCACCGCGAAGTCCTCGGTGATCAGGGTCGTGCCGGAGGGGCGGGAACCGCCGACCGCCGTCACGAAGGCCCTGCGGGCCCTCCAGTGGCCGGAGATCCGCTTCGGGTCCCGGGTGAAGGCGTTCTCCACGGAGGCCACCGGGGCGACCGGCCCGAGGCCGGCGAGCACGGTTCCCGCCGCCCGCTCGTACGCCGCCAGGGCCGTCGTGTCCGGGGCCCGGAACTCGACCAGGAGCGCCGCCGTCTCCTTCGGCAGCTCCGCCCAGTCGGCGGGCACGCCCGCCACGTTCACCGAGGCCCGCAGCGTGTTGCCGTCCATCAGCTCGACGGCCGTCGCCCCGGCCTCGTTGAAGAGCGGCACGGCCGCGGCGGCGGCCGGCAGCGAGGGGAAGAAGAGCAGGGCCGTGGACACCTCCCGGTTCAGCGGCAGGGTGTCGAAGACGACCTCGGAGATGAAGCCGAAGGTGCCCTGGGAGCCGACCATCAGGCCGCGCAGGATCCGGACCGGGGTGTCGCCGTCGAGGAAGGCGTCGAGCCGGTAGCCGTTGGTGTTCTTGATGGCGTACTTGGCGCGGATCCGCGCGGTCAGCGCGGCGTCCGCCTCGATCTCCGCCTTCAGCGCCATCAGCTCCGCGCACAGCCTCGGCTCGGCGCGCGCGAGCTCCTCGTCGGCGTCCGGGTCCGCCGTGTCGACCACGGTCCCGCTCGGCAGCACCACGGTCAGGGAGGCGACGGTCCGGTACGAGTTCCGGGTGGTGCCGGCCGTCATCCCCGAGGCGTTGTTGGCGACGACGCCGCCGATCGTGCAGGCGACCGCGCTGGCCGGATCGGGCCCCAGGACCCGCCCGTACGGGGCGAGCGCGGCATTCGCCCGCACCACCGTGGTGCCGGGCCGGATCCGCGCCCGGGCCCCGCCGTCCAGGACCTCGACGCCCGCCCAGTGGCGGCGCACGTCGACGAGGATGTCCTCGCCCTGTGCCTGTCCGTTGAGGCTGGTCCCGGCGGCCCGGAAGACCACCTCGCGGCCCTTGCCGTGGGCGTACGACAGGACGGCGGAGACGTCGTCGATGTCCTCGGCGACCACGACGACCTGCGGGACGAAGCGGTACGGGCTCGCGTCCGAGGCGTAGCGCACCAGGTCGGAGATCTTCGACAGGACCTTCCCCGGCCCGAGGAGCTCGGTGAGCTCCTCGCGCAGCCGCCGCGGCGTGCCCCGCGCCCGGAGCTCCGGCACGCGGTCCGGGGCGGGGGTCCGCTTCGTACCGGGACGCAGGGCCTGCGGGTCGGGCTCAAGCAGCGGCATGTCACGGCTCCCCTTCGGCGCGGCCCCGCGCCCGACGGGTCAGCAGCCGCGCTCCGGGCCGGGGTCGACCAGGGCGGACAGCAGACCCTCGAGCACCTCGCGCTGTTCGACGGTCAATGGAGCAAGGATGTCCTCTGCGGCGGCCCGGCGCGCGCTGCGCAGCTCGCGCAGCGTGGCGCGTCCCGCGTCGGTGAGCTCGATCCGCACCACCCGGCGGTTGCTCGGGTCGGGCACCCGGCGCACCCGGTCGCCCGCCTCCAGGCCGTCGACGAGACTGGTCACGGCCCTCGGGACGACCTCCAGGCGGGCCGCGAGGTCGGCCATCCGGGGCGGCTCCCCGAAGTGCGCGACCGTGCGCAGGAGCCGGGACTGCGCGGGAGTGATGCCGACCGGCTCCAGATGGCGCTTCTGGATGCGGTGCAGGCGCCGGGTCAGCCGCAGCAGCTGCTCGGCGAGGAGGCCGTCGGTGTCGGCGGCGCCACTCGGTCGGTCGGCCCCGCTCGGTCGCTCGGTGCCGCTCGGACGGTCGGAGGTGCTCATGCGGGAACGATATCAGGACTATGTTCATTGTGAGTATAGGTAACAGTGAGCTATGCTCCGATGGACCGTCTCTCTCCTCGAAGGAGCCCATGCGCCCCCACGACCAGTCCGACTGGACGCCACCGCCCCGCGACTCCGGCCAGCCCAAGGAGCCCGCCCAGGTGCGGCGGATCCTGCGGCTCTTCCGCCCCTACCGCGCGCGCCTCGCGCTCGTCGGCCTCCTGGTCGGCGCCGCCTCGCTCGTGTCGGTCGCTTCGCCGTTCCTCCTCCGGGAGATCCTGGACACCGCGATCCCCCAGGGCCGCACCGGGCTGCTCAGCCTGCTCGCCCTCGGCATGATCGCCACCGCCGTCCTGACCAGCGTCTTCGGCGTGCTCCAGACCCTCGTCTCGACCACCGTCGGCCAGCGCGTCATGCACGACCTGCGCACCGGGGTCTACGAGCAGCTCCAGCGGATGCCGCTCGCCTTCTTCACACGGACGCGCACCGGTGAGGTCCAGTCCCGCATCGCCAACGACATCGGCGGCATGCAGGCGACCGTGACCTCCACGGCCACCTCCCTCGTCTCCAACCTCACCGCCGTCGTCGCGACCGTCGTCGCCATGCTCGCCCTCGACTGGCGCCTCACCCTCGTCTCGCTGCTCCTGCTGCCGGCCTTCGTCTGGATCAGCCGGCGCGTCGGCCGCGAGCGCAAGAAGATCACCACCCAGCGCCAGAAGCAGATGGCCGCCATGGCCGCGACCGTCACCGAGTCCCTCTCGGTCAGCGGCATCCTGCTCGGCCGCACCATGGGCCGCGCCGACTCGCTCACCCGGTCCTTCGCCGAGGAGTCCGAGCGCCTCGTCGACCTCGAGGTGCGCTCCTCCATGGCGGGGCGGTGGCGGATGTCCACCATCGGCATCGTCATGGCCGCCATGCCCGCCCTGATCTACTGGGCCGCCGGCATCGCCCTCGGCTCGGGCGGCTCGGAGATCTCGCTCGGCACGCTCGTCGCCTTCGTCTCGCTCCAGCAGGGCCTCTTCCGGCCCGCCGTCAGCCTGCTCTCCACCGGCGTGCAGGTGCAGACCTCCCTCGCGCTCTTCCAGCGCATCTTCGAATACCTCGACCTGCCCGTCGACATCACCGAGCCCGACGAGCCGGTCCGGCTTCCGGAGATCCGCGGCGAGGTCTCCTTCGAGAAGGTCGAGTTCCGCTACGACCCCGAGGGGCAGGACCGCCCGACCCTGGAGGGCATCGACCTGACCGTCCCCGCCGGCGGCAGCCTGGCCGTCGTCGGCCCCACCGGCTCCGGCAAGTCCACCCTCAGCTACCTGGTGCCCCGGCTCTACGACGTCACCGGCGGCCGCGTCACCCTCGACGGGGTCGACGTGCGCGACCTGGACTTCGACACCCTCGCCCGCGCCGTCGGCGTCGTCTCCCAGGAGACGTACCTCTTCCACGCCTCCGTCGCCGACAACCTCCGCTTCGCCAAGCCGGACGCCACCGACGAGGAGATGGAGGCCGCCGCGCGCGCCGCCCAGATCCACGAGCACATCGCCTCGCTCCCCGAGGGGTACGACACCCTCGTCGGCGAGCGCGGCTACCGCTTCTCGGGCGGCGAGAAGCAGCGCCTCGCCATCGCGCGCACCATCCTGCGCGATCCGCCCGTGCTGATCCTCGACGAGGCCACCAGCGCCCTCGACACCCGGACCGAGCACGCCGTGCAGCGCGCCATCGACGCCCTCTCGGCCGGCCGCACCACCATCACCATCGCGCACCGGCTCTCCACCGTCCGAGAGGCCGACCAGATCGTCGTGCTGGAGGCGGGCGGGATCGCCGAGCGCGGGACGCACGAGGAGCTGCTCGCCCGGGACGGACGGTACGCGGCGCTGGTCCGCCGGGACGCCCGCACCGAACAGGCGAACGCGGGAGCGGTTGTTCCCCAGAACGTGTGATCGTTCCGGGATTCGTTGCCCGGCTCCCTCACGGCATCGGATGATTACGGAGTGCGAGCGACGGGCTGCAGACCGCGACCGCACACGTCCCACTGATGCACCTGTACGAGGAGAAGCACCACCATGAACGTCATCACCAACCTGCTCGCCGGCGTCCTCCACTTCCTGGGCTGGCTCGTCTGACGATCGCAGTGCCCGGCGCCGTCGGCCCCCCGTCCCAGGGGACCGGCGGCGCCGCCGCGTGCGCGGCCTCCCGGATCCGCGCGGGGCCGCGCGGCACCGGACGGGCGGCTCAGGCGGTCGGCGCGGCGACCCGGTCGCGGCCGAGGAGACGGCGGATCTCGGAGACGGCCGCGCGACCGGCCCGGTTGGCGCCGATCGTCGAGGCCGAGGGGCCGTAGCCGACGAGGTGGACGCGCTCGTCGCGGGCCGCGCGCGTGCCCTCCACCTGGATGCCACCGCCCGGCTCGCGCAGCCGCAGTGGCGCCAGATGGTCGATCGCTGCCCGGAAACCGGTCGCCCACAGGATGACGTCCACGTCGACGGTCCGGCCGTCGTCCCAGGCCGCCCCGGTGGGGGTGATCCGGTCGAACATCGGCAGCCGGTCCAGGATCCCGCGCGCGCGTGCGTCGCGGATCGCGTCGGTCAGGGGAAGCCCGGTGACCGAGACGACGCTCTGCGGCGGCAGTCCGCGCCGCACCCGGTCCTCGACCAGGGCGACGGCCGCGCGGCCCTCCACCTCGCCGAACGGGCCCTCGCGGTAGACGGGCTCGCGCCGGGTCACCCAGAAGGTCTCCGCGGCGACCTCGGCGATCTCCATGAGGTGCTGGGTGCCGGAGGCCCCGCCGCCCACGACGAGCACCCGCTTCCCGGCGAACTCCCCGGGGCCCGGGTAGCCGGAGGTGTGCAGCTGACGGCCCCGGAAGGTCTCCTGTCCGGGGTAGCGCGGCCAGAACGGACGGTCCCAGGTGCCCGTCGCATTGATCAGGGCCCGGGTCGCGTACACGCCCTCCGAGGTCTCGACCCGGAGCCGGCCGCCCTCGCCCTCCCGGACGGCCGTGACGTCGACGGGCCGGTGGACCCGCAGGTCGAACGTCCGCTCGTACGAGTCGAAGTACGCGCCGATCACCTCCGAGGAGGGACGCGAGGGATCGGCACCGGTCAGCTCCATGCCCGGCAGCGCGTGCATCCCGTGCACCTTGCCGTAGGTGAGGGAGGGCCACCGGAACTGCCAGGCGCCGCCCGGGTCGGGAGCGTGGTCCAGGACGACGAAGTCCCGGTCCGGCTCCAGACCGGTGCGCCGCAGGTGGAAGGCGGCGGAGAGCCCCGCCTGGCCGGCGCCGATGACGACGACGTCCACCGTCCTGACCTCTTCGAACCCGAAATCGTTCACGCTTCCACCAACCGGGGCGGGGGTGCGGTTCTTCCCCGCCCCCGCCCCGGTCGCCGCCTCTTACCGCCCGCCGGGCACGAGCAGCGGCGCACCGCCCGGCGCCGAGGCCGGACGCCCGTTCACCGCCGGGACGCCGAGCAGCGGGGAGGCGGGAGCCGACGGCAGCAGCCCGCGCGCCGCCAGCTCGGGCGTCACGCCCTCGCCGAACCAGTACGCCTCCTCCAGGTGCGGGTAGCCGGACAGCACGAAGTGCTCCACCCCCAGGGCGTGGTACTCCTCGATCCGGTCCGCTACATCGGCGTGGCTGCCGACCAGCGCGGTCCCCGCCCCGCCCCGTACCAGACCGACGCCCGCCCACAGGTTCGGCGAGATCTCCAGCCGGTCGCGGTCGAGCGAGCCGCCGCCGTGCAGCGCCAGCATCCGCTGCTGACCGACCGACTCGCTCCGGCCGAGCAGCTCCTGCGCCGCGGCCACCGTCTCCGCGTCGAGATCGGACAGCAGCCGGTCGGCCGTCGCCCAGGCCTCGCGCGCCGAGTCCCGCGAGATCGTGTGCAGCCGGATCCCGAACCGGACCTGCCGGCCGCGCTCCTCCGCGAGCCGCCGGATCCAGTCGATCTTCTCCTTCACCTGCCACGGAGGCTCGCCCCACGTCAGGTACACGTCCGCGTGCTCCGCGGCGACCGGACCGGCCGCCGCGGACGAGCCGCCGAAGAAGATCTCGGGCAGCGGGTCCGGCGGCAGCGCCGTGAGCCCGCCCTCGATCCGGAAGTGCTCGCCGGTGAAGTCGAACGGCCGCCCGCCCCACACGCCCCGCACCACCGAGAGGAACTCGGCCGTGCGCGCGTACCGCCGGTCGTGGTCCAGACGGTCGCCGAAGCGGCGCTGCTCGGCCGAGTCGCCGCCGGTCACGACGTTGAGCAGCAGCCGGCCCCGGGTGATCCGCTGGTACGTGGACGCCATCTGCGCCGCGAGCACCGGTGAGATCACCCCCGGCCGGAACGCCACCAGGAACTTCAGCCGCTCGGTGTGCTGGGCCAGCGCGACCGTCGTCAGCCAGGCGTCCTCGCACCACGTGCCGGTCGGGGTCAGCACGGCCTCGAAGCCCAGCCGCTCGGCCGCCTTCGCGATCTGGACGAGGTAGTCGATGTCGGGCGCGCGCACCCCGGACACGGTCCGGTCCCGGGTGATCCCGCCGTCCGTGTAGGCGTGCCGGTCGACGAGGGTCCGGCCGTCGCCGCCGGTCGGCAGGAACCAGTGCAGGTGGACGGTCATCAGGAGGCCTTTCCGAAGCTGCGCGCCGGGGTGGTGGACGGCGGCAGGTCCTTGTTGAAGCGGGTGTCGACGTAGTCGGCGAAACGGAACGTGCGGGGGATCAGCTTCAGCGCGGCGAAGGTGTCGGCGATCTGCTGCTCGGAGGCGATCGCCGCGTCGTCGAGGGCGACGGGGATCCGTGTCCCGTTGCTGCGCTTCACGGCGGCGAGCGCCACCTCGTACGGCAGCCCGGTCTCCTTCGCCCAGGCCCTCGCCCACTCCTCGGGGTGGTCGAACACCCAGCCCTGGGCGCGGCGCAGCCGCTCGACGAAGTCGCCGACCGCCTTCGCCTTCTCCCGGTCGGCCAGTGCCGAGGGGGCGGCGACCTGGAAGCCGAGGCCGTTGACGACGCCGCGTCCGTCGGTCAGTACCCGGCCCTTGCCGCTCAGCAGGACCTGGGAGGTGTACGGGTCCCAGACCGCCCAGGCGTCGACCTTGCCACCGCTGAACGCGGCCAGGGCGTCGGCCGGCTGCAACAGGCTGACCCGCACGTCGTCCAGGCCGAGCCCGGCCCCGCGGAGCGAGGCGATCAGCTGGAAGTGGGCGGAGCTGCCCTGGGCGACGGCGATCCGCTTCCCCTTCAGGTCCCGCGCGGTGCGCAGCGGCGAGTCCTTCGGGACGAGGATCGCCTCGCCCGCGGAGTCGCCGTGCGTCGCGGCGACCACGGTGATCTTCGAGCCGGCGCCGGCCGCGAAGACGGGCGGGGTGTTGCCGACGGAGCCGAAGTCGACGGCTCCGGCGTTCACCGCTTCGAGCAGCGGTGGGCCGGAGGTGAACGTCGACCACTTCACCCGGTACGGGAGGTCGTCGAGTTCACCGGCGGCGCGCAGCAGGGCCTCGGAGCCGCCCTTCTGGTCGCCGACGTTCAGGACCAGGGAGCCCTTGCCGTCGGAGTTCGAGGCGTCACCGGCCGCGGAGGCGCCGGAGCAGGCGGAGGCGAGCAGGGCGAGCGGCACGAGCAGTGCCGCGGCGGACAGGCGGAAGGACTTCACGTTCGTCTCCTCGGGGAGGGGGCAGCGGGATGCATCGGTGTGCCGGTGTGCCGGTGTGCCGGTGTGCCGGTGTGCCGGCGGGGCGGTGGGGTGGTGGGCGGTGCGCCGGTCAGGTCGTCGTGCTTTCGGCGAACTCGCCCTCGGTGACGCCGAGTTCGGCGAGCAGTCGGGTGCGGAGCGCGGCGAGCGCGGGATCGCCGGGGGAGCGGGGACGGTCGAGGCCGACGGCGGTGTCGTACGCGATCACGCCGTCCCGCATCACCAGCGCGCGGTCCGCGAGCAGCAGGGCCTCGTCGACGTCGTGCGTGACGAGCAGGACCGTGCAGCCGCGCCGCTGCCACAGCTCGGCCACGAGCCGCTGGGCCTTGATCCGGGTCAGCGCGTCGAGCGCGCCGAACGGCTCGTCGAGCAGCAGCAGATCCGGATCCCGTACCAGTGCCCGGGCGAGCGAGGCGCGTTGGGCCTCGCCGCCCGACAGGGTCTTCGGCCACGCCCCCGAGCGGTGGGCGAGCCCCACCTCCGCGAGCGCCTTCTCCGCCACCGCCCGGTCCGGCGCGCCCGGCAGCCCCAGCAGCACGTTCCGCCAGACCTTCTTCCAGGGCATCAGGCGCGGCGCCTGGAAGGCGACCGCGCGGCGGCGCGGCACGAGGACCGTGCCGGAGATCTCCCGGTCGAGGCCCGCGAGGACCCGCAGGAGGGTCGACTTGCCGCAGCCGCTGTGCCCGAGCAGCGCGGTGAACTGCCCCGCGCGCAGGGTCAGATCGAGCCCGTCGACGACGGGGCGCCCGTCGAAGGAGCGGGTGAGGCCCTGGACGGTCACTGCCCCGTGAAGGTCGGTCGCCATTGCAGCAGCAGCCTTTCGAGAGTACGGACGAGGGCGTCGGCGAGCAGGCCGAGGAAGGCGTAGACGACCAGGCAGACGACGATCACGTCCGTGCGGAAGAACTCCCGCGCCTGGTTCATGAGGAAGCCGATCCCGGCGTCGGCGTTGATGGACTCGCCGAAGACCAGCGCGAGCCAGGCCGTCGCCAGGGAGTAGCGCAGCCCGGTCATCGCGCCGGGCAGCGCGCCCGGCAGGACGACGTGCCGGACCAGTCCCCACCGTCCGAGCCCCAGGGACTCGCCCGCCTCGACGAGCCCCGCGTCGACGCCCCGGATCCCGGCGTACACGTTCAGATAGAGGTGGAAGGCGACGCCGAGGGCGATCAGCGCCACCTTGGGCGCCTCCCCGATCCCCAGCCAGATGATGAACAGCGGGATGAGCCCGACCCACGGCACCGTCCGCAGCATCTGCACGGGGGCGTCGACCAGGTCCTCTCCGAGCCGCGAGAGCCCGGACACCAGGGCGAGCGCGATCCCCGCCACCCCGCCGAGCAGCAGCCCCACGGCGACCCGGCGCAGCGAGACGCCCATCGCGGTCGGCAGCGTCCCGTCGCCGACCAGCTCACCGGCGGCCCGGGCGATGGTCCCCGGCGAGGCCAGTACGTCCGCCGGCAGCACCCCCGCCGCACTGCACGACTGCCAGAGGAGGAGCAGCAGCACCGGGCCCACGGCGCGGCGAAGCCAGCGCGGAACGGACGGGCCGCGGCCCGGTCTGCGGGCGGGAGTCAGGGCCTCGACGTCCGGCAAAGGCGATATGTCGGGCGGAGAGGTGGGAGGGGCATGGTCGACCGTCATGACGGACTCCGGGGGAGAGGGAGGTGGAGGTACGCCTCAGCGGCCGTGGGCGCGGAGCGGACACGCGCGCACGGCGATCAGGGCGCCAGGGGTGTGAAGGGGTGAAAGGGCGTCAGCAGCCGCGGCAACAAGCGGCGGAGGCCACCCGCAGCAGGTCGATGTGACCGCGCGTGGTGAGCAGGGCTGTACGCGACATGGCGCGAACGTAGCGGCCGACACGCCCCGGGTCAACGGTGTCTCGGACCCTGGACGCGCGATTCCCGGTCCGGGGCGCCGGCCGGGCGCTCCTCGCCCGCCGAACCGACGTGCCACCGTGCCCCGCACGTGATGACCACGTCCTGGTCTCCAACTGGCCGGGGAGATCCGGACAGCAGACGCACGACGGGGGCAGGGCATGTCATACCGGCGCGCGGCGACACCCGCACCGGTCGGCGGGCTGCTGCCCACCGCGCTCCTGTGGTGGGCGGGGGGCCGGTGCCGACGTGCTGCACCCGCCGGACTCCAGCGCCGGCCGATCCCCTGGGCGTACGACCCGCCGGCCTCGGCGACGGCATCCCGGCCGCCCCGACCTGCGGCCTGTCGGCCGGTGTCCTCGCGGCCGCGATGCTCCGGCTCTCCCCGCGGGGCGCACCGAACCCCGCCTCCTGAGCCGCCGTGCGGCACCAGGTCCCGGCCCGGAGCGCACCCTCCCGAACGCACCCGGCCGGCGGCGCCCGCACCCCGGCGCGGCCGGGCCTGCACAATACGGGGGTGAGCGACGACGACCCGTACCTGTGGCTGGAAGACATCTCCGGCGAGGCCGCCCTCGCGTGGGTGGCCGAGCGGAACGCCGAGACGGCGGACGCGCTGGCCGCCGACGCCGGGTTCGCCCCGCTGAAGGCGCGCCTGAGGGAGGTGCTCGACGCCTCGGACCGCATCCCGTACACCGTGCGGCGCGGCGCGTACCTCTACAACTTCTGGCGCGACGCCGAGCACGTGCGCGGGGTGTGGCGGCGCACGACCCTGGAGCGGTACCGCAAGGACGAACCCGAGTGGGAGGTCCTCCTCGACGTCGACGCGCTCGCCGCCGCGGAGGGCGAGAAGTGGGTGTGGGACGGGGCGCGGGTGCGCCGTCCCGCGTACGACCGGGCTCTGGTGCGGCTCTCCCGGGACGGCGGCGACGCCGTCGTCGTCCGCGAATTCGACCTCGGGACACGGGAGTTCGTCGCGGACGGCTTCACGGTGCCGGAGGCGAAGACGCGGATCGGGTGGATCGACGCCGACACCGTCTTCCTCGGCACGGACACCGGACCGGGCTCGCTCACCGACTCCGGCTACCCGCGCACCGTCCGGCGCTGGCGGCGCGGCACGCCGATCGAGGAGTCCGAGCTCGTCTACGAGGCCGAGGACACCGACGTGTCGGCCTGGGGGTACCACGACCCCACCCCCGGCTTCGAGCGGGACTTCGTCGGCCGCTCGCCGGACTTCTTCCGCAGCGAGACGTACCTCCTGCGGCCCGACGGCACGCCCGTCCGCGTCGACGTCCCCGACGACGCGCTCGTCGAGGCCCACCGAGAGCATCTGCTCGTCACCCTGAAGTCCGACTGGCTGGGACAGCCCACCGGCTCCCTCCTCGCCTTCGGCTTCGACGCCTTCCTCGCGGGCGACCGCACTTTCGAGGTGCTGTTCACCCCGGACGCGCGGACGGCCCTCGCCGGGCACTCCTGGACCCGGCACCACCTGATCCTGGAGACGATGCGGGACGTCAGCGCCCACGTCGAGGTCCTCACCCCGGGCCGCGACGGCGCCGGCTGGACGCGCACCCCGCTCGTCGGCGTCCCGCCGCTGTCCGCCGTCGGCGTCGTGGACACGGACCCGGACGTCTCCGACGAGTACTTCCTCGACGTGTCCGGCTTCCTCCAGCCCTCCAGCCTCCACCGCGGCCGCATCGGCGGCGACACGGAGGTCCTCAAGCAGGCCCCGGACCGCTTCGACACCGCCGGCCTCACGGTGGAGCAGCACTTCGCGACCTCTCCCGACGGCACCCGCGTGCCCTACTTCGTCATCGGCCCCGACCACGCCGTCACCGGCCCCGGCCCCACCCTGCTCTACGGCTACGGCGGCTTCGAGGTCTCCCTCACCCCCTACTACGGAGCCGTCACCGGCCGGGCGTGGCTGGAGGGCGGCGGCACGTACGTCATCGCGAACATCCGGGGCGGCGGCGAGTACGGCCCGGACTGGCACCAGGCAGCGCTCGGCGCGCGGCGGCCGCGCGCCTTCGAGGACTTCGCGGCCGTCGCCGAGGACCTCGTCGCGCGGGGCGTCACCACCCCGGACCGGCTCGGCGCGTCGGGCGGCAGCAACGGCGGCCTGCTCATGGGCGCGATGCTCACCCGGTACCCGGAGCTCTTCGGGGCGATCGTCGCGCAGGTCCCGCTGCTCGACATGACCCGCTTCCACAAGCTCCTCGCGGGCGCGTCCTGGATCGCCGAGTACGGCGACCCGGACGATCCGGCCGACCTCGCCCACCTGCGCGAACTCTCCCCGTACCACCGGCTCGCGGCCGACCGGGCCTACCCGCCGGTGCTCCTGATGACCTCCACCCGCGACGACCGCGTCCACCCCGGCCATGCGCGCAAGACGGCGGCGAGGCTACGGGAACTCGGCCATCCCGTGCTGTTCCACGAGAACACCGGCGGCGGCCACGCGGGCGCCGGGGACAACGAACAGGCCGCCCACAACAGCGCCCTCGTGCACACCTTCCTCCGGCGGCACCTGACCTGACCGGACGCGTCAGAGCCAGCCCTGGCGCTGCGCCTGCAGCGCCATCTGGAAGCGGCTCGTGGCGCCGAGCCGGGCCATGAGGACCTGGACGCGGCGGAAGAGCGTGCGGCGGCTGACCCCGATCTCCCGGGCGATGACCTCGTCGCTCGCGCCGCCCGCGAGCAGCCGCAGCAGCCGGCGGTCGGCCGGCAGCAGCCCGGCCGGCCGCACGGAACGGCCGTGCAGCGGCAGCGCGCTCTGCCAGGTCTGCTCGAACAGCGCCACGAGCGCCGACAGCAGGCCGCACGGCTGCACCACCAGCATGCTGTTGTGCACGTCGGCCTCCTTGATGGAGAGCGAGACCATGGCGTACGCCTCGTCGATGATCACCAGCTTCACCGGCACCGACGGCAGCACCCGCGCCTGCTCACCCGCCTCCACGCAGGGCTCGATCGCCTCCTCCAGCTGTCCCGGATACTCCAGCGACGCCTGCGAGTAGACGACCCGCTGGGTCACCCCGCGCGCCAGGGTCGCGAGGGCGTCGTCGGTGGCGCTCGGCAGCGGGAAGTACGGGGGAGAGTCCAGCTGCCGGATCTCCTCGCGCGCGCTGGCCCAGGCGTGCCGCATGCGGGGGCCCACCGCGTCCCCCGTCACCACCTCCACGAGGTCGTCGTGGTAGGCGGCGAGCCGCTGCCGCCGGAACGACTCGAAGGCGCCGCCGACGGTGATCCGCGACTCGTCGAGCTCGGCCGCCCGGTGCCGCCCCAGGATCTCCAGGCCCGCGGCGGGCGGCACCGGAGCCACCAGGTCGGGAGCCTGCACCGCGGGACTCGCCAGGCCCGCGTCGACCAGTTCCCCGTACGCCGCGGACAGCTCCGCACCGTCGAGACCGGCCGCGGAGCCGATCGCGCTCAGCGGTGCGGGACCGAGGTCCAGGAGCCGGATGTAGACCCGGCGGGCCTCGTCGCCGATCCCGAGCAGCCGGAGCGCCTCACCGAGCTTCGCGTTCGCCATGGACCGCATTATCGGTCCGCCCCCGCCGCCCGCACCGCCCGGGGTGTGGCCGATCCGTGCCACTGACCGATCCGGGCACCCGGCGGGCCCGGCGCGGAGTACCGTCCGGGTGCCGTCGACGAGCGGCGGCCGAGAACGTACTTGGAAGAAGGTGCAGGACGTGGCGATGGGTCGCAAGAACGGCCTCTACAACGGCGTCTCCGAAGAGCTTTCCGCCCTGATGAGGACGGGGTGGGCGGACACCGAGCGGCACGACCTCGAACCGGCCGAGCAGGCCCCGTACGCGGCCGAGCGCCGTGCCGCGCTCTCCGCCCTCTTCCCCGGTGAGCGTCTGATCGTCCCCTCGGGGAACCTCAAGTACCGCTCCAACGACGACAACTACCCGTTCCGCCCGTACTCCGGCTACGTGCACATGACCGGCGACCAGGCCCGTGACGGCGCGCTCGTCCTGGAACCCCGCGCCGACGGCGGCCACGACGCCTACTGTTACCAGCTGCCCCGCGACAGCCGCGACAACGACGAGTTCTGGATCGGCTACACCGCCGAGCTGTGGATGGGCCGCCGCCGCTCCCTCGCCGAGTCCGCGACCGTCCTCGGCCTGCCCTGCCGCGACGTCCGCACCATCGCCGAGGACCTGGCCGCCGGCTCCGGCGTGCCGACCCGGATCGTCCGCGGCGTCGACCCGGCCCTCGAAGCCGCCGTCACCACCGACGAGGAGCGCGACATCGAGCTGGAGGGCGCCCTCAGCGAGCTCCGGCTCGTCAAGGACGAGTGGGAGCTCGGCGAGATGCGCAAGGCGGTGGACTCCACCGTGCGGGGCTTCGTCGACTGCGTCGCCGAGCTCTCCCGGGCGATCGCCTCGTCCGAGCGGTGGATCGAGGGCACCTTCTTCCGGCGCGCCCGCCTGGAGGGCAACCACGTCGGCTACGGCTCGATCTGTGCCGCCGGCGACCACGCCACGATCATGCACTGGACGGACAACGACGGCCCGGTCCGCCCCGGCGAGCTGCTCCTCCTCGACGCCGGCGTGGAGACGCACTCCCTCTACACCGCCGACGTCACCCGCACGATCCCCATCAGCGGCACCTTCACCCCGGTCCAGCGCCAGGTGTACGACGCGGTGTACGAGGCCCAGGAGGCGGGCATGGCCGCGGTGAAGCCGGGCGCCCCGTACCGCGACTTCCACGAGGCCTCCCAGCGTCACCTGGCGGCCCGGCTCGTCGAGTGGGGCTTCATCGAGGGCCCCGTCGACCGCGCGTACGAGCTCGGCCTCCAGCGCCGCTTCACCATGGCGGGCACCGGACACATGCTCGGTCTGGACGTCCACGACTGCGCGCAGGCCCGCACGGAGGAGTACGTCGACGGCGTCCTGGAGCCGGGCATGGTGCTCACGGTCGAGCCCGGCCTGTACTTCCAGCCGGACGACCTGACCGTGCCCGAGGAGTGGCGCGGCATCGGCGTCCGGATCGAGGACGACCTGGTCGTCACCGAGGAGGGCCACGAGAACCTGTCGGCCGGTCTGCCGCGCTCCTCGGCCGAGGTCGAGGCGTGGATGGCCCGGTTCGCGGGCTGAGCCTCCCGCCGGCTCGGAGGAGGGGCCGTCCGCGTGAACGCGCGGACGGCCCCTCCGCCGTCTTCGTCCACATGTCCGGGTCACGTACGCCCGAACGAGAGAAAGAGGGGCGGATCTTCACCGATTCAGGTGACAGCGGTCGAGGCGAAACGTCCCTCCCGGCGACGGGACGGCCACGCTCGACGTGACACATGGAGCCACCCTGTGGAGCGTCCGATGCAGTTGATCCCCCGTCACGACCCGTACCTCGTCGTCCGCTCGACCGGCGGTCTCACGGTCGCCGCCCTCCGGGGCGAGCTCGACCTCGTCCTGGTGCGGCACCTGCGGCCCGAGCTCGACGCCCTCGTCAGGGAGTCCGACGCCCTGACCGTCGACATCCGGCGCCTCTCCTTCTGCGACGCCACGGGACTGGGGCTCCTCGCGCACTGCGCCGGGCGCATGCACCGGCGCGGTGCGCGCTGGCGGCTCGTCTGCGACCAGCCGTGGATCCTGCGGCTCATCCGGCTGACCGCGCTGACCGATGTCCTCCGCCCCGAGCCGGGGCCACCGGACCTCCTCGACCAGCCGGACGCGGCCGTCGGCCGGCCGGATCCGTTCGGAGAGCCGGACCTGCTCGGTCGGCCGGATCCGTTCGGACCGCCGGGTCCGGAAGGCGGGTCGCGCCCGGCGGGCCTGCCGGACCCCGTCGGCCTGCCGCGTCCGGTCGCTCAGCCCGCCCCGCCCAGGCCGGCGGTTCCGCTGCCGTCCGAACCCGGCGTGACGAGACCCGTCTCGTAGGCGGCGATCACCGCCTGGGCCCGGTCGCGCAGCCGGAGCTTCTGGAGGATGCGGGCGACGTGCGTCTTCACCGTCGCCTCGCTCAGCCGGAAGCGCGCCGCCAGTTCGGCGTTGGTGTGGCCGCGCGCCAGGGCCTCCAGGACCTCCAGCTCGCGCGGGGTGAGCGTGGCCAGTTCGCGGTGCGGGGCGGGCCGGGACCCCGCACCCGTACCGGGCGCGGCGAAGCGCTCCACCAGGCGCCGCGTGATCGCCGGGGCGAGCAGGGCGTCCCCGGAGCGGACGAGCCGCACCGCCGCCGTCAGGTGTTCGGGGGTGACGTCCTTGAGCAGGAAGCCGCTCGCGCCCGCCGCGAGCGCCGCGTACACGTACTGGTCGAGGTCGTACGTGGTGAGGACGACGATCCTCGGCGGCGCCGTCTCGTCCGCGAGGATGCGGCGCGTGGCCTCCAGGCCGTCCGTGCCCGGCATCCGGATGTCCATCAGGACCACGTCCGGCCGGGTCCTGCGGACCGCCGCCACCGCCGCGTCGCCGTCGGCGGCCTCCGCGACCACGTCGATGCCGTCGGCGGCGAGGATCATCCGGAAACCGGTCCGCACCAGCGCCTGGTCGTCGACGATCACCACGCGCGGGGCGTCGGCCACGGTCACGGAACCTCCCACGGAATCACCGCACGGACCCGGTATCCGCCGTGCGGGCGGCTGCCGGCGTCGAGCGTACCGCCGTACACCGCGAGCCGTTCCCGCAGGCCGAGCAGCCCGTGGCCCCCGCCCGGCTCCGCCGTCCGCAGCCGGCGCCCGCCCGTGTCGGACACCTCCACCCGCAGCCGGTCCGTCCCGTACTCCACCGTCACCGACACCCGCGCGCCGTCCGCGTGCTTCACCGCGTTCGTCAGCGCCTCCTGCACCACCCGGTACGCGGCCAGGTCCACCCCCGCCGGCAGCTCCACCGGCACGCCCCGCACGGCCACCTCCACCGGCATCCCGGAGGAGCGCACCCGGTCCGTCAGCTCCGTCAGACGGCCGAGGCCGGGCTGCGGGGCGAGCGCCGCGTCGGCGGCCGGACCGGGACCGTCCGCGGCCATCGTGAGCAGTCCCATCACGTGCCGCAGTTCCGACATCGCCGTCCGCCCGGCCGCCTCCACCGCGAGCATCGCCTCCCGGGCCTGCTCCGGCGAGGTGGCCAGGACCGTGCGCGCGGCACCGGCCTGGATCGTCATCATGCTCACGTTGTGGGTGACCACGTCGTGCAGCTCCCGGGCGATCCGGGACCGCTCCGCCTCCACCGCCCGGCGCAGCGCCGCCTCCTGCTCCGCGCGCAGCGTCCGCTCCCGCTCCCGCCAGAGGTGGACGCCGTGCGAGGCGAGGGCGAGCGGCAGCAGGACGAGGACGGGCACCAGGTCGCCGTCGACGTCCGGGACCAGCGGGAAGACCGCGTAGAGCAGCGCACCGGCCAGGAGCGAGACCGCCACCGACTTGCGGTGCGGGCTGTACATCGCCGCGCTGTACGCCGCGACGAGCCCCGAGGCGAAGGTGATCCGCGTGGCGTCGTCCGCCGCGTCCCCCAGGTGCAGGACCACCGCGGCGACCGTCACCACCCAGTAGACGGCCAGCGGGAAGCGGCGCCGCAGCACCAGCGGCAGCGCGGTCAGCACCGCCGCCACCATCTCCCAGGCCTCCACCGGCGGCAGCACGTGCTCCACGGCGGGCACGGGGCGCGGCCCGTCCGGAACCCCCGGCAGGTCCGGGAGGGCGGGCGGGGACGGGAGCTGCCCGGGCACGGGCGTCTTGCTCCCGATCAGATCGGGCCGGAGCTCCACGTACGAACGGTTCAGGTTCCCGACGATCGTGGCGACCGCGAGCGACAGCGCGAGCAGCCCGTCGGCCGTCCACGCCCAGCGGGACAGCGGGGGCGGCGCGCCGATGGTCCGCGACCCGCGTATCCGGCCCATGAATTCCTCGTACCTGCTCACCGGGGCAGTGTGCCAAGTGGGGACGCCGGGCCGAATCGGCCCTGAGGACCAGGGCACCGTCCCCGCGGCGTACATCGCGGGGACGACCCGCCCGTGCCTCCTCCGCACACGGTACGGATCTTCGCCACCACGGCCGACGCGCCCCCGGCCGGACCCCTCCTAGCGTCGGGGCGACCCCGTCCCCCGCGAGCCCTGGAGGGCCCATGACCCCATCCGAAGCCGAGCCCCTCATCGAACTGAGCGAGGTCGGCAGGACGTACGAGGACGGGCCTGCGGCGCTCGCCGGTCTCGACCTGCGGGTGGCGCGAGGGGAGTCGCTCGCCGTCCTCGGCCCCTCCGGCAGCGGCAAGTCGACCCTGCTCAACCTCCTCGCCGGCCTGGACCGGCCCAGCACCGGCCGGGTGACCGTGGACGGACTGCGCGTCGACCGGCTGAGCGAGACGGCCTCCGCCCGCTACCGGCGCAGCCGCATCGGCATGGTCTTCCAGTTCTTCAACCTCCTCGACGACCTCACCGTCCTCGACAACGTGCTGCTCCCCGCCCAGCTGGCCGGGACGCCCCGCGCCCGGGCCTCGGCGCGCGCCGCCGAACTCCTCGACCGGCTCGGCGTCGCCCGGCACGCGCGCGTGCACCCCGGCCGTCTCTCCGGGGGCGAGCGGCAGCGCGTCGCCGTCGCCCGCGCCCTGATGAACCACCCCCCGCTGCTCCTCGCCGACGAGCCCACGGGAGCCCTGGACACCGCGTCGGGCGCGGAGGTCCGCGACCTCCTGCGTGCCCTCAACGCCGACGGCCAGACGATCGTCCTCGTCACCCACGACCTCGCGCTCGCCGAGGCCTGCGCGACGCGCACGATCGAACTCGTCGACGGCCGCGTCACCCGCGACGTCCCGGCGGTGGCCCGGTGAGCGCGCGCCCCGCCGGCACGGGCCGAGCGCGCGGCGGGCCCGTGGGCGCGCATTCCCCCGCCCCGGGTGGCGGGAGCGGCGGCGGGCCCGCGCGTGCGCGGTTCCTCGCCCCGAGCGGCGGGGCCCTGGGCCGCGTCGTGCGCGCCGGGATCGGGCGGCGCCGTACGCAGACCGCCGTGATGGTCCTGACCACGCTGCTCTCCGTCGCCTCCGCCGTCCTCGCGCTCGGCCTCCTCGTCGCCTCCGGCGCCCCCTTCGACCGGGCCTTCGCCCGGCAGCACGGTGCCCATCTGACCGTGCTGTTCGACGGATCGGCCGTCACACCGGAGCGGCTCGCCGCCACCGCCCGCGCGTCCGGGGTGGCCGCGGCCTCGGGCCCCTTCGCCGTCACCTCCCTGCGCCTCGACGCGGACAGGGCGGCCCCGCCCGGGTTCGCACCGCCCCCGCTGACGGTCGTCGGCCGGGCCTCCGCCGCGGGACCCGTGGACGCGGTGGGCCTGACGGAGGGCCGGTGGGCCTCGGCCCCCGGCGAGATCGTCCTGGAACGCGGCTCCGTGCCGCCGGCCTCCGGCCTCGGGACGCGACTGTCCGCGGAGGGCGCCGCCCTCACGGTGGTGGGCATCGCCGAGTCGGCCGGCGAGAGCGCCGACGCCTGGGTCGTGCCCGGGCAGCTCACGGCGCTCACGGGCGGCCGGCCCCACGCGCTCCAGATGCTCTACCGGCTCACCACCGCCGACACCGCGGCCGACGTGACGGCCGGCCGGAAGGCCGTCACCGCCGCCGCACCGGCCGGAGCGGTCACCGGCAGCCGTTCGTACCTCGACGTGCGGGAGACCGCGCGCCAGAACACGGCCGCCTTCGTGCCCTTCGTCACCGCCTTCGCCCTCCTCGGCCTGGCGATGTCGGTCCTCGTCATCGGCATCGTGGTGAGCGGCGCGGTCGGCGCCGCGACCCGCCGGATCGGGATCCTCAAGTCCCTCGGCTTCACCCCGCTCCAGGTGGGCCGCGCCTACGTTGCCCAGGCCCTCGTCCCGGGAACCGTCGGGGCCGTGCTCGGCGTCGCCCTCGGGAACGCGCTCGGCGTCCCCCTCATGGCGGAGGTGGCCGAGGTGTACGGCACGGCGGAGGTCCTCATTCCCGCCTGGGTGGACCTCGTCGTACCGGCCGGAGCCCTCGTCCTCGTGGCCGGCACGGCCTTCGGGCCCGCCCTGCGCGCCGCCCGTCTGCCGACCGCGACGGTCCTGCGCATGGGTCCCGCCACCGGCGGTGGCCGGGGGCGCGCGATCCGCGGCCTGCTCGGGCGTCTGCCGCTGCCCCTGCCCGTCGTCCTGGGCCTCGCCGCGCCGTTCGCCCGCCCCGCGCGCGCGGCGAGCACGGCCGCCGCGGTGACCTTCGGAGCCCTCGCGGTGACCTTCGCCGTCGGACTCGGCAGCACCCTCGTCGCCGTCAGGACCGACGGCGATCCGGACCGGGGCGGCGACGTCACCGTCCACACGGTCGCCCCGCCCCGGGGGAACCCCGGCGATCCGGTGCCCCTGCCGGGCAGGCCCGCCGACCCGGCCGCCGTGGCGGCGGCGATCGCCGCGCTCCCGGGGACGGACTCGTGGTACCGGACCGCCCGCGCCCAGCTGGAGGTGGCAGGGCTCAAGGGAGGCGCGCCCGTCGTCGTGTACGAAGGGGACACGGCCGGCAGCCGCCACACGATGGTCTCCGGCCGCTGGTTCGGGGCCGCCGGGGAGGCCGTCGCGGCCACCCGGTTCCTGCGCGCCACCGGGGTCCGCGTCGGGGGCACGGTCACCCTCTCCGAACGGGGCCGCACGGTCCGGCTGCGGATCGTCGGCGAGGTCTTCGACCTGGGCGACGACGGCATGACCCTGCGCACCGGAGCGGCGTCCGTCGCCGCGCTCCGGGCCCGCCACCAGCCCGCCGAGTTCGCCGTGACCGTCGCCGCCGGCACGGACGCGGCGCGCTACGCGGAGCGCCTCGACGCGGCCGTGACACCGCTCGGGGCGGAGGCCGCCGTCACGGAGGGGAGCAAGTCGAGCGTCATCCGGGCGATGCAGGCCCTGGTCGTCATGCTGACCCTGATGATGGTCGTCGTCGCCTGCCTGGGCGTGCTGAACACGGTGGTCCTCGAGACCCGCGACCGCGTCCGTGACCTGGGCGTCTTCAAGGCCCTGGGGATGACCCCGGGGCAGACGGTCGCGCAGGTCCTCACGTCGGCCGGCATCCTCGGCCTCCTGTCGGGCCTCGTCGGCGTGCCGCTCGGCGTGGCCCTCCACGGCCGGGTGATGCCGGCGATGGGCCGTGCGGTCGGCACCACGATCCCGCCCGCCGACATCGACGTGTACGGGACGCCGCTGCTGGTGCTCCTCGCGACGGCGGGCGTCGTGATCGCGACGGCCGGCGCGCTGCTTCCGGCCGGCTGGGCGGCCCGCACGGCCACGGCGCGGGCGCTGCGGGCGGAGTAGGGCGGGAAGGGGGGATACGGTCGCCGCATGTCTGAAGTCCGGTTGACCACGCCCTCCTTCCTCGTGCTCGGCATCATCGACAAGCTGGGCGAGGCCAGTCCGTACGACGTGAAGGCGGAGGCCGCGCGGACGGTGGCCCCGTTCTGGTCCATGCCGCACGCGCAGGTGTACGCGCAGTGCGACCGGCTCCTGGCGGCGGGGCTGCTGTCGGAGGTACGGCAGCCGGGTGGCCGCAACCGGCGCCTGATGAGCCTCACGGAGGAGGGGACGGCGGCACTGCGCGGCTGGCTGTCCGACCCCTCCTTCGTGCCGGTCGAGGCCCGCGAACGGGGCGTCCTCAAGCTGTGGTTCGGCGCCAGTCCGCGCGTCCACGCGCCGATCCAGATCGACGAGCACCGCAGGGCCCTGGACGAGTACGAGGGACTGGCGCGGGACGTCGGCGAGCCGCTGACGCGCTGACAGCGGGAGGCGCTGGAGTTCGGCATCCGGTACGAGCGGATGATGGTCGATTTCTGGCAGTGGGCGGAGAGCCGGGAACCCTGATTCCGCCGCCGACCGCTCGTCACCGACCTCTTGTCGCCGACTGTTCGTCACCGTTCGTCACCGGCCACTCGTCCCCGACCGGTCGACCCCGTCGCGGTGACCGCGAGGCCCGGAGCCGCTCGCCGGCGGCCCCTCGGGCGGACCTCTCCCGTCCGCCCGACGGGCCGTCAGCTCCGGGATCTCAGATCGCGGTCAGCCCGCCGTCCACGGCCAGCGCGCTGCCCGTGACGAACGAGGCACGCGGGCCGGCCAGCCAGAGCGCGGCCTGGGCGACCTCCTCGGGATCCGCCATGCGCTTCTGGATCTGGCGCGTGACGAAGGCCTCCTCCAGGTGGGGGTGGGCCGCGATCGCCCCTTCGATGAGTTCGGTCCGGGTGCAGCCGACCACCAGGGAGTTGACCCGGATGCCGCGCTCGCCGTACTCGGCCGCGGCGGCCTTCGTCATGCCGATCACGGCGTGCTTGGCCGCCACGTAGGGCGCTCCGGCACCGGTCGCCACCACGCCCGCCGTGCTGGCGGTGTTCACGACGGAGCCGGATCCGTGGGCGAGCATCGCGGGGACCTGGTGGCGCAGGCAGTTCCACACGCCGCGCACGTTCACGTCCATCACCTGGTCGAAGACCGCGTCCTCGGTCTCGTGCAGGTCGGTGCCGGCCGTTCCCCAGCCGGCGTTGTTGAAGGCCACGTCCAGATGTCCGAACGTCTCCACCGCCGCGTCCACCACGCGGCGCACGTCCTCGGAGCGCGTGACGTCGCCCCGTACCGCCAGCGCCCGGCCTCCCCCGGCGTCGATCCGGGCGGCCAGCTCCTTCAGCTCGCGCTCGCGCCGCGCCATCAGCACCACGGCCGCCCCCTCGGCGGCGAACAGCCGGGCCGCCGCCGCGCCGATGCCGCTGGAAGCCCCGGTGATCATGGCGACCCTGCCCCTCAGCAGACCGCCCGTTCCACTCGTGCCCTCGTTCACCGCCCCATACCCCCTGTTTTCGTTTGATTCATGCGATTCGTGAGAGAAGGGAAAACCTGTGGGCCCACTCGCGCCTATGCCGGTGCGAGACCCTCGGTCGAAGGGGCCCAGACGCCGCCGGAGGCGGCCTCGGCGTCGACGGTGCGCAGCATCGCCTCGTCGATGGCGTGCAGCGAGTCCACGAGGTGCCGCACACCGGCGTCCTTCATCAGCTGACGCTGATGGCTGTGCTCGAAGGTGCTGGGGTGGCCGATGAAGGGAACGCCGAGTTCCTTCGCGCTCTCGGCGACGCGGGCCACGTCGTCGATGAACACCACCTGGTCGTAGGAGAGTTCGAAGACCTCGGTCGTGATCTCACGGATGCCGGGGCGGAAGTCGTTGGTGCACACGTACCCCGGACCGTCGAAGAGGTGCGCCCATTCCCCCAGGAAGCGGTCGAAGTGCTCCTTGCCCAGCCCTCCGTAGCAGATCGTGCTCAGCCCCAGGCCCCTCAGGCGGCGCACCAGGTCGACGGCGCCGTCGACCAGCCGCACCGGGTCCTCGCGCAGATGGGCGTCACGCTCGACGAAGTAGGCCTCCAGGGCCTGCTGCGCCGTCATCGGCACGTTCACCACGCCGGCCAGGTAGGCGCTGGCCGCCCGCTGGGGCTGGGAGAAGATGTTCCGCTCCACCTCGGCGGTGTACGTGCCGCCCCGGCTCACGACGAAGTGGTGGATGACCGGACTGAAGGTGTCGTTGAGCAACACGCCGTCGATGTTGAGCGCGGCGAGACGCAACTGTCTGAGTCCTGTGGACACGAGGTAACTCCTAGGTGTGTTGACCCGCGGCGTTGTGAACACGGGCGTCGGGCGGGTGTCCGTCGGGTGTAGTGCGGTGCGGCAGCGGTGGCGGTTGTGGGTGCGGAGGAAGTCTGCCAGGGCCGCTGTCCGCTCCCCGTTCGAGACGGGGGGCCGCGGGCGGGCCCACGACCGGGCCGATCCGGGCCGGGCTCATGGCCGCCGGCGCGGCGCTTCGTCGTCCGGGGTGTCCGGGCTCGCGAAGTGGAAGGGCACCGAGAGGCGTTCGGCCAGCGCCCGGCCCGCCGCCTGGGCGGCCGCGGCCGCCGGATGGAGCGACTTCGCGCCTGCCGCCTCGCCCAGGTGCCGTACGGCCGTCTCGTGGTAGATCGTGGCGAGGCGGTGCTCGGCGGCGGGTTCGGTGGAGACGGCCAGGAGGACCACGAACCAGTCGTGGACGGTGTCGCCGTCCCAGATCGCCTCGATCGCGGCCACCGGCCCCGGGCAGCCGGAGGCACGGGCGGCCAGCGACTCCAGGTCGAGGGGGCTGAGCGGGGTGCGCGCGACCCGGTCGCCGTGGTGGAGGTACCGGTCGTGGACGACCAGCTCCGCCCCGTGGAGTCCCAGACCACGGCCCCGGCAGACCTCCCAGACGATCCGCACCGCCCGGAACCGGCGGTCCTGGAGGACGTAGCCGTCGATCTCGTCGCGGACGCCCTCCGGCAGCAGCTCCCACCACTCGGACGTCGTCAACTCGGACATGCGGATCCCCCTTGCTCCCGACCCGTGAGGCTACCCGCAGGTCGGGGCGTGCGCGCGGGGGGTTCGCGGCCGTCCGGCGGGCCGAAACCCCGTGGCGGGCCGGGCCCGTGGACGTGATGATGACCGGATGACCCAGCGCGCGCAGCCCGTGGATGCCCTCATCGTCGTCGACGTGCAGTCGGCCTTCGTCACCGGCCGCGGGGCCGTGCCCGCCGCCGACCGGCTCGTCGACCGGACGACCGGACTGATCGCACGGGCCCGGCGGGACGGGGCGTTCGTCGTCCACCTGCAGAACGACGGGCCGCCCGGCGCCGAGGACGAACCGCACACGCCCGGCTGGGAGCTGCACCACCCCGTGGAGCCCGGACCCACCGAGCTCGTGATCCGCAAGCCCCACGACGACGGCTTCCAGGAGACCGCGCTGGGGGCCGTGCTCACCGGCGCGGGGGTACGGGCGGTCGCCGTCTGCGGCGTGATGTCGGAGATGTGCGTGCAGGCGACGGCCCGTACGGCCCTGGCCCTCGGCTACCGGGTCGTCGTCCCGCACGACGCCCACGCGACGCAGGACATCCCGGCGGTGCCGGGCATCGGCGGGGCCGTGCCGGCCGCGACGGTCTCCCGCGTCGCGGCGTACGCCCTCGGGGGCGACGCCGAGACCACCGTCACGGCCGCCGAGGTCACCTTCACGGCACCCCCGGCCTCCTGAGGCCGCGCACCGCTCGCCGCCCGCAGGGGCGAGGATGGGGGCATGGTGCAGAGTGCCGGGTCGACGCGAGGCGCGGGGTGGGTGCGATGAGGACGCCCCTCTACCGACGGAAGGCGGAGTTCTTCAAGACGCTGGGACATCCCGTCCGCATCCGGGTCCTGGAGCTGCTCAGCGAGCGTGAGCACGGGGTCGCCGAGATGCTGCGCGACATCGGCGTCGAAGCGGCTTACCTCTCGCAGCAGTTGGCCGTGCTGCGCCGGGCCGACCTGGTCGTCGCCCGGCGCGAGGGCACGGCCGTGTACTACGCGCTGACGAGCCCGCAGGTCGCGGAGCTCCTGCGGGTCGCCCGCACGATCCTCTCCGGCGTGTTCGCGGACCAGGCGGAACCCCGCGCCGGCCGCGGGGCCGCCGGACGGGCCCGGCCCCCCGGGGAGGCGGCTCCGTGAGCCGCCCGGGGGAGCCGCGAGGACGCCGGCCGGGACCGTCCGTCAGTCCTCGCGCCGCGGCTGGATGCCCGCGAGGAGGTTGAAGGCACCGGTGAGCAGGTTGAGGGTGACCACGCCGACCACTTCGGCGATCACCCGGTCGCTCCAGCCGTGCGCCCGCACCTCGGCGACGTCCTCGTCCGAGAGCGAACCCGGTTCGGCGAGGACCCGCAGGGCGAGGCCGATGAGGGCGGCCTCGCGAGGGTCGGTCGACGTGCCCTGGCGGGCGAGTTCGACGTCGGCCTCGGTCAGTCCCGCCGCGCGCCCGGCCTCTTGGTGCGCCTCGCGGCAGGTGCCGCAGCCGATCCACTCCTGGACGGCGAGGGACAGCTTCTCGCTCAGGGCGCGGGGGATCTTCACCCGCTTCATGGCGCGCGAGAGGCTGAGATAGCCGTCGAGCAGCGCGGGCGAGTGCGCCATCGTGGACACCATCTCGCCGGCGGAGCCGTGTCGTTCGACGATGTCGGTCAGCAGCTCGCGGGCGCGGCCGGGTGCCTGTTCGGGGGCGAGCGCGGTCAGTCTTCTCGTGGTCACGGAACCTCTCCTCTGTATACCCTTGGGGGGTATAACGTGGCGGGGCGGGTAGGGGTTCCCGAGCCGGACCGCCTCGATGCCGCCCCGGGGCGTCCCGGGCAGGATCCGGACCGGTACGGGACCCGGTGCGGGCCTCGCGCAGTCCGTCGAGCACCGCGGGCCCGGCCCGCGCGGCACGCGGGCCCGGCGTCCGCCGCTCGCTCACGAGAGCGGCGACGGGCCCCCGCGCGTCCGGGCGAAGCGCCCCGGGGTGGTGCCCACGATCCGCTTGAACGAACGGTTCAGGTGCGACTGGTCGCAGAACCCGGTCGCGGCCGCCACCTCGACCGGCGGCCGCCCGTCGAGCAGCAGGCGACGGGCCCGGTCGATCCGACGGGCCGTCAGGTACTGGTGCGGTGCGATGCCGAAGGCGCCGCTGAACGCCCGTACGAGATGAGCGGGGTGGGCGTGGAGCTGCCGGGCGGCCTCGTCCAGGGTCACGCCCTCGACGAGACGCGCGTCGAGGAGCTCCCGCAGGCCGTGCGCCACGCCGGGACCGGCTTCGCGCGCGGGCGTGACGAGCCGGGGCCGCAGATGGCCGCGCAGCCGCTCGCCGATGAGGGCGAGGCGGCTCTGCGCCTCCAGTTCGCCCCCCGGCTCCGCGAGCGCGGTGTGCAGCTGCCCGACGCGGCGCCGCAGCAGCGGGTCGACCAGGTCGGGCGCGTCGACCGCCGGACCGATGAAGCTCTCGTCCAGCTGGGTCAGGTCCAGGTACAGGACCCGTTTACGGAAGCCGTCGGAGGTGGCGGGCGAGCCGTTGTGCGGGACCTGCGGCGGGAGCAGGGACACCGTGTCGCCGGGAGTGCCGCGCTCGTGCCGGTCGAGGTCGTAGCGGACCGCGCCGTCGTCGACGATGAGCAGGGTCCACACGTCGTGCACGTGCATCGGGTACGCGTGCTCGGTGAAACGGGCGTGGAACACCTCCACGACGCCCGGTACGCGCGGGCGCCACGCCGAAACCTGCTGCCGGGTCACGTGCGGGCCACCATGCAAGGAATGTACAAGACCGCGCGGCGGGGCCGGCGGCAGTCTCGGAGCATGACGACGACCGACGACACGCCCGTACGTTTCGACACCAAGATCGCCGTGCTGCTGCGCGAGGACCTGGAGACCTGGCAGCGGCTGAACGTGACGGCCTTCCTGGTCAGCGGACTCGGCACGGAGCTCCCCGAGGTGATCGGCGAACCGTACGCCGACGCCGACGACACCCCCTACCTGCCGATGTTCCGGCAGCCCGTCCTGGTCTTCGAGGGGACCAGGGAGACGCTGACCGCCGCGCACGGCCGCGCCCTCTCCCGCTCGCTGCCCCGGGCGGTGTTCACCACCGACCTCTTCGCCACCGGCAACGACCGCGACAACCGCGCCGCCGTACGGGCCGTGGGCACGGGCCGGCTCGATCTGGCGGGCCTCGCCGTGTACGGGCCGCGCAACGCGGTCGACAAGATCCTCAAGGGGGCCCGGATGCACCCGTGAAGCCCCGCACCCGTGAAGCCCCGAGCGGCCCGGACCGCCCCTGAAACCCCAAGGGGGTCCTCGCACCCCTGAGGCCCCGGAGCGGGCCGTCGAGGAACGGGCCCGCGCCTTCCAGGCCCACGCCCGCACCCGACCCGTCATTAGCACCCGCACCCGCACCGGCACCGGCACCCGCACCGGCACTGGCACCGGCACCGGACCCGCGGCGTCCCCCGACCCGGGCGGGGGCAGCGGCCCCTACCGATCGGCCGCACTGCGCAGAGCCCGCCCCCGGCTCCTCGGCTAGGGTGATTCGGTAGGGATTGCGCCCCCCGGGGCCGGGCCGATGCGTAGGTCGAGGCGTTGGAGACTCATCAGTCGTCGAGCAGGGTCCCGCAGCCGCCCCGGGCGGCCGTCGGGGACGCGGGCGTGCTCCGCGAGCTGCTGCCGATCGCCCTCTGGCGGGAGGACGCCGAGGGCCGCATCGTCGAGTGGTCGCTCGCCGCGCAGGACCTCCTCGGCCACCGGCCGGAGCACGTCCTCGGAAGGTTCGCGACCCCGCTCCTCGTTCCCGACGCCAACCGCGAACTCGCCGACCGGCTCACCGATCGCGTCCAGTCGGGCGAGACCATGGTCGGCACGCTGCCCGTCCGCCACCGCGACGGCCACACGGTCACCATGGAGATGTGGATCGTCCCGGCCACCGATCCGGAGGGACGCCCGGGGGCGATGCTCATCGCGGTGGAGACCTCCGAGGTCCTGCGGATGCGGGAGAACCTGGCGGCGATGGAGAGCCTCTTCACCCAGTCGCCCATAGGGCTCGCCCTGCTCGGCCCCGACCTGCGCTTCCTGCGCGTCAACGACGCCCTGGCGCGGATGAACGGAGTGCCGGCCGCCCGGCACGTGGGCCACCGGCTCACCGAGGTGGTGCCCGGCGTCAACGCCGCCGGGCTCGAATCGCTCATGCGCCAGGTCATGGAGAGCGGTACGGCCGTGGTGGACGCCCGCCGGGTCGGCCGTACCCCCGCCGACCCCGACCGGGACCACATCTGGTCCTGTTCGTACGCCCCGCTCGTCGACCGCACCGAACGACGGCCGCTCGGGCTCATCGCCTCCCTCGTCGACATCACCGAGAGCCAGGAGGCGCACATCGAGGTCGAGCGCGCCCGCCAGCGCTTCGCCCTGCTCGCCGAGGCCGGCGCCCGGATCGGCACCACCCTGGACCTGAAGCAGACCGCCGAGGAGGCCGTCGGCTTCCTCGTGCCCCAGCTCGCCGACTCGGCCGACGTGCAGATGCTGGAGTCCGTCCTCGAACCCGACGATCCGGCGGACTCCACCCGGAGCGTGCTGCGGCGGCTCGCGGCCCGCTTCCCCGACCCGACCGCGCCCACGGCCCTCCTCGCCCCGGGCCAGACCTTCCAGATCCCCCTCGACTCCGTGTACGAGCAGGTGGTCATGCACGGACGCCCCACGAACCTCTACACGTCCGACATCCCGGCGCTCTTCACCGATCCGCGCGCCGAGGCCCTGCGCACCTACCTCGCCACCCGCATCGGCTCGGCCCGGCTCGTCCCCCTGGTGGCCCGGGGACAGGTGCTCGGGGCGGTCACGGTGACCCGGCTGAAGACCCGTGAGCCCTTCGACGCGCAGGACTGCGTCCTCATCGACGAGGTCGTCGCCCGCGCCGCCCTCAACATCGACAACGCCCGCCTCTACACCACCCAGCGGGAGGCCGCCCTCACCCTGCAGCGCAGCCTCACCAACAACGCCCTCCCCGACGTCACCGGCCTCGAACTCACCGGCCGCTACCTCCCCGCCAGCTCCCACGACGTCGGCGGCGACTGGTTCGACGTCATCGCGCTGCCCGGCGGCCGGACGGGTCTCGTCATCGGCGACGTCATGGGCCACGGCATCCACGCGGCGGCCGTCATGGGCCAACTGCGCACCGCGGTACGGACCCTGGCCCGCCACGACATCGCGCCGGACCGCATGCTCAGCTCCCTGGACGCCGTGGTGGCCGACCTGGGCGAGGACGAGATGGCGACCTGCGTCTACGCGGTCCACGACCCGGCGACCGGTGGCTGGGTCATCGCCCGCGCCGGCCACCTGCCGCCGGCCGTCGCCACCCCGGACGGCACCATCACCTTCCTCGACGGACCGCCCGGGACCCCGCTGGGCACCGGAGCGCACGACTTCGGTACGGAGGAGGTCGTCCTGCCCGAGGGCGGACTCCTCGTCCTCTACACGGACGGTCTCATCGAGGCCCGCGACCGCGACCTCGACCAGGGCATGCGGCAGCTCGCCGAGGCGCTGCGGCCCCTGGACCGGCCGCTGGACACGCTGTGCGACGACGTCCTCGGGCGGCTCCTCGCGGGCTCCGCCCAGGACGACGTGGCGATGCTCCTCGCCCGCACCATCCGCTGAACCCCGCTACGCGCGGAGCCGGTACAGATCGCGGAGGAGGGCGATCTCGGCCCCGTGGTGCAGGAGTTCCTGGTTCATCCACCAGACGATCTCCAGGAAGGGGTTCTCCGGGTCGCTGCCGTGCGGGTAGGTGCAGTGGCCCACCGTGTCGAGCGCCTTGTCGTCGACGGACAGCAGCGCCTCGCGCCAGGCGGTCGCGGCCGCGTCGAAGGCCGGCAGGGCGGTGGCGACGTCCCCGCCGACGGGGAAGTCGTCACGGGTCAGGCGGCGGCTGCCGTTCGTGTGGTCGGCGCGGAGCGCGAGCATCTCGGAGAGGTGGCTCAGCCGCCAGGCGATCGTGGTGAACGGCGGCGGCGCGGGGTGCGGCGGAGGGGTGGTGTCCCGGCCCCACTCGCCGGCGCCCACCAGGACGGTCGCGCGCGGCCCCGGGCCGTCGGCGTGCCGCCGGACGGACCAGCAGTCCGGCACCGGCTCCCAGAGGTACTCCGCGTCGGTCATCGGACCGACCTCGACGTCCGTCCCGTTGCCGCTGTCCATCGACGGTCCCGCCAGCCGGTCGGTGAGCCGCCGCCGGGCGAAGTCGAACTGGTCGAGGAGGGGGACGAGCCGCTCGGGCAGGGACACGGGACGCTCCGGATCACAGGGGGACAGGACCGTCGCACCCTGCCACAGGAGCCCGCCCGGCGCTCGCGAATATCCCTTCGGGACCGGGCCGTCGGCGATCAGGTCCGGTCGATGTGCACGCTGGTCGACTTCACACGGGCGGTGGCCTGCATGCCGACCTCGAGGCCCAGCTCCTCCACCGCCTCCCGGGTGAGCAGCGAGACGATCCGGTGCGGGCCGGCCTGGATCTCGACCTGGGCGGCGACGTCCCCGAGCTTGACGGCGGTCACGATCCCGGGGAAGGCGTTGCGGGCCGAGGTGTACGGTTCCTCCTCGTCGCCGGTGGCGCCCTGCCCGACCTCGACGGAGAAGGCGGCCAGATCGCGGCCGTCGATGAGACGGCGGCCGTTCTCGTCGCGGTGGGTGGTGACCCGGCCCGCGTCGGCCCAGCGGCGTGCCGTGTCGGGGCTGACGCCCAGCAGGCGTGCCGCCTGACCGATGGTGTAGGACTGCATGCCGGCCACGCTAGGCCGTACGGAATCCCACCTGCAAGGCGTGGAGGGCCGGCCCGCGACAGCCGCCGGCCCACCGGGACGGACCGTCGGGGAGGGGCGGCTCAGGCCGTGCCCGACCGCCGTCCGACCGCCTCGACCAGCGGCAGCAGCCGGTGCGCCACCCGCTCCCGCAGCGCGATCTCGGTGCGGGTGCGGACCACCCCGGGCAGCTGGATCAACCGCTGGACGACGTCCTCCAGGTGCCCGGCGTCCCGCGCCACCACCCGGGCCAGGAGGTCGCCGCCGCCGGTGATGGAGAAGGCCTCCACGATCTCCGGCACGCCCGCGAGCGCGTCGCCGACCTCGTCCAGATGACCCTGCGTCACCTCGACGTGCACGAAGGCGAGCACCGGGTGCCCCAGCGCGGCGGGGGAGAGGACCGGCCCGGTCGCCGTGATCACCCCGTCCCGCTCCAGGCGGTCGATCCTCGCCTGCACGGTGCCCCGCGCCACCCCCAGGATCCGCGCGTACTCGCGCACGCTGGTCCTCGGCTGCTCGATCAGCAGCCGCAGGATCCGCGTGTCGAGTTCGTCCACCGCCATGCTCCGTCGGCCTCCTTCGCCCCGGCTCGTCCGATTTCCGACTGTACCCACGCTCCCGGGGGGTGCCGTGCCCCCGGGCGCGTCCGGGACCACCTGTTCACGCGGCCGAAACACGGGAGGCCCCGGCCGGACCGGCGGGATGGGCGAGGCGGACCCCGGCCGTACCGCAGGCCGTACCGTCAGCGGCCGTCTCGTGGCCGAGAAGCCCCTGTTCGGAGGAGGCGGAGGGCGCGGAGGGCACGGAGGACGAGGTCCCGGAGACGGACCGGGCGCTTCGCCCGCGGGGCGGCACCGGCCCCTCGCGTCGACGGACGTCCACCGCGGCCGTCCCCGACGCGGACACGGAGACCGAGCGGCCCTGGACGGCCACCGGGTACGCGCCCCGCCGGAGACCGACGACGGCCCGCCGGAGGCCCCGGCCGCGAGCGCCGAGCGTGGCGGCCCGCCCCTGTCCCGCACCCGCGCCGGGCCACTGCGACCCCGCGAGCCCCGCGAGGCGGACCGCGACACGGCCGCCGGCGGTACCGGTCGCGGTACGGCGGCCCGGACGGATCGGACGACCGCCTCCGGACCGACGGCACCGACTGCGCGTACTGCCTCCGGAGAGGGTCCGGGCGGGCGCCGATCCGCCCGCCGCTCGGTTCGCGGGACGGCGCGATCTGGGAGAGGCTCGTCGGGACCGGCTGAGGCGCGGCCGGACACTTCCGGCGGGAGCGACGACGAGTGGACACGGACGGCGGGCAGGATCCGGCGGGGACGCCCCCGCCCGGGGCGGCCGAGCCCTGGAGCGCGGAGACCGCGTGGGGCGACGCCGTCCTGGACGCGGTGTTCACCCAGTCCGACATCGGGCTCCACGTACTCGACACGGACCTGCGCGTCGTCCGGGTGAACGCCGTCGCCGCCGGACTCCAGGGCATCCCCGCCGACCGCTTGCTCGGCATGCCCGCCGTCGAGGCGTACGCCTCGTTCGCCGGCGTCCACGTCGACGAGGCCGTCCTGCGCGAGGTCCTCGCCACGGGCCGCTCCACGACCGAGCGGCTCGTCACCGGTCACCCGCCCGGCGCCGAGCACGCCGAGCGCGTCTACTCGGCCTCCGTCCACCGCCTCCAGGACGACGCGGGCCGGGTGCTCGGCGTGGTCGTGACGAACACCGACGTCACCGACCGCGAGCAGGCCCACGCCCGCCTGCGGCTCCTGCACGAGGCGCACGAGCGGATCGGCACCGGTCTCGACGTGGAGCGCACCGCACGGGAACTCGTCGACGTGACCGTGCCGGCGTTCGCCGACTTCGTCGTCGTCGCCCTCACCGACGCCGTCCTCCGCGGGCAGGACCCGGCCCTCCAGGCCCGGGACACGGTCCCGCTGCTGCGCTGCACCGCCACCGGCGGCTCGGCGACCGGACCGGAGTGCCCGCAGGCCGGTGCCGTGCTGCTGCCGGGGATCTTCGGGGACGGGGAGCCGGCGGCGCCCGCCCGTCCGCTCCCTCCGGCGGCTACGAGCGACGAGCGGGCGACGCGTCTCGTGGTGCCGCTGACCGTGCGCGGGCAGATCTTCGGCGCGGTCGCCTTCCAGCGCCGCGCCGACGCGGAGCCGTACGGGCCCGAGGACCGCGCCCTCGCCGACGCCCTCGCGTCCCGTACCGCGAACTGTCTGGAGAACGCGCTCCGGTACACCCGTGAGCACATCGTCATGACGGCCCTGCAGAGCTGGCCGCCGCCCAAGGAGGAGGCCACCCAGAGCGCCGTCGACGTGGCCGGCCGTCACCGGCCCGGCGGCAGCGGCGCCGGCTCCTGGTGCGACGTGATCCCCCTGTCGAGTGCGCGCGTGGCCCTCGTCGTGGGGCAGGTGGAGTCCCCGGGGCCCGGCGCCGTCGCCACCATGAGCAGGCTGCGGACCGCGGTCCACAGCCTGACCACGCTCGACCTCGACCCGCACGAACTGCTCGCCCGCCTCCACGCGACCACCCTCCGGCTCGCGGCGGAGGGCTTCGCCGGGGAGGGCCTCGCGGCAGGGGCTCTCGCCGCGGAGGGTGAGGCGACGGCTCGCGGCACGCCCGACGCGCCGTCCCCCGACGCCCCCCACCCCACCGCCGGCTGCACGATCGCCGTCCACGACCCCGTCGACGGGCGGCTCGACATCGCGCGGGCCGGCGCCTCCCTGCTCGTCGTCGTCCACCCCGACGGCACGGCGGACACCCGGCCGCTCGGCGACGGGCCCCTGCTGGGCGCCGAGGGTCCGCCGTTCGCCTGCGCGACGCTCCACCTGCCCGAGGGCAGCACCCTCTGTCTGGCGTCCGGCGGCGAGGAGCCCCGGACGGAGGACCTCATGGCCGCCCTCGCCCACCCGGACCGCGACCCGGAGGCGATGGCCGACGACGTGGAACGGCTCCTCGCCCCCGACCGGGTCCTGCTGCTCGCCCGCACCCGCCATCTGCCGCCGGACGAACTCGCCGAGTGGGAGATCCCGTACGACCTGTCCGCCGTGGGGGCGGCGCGGGCCCACGTCGAGGACCGGCTCCGGCGGTGGAACCACCCCGCCGACCCGTTCGCGGTGACGCTCGTCGCCAGCGAACTCGTCACCAACGCCCTCCGTCACGGCGCCGCCCCGGTCGTCCTCCGCCTCATCGCCGACGGCCCGATCCTGACCTGCGAGGTGAGCGACGCCGGCCAGGCCGCGCCCCACCTCCGCCATGCCAAAGCCGTCGACGAGGGCGGCCGCGGCCTGCTGATCTGCGCCTCCCTCGCGGACAACTGGGGCGTGCGGTACACCGACACCGGCAAGACCGTCTGGGCCGAACTGGGCGGGGGCGAGCACTAGGGATCAGGGACGGCGACCGAAGGATGGTCCGTTGGTCTGCGAGTGGCCCGGCCGGAGGGCGATCCACCGGGCCAATGGCCCAGTGGAGCCGTGATGAGTTGAGCCAGCGGCACGCGGGTGGTTTCCTTGTCATATCCAGGTACTTTCGGCGCCGCGCAGCGCCGGGGCGGCGACGAGGCCGGTCCGGACCGCGGCGCCTTCGTCGTGTCCGCGTGCTCCCACCACCCCGGGACGGCAGGCGGCGGGCGAAAGGCAAGACAAGGGGGCGGCTCACCGCCGTGAAGAGGATGTTCGTGGCGCCGGATCCGGGGCGCGTCAGACTGAGGAACTCGCTGCGTGCCGTCCTGGGCATCGCGCTCGCCGTCGCGCTGGCGGAGTTCGCCGGCCTCTCGCTGGCGGCTTCCATCACCGGCGGCCTCGCCGCGCTGCTCGCGCTGTTCACCGTGGCCGACGCCACCGTGCGCGCCCAGTTCGTGACGACCCTGCTCCTGCCGGTCGCCGGGTTCCCCGTGCTCGCCGTGGCCACCGCCCTGCACGGCCTGACCCCGCTGCGCGACCTGGCGTTCCTCGCGGTCGTCTTCTGCGGCGTCTACGCCCGGCGCTGGGGCCCGCGCGGCCACGCGCTGGGGATCTTCGCCTTCATGAACTTCTTCACCACCCAGTTCCTGCACGCCCTGCCCGGCCAGCTCCCCGAGCTCTACGCCGCCATCGGCATCGCCCTGGCGGCCGCCGCCGCGGTGCGCTTCGTGCTGTGGCCGCTGGAGCGCCGCGTACCGCCCGCCGCCGCGCCGGCCCCGCTGCCCGGCTCCGGCCTCTCCCGCGTGACGACCCGGCAGGCCGTGCAGGCCGCGGCCGCCTGCGCCGTGGCCCTCGGCATCGGCCAGGTGCTCTCCGAGGACCGCTGGTACTGGGCCGTCGGCACGACGTGGTGGATCTTCGTGAACACGGTGTCGCGGGGCGAGACGCTCGTACGGGGCTTCCGCCGGGTCCTCGGCACGGTCATCGGCATCGCCGTCGGCATGGTCGTCGCCATACCGCTCCACGGCGCCCCCGCCCCCACGGCCGCCCTGGTCGCCCTCTGCGTCTTCGGGATCTTCTACTCGGCGCCCGTCTCGTACAGCTGGATGATGCTGGCCGTCACGGTGATGGCCGGTCTCCTCTACGGGCTCCTCGGCGTGCTCGACCCGGCGCTGCTCGTGCTGCGTCTGGAGGAGACCGCCGTCGGCGCGGTCTCCGCGGCGCTCGCCGTGCTCCTCATCCTCCCGGTCACCACCCACGCGATCAACGACGCCTGGATCCAGCGGACCCTGCAGGGCGTGCGCGCGGCCACCTCCGCCTCCCTGCGGCGCCTGTCCGGCGAACCGGACGCCGACCCGGCGCCGCACGCCGCCGAGCTGGAACTGCTGCTCGGGCGCGTGCGGCTCTCCCTCGCGCCGCTGGTCCATCCGCTCAGCCCCTTCCGCGGCCGGAAGGCCCGCGCCCGCCGGGTCCTCGCCCTCCTCGACGAGTGCGCCGACGAGGTGCGGGGACTCGCCGCGGTGGCGTCCGACCCGGCCGCGAGCCACGACGCCCGGCTCGCGGCGGCCTGCTGGCGCGTCGAGGCGGCCGTGGAGCGGCTGACCTCGCGGCACGGCGACCGTGACGCCGGCCGGGAGGCGCCGGTGGCCGAGACGGTCGCCCCCGTCGCGGGGCAGCGCGCGCTCGGCCACGTGAGCGGTCTGGAGAAGCTCCTCGCCGAGCTGGACGAGCCGCTGCGCACGCCCCCGGGCTCCCTGCTCGTCCGCTCCTGAGGATCCGGGCCCCACCACCGAGCCGTGGGGGCCCGGATTCCCCTTTTGGTCTAGACCGCCTGCTACCGTCGGCCCCACCAGACGACGGCGGGCGGTCGACCGCGACCGGCCCGGGGACAGGGGAGGCGCCGTGGACGGCACAGGGACGGTTCGAGGCCGGAGCGGGGTACGGGCGTACATCGGCTCCTTCACCACGGCGGGCGGCCGCGGCGTCCTCGCCGCCGACGTGGACGAGGAGACCGGTGCGCTGACCGTCACCGGCGGCAGCGACGCCGTCGCCGATCCCTCCTTCCTCGCCCTCGCCGGGCCCGTGCTCCACGCCGTGTCCGAGACCGGGGCGGGCGCCGTCGCCGCCTTCGACGTCACCGGCCCCGCGCCCCGGCCGCTCGGCGCCCCCGTCCCCGTCGACGGCGCGGACCCCACCCATCTGGCGCTCGCCGCCGGACACCTCCTCACCGCCAACTACACCTCCGGCAGCGTCACCGTCCTGCCCCTGGCCGAGGACGGCACCGCCCGCCCCGCCACCGCGGTCCTGCGGCACGAGGGCAGCGGCCCCGTCGCCGACCGCCAGAGCCGCCCGCACGCCCACCAGGTGCTCCCCGACCCCGGCGGCCGCTGGGTCGTCAGCGTGGACCTCGGCACCGACTCCGTACGGATCTGCGCGCTCGACCCCTCGACCGGGAAGCTCACCCTCCACGGCGAGACCGCGCTGCGCCCCGGCACCGGACCGCGCCACCTCGCCTTCCATCCGGCCGGCACGCACGCGTACGTCCTGAACGAGCTGGAGCCCACCCTCACCGTCTGCCGCTGGGACGCAGTGCGGGGCGTCCTCGAACCGCTCGGCGAGACCCCCGTCGTCCCCGAGGGCACCACCGGCCCCTGCCACCCCTCCGAGGTGGTCGTCGCCCCCGACGGCCGCTTCCTCTGGGCCGCCGTGCGCGGCGCCGACACCCTCGCCGTGCTCGCCCTCGGGGCGGCCGGCGCCGAGGCCGCTCTCGTCGCCACCGTGCCCTGCGGCGGCACCTGGCCCCGCGACCTGACCCTCGACCCTTCCGGACGGCGCCTGTACGCGGCGAACGAGCGCTCCGGGGACGTCACCTGGTTCACCCTCGACCCGGAGACCGGGATCCCGGCGCGCGCGGGCGCGATCGACGCCCCCGCGGCCTCCTGCGTCGTCCTCGGCTGAGCCGCCGGGCCCGCAGGACACGACGAAGGGCCCGCACCGGAGGAATCCGGAGCGGGCCCTTCCGTACGGCGCGAGGCCGGGCGCCTCGGAGGGCGGGCCTCAGAGCGACGGGGCGCCCTGCGGCTGCTGCGGCGCGATGCCCAGCGCGGCCGTGTACTGCGAGAGCACCAGCTTGCCGATGGCGGGGTAGGCGCCCAGCGGCTCGGCGGCGGCGCACCCGGCCTCCTTCGACGCCTCGTCGAGGAGACCGTCGGCCAGCTCGGGGCCGATCAGGTACGGCGCGAGGGCCAGCTGCTCCGCGCCGGCGGCGCGCAGCTGCTCGGCCACGGAGGCGATGGAACCCTCCTGGTCGAGGGCGGCGGCCATCACCGGGACGGCGAGGCGCGCGGCCAGCAGCATGCCGGTGATCCCGGCGGCCTGCACGGCCTCCTCGCCACCGACCGTGGCCAGGATGATGCCGTCGGCGGCCGTCGCGACCGTGAACAGCCGGGCGCGGTCGGCGCGGGCCAGACCGGCCTCGGAGAGGCGCACGTGCAGCGCCTCGGCGAGCAGCGGGTGCGGGCCGAGGACGTCGGTCAGCTCGGCGGTGTTGCCGCCGTCCATCAGGGCCTGGCGCACCTGGCGCATCTGGGCGCTGTCCGGACCCGCGAGCAGCGGGACGACGACCGCGGCCGGACCCGTCGGAGCGGTGGCCTCGCGGCCGGCGGCCAGGGCCAGCTCGTACCGCTCGGTGCGCAGCCTCTCGGTCGCCGCGAGGACGGTCGCGAGCGAGGGGTACTCGGTGTCGTCGCCGTCCAGGAAGCCGATCGCGGCCTCCAGGCCGGGCAGCTCGGAGCGCGCGATGCTCACGACCTCCTCGGCCAGCGAGCGTATGGCGGCGGACGGCGCGCCGGGCACGGCCAGAACCAGTGCGGGAGCGCCCTCGGGCGCCGCCGCGGGTTCGGGGCGACGGTGCCGCCCGGACTGGCGGGGTCGAGGCATTCGTACAGGCAGGCCGGAAGCAGGCCCAGTGGGGGAGCTCATGGCGCCGCATGCTACTGGTTTCGCCCGCCGCGTCGTTGGCTGAGGTGCGGTCACGTGCCTTCCGTCCACCTATGTCCGCTCTCGGCCCGGGATTCCGTTACGCCATCCTTTCGCGCCCGCCCCGGATCCGGTTCCGCTTCCCTTCCTCCGCCGCCCCGTCCGCGCCTTCTCCCGCCCCGGCGCACCGCGTTCCACCTGCGCGGACGGCCCTGGCTACGCCGCTCCGGCGCCGAACAGGCGGAGCAGCGACGGGTCTTCCGGCAGGCGCAGGGTGCCGGTGGCGAGCGCGGAGGCGAGGACGACCGCCCCGGCGAGCGGGTCTCCCGCGGCCTCCGCCGTCCGGGCCCCCGGCAGCAGCTCCCCGAGGGCGGACCGGAGCGGTGCGAGCAGGGGCTCGCCCATCTTGAAGAGCCCGCCGGTGAGGGCCACCAGGGCGCCGGGCTCCGCCGGGCACACGGCCTCGGCGGCCTCGGCGATGTGGGCGCCGGCCCGCGCGAGGATGCCGGCCGCCACGGGATCCGCCGCGGCGCAACGCCCCACCTCGGGCGCGAAGGAGGCGAGCACCGCGGGCCGGTCCGTACGCGGGTAGAGCAGGCCCGGCAGTCCGGCCGCCGGCCCGAAGAGCTTCTCGGCCCGGGCCAGGAGCGGCGCCGAGCCCCCGCGCCGTCCGTCGTGCGCGCGCATCGCCGCCTCCAGGCCGGCCCGGCCGATCCAGGCGCCGCTGCCGCAGTCGCCGAGGAGATGGCCCCAGCCGTCCGCCCGCCGCCAGGCCGTCAGGTCCGTGCCGAGCGCGACCAGCCCCGTACCGCCCGCGACGACGGCGCCCGGCCGCTGCCCGAGCGCCCCGGCGTAGGCGGTGACCGCGTCGGCCGCCAGCGCGAGGCGGCGCACGCCCCAGGCCTCCGCGAAGGCGCCCGGGAGTTCGGCCCGCAGTTCGTCCCCCAGGGTGGCCATTCCGGCGGCGCCCACGGCCGCGGCGACGACCGGCCGCGCGCCGGCCCGCTCCCGCAGGGCGGCGACGGCGGGCAGGACCTGCTCCAGGAAGTGACCGGCGGAGATCCCGCCGGGCCCCGTCCGCACCGGCTCCCGGGAGGAGACGGTCCCCAGGACGGTGCCGCTCGCCACGTCGGCCACCACGACGCGAAGCCCCGAACCACCGGAGTCGACGCCGACGACCAGGGCCCCGGCGGCCTCGCTCGCGGAGGGGAGGGGAAGTACGGAGTCCACGGGATCCACGGTGCACCATCCTCGGAGGCGTGAGCGGCGGCGGGCGGAGGTCCGGGCCGGACCCGGCTGTCACTGTAGGCCGGTAGAGTGACGGACTGTGACAGCGCGACCCTTGAACGAACTGGTGGAGCCCGGCTGGGCGGAGGCTCTGAGTCCCGTCGCGGGACGTGTCGCCGCGATGGGCGACTTCCTGCGGGCGGAGATCGCCGCGGGCCGGACGTACCTGCCCTCCGGGCAGAACGTGCTGCGGGCCTTCCAGCAGCCCTTCGACCAGGTGCGGGTCCTGATCGTGGGTCAGGACCCTTATCACACGCCGGGGATGGCGATGGGGCTCAGCTTCTCGGTCGCGCCCGAGGTCCGCTCGCTGCCTCCCAGCCTGGAGAACATCTTCCGGGAGCTGCACACCGACCTCGGTCTGCCCCGGCCGTCGAACGGCGACCTGACGCCGTGGGCCCGGCAGGGCGTCCTGCTGCTCAACAGGGCGCTGACCACGGCCCCGCGCAAGGCGGGTGCCCACCGGGGCAAGGGCTGGGAAGAGGTGACCGAGCAGGCCATCCGCGCGCTGGCCGCCCGTGGCAAGCCCCTGGTGTCGATCCTGTGGGGCAGCGACGCCCGCAGGGCCCGCCCGCTCCTCGGTGATCTGCCGGCGATCGAGTCCGCACACCCGTCCCCGATGTCGGCGGACCGGGGCTTCTTCGGCTCCCGTCCGTTCAGCCGGGCGAACGAGATGCTCCTCGGCATGGGCGCCGAGCCGGTGGACTGGCGCCTGCCCTGAGTCGGGAAGGGCGCCGGGACGGTGCCCGGTGCCCGGCCGGGGCTCACGCGAACACGAAGCCGAACTTCTGGTTGGCCCCGTAGTGACGGTCCCACAGACGCGCGAGGGCGCCCGCGCTCTGGCTCCGGTCGGCGACCTCCAGGCACATGCCCGAGTGCTGCGGGCGGATCGTGTACGTGAAGTCGCAGACGGGGGAGTCGGCCTGGGCGGGGGCGGCGGTGACGCCGAAGACGAGGCCGAGGGCGGCGGCGAGCGCGAGCGGGCCGCGGCGGGCGTGGGCGAAGAGGCCGGGATTCATGGTCCTCTGAGATCAGGGGCCCCGGCCGCCGGCCGGGGAAGCGGCCTCATGATCGCGTTTCCGTGCGAACCAACTCCCCTTGTGTCGAACGCCTTTGGCCCGGACCGACGGAATCCGAGATTCCGTCAGATCACGGCCGCCCGCACGCACAGCACGTCCGGCAGGTGCTCCGCCAGGAGCCGCCAGGTGTCCCCGTCGTCGGCGCTCGCGTACACCTCGCCGTTCCGGTTGCCGAAGTAGACGCCCGCCGGGTCCGCGTCGTCCGTGCACAGCGCGTCCCGCAGCACCGTGCCGTAGTGGTCGCCCTCGGGCAGTCCCCGGCCGAGCGGCTCCCAGGTCCCGCCCGCGTCCGTCGTGCGGTAGACCCGGCAGCGGCGGCCCGCCGGGACCCGGTCGGAGTCGGCGGTGATCGGGAAGACGTAGGCGGTGCCGGGGCGGTGCGGGTGCGCGGCGACCGCGAACCCGAAGTCGGAGGGGAGCCCCGAGCCGATGTCGGTCCAGTTCGCGCCCGCGTCGTCGCTGCGGAAGACCCCCCAGTGGTTCTGGAGGTAGAGCCGGTCCTTGTCGCCCGCGTCCTGGGCGATCTTGTGGACGCACTGCCCGAACTCGGGGTCCGGGTCGGGCAGGAAGACGGCGGACACGCCGTGGTTGGAGGGCGCCCACGCGGCCCCGCCGTCCCGCGAGCGGAACACCCCCGCGGTCGACACCGCGACCGTCAGCGCTCCCGGGTCGCGCGGATCGGTGACGACGGTGTGCACGGCCTCGCCGCCTCCGCCGGGCACCCACTTCGAGCGTGTCGGGTGCTCCCAGAGCGGGCGGACGAGTTCGAAGGACTCGCCGCCGTCCGCAGACCGGAAGAGCGCGGCCGGTTCGGTCCCCGCGTACACGACGTCCGGGGAGTGCTCCGGGGCCGGGTGCAGCTGCCAGACCCGCTCCAGGGAGGCCGCCGTGTCCTCGGGGAACCTCACCGCGGGGCGGGCCGGTTCGGTCCAGGTCCTGCCGAGGTCGTCGGAGTGGAAGACGGAGGGGCCCCAGTGCGCGCTGTCCCCGCCCGCGAGCAGGCGCGGGGTCGGCCGCCGGGTGTCGATGGCGACCGAGTACACCGCCTGTGCGGGGAAGGCGGGGTCGTCGAACTCCCAGCGTCCGTCACGCCTCCGGCCGATGAAGAGGCCCTTGCGGGTGCCTACGGTGAGGAGTGCGTCGGGCATGGCTGCCACCTCCAGGACGCCGTTGTCACTGATACGGGCCAGTCTGCACCCGGCCACTGACAACGGCCCCGGAGACACTCCAGGCCCCGCCCGGCGGTCAGATCGCCCAGGCGTACTGGGACGGGGCGGGGGTCCGCGCGCCCAGCTCGCGGGCGGCGCGGCGCGGCCAGGAGGCGTCGCGCAGCAGCTCGCGGCCGAGGAGGACCGCGTCGGCCTCGCCGTTGGCGAGGATCTTCTCGGCCTGCTCGCTCTCGGTGATCAGGCCGACGGCGGCGACGGGCAGCCCGGTCTCGGCCTTGACGCGGGCGGCGAAGGGCACCTGGTAGCCGGGGCCCACCGGGATCTCGGCCGGTCCGCCGTTGCCGCCGCTGGAGACGTCGAGGAGGTCGACGCCGTGCTCGCGCAGCAGGGCGGCGAAGCGCACGGTCTCGTCGACCGTCCAGCCCTGCTCCTCCAGCCAGTCGGTGGCGGAGATCCGGAAGAGGAGGGGCAGTTCCTCGGGCCAGACGGCGCGTACGGCGTCGACGATCTCCAGGGCGAGGCGGGTGCGGTTCTCGAACGAGCCGCCGTAGGCGTCCGTGCGGTGGTTGCTGTGCGGGGAGAGGAACTCGCCGATGAGGTAGCCGTGGGCGCCGTGCACCTCCAGGACCTCGAATCCGGCCGCCAGCGCGCGCCGGGCCGCGTCCGCGAACCGTCCGGTGATCTCCCGGATGCGCTCCACGGTCAGTTCGGTCGGCACGGGGTAGCCCTCGGCGAACTCGACCGGGCTGGGGCCGACGGGCTGCCAGCCCTCGGCCGGATCGACCGGGCCGCGGCCCTCCCAGGGGCGGTTGGTGGAGGCCTTGCGTCCGGCGTGCCCGATCTGGATGCCGGGCACGGTGCCGTGCTCCTTGAGGAATCCGGAGATGCGCCGCAGTCCTTCGATCTGGGTGTCGTTCCAGAGGCCGAGGTCGGCCGGGCTGATGCGGCCCTCGGGGGAGACGGCGGTCGCCTCGACGAGGATCAGTCCGGCGCCGCCGGTGGCGCGGGCCGCGTAGTGGGCGAAGTGCCAGTCGCCGGCGACGCCCGCGTTCGGTCCGCTGGTCTCCGCCGAGTACTGGCACATGGGCGCCATCCAGACCCGGTTGGGCACGGTCAGGGAACGCAGGGTGTACGGCTCGAACAGGGCGACGCTCATGACGGACTCCGTTTCGGGATGCCTCCAGGGTGCTCGTACGATACTCATCGTAGTACGGCATCTGTCAAACTACGAGGACTCTCGTACAATGGGCCGCATCCCGGATGAAGTGGAGCCGCCGCCGTGACGACCACCACCAGCCCGCGCGTCCTCGAGCACCCCACGCGCGACCAGATCCGCCTCGAAGAGGTGCTGCACGCCCTCTCGGACGCCGTGCGCCTGCGGATCGTGCGGGACATGGCGCGCGAGGGCGCCGAACTCAGCTGCTCGTACTTCGACCTCCCGGTGACCAAGTCCACGACCACGCACCACTTCCGGGTGCTCCGCGAGAGCGGCGTCATCCGGCAGATGTACCGGGGCACGGCCAAGCTCAACGCCCTGCGCCGGGACGACCTGGACGCCCTCTTCCCCGGCCTCCTCGACTCCGTCCTGGCCGCCGCCGGCGCCCAGGCGGGGCGCGAGGGGGAGACGGCCTGACGGCCGGCGCCCGGGCGGAACGCGAAGGGGCCGGGGCGGAACGCGAGAAGGGGGGCGGCCGCCGGCCGCCCCCCTCTCTCTTCGGTCGTGCCTACAGGGAGCGCATCCGGTTGATCTCCGAGGTCTGCTGGGCGATCACGTCGTTCGCCATCTCCTCCACGAGGCCGTTGTTCCCCTCGCTCAGCACCTCCGCGGCCATCGTCACGGCCCCTTCGTGGTGCGTGATCATCAGCCTCAGGAAGAGCTCGTCGAAGGCCGCGCCCTTCGCGCTCCGCAACTCCTCCAGCTGGGCCTCGGTCGCCATGCCCGGCATCGAGTGGTGATCGTGGGCGCCCTGTTCACGCGGGCCACCGTTGGTTTTCAGCCAACCTTCCATCGCGTCGATCTCCGGCCGCTGCGCCGCGGCGATCCGCTCGGCCACCTTCCTCACCTGGGACGAGGACGCCCGCCCCGGCGCCAGCGCCGTCATCGTCAGGGCCTGCCGGTGGTGCACGGTCATCATCTGCACGTAGCGGAAGTCCGCGCCGTTCGGGCTCTCGTCGGGGAGCAGTCGCGCGGCCTCCTCGGGGGATATCCGCCGGGCCGGCTCCCCGGGCTTCCCCGGTGCCACCACCGCGGGGCCGGTCGAGGCCCCGGCCTGCGGCGCGCCCTGGCCGGGGGCCGACTCGCAGGCGCCCAGGGCGAGTACGGCGACGGCGGACAGGGCCGCGGCGAAGACGGCACGCTGACGGCGGATCAACAACGCGACCTCCAGGTGTTCTTGCAGGGACAGTGACCGTTCCTAGCACTTTTCTCGGGGGGACCGATCAAAAACCTTCATTACGTCTGTGTTGCCATCTGTTGAGATGTGCACGCCACGGAAGATACTGCCGGGGTGCAACACCCGTTCAAAGCTGAACGGATACCAGGGAGGACGGAGTGACTTCGTTGCGTACCCCGCGTACCACGTCCGACACGCGTGATCCGCGTGCCCGGTTCAGACGCCTGGGTGTGGCATCCGCCGCCGCCGGGCTGCTGGCCACACTGCTCGCCGCGGGCCCCGCGGCCGCCACCCCCGACCCCGGAGACACCGGCCCCGCACAGGGCGCGGTCTCCTCGCAGCAGGCCGCCGAGGCGCGCGCCGCCATCCAGAGCGGCGAGATACCCGGCGTGGACGAGATCGTCCACAGCCGGAACATCGAGCACCTCGCGAACATCCCCAAGGACGCCCTCAAGGGCACCAACTCGGACCTCGCCTTCCAGGGCAAGTACGCCTTCGCCGGCAACTACGACGGCTTCCGCATCTTCGACATCAGCGACCCCAAGGCCCCCAAGACGGTCGCCCAGGTCCTCTGCCCGGGCTCCCAGAACGACATCTCCGTCTCCGGCAACCTCGTCTTCCTCTCCACCGACTCCTCCCGCAGCGACAACTCGTGCGCCAGCACGACGCAGCCCGCCTCGGTGAAGGAATCCTGGGAGGGCATGAAGATCTTCGACATCAGCGACATCACCAACCCGAAGTACGTCGCCGCCGTCGAGACCGCCTGTGGTTCGCACACCCACACGATCCTGCCCAAGGGCAAGGACGTGTACATCTACGTCTCCTCCTACTCGCCCAACGTGGCCTTCCCCGACTGCCAGCCCCCGCACGACGGCATCTCCGTCATCAAGGTGCCCCGCAAGGCGCCCGAGAAGGCGGCGGTCGTGGGCTTCCCCGTCCTCTTCCCGGGCGAGGGCCCGGACGGCGGCGGCAACCCGGGCGGTCCCACCAACCCGGGCGTCTCCAAGACCACCGGATGCCACGACATCACCGTGCTGCCGGGCAAGGACCTCGCGGCCGGCGCCTGCATGGGCGACGGCATCCTCTTCGACATCGAGGACCCCGAGCACCCGCGGGTGCTCGACCAGGTCCAGGACAACGTCAACTTCGCGTTCTGGCACTCCGCGACCTTCAACCAGAAGGCGAACAAGGTCGTCTTCACCGACGAGCTGGGCGGCGGCGGCGCCGCCACCTGCAACGCCCAGGTCGGCCCGAACCGGGGCGCCGACGGCATCTACGACATCGTCGGCAAGGGCGACAAGCGCAAGCTCGTCTTCCGCAGCTACTTCAAGATCCCGCGCCACCAGGCCGACACGGAGAACTGCGTCGCCCACAACGGCTCGCTGATCCCGGTCAAGGGCAAGGACCTCATGGTCCAGGCCTGGTACCAGGGCGGCGTCTCCGTCTGGGACTTCACCGACTCCTCCGCCCCGAAGGAGATCGCCTACTTCGAGCGCGGCCCGCTGTCCGCCACCACCATCTCGACGGGCGGCTCGTGGTCCGCGTACTACTACAACGGCCACATCTACTCGAACGACATCGCGAAGGGCTTCGACGTGCTGAAGCTCTCCGACGCCCGTACGGACCCGGCGAAGCGGATCCGGATGGACGAGCTCAACGTCCAGACCCAGCCGGACTACTTCGACTTCGACGACTGACCGGCGGCGTGACGGCCGGCTGACGGCCTGAGCGCCGGCGTGCCGCCGGGCGGATCCCCGTCCGGCGGCACGCCGGCCTCCCAGTCGAGTCCGTACCGCTGGAACAGCTCCGACCGCAGGCGCGCCAGGGGCATCGGAGCCCCCGGCAGCAGCGCCGCCACCACCGAGCCCATCAGCAGGGCACGCAGCAGCGGGTAGTCCGTGTCCACGTCCGTGGAGCCGTACCGCGCGACCGTGTCCCGCAGCAGGAAGGCCAGGCGCTGCTGCTCCTGGCACTGCACGAACCCCTCGGCCTGCAGGATGCCCGCCATGTGGGTCCGCATCAGCGTGGGCCGGGTCACCGCGAGCCCCAGGATCGCGTCGATCGCGCGGGCCAGCCGCTCGCGGCCGTCCTCCGTACGGGGCTCCCGTTCCAGCGCCTCCTCCAGGGTGAGGTGCATCAGCCGGTGCACCGCCGCCTGGAGCAGCTGTCGCTTGCCGGGGAAGTAGTACGAGATCAGCCCCCGCGCCGTGCCCGCCCGCTCCGCTATGTCGCCGAGGGTGGTCGCCTCGTAGCCACGGGCGTCGACCAGCTCCACGGTGGCCTGGAGAATCCGCTCGCGCGACCTGCGCCGAAGCTCTTCATTGACCGATGGGCTACGCGGGGACATGCTGGACTCCTGCGTTGACTGGCTGCCGGCCAATATACTCGGCGCATCCCGTCGGCCTGCCCGTGTGGCAGACCGCCGGGGATGCCGTCTGTTCTGGGCGACACGGGGGATCGTCCAGAACAGACGGCTTCATCCTCTTTCTCCCATTCTGCTCCCGCCGCTCCCCGCGCCGCCGCCGTCTTCCCCGGGTGGGCGGCGTGCCGCTCCGCGCCGCTCGCTCCACCGGTACGTGAGCACCGCCGCGGCCGCCCAGCACCAGCCGAGCAGCCAGCCCTCCACGACGTCCGAGGGCCAGTGCACGCCCAGATAGACCCGCGTCCAGCCCACTCCGAGCACCGAGACGAGGGCGGCACCCGCCAGGGCGCCCCAGCCGCGCCACTCGTCCCGCCAGTGCAGGGCGAGCACCCACAGCAGCAGACCGCAGGTGACCGCAGCCGTCATCGCGTGCCCCGACGGGAAGGCGGCGTACCGCGCCGAGTCCACGGGCTCGGCCCACTGCGGCCGCTCCCGCCCCACCAGCGCCTTGAGGGTCTGCTGGAACCCGGCGGCCAGCAGGCTCGTCCCCGCCACCCACAGGGCCGCCCGGCGCTCCCGCCGCCACCACAGCAGCACCGTGGCGGCCGCGGCGAGGGCGCGCATCGTCCACGGGTCCCACACCCAGTCCGTCAGGACACGGTTGACCTGGGTGAAGCCGGGGTGGGCGAGGGCGCTGCGATGCAGCGCCTCGACGACCGAACGGTCGAGGGAGAGCAGCGGCGGCCATCCCACCGCGACGAGCACGAGCAGGACCAGGGCCAGGACTCCGGAGACCACGGCGGAGGAGCGCATGCGCCGATCCTGCCCGACGATCCGCCCCGCGCGGCCCTCCGCGCGGCCCGTGCGCGTCGCCGCCGGGGCCCCGTCCGCCGTGCGTGCCGTCACCGGCCGCTATCCGAGGGCGCTGAGCGCCGGGACGAAGGCCACGAGCACGGGGACCGCGGGTACCAGGGCCGCGGCCGCCGTCAGCCGGAGCCGGCGTCCGGGAGTGAGGCGGGGGGCCGCGGTGAGGAGCCGGTTCACCCGCTGCGGCAGATCGGCGTCGTGCGCCTGGCCGGGGCCGAACACGCCACGGTCCTCGTTGAGTTCGACCAGCGCGAGCGCGATCGTCAGCCGTCCGAAGCGGCGCGAGGCCACGTCGTCGGCGGCCAGCTCCACCAGACGGTGCATCTCCTCGCGGAAGGCCGCGAAGACCGGGATCCCCGGGAACCCGGCGGCCAGCGCCGCCGAGGAGTGCAGCAGCCAGTCGTGCCGCGCCCGGGCGTGACCCTGCTCGTGCGCCAGGACCGCGTCCAGCTGACGTCCCTTCAACCGCCGCAGCGCCGCCGTCGTGATGACCAGCTGGGGCGTGGGACCGGCCATCCACCAGGCGTCCGCCCGCTCGCCCTCCAGGACCACGAGCCGCTCGCTGCCCGGCCGCTCCCCGGGCAGCAGGGGGGCGCGGACGAGCAGGTCGCAGCGGCGCTGCCGGCGCCGGGCGCGGGCCCGCCCGACCTCCCGGCCCAGCATCGCCCCGGACCAGAGCCCGCCGGCCGCCAGCACCACCGCGAGCACCGCCGACCAGGGCCCGGACGTGCCGAGCTCGTAGGCGTCGACCACCGTGCGCGGCGCGCCCGCGAAGACCTGCCCGCGCACGGCCTGCCAGGCCGCGGACGCGCTGAAGGTCATGGAGAGCGCGAAGCTGAGCAGCACCGCGGCCACCACGCACTGCCACACCCACAGGGCCACCACGGGTTCTCGCTCCACCCAGTCGGCCCGGGACAGCAGTCGGGGGGCCGCGACGGCGGTCAGGACGCCGAGCAGGAACAGCGCGAGGGAGACCCACATGGCCGTCACCCTATGAGCGCGGTACTCGCCCGGGGTATGGGCGCGGGCGGCAAGTGACGTACGCCACGGTTTGGTTGGCCGGAAGCGGCTGTCACCGGGCCGGATCCCGTGAGGTCCTCAGGGGCGTCACAGGGTCACCAGCATCGCGAGCATCGCGAGCGCCATCGAGAGCCGGCAGGCGTGGGTCAGCTCCGGCCGGCCCGCCCAGGCGCGGCCCCCGCCGCCGGCGGTCGTCCAGGCCGTGCCCGTGCCGCCCCCGGAGTTCGCCGCCACCGGCACGAGCCGGGCCCCCGAGCGGAGCACGTACGCCGTGTAATAGAGGAGGAGCCCGCCCGTGAGCACGGGTATGCCGCCCGCCGTCCCCGCCGCGTGCCCCGCGTGCGCCCCCGTCCCGCCCGGCGCCGCCATCGCCACCGCCATGTAGACCATGGCGAGCGAGCCCACCAGGTGGTGCAGATGGTGACCGCCGCGCCGGACGGCCAGGAGTCCCTGCAGCGCCGCCGCGCCGAACACCGCCGCGTACGCCGGCGGGAGCCACTCCGGCGGGGGCAGGGCCGCGGCCGGCAGCGCCATGGCCGCCATCCCGAATCCCATCACCGCCTCGCCGACCGCGGCCCGTCTCTCCTCACCGGCGCAGGCGCGCGTCCGCAGCAGGCAGTACGCGCCCGTCGCCGCGCACAGCGCGACCAGCAACCACCCGGACAGAGCCGGTCCGTGCACGGCACACCTCCCCCTCGATGCCGTCCCCTCCAGGGAGGAATGCCCGTCCCCCGGGAGCCGCACGCGGGCGCACGGGCGCGCACAGGTGTACGAGGGGAGCGGAAGAGGCGCGCGTTAGGCTCGGGACGATCGCGCACGCCGATCGTCAGCGCCCGAAGGGAGCCCCGATACATGGACACCGCCACGTCCCAGGAGACCGGCCGGATCAGCTACCGCGAAGCGGTCCTCGACGACGTCCCGGCACTCGTCCCGCTCGTGGAGTCGGCCTACCGGGGCGACGCCAGCCGGGGCGGCTGGACGACGGAGGCGGACATCCTCCAGGGGCAGCGCACCGACCCCGAGGGCGTGACGGAGGTCATCACCACCCCCGGCAGCCGGCTCCTGGTCGTCGAGCGGGACGGCGAACTGGTCGCCTGCTGCCAGCTGGAGCACCGGGGCGAGGCCGCCTACTTCGGCATGTTCGCGGTCCGCCCGGAACTGCAGGGCGCGGGCCTGGGCAAGCAGATCATCGCCGAGGCCGAGCGCCGGGTGCGCGAGCTGTGGGACGTGCGGGAGATGCACATGACGGTGATCTCCGTGCGCGAGGAGCTGATCGCCTGGTACGAGCGGCGCGGCTACCGGCGCACGGGCCGGACGACCCCGTTCCCCTACGGCGACGAGCGCTTCGGAGTGCCCCAGCGGGACGACCTGGAATTCGAGCTGCTGATCAAGCCGTTGAGCTGATCCGTCCGGCGGAAGCGTGGCTACGACCCCGGCGGACAGGAAAAACTTCTGCCACCGGGGGGGTCGCACAGGATAATTTCTCTTGTCTCCCCTTGTGGGAACGAAGCGTCAATGGTTACGTTGTCTTGACGCAAGGTTCTCCTGTGGAGGAAGAGGCATGACGGAAATTCTTGTGCAGGACGTGACCGGTGGGGGGATATCCACCGAAGCCCCTGTGATCGACCACCCGGCCTGGGCCGAGCTCAAGAATGCCGTGGAGGAGATCCGTCCCTGGCAGTCCGCGGACGGCTCCATCGACTTCGAGGCCGAGGGCGCCCCCGCCCGCGCGCTCGTCGAGCTGACGGTGGACCGCATGGTCGCCGCCGTCGAGCAGCTCTCCCCGCTCGTCCCGCACGACGGCGCCTACCACCGCGCCCTCGTCGCGGACCTGCGCAAGTGGGTCGAGAGCGGCTTCACCGTGCCGGACTTCCTGGACTCCCTCATGGAGTTCCACCCGGCCGCCGGCCGTGCCGACGGGCTCCAGCACCTCGTGCTCTTCCCGATGTACACGCAGAACGGCAACCTGGACCGCAACTTCGAGGCCGTCGTGCTCCGCATGGTCTGGCCGGAGTGGCTCTCCGAGCTGGAGCGCACCCGCTACGACAACCCGGGCTTCTGCGGCATCACCTTCGAGGACTTCACCGCCGGTTACGACACCAACTCGGCCGTCCTCTTCCCGGAGACCGTCGCCGTCCGCGAGGTCCCCGAGCGCTTCACCTGGGGCGGCATCTTCTGCGACCGCGAGGCCGCGCGCTTCCGCAAGGTCACCGAGGCCGCGGTCGACACCCTCGGCGTGAAGCTCCCCGAGGACATCGCCGTCATGCTCGGCGACCAGCAGCGCTGCCAGCAGGCCTTCGCGCTCTGGGACCTGGTCCACGACCGCGCCCACAGCCGCGGCGACCTGCCCTTCGACCCCTTCATGATCAAGCAGCGCCAGCCGTTCTGGATGTACGGCCTGGAGGAGCTCCGCTGCGACCTCACCGCCTTCAAGGAGGCCGTGAAGCTGGAGGCCGAGGGCAACGCGCACGGCCGTGACGTGCAGTACGCCGTCCTCTTCGACCGGATGTTCCGCTTCCCGCTCACCGGCGACCGCAACCGCAACTACGACGGTCTGGGCGGTCAGCTCCTCTTCGCGTACCTCCACAAGAACGACGTGGTGCGCTGGACGGACAACATCCTCACGATCGACTGGGACCGCGCTCCCGAGGTCACCAACCGCCTCTGCGCCGAGATCGAGACCCTCTACCGCGAGGGCATCGACCGTCCGAAGCTGGTCCACTGGTTCAAGGCGTACGAGTTCGTCTCCACCTACCTCGCCCCGCACCCGGGCTCGAAGTGGGCCAAGGGCCCCGACGCCCTCGACCTCTCCCTGCCGCCCCGCAAGCTCGTCGACGACGTGCTTCCGGACGAGTTTCCGCTCAGCATGTTCTTTGAGGCCCTCGCCAAGAAGCTGAAGGGCGTGATCGCCGACACCAAGGGGATCACCGCCGCCGACGTCCCGAGCACCGAGCGGGCCGCCGCGTGAGCGACCTCACCGAGAGCACGGAGGAGGCGTCGCCCATGATCGCCAACGGAAACGGCGGGCCGCTCGACGGCGCCGTCATCGCGGTGGCCGGGGCGGCCGGTCCCGCCGGCCGCGCGACGCTGCTGCGCCTCGCCGAGGCGGGCGCGACGGTCGTCGCCTCCGACGCCGACCCGGCGCGCCTCGCGGAGGCCGTCGACGCCGCCCGCTACGCGCACGGCGGAGCCAAGGTCGTCGGCGACACGGTCGACCTCCTCGACCTGGACGCCACGCGCGACTGGGCGGCGAAGACCGAGAAGGAGTTCGGCCGGATCGACGGCCTGGTCCACCTCGTCGGCGGCTGGCGCGGCGCCCCCTCCTTCGCGGAGGCCGACCTGCGGGACTGGGACTTCCTGGAGAAGCTCCTGATCCGCACCGTCCAGCACACCTCGCTCGCCTTCCACGACGGTCTGCTGCGCGCCGGCGGGCGCGGCCGGTACGTCCTGGTCAGCCAGTCCGGCGCGTCCAAGCCGGTCGCCAACAACGCCGCGTACAACGCCGGCAAGGCGGCCGCCGAGGCCTGGACCCTCGCCATGGCGGACTCGTTCCGCAAGCTGGGGGGCGACGAAGGGCCGCAGGCGGCGGCTGCCATCCTGGTGATCAAGGCATTGGTGCACGACGCGATGCGCGCCGAGCGCCCCAACGCGAAGTTCGCGGGCTTCACCGACGTGAAGGACCTGGCCGAGGAGATCGCCGGTCTCTGGGAGAAGCCCGCCCAGGAAGTGAATGGACAGCGTCTGTGGCTGACCCCCAAGCCGTGACCGCGGCACTCGGCCCCAGGACCGACGCACGTCGTCACCACGACCCGTCGGTCCGGGGCTTCGCCAGCGACAACTACGCCGGCGCCCACCCCGAGGTCCTCGCGGCCCTCGCCCTCGCCAACGGAGGCCACCAGGTCGCCTACGGCGAGGACCAGTACACCGAGCACCTCCAGCGGATCATGCACAGCCACTTCGGCCCCACCGCCGAAGCCTTCCCGGTCTTCAACGGGACCGGGGCGAACGTGACGGCCCTCCAGGCGCTCACCGACCGCTGGGGCGCCGTCGTCTGCGCCGAGACCGCCCACATCAACGTGGACGAGGGCGGCGCGCCGGAGCGGATGGGCGGCCTCAAGCTGCTCACCGTCCCGACCCCGGACGGCAAGCTCACCCCCGAGCTGATCGACCGGCAGGCCTGGGGCTGGGAGGACGAGCACCGGGCCATGCCCCAGGTCGTCTCGATCACCCAGAACACGGAGCTCGGCACCGTCTACACGGTGGAGGAGATCCGCGCGATCGTCGAGCACGCCCACGCCAAGGGCATGAAGGTGCACCTCGACGGGGCCCGGATAGCCAACGCGGCCGCCTCGCTGGACGTGCCGATGCGCGCGTTCACCAACGCGGTCGGCGTGGACGTGATCTCGTACGGCGGGACGAAGAACGGCATGCTCTTCGGCGAGGCCGTCGTCGTGCTCAACCCGGACGCGGTCAGCCACATGAAGCACCTGCGCAAGCTGTCCATGCAGCTCGCCTCGAAGATGCGCTTCGTGTCGGTGCAGCTGGAGGCCCTCCTCTCGAAGGACCTGTGGCTGCGCAACGCCCGCCACGCCAACGCGATGGCCCAGCGCCTCGCCGCCGGCGTGCGCGAGCTCGACGGGGTGGAGATCCTCTACCCGGTGCAGGCCAACGCGGTCTTCGCCCGCCTCCCGCACGAGGTGAGCCGACGCCTGCAGGAACGCTTCCGCTTCTACTTCTGGGACGAGGCCGCAGGCGATGTCCGCTGGATGTGCGCCTTCGACACCACGGAGGACGACGTGGACGCCTTCCTCCAGGCCCTGAAGGAAGAGCTGGCCCGCTAGCTTCGGATGAATGAATATGCGGCCGGATGGAAAGTCATTGACTCCGTCCGGCCGTCTTCATAGGGTCATCCCGCATGGAACTCATCCAGCAGTACCCTGACATCGAGGCATATCTCGCGGCGAGCGAGTCCGTCGACCATGAACACCCGCTCGTCAGGGCGGTGTCCGACCGCCTCGCCGACGATCACCCCGACGCATACTCATACGCCGAAGCGGCCTATGTGTACGTCCGCGACTCCATCCCGCACTCCATGGACTCCGGCGACCTCCGCGTCACCTGGCGCGCCTCCGACGTCCTGGAGCGGCGCACCGGCATCTGCTACGCCAAGTCCCTCGCGTACGCCGCGCTCCTGCGGGCCCGCGGCATCCCCGCGGCCCTCTGCTACCAGCGGCTCACCGAGGACGACGGCTCGGACCCGGTGATCCACGGCCTGGTCGCCGTCCTGCTGCCCGGCGAGGGCGCCTGGGCCCGCCAGGACGTGCGGGGAAACGGGCCGGGCATCGACGCCCGCTTCTCGCTGGGAGGGGAGCGGCTGGCCCGGCGCGTACGGCCGGAACTCGGCGAGACGGACTACCCGGAGCTGTACGCCGAGCCGCACCCGGTCGTCCTGGGCGTCCTGAAGGCCGCCCCGGACCGGCCCGCCCTCGACCGGACGCTGCCGGCCGAGCTCTGACCAGCGGGGCGGCGGGAGGGGGCGGTTCCGTCAGCCGGCTTCCTTGACCTGGGCCGGCGTCGGAGCCGTGCCGCCGAGGTGCGCGGGCACCCACCAGGTGTCGCTCGCGTCCTTGGGGCGGACCGGGTAGGCGCGCTGCGCGGCCTCCAGGAGCTCCTGGACGCGCTCGCGCAGCCGCCGCGTGATCGCGCCCGCGTACTGGTCGGAGGGGGCCTCGACCGGCTCCCCGACGCGGATGGTCACCGGGATGTGGCTCCGCTTGAAGTTCCGCGGCCGGCCCTTCGTCCACAGCCGCTGGGTGCCCCACAGCGCCATCGGGATCAGCGGGACGCCCGCCTCCTGCGCCAGGCGCGCCGCACCCGTCTTGAAGCCCTTCAGCGTGAAGGACTGCGAGATGGTCGCCTCGGGGAAGACGCCGATGATCTCGCCGGCCCGCAGCGATTCCAGGGCGTGCTTGTAGGCGTGCTCGCCCTGGGCGCGGTCCACCGGGATGTGCTTCATGCCGCGCATGAGCGGTCCCGAGATCTTGTGCTTGAAGACCGAGTCCTTCGCCATGAAGCGCACCAGGCGCTTCTGCGGGAGGGCCGCGAGGCCGGTGAAGATGAAGTCCAGATAGCTGATGTGGTTGCTCACGAGCACCGCGCCGCCGGTCCGCGGGATGTGTTCCGAACCCTGCGTGTCGATCTTCAGGTCGAGCGCCTTGAACATGGTCAGAGCGGCGCCGATGACCGGTCGATAGACGAGTTCTGCCATCGGAGAGGAACCTCTTCTTCAGCTGCCCGGAGCGGGTTCTCCCGGCGAAGTTACGCGGCCGTAGGTTTTCGGCTTTGGGCAGATCGTGCCCCATGCGCGGCCTGGTGACCAGTCCAGACGGCTTCGTACGGGGAGATTCTCGTCACTCGCGGTGGTCGTGGCGGGAATCGATCGGCGCTGTGCGACGCTGCACCGGGAGGAGCGCAAGAGCGAAAGGGGAGTGGAATGACCGAGGTCCTGGGGCCGGAGGCGCTCGGCGCCGCACTGGGGGAGAGGGCCACCCTCGTCCAGTTCTCGACGGCCTTCTGTCAGCCCTGCCGGGCCACCCGCCGCACCCTCGCCGAGGTCGCCGCCATGGTGCCGGGCGTGGGGCACGTGGAGATCGACGCCGAGGAGCGCCTCGACCTCGTGCGCGAACTCGGCGTCGTCCGCACCCCCACCGTCCTCGTCCTCGACGCCGCAGGGCGCGTCGTCCGCAGGGCCGCCGGACAGCCCCGCCGGGCGGACGTCATCGCCGCCCTGGGACGGGCCGTCTGACGTCGTGACACTTCTCCCACATCCCGGTACGCACTTGACTGCGCCGACCACCCATCGTCACCCTGACGGAGTGCCCATAGAACTCCTTCTCTACGGCCGGGCCCACGTGGATCTGGCCCGCAACGCGAGCGCGCGCTGTCCGGGTGTCTGACCACCCCAGGACTCCTCTCATGACGCCCTCGCAGAAGGACAACTCCATGACGGTTTCGCCCGAACTCCGTACCGTTCCCACGATCGGCGCACCCCGGCAGGCCTCCCCCGATCTGCTCCGCTCCGTCTTCCGCCGGCACGCCGCCGGTGTCGCGGTCATCACCGCGCACGGCGAGCGCCCCGTCGGCTTCACCGCCACCTCGCTCAACTCCGTCGCCGCCGAGCCCCCGCTGATCTCCTTCGGGGTGGGCACGGGCTCCTCCAGCTGGCCCGTCGTCTCCGAGGCCGAGTTCATCGGCGTGCACATACTCGGCGAGCACCAGCAGGAGCTCGCGGCCATCTTCGCGTGCAGCGGCGCCGACCGCTTCGGCGAGGGGACCCGCTGGAGCATCGGCCCCGAGGGCGTGCCCGTGCTCGACGGCGTCCTCGCCTGGCTGGTCTGCCGCGTGGTGGCCCGGGTGCCCGCCGGGGACCACCGGATCGTCATCGCGCAGGCGGTCGCCGGGGACCCGGACGGGACGGGGCGGCCGCTGCTCTACCACCACGGCCGCTTCAACGCGCTGCGCGACTGAGGGTTCCCGTGCGCGCCGCTCTCCGCGCGTTGGCAAGGTCACATGCCTGAGCGCTTGCTCACTGGTAACGGACTGGGTGTACTGGCGAGTAATATTTCGCTCGGGGCGTCCGGCGCCCCGACCGGAAACCCGCCCTTCAGGCGCCTATGCTGCGAGCAACAAGGCAGCCCAGTTATGACGATGCAGTAGGAGAGCCGGCGTGAGCTTGAGGATCGTTGTCTGTGTGAAGTACGTGCCCGACGCCACCGGCGACCGGCACTTCGCCGATGACCTGACGGTGGACCGCGACGACGTCGACGGCCTGCTGTCGGAGCTCGACGAGTACGCGGTCGAGCAGGCGCTCCAGATCGCCGAGGAGGCCGACGAGGCCGAGGTCACCGTGCTGACCGTCGGCCCGGAGGACGCCAAGGACGCGCTGCGCAAGGCGCTGTCCATGGGCGCCGACAAGGCCGTCCACGTCGAGGACGACGACCTGCACGGCACCGACGTCATGGGCACCTCGCTGGTGCTGGCCAAGGCGATCGAGAAGGTCGGCTACGACGTCGTCATCGCCGGCATGGCCTCCACCGACGGCACCATGGGCGTCCTGCCGGCCATCCTGGCCGAGCGGCTGGGCGTCCCGCAGGTCACCCTGCTCTCCGAGGTCAAGATCGAGGACGGCGTCGTGACGGGCCGCCGTGACGGCGACACCGCCTCCGAGCAGCTGCAGGCCTCGCTGCCGGCCGTCGTCTCCGTGACGGACCAGTCGGGCGAGGCGCGTTACCCGTCCTTCAAGGGCATCATGGCCGCCAAGAAGAAGCCGGTGGAGTCCCTGGACCTCTCCGACCTCGAGATCGAGGCCGAGGAGGTCGGCCTGGAGGGCGCCTGGACCGCGGTCGACTCCGCCGCCGAGCGTCCGGCCCGCACCGCCGGCACGATCGTCAAGGACGAGGGCGAGGGCGGCAAGCAGCTGGCCGCCTTCCTTGCGGAGCAGAAGTTCATCTAAGGGGCAGTCTCGCGAGCCGGAAGTTCATCCGAGGCTCGCGCGAGCCCGCACCAGACCGCCCCTTTTCGTTCGCAGGAGATTGAAGTCCCATGGCTGAGATTCTCGTCTACGTCGACCACGTCGACGGAGCCGTCCGCAAGCCCACCCTGGAGCTGCTGACCCTCGCCCGCCGCCTCGGCGAGCCGGTCGCCGTCGCGCTGGGCAACGGCGCCGCCGACACCGCCGCCGTCCTCGGCGAGCACGGCGCCACCCGCGTCCTGACGGCCGAGGCCGCCGAGTTCGCCGACTACCTCGTCGTCCCCAAGGTCGAGGCCCTGCAGGCCGCGTACGAGGCCGTCTCCCCGGCCGCCGTGCTCGTCCCGTCCTCCGCCGAGGGCAAGGAGATCGCCGCCCGCCTCGCGGTGCGCATCGGCTCCGGCATCATCACCGACGCCGTGGACCTGGAGGCCGGTGACGAGGGCCCGGTCGCCACGCAGTCCGCGTTCGCCGCCTCCTTCACCACCAAGTCCCGTGTCTCCAAGGGCACCCCGGTCATCACGGTCAAGCCGAACTCGGCCCCCGTGGAGGCCGCCCCGGCCGCCGGCGCCGTCGAGGCGCTCGCCGTCTCCTTCTCGGAGAAGGCCACCGGCACCAAGGTCACCTCGCGCACTCCGCGCGAGTCGACCGGCCGCCCCGAGCTGACCGAGGCCGCGATCGTGGTCTCCGGCGGCCGCGGCGTCAACGGCGCCGAGAACTTCGCGATCATCGAGGCCCTCGCCGACTCGCTCGGTGCGGCCGTCGGCGCCTCGCGCGCCGCGGTGGACGCCGGCTGGTACCCGCACTCCAACCAGGTCGGCCAGACCGGCAAGTCGGTCTCGCCGCAGCTGTACATCGCCTCCGGCATCTCGGGTGCGATCCAGCACCGCGCGGGCATGCAGACCTCGAAGACGATCGTCGCGATCAACAAGGACGCCGAGGCGCCGATCTTCGACCTCGTCGACTACGGCGTGGTGGGCGACCTCTTCGACGTCGTCCCGCAGCTCACCGAAGAGGTCAAGTCCCGCAAGGGCTGATGACCTGCGGTTCTGTCGGTCCCGGGGCCGCACGGCGATCTGTCGCCGTGCGGCCCCCGGCCGTTTCGGACAACCATTGACTCAGGTCCCGGCCGCCCACTAACTTCGCTATACGGATTGTTGATTCCGTGCAGCGGAAAACAGGAGGATGCAGGATGGGTCAGCAGGAGAAGGTGTCGACGAGCCTCGCGGGCGCGGTCAGCGAGGGCATCAGCGCCTCCCTCGCCGCGGTGGACGCCGAGCTCGACCGCCGCTACCCGGGAGACCCCGGCACCCGCCAGCCCGTCCACACCGTCTACGTCCCCGGCAACGTCTTCGACGCCGGCACCATCCGCTCCTGGGGTGCCCAGGCCCTCGCCGCCCTCGACGAGCACGCCCCCGACGCCGCCTCCTTCGCCGCCGTCCTCGGCCTCTCCGACGACCTCGCCGAGGACGTCTACGGCCGCGTGCGCGCCAAGCTGGAGCGCGAGCCCGTCGAGGACCTCCGCGTCGACTTCGAGGACGGCTACGCGGGCCAGGACGAGGATCAGGACGCCGCCCGCGCCGCCCGCCTGATCTCCGAGGCGTACGCGAACGGCACGGCCGCCCCGTACATGGGCATCCGGATGAAGTGCATGGAGGCCGCCGTACGCGACCGGGGCATCCGCACCACCGACGTCTTCCTCACCGGCCTCCTGGAGAACGGCGGCCTCCCCGACGGCCTCGTCCTCACCCTCCCCAAGGTCACCTACCCCGAGCAGGTCTCCGCCTTCGTCCGCCTCCTGGAGGCCTTCGAGAAGGCCCACGGCCTCGACGCCGGCCGCCTCGGCTTCGAGATCCAGATCGAGACCAGCCAGTCCATCCTCGCCGCCGACGGCACCGCCGCCGTCGCCCGCATGATCGGCGCCGCCGAGGGCCGCGCCACCGGACTGCACTACGGCACCTTCGACTACAGCGCCTGCCTCGGCGTCTCCGCCGCCTACCAGGCCAGCGACCACCCCGCCGCCGACCACGCCAAGGCGATCATGCAGGTCGCCGCCGCCGGCACCGGCGTCCGCGTCTCCGACGGCTCCACCAACGTCCTGCCCGTCGGCTCCACCGAGCACGTCCACGAGGCCTGGCGCCTGCACTACGGCCTCACCCGCCGCGCCCTGGCCCGTGCCTACTACCAGGGCTGGGACATGCACCCCGGTCACATCCCCACCCGCTACGCCGCCGTCTTCGCCTTCTACCGCGAGGGCTTCGAGACCGCCGCCAAGCGCCTCTCCGCCTACGCCAACCACGCCGGCGGCGACGTCATGGACGAGCCCGCCACGGCCAAGGCCCTCTCCTCCTACCTGCTGCGCGGCCTCCAGTGCGGCGCCCTCGACACCGCCGAGGTCGACGCCCTCACCGGCATGACCCGCGCCGACCTCGACCGCTTCGCCGCCCCGCGCCGGGGCGACCTGACGGCGACCGCCCAGTAACCGGGCGCTCCCGGGGAGCCCGCCACCGCCCCGTACTCTGTACGCGTCCAACGCAGCCACAGGGAACGGGGCATCGGTGTCATCGGGGGAGTACGAGCGGCTCGCCGGCCGCTACAGAGCGGTGCGGCAACTCGGGCGCGGCGGCATGGGCGTCGTCTGGCGCGCGGTCGACGAGGTCCTCGGCCGTGAGGTGGCCGTCAAGGAACTGCGCACCTACAACGACGCGTCGGGTCCCGAACTGGAGGACCTGAGGCTGCGGATGCAGCGCGAGGCGCGGGCGGCGGCCCGGGTCCGGCATCCCGGAGTCATCGCCGTCCACGACGTGACCGAGCACGAGGGCCGCCCGGTCATCGTCATGGAACTCATCGACGGCCCCTCCCTCGACGGCGTCCTCGGCGAACGGGGCACCCTCGACCCCAGGGAGGCCGCGCAGATCGGCGCCGCCGTCCTGGAGGCGCTGGCCGCCGCGCACGACGCGGGCGTGCTCCACCGCGACGTGAAGCCCGGCAACGTGCTCCTCGACCGCGGGGGCCGGGTCGTCCTCACCGACTTCGGCATCGCCACGATGGACGACCCCGGCGACGGCTCCGCCACCCATCTGACGCGCAGCGGAGAGATCGTCGGCTCGCTCGACTACCTGGCGCCCGAGCGCGCCCAGGGGCAGCAGCCGGGCCCCGCCTCGGACGTCTGGGCGCTCGGCGCCACCCTGTACGCGGCCGTCGAGGGCACCTCCCCGTTCCGCCGCACCTCCACCTGGCAGACCCTGAACGCCATCGTGGTGGAGCCCCTTCCGGCCCCCCGCCTCGCCGGGCCCCTCGCCCCGGTCCTGGCCCGGCTCCTCGACAAGGACCCGGCCCGGCGCCCGGACGCCCGGACGGCCGCCCGCCTGCTGACCGCGGTCGCGGAGGGACGGGACGCCGCGGCGCCGGGCCTGCAGGGCGTGGCACCGGGCGGACCGGCCGGGGCACCCGGGGCCGCCGGCCCGTGGCCCCCGGCCGTCGACGCCCCGGGCATGCCGACCGCGGGCCCCGGCGCGGCGCCTTCGGGCCGGGGCGAAGGGCCCGCGGCCCCGGACGCCCGGCCCGGCGGCCCCCACGCACCGGCCCCCGGCGCCCCGCATCTGTGGGCGCCCACCGAGCACGACGCCGCACCGCACCGCCCCGGGGGTTTCGGGCCGGCCGTGCCGCCGGCCGCGGGGACGGCCATGGGCGCGCCCGGCCCCGGCGGCCCGGTGCCGATGCCCGGGGTGCCGTCCGGACCCGTGGCGTACGCCGCCACCGCGCCGACGGGGCGCTCGGCCACGCGCGGGCGGGCCGGACGGAACCGTTCGGGCGCCCTGGTCGCCGCGGCGGTCGCGGGCGTCCTGCTGGTCGGCGGCGGCGTCACGTACGCCCTGGTCGGCCGGGACGGCGGCCCGCAGGAGGGGCGGTTGGCCGACGGACAGGCGCCGGCGAGCCCGGGCGCCGAGCCCGGCCGGGTCCTCGACTCGGGAGCGCCCGGGGCGGGAGCGACCGCCACCGAGAGCCCGTCCGCGTCCGCGACGCCCTCCGAGGGGGACGCGAAGAAGCCGTCGTCCGCGAGCCCGAGCCGGTCCTCGTCCCCGTCCTCCTCCTCGTCCTCTCCCGCGTCCCCGTCCCCGTCGAGGACGACCGGGGCGCCGGTGACGAGCGGCAGCACCGGCGGAACGTCCGGCGGCGGTTCGGGCACGACGGGCGGCGGCGCGTCCCCGAGCCCCGCGTCCGGCGGCTGCGTCCCCAGCGGCGGCGGGAAGTACGACTGCCAGGTGTGGCGCACCGAGAAGACGTACCGTCACGACGGCGGCGAGATGGGCATCCTGAACGCCGGCACGAACTACTTCTACTGCCAGGTCGACCTGGGCCGCCGCGAGACGTACGGCCAGTGGACCAACGTCTGGTGGGCCAGGACCGACGACGACAGCGGCAACACCAACGTGTACTTCAGCGTCGTCTACATCAAGGGCGGTGACAACGACCGGCCCGTGCCCGGCCTCCCGATCTGCTGAACGGGCGCCGGGCCGACGGCCGGTCACCCCGCCAGGAGTCCGACGGCGGCCGCGGCCACGGCGATTCCGGTGCCGGGCCGCCGTGCGGCCCGGCCCGAGCCGTGGCTCCGGACCGTCATGCGGCCTTCCTGGCGGGGGCGGGCCCGCTGGGAGCACGGGCCGGGGACGCGGAGTCCCGCGCGGGTGTACGGGCCGGGGCGGGCGTCAGTCCTCGGCCGGCGGGATCTCGCCCGAGCCGCGGGCGATCAGGCGGGTGTCCAGGACCACCGTGGCCGGCGCCTCGTCGGCCCCCTCCAGCCGCCGGAAGAGCCGCTTCGCCGCCGTCCGGCCGAGCGCGGCCGCGTCCTGGGCGATGACCGTGATCCCCAGCAGGTCGGCGAGCTCGATGTCGTCGAAGCCGACGAGGGCGACCGGGCGTTCACGGCCGGCGAGGACCCGCACGGCGGTGACCGTCACCCGGTTGTTGCCCGCGAACAGCGCCGTCACCGGCTCCGGCCCGGAGAGCATCGCCTCGGCCGCCTCCGCCACCCGCTCCGGGCCGGTCGGGCCGAGCGACACCCACGCGTCGGCCACGTCGAGACCCGCGTCCTCCATCGCCGCCCGGTAGCCGCGCAGCCGCTCCCTCGCGGTGTGGATGCGGGGCCGGTCGCCGATGAAGCCGATCCGCCGGTGGCCGTGCGCGACGAGGTGCGCCACCCCGGCCCGCGCGCCGCCGAAGCTGTCCGAGAGGACGACGTCCGCGTCGATCCCGCCCGCCGGGCGGTCGACGAACACGGTGGCGACGCCCGCCCGGATCTCCGGCTCGAGGTAACGGTGGTCGCCGCCCGCCGGGATGACGATCAGTCCGTCCACGCGCCGCGCGCACAGCGCGAGCGCCAGTTCCTGCTCCCGGTCCGGGTCCTCGGCGCTGGAGCCGTTGAACAGCAGGGCCCCGTGCTCCCGCGCCACCTCCTCGACCGCCCGGCTGAGCGGCCCGTAGAAGGGGTCGGCGAGGTCCTCCAGGACCAGCCCGACGGTCGCCGTCCGGCCCTTGCGCAGAACGCGCGCGCTGTCGTTGCGGCGGAAGCCCAGCGCCTCGATGGCCTCCCGCACCCGGCGCTCGGTGTCCGGGGTGACGCCCGGCTCGCCGTTGACGACCCGGGACACCGTCTTGAGGCCGACGCCCGCGCGGGCGGCGACGTCCTTCATCGTGGGCCGATTGCCGTAGCGGGGCTCGGGGCGGGCGATGTCGGCCACGGTGCGCGGTTCCTCCGGAGGGTGTCGAGTCGATCTCGGTTCGAGCATAGGCCCTGGACAACGTTGTCATCCCTGGGAGACTGTAGAGAACGACTTCCCGCTCCCGCCGCCGACGGAGGCTTCGCGCGCATGGACACCGACCCCGCCACGGGCCTCGTCGCCGCCCTCGACGTCGGGGGCACCAAGATCGCCGGCGCGCTGGTCGACGGGGAGGGCCGCATCCGCCTCCGCTCCCAGCGGCCCACGCCCGCGCGTGAGGACGGCGAGACGGTGATGGCGGCGGTCGAGGCGGTGCTCGCCGACCTCGCGGACTCCCCGCTGTGGGAGTCCGCCGGGGCCGTCGGCATCGGCAGCGCGGGCCCGGTCGACGCCTCCCGCGGGACCGTCAGCCCCGTGAACGTGCCCGGCTGGCGCGACTACCCGCTCGTCGAGGAGGTCCGCCGGATCACGGCCGGCCGGCCGGTCACCCTCGTCGGCGACGGCGTCGCCATGACGGCCGCCGAGCACTGGCTCGGAGCCGCCCGGGGCCATTCCCATGCCCTCTGCCTCGTGGTCTCCACGGGCGTCGGCGGCGGCCTCGTGCTCGACGGCCGGGTCCACTCCGGCCCCACCGGCAACGCCGGTCACATCGGCCACATCCCGGTGGACCTCGACGGCGAGCCCTGCGCGTGCGGCGGGCGCGGCTGCGTCGAGCGCCTCGCCAGCGGCCCGCACCTCGCCCGCCGCGCCCTGGAGAACGGCTGGCGGCCGGGCCCGGACGGCGACGCCTCCGCCGCCGCGGTGGCCGCGGCCGCACACGCCGGGGACCCGGTCGCCGTCGCCTCGTTCGAGCGCGCGGCCCAGGCGCTCGCGGCGGGCATCGCCGCCACCGCGGCTCTCGTCGAGATCGACGTCGCGGTCGTCGGCGGCGGGGTGGCGGGCGCCGGCGAGGTCCTCTTCGCCCCGCTCCGGCGCAGCCTCCGCACCTACGCCACGCTCTCCTTCGTCCGGAACCTGACGGTCGTCCCCGCCGTCACGGGCACGGACGCGGGCCTCCTCGGCGCGGCCGCGGCAGCGATGGCCCACCCGGCCTCCTGATCCCGGGCGCCCTTCACCGGGGACCGGCCCGCTCCCGTGCCCGGCCCGCTCCCGTGCCCCGCTCATCTCCGTACAGGACTCACTCCCGTACCCGCTCCGGCGCCCGCTGTTCGACGACCACCAGGAACGCGTCGGACTCCAGGTCCATCACCACTCGGGCCGGCACCCCTTCCTCGCGCCGCGCGCCGGCGAACTCCTCCGCCGGCCAGCTGCCCCGCGGGCCGCCGGCCGGAAACCGTTCGAGAACCGTACGACTGCTCATCTCCGCACCCCCTCGTGCTCGCCGTTCTCAACGAGAGCCGCCCGGAAGTGTCACGCACATGCCGAGACATGTGTTCGTGGTTTCCGTGGCAGGGTGTTGCGGGCAAGCCACTGGGGGCTACCGATGAGGGGGAAACGTGATCGTCTGGATCAACGGTGGTTTCGGCGCGGGAAAGTCCAGCACCGCGCGCGAGCTGGTCGATCTGATCCCGAACAGCACCCTGTACGACCCCGAGGTCACGGGCGGGGGACTGCGCCGGCTGCTGCCGGCCAAGCGGCTCGCCGAGGTCGAGGACTACCAGGACCTGCCGATCTGGCGGCGCCTGGTCGTCGACACCGCCGCCGCCCTGCTCGCCGAGGTCGGCGGCGTCCTGGTCGTTCCGATGACCCTGCTGCGCCAGGAATACCGGGACGAGATCTTCGGTGGGCTCGCCGCCCGCCGCATCGACGTGCGCCATGTGCTGCTCGCCCCGGAGGAAACGATCCTGCGGCAGCGGATCGACAACCGGGCGGAGTACGGCGACCCCGAGGTGGACGCCCGCGTCAGGGAGTGGTGCCACGCGCACATCCCGCCGTACCGCGCCGCCCTCGACTGGCTCGCCGACGACGCGTACACCCTCGACAACTCGGCCCTCACCGCGGCCGAGACCGCCCGGGCCGTCGCCGACGCGGTCCGGGCCGACCGGATCGCGCCCTGCGGCATCGTCCAGACACCCGAGCCGACCGGCGAGACCCTCGCCGCCGGCGTCCTGCTCTTCGACGAGCAGGACCGGTTCCTCCTCGTCGACCCCACCTACAAGCCCGGCTGGGAGTTCCCCGGCGGCGTCGTCGAGCCCGGCGAACCCCCGGCCCGGGCCGGCATGCGGGAGGTCGCCGAGGAGATCGGCCTCGAACTGGACGCCGTGCCCCGTCTGCTGCTCGTCGACTGGGAACGCCCGAAGCCTCCCGGCTACGGCGGCCTGCGCCTCCTCTTCGACGGCGGAACGCTCCGCACCGCCGACACCGAGCGCCTCCACCTCCCCGGCGCCGAACTCCGCGACTGGCGGTTCGTCACCGAGGAGGAGGCCGCCGAGCTGCTGCCCCCCGTCCGCTACCGCCGCCTGCACTGGGCCCTGCGCGCCCGCGAACGCGGCACGGTCCTCAACCTGGAGGCGGGCGACCCGGTGGGCTGAGTCGACCCGGCGGGCCGAGTCCCGGCCTACGCCCGGGCCGCCGCGGCGGCCGCCGTCAGCCGCTCCGCCGTGTCCGTCGTCACCGGTGCTCCGTGCCCGCAGCACAGCACCGAGGGCGCGAGCTTCGCGAGGGCCCGCATCGAGTCCAGGGCGAGGGCGCGGTCGACGTGGAGGACGCCGAACATGACGTCCGGCACCGAGGCCACCGTGTCCCCGGTGAACAGCACGCCGTGGCGCGGGAGGTGGACGGCGATCGAGCCGGGGGTGTGGCCCGGGGCGTGGACGACCACGGCGCCGTCGCCGAAGCCCAGCTCCTCGCCGTCCTCGACCTCCCGGTCCACCCGGGTCGGCGGCGCCTCCGGCGAGGTCAGGCCGTGCTCGAAGATCGGACGCTCCCAGTCCAGGAGGTCGGGCTCCGGGACCGGCGCCTCGCCCCTGATCACCGGCGCGTCCAGCCGGTGCGCGAGGATCTCGGCCCCGTGCCGGTCCGCGAGCTCCTGGGCCGAGCCCACGTGGTCCCGGTGGCAGTGGGTCAGCACGATCCGGCGCAGCCGGTCCGGATCCAGGCCGGCCGACCGTATCGCCGCGGCGGTGCCGTCCGCCGTGCCGGCCCAGCCGGCGTCGATCAGGGTCAGTTCCTCCTCGTCCTGCCACAGGTACGCCTGGCCGATGGAGAAGTCGAGGAGGTGGAGTCGCGGGGTGATCCTGCCGAGTTCGATGGAAGCCATACGGCGAACCTACGCATCCGCGCAGGTCCGCCGTGTGCTTCTACGCTCTCGGCGAGCTTCGCCGAGCGCTGAACCCGATCAGGTGTCGGACCTGCCGTCAGACCTGCTTCGAGCGCGCGTAGTTGACGAGGAAGTGCGCCTCGGCCACCGAGAGCCGCTCCAGCTCCTCCGGCGAGACGGACTCGTTCGGCGCGTGGATCTGCGCCTCCGGCTCGCTCAGACCGATCAGCAGGATCTCCGACTCCGGGTAGAGCGAGGCCAGCGTGTTGCACAGCGGGATCGAGCCGCCCATGCCCGCCGTCTGCATCTCCTCGCCGGGGTACGCGATCCGCATCGCCTCGGCCATCGACGCGTACGCCGGGCTCGAGGTGTCCGCCTGGAACGGCTGGCCCTGGCCGACCTGCTCCAGGGACACCCGGGCGTCCCACGGCGTGTGCTTCTCGATGTGCGCGAAGAGCAGCTTCGTCACCTCGGCCGCGTCCTCGCCCGGCGGCACCCGCAGGCTGATCTGCGCGCGCGCCGACTTCGGGACCGACGGGGTCGCGCCGGCCACCGGGTGGGCGTCGATGCCGATGACCGTGACCGCCGGGCGCGCCCAGATCCGGTCGGCGACCGTGCCGGAGCCCGGCAGGGACACGCCCGTCAGCACCTTGGCGTCCTGACGGAAGTCCTCCTCCGGGTACTGGAGGCCCTCCCACACCTGGTCGCCCGCGAGGCCGTCGATGACGGTGGAGCCGTCCGGGCCCCGCAGCGAGTCCAGGACGCGGATCAGCGCGGCCAGCGCGTCGGGCGCGGCACCGCCGAACTGGCCGGAGTGCAGGTTGCCCTCCAGGGTGTCGATCGTGACCCGGATCATCGTCATGCCGCGCAGGGTCGCGGTCACGGTCGGCAGGCCCACGCGGAAGTTGCCCGCGTCGCCGATCACGATGGCGTCGGCCGCGAGGAGCTCGGGGTGCTGCTCCGCGTACCGCTCCAGACCGCCGGTGCCCTGCTCCTCCGAGCCCTCGACGATGACCTTGACCGTCACCGGCACGCCGCCGTTCGCCTTGAGGGCGCGCAGCGCGAGCAGGTGCATGATGAAGCCGCCCTTGCAGTCGGCGGTGCCGCGCCCGTACCAGCGGCCGTCCCGCTCGGTCAGCTCGAACGGCGGGGAGAGCCAGACGGACTCGTCCAGCTTCGGCTGCACGTCGTAGTGGGCGTACAGGAGGACGGTCGGCGCGCCGGCCGGGCCGGGCAGGACGCCGTACACGGACTGCGAGCCGTCCGGGGTGTCGAGCAGCGCCACGTCCTCGAAGTCCTCGGCGCGCAGGGCGTCCGCGACCCAGTTCGCCGCGGCCTCGCACTCGCTGCGGGGCGCCACGGCCTCGTCCGCCACCGACTCGAACGCGACCAGCTCCGTGAGTTCGGCCTTGGCCCGGGGCATCAGCGACCGGACGGTCTCGGCGATCGGATTCGAGGTCATGGGCACGCTCCTGATGGGTGCGACGTTACGACGTAAGGAAGCGTCCGCCGTATGTCGTGGTAGGGCGAACGCACCGTCGATCCTACGGGCGGCCCCCTGGCTACCGCGCCGTAGGATGCGTCAGGAGCAGACCACCGGTCGGATCAGGAGCAGAAGCACACGTGAGCAGCGAGCACGCAGAGAACGCCGGTCCGGAGCACACCGAGCCCGAGGGCGCGGCTCCTGAGGCCGCCGGCAGCCCGGACGCGGAGGCGGCGCGGCTCCCCGACGAGGCGGCGCCGGACGAGGCACCGGTCCGGGCGGACGACGAGCCCGACCGGGAGCCGGCGGACGTCTGGGACGTCGTGGTCGTCGGCGCCGGGCCGGCCGGCGCGTCCGCGGCCTACGCGGCGGCGGTCGCCGGCCGACGGGTGCTGCTCCTGGAGAAGTCCGAGCTGCCCCGGTACAAGACCTGCGGCGGCGGCATCATCGGCCCCTCCCGGGACTCGCTCCCGCCGGGCTTCGAACTGCCCCTCCAGGACCGGGTCCACGCCGTCACCTTCTCCCTGGAGGGGCGCTTCGCCCGCACCCGCCGCTCGCGCCGGATGCTCTTCGGGCTCATCAACCGTCCGGAGTTCGACGCGCAGCTCGTCGAGCACGCGCAGAAGGCCGGCGCCGAACTGCGGACCGGTGCCACGGTGACCCGGGTGGAACAGCACGGCCCGGCCGTGCCGGACCGGCGGACCGTCGCCGTCGTCCTCTCCGACGGCGAGACCGTCCTCGCGCGCGCGGTCGTCGGCGCCGACGGCAGTGCCAGCCGGATAGGCGCCCACGTGGGGGTGAAGCTCGGCCAGGTCGACCTGGGCCTGGAGGCGGAGATCCCCGTGCCGCCGTCCGTGGCGGAGGACTGGAAGGGGCGCGTCCTGATCGACTGGGGTCCGATGCCCGGCAGTTACGGCTGGGTGTTCCCCAAGGGCGACACGCTGACCGTCGGCGTCATCTCGGCGCGCGGCGAGGGTGCCGCGACCAAGCGGTACATGGAGGACTTCGTCGCCCGGCTCGGTCTCGCCGGCTTCGAGCCCACGATCTCCTCCGGCCATCTGACGCGCTGCCGCACCGACGACTCGCCGCTCTCCCGCGGCCGGGTCCTGGTCTGCGGCGACGCGGCCGGTCTCCTGGAGCCGTGGACGCGCGAGGGCATCTCGTACGCACTGCGCTCGGGCCGTCTCGCCGGCGAGTGGGCGGTGCGGGTCGCCGAGTCGAACGACGCGGTCGACGCGCGGCGCCAGGCCCTGAACTACGCCTTCGCCATCAAGGCGGGGCTCGGTGTCGAGATGGCGGTCGGGCGGCGGATGCTCGCCGTCTTCGAGCGGCGGCCGGGACTGCTGCACGCGACGATAACGGGACTGCGGCCGGCCTGGAACGCCTTCGCCGACATCACCCGCGGCGCGGCCACGCTCGGCGGCATGGTCCGCTCGAACGGCATGGCCCGGCGGGCCCTGGAGCTCCTCGACAAGCGGATGGACACGTCGAGCGGTGTCGGTCCGGCGGGGCGGGGCGTCAGCCCGCGCGAGCGCGCGGCGTCCGAGCCGGAGAGCGCCTCGGAAGAGGTCTGACCGTTCCTCACGGGCCCCGTCGCCCCGGCCGCGTCACGCCGCCGGGGTGGCGGGGCCCGTCGTCGTGATGCGGAAGACCGGGTGCTTCGGGGCGATGGCCCGCAGCTCCTCCACGGACGAGTCGGGGCCGACGCCGCCGAAGAAGACGCCGACCTCGGCCTTCCAGCGCTTGAGGTAGGCGCGGAGCAGGACGGGCTTGTCGTCGTCGGCCACCTCGACCGCCGTGAACTCCTGCACGTGCTTGCCGAGGTGCAGCTGCCCGCCGCCGGCGGCCCGCATGTTGTGCGTCCACTGGACGTGGCCGCGGGGGGCGACGAGGTACTGGGCGCCGTCCACCGTCAGGAGGTTGACGGGGGTGCGGCGCCACTCGCCGCTCTTGCGGCCGCGGACGGCCAGCACGCGGGAGCCCCAGACGCTGATGCCGCGGCGGGTCATCCAGGCGACGGCGCGGTTGAAGACGTTCACCGTGAACCAGCCGGGCTTCATGACGTGGGTGGCGGCGGGGGAGGGGCCGTCGGCAGAGGGGGTGCGGGGCTGAGCGGACATGAAGGCCTCCTGGTGGGTCCTACGGACGGGAACTGTGAGCGCTGCTCTCGCTTGAGATCAGTGTGCACGGTTCAATGCTCACAAGCAAGAGCAGTGCTCTCGTTTCGTTCCGGTGCTCTGAAAGTGGCACACTGCTCTCCATGACGACCGTCCGAGGAGCCCGCGCCCGCGCCCGCATCGAGATCACCGCCGCCATCAAGGACGAGGCCCGTGCCCAGCTCGCCGCCGAGGGCGCCGCCAAGCTGTCCCTGCGGGCCGTCGCCCGCGAGCTAGGCATGGTGTCCTCCGCGCTCTACCGCTACTTCCCCAGCCGCGACGACCTGCTCACCGCCCTCATCGTCGACGCCTACGACGCCGTCGGCGCCGCCGCCGAACGGGCGGCCGCCGAGGCCGGGGCCGAGCGCCCCCTCGACCGCTGGACCGCCGTCTGCCGGGCGGTCCGCGCCTGGGCCGTCGCCCACCCCCACGAGTACGCCCTCATCTACGGCTCCCCGGTCCCCGGATACATCGCCCCCCAGGACACGATCGTCCCCGCCTCCCGCGTCGGCCTGGTCCTCATCGACATCGCCCGCCGGGCCCACACGGGCGAGGGCGTCGCCCTCCCGCCGCTGCCGGAGGCCCTGCGCCCCGAAGCCGACCGCATCCGCGCCGACATCGCCCCTGACCTCCCGCCGGCCCTCGCCGTCGCGCTCGTCGCCGCCTGGTCGCAGCTCTTCGGCCTCGTCTCCTTCGAGGTCTTCGGCCAGTTCCACCGCGTCGTCGAGGACCGCGACGCCTTCTTCGCGACGGCCGCCCGCCGGCTGGGCCGGGACGTGGGCCTGCTCCCGCGCGGCTGACCCGACCGTCCAGCGCCCCGCTCCTACTCCCGCGGGAGTAGGAGCGACCACACCGCCGGGCCGACGTGCGCGCCGGGCGGTCGAGGCTAGCGTGACCGGTATGGAAGCCGGTAGGGACGAGGAGCGGCCGGACGGACCCCGCGGCGGGCCCGGCCGCGGGCCCCGGGACGGGGACGGCTGCGGGCCCCGGGACGGGCACGGCCGTAGGCCCCGGGACGGGCACGGCCGTGAGCTCCGGCGTGGGCACGGCCGCGGGCCCCGGCGCGAGCCGCGGGAACGGGGCCGGGGGAGCGGACGGGGCCTGCCCTGGCGGTCGACGGTGCTGATCGCCGCCCTCGTCATGGCGGGAACGGGGTTCGCCGCGCGGAACCAGCCGGACCGGGAGACGCTCGACGCCCTCGGGCGGGCCCTGCTCCTGCTCGGGGCCGTCCCGCTGCTGTTCCGTCACCGCAGGCCCGTGCCGGTGCTGTTCGCGGTCGCGGCCGTCACCCTCGGGTACCTCGCGGCCGGCTACCCGTACGGCCCGGTCTTCGCCATGGTGGCCGTCGCCTGCTTCGCGGCCGTCGTCCACGGGCACCGGACCGCCGCCTGGTGGGCCGTCGGCCTGCTCTGGGCGGGCCATCTGCTGCTCTCGCACTGGTTCTACCGGTGGCTGCCCCCGGCCGGTGACGGGCCCGCCCCCTGGGGGCAGGAGCTGCCGGCCGCGGCGTTCGCGGTGGCCGTGCTCGCCGCCTCCGAGGCCGTCCGGGTGCGGCGGGAGCAGGGCGCCCAGCTGCGGGCCGAGCGGGCCGCCGCCGAGCGGCGGCGCGCCGACGAGGAGCGGCTCCGCATCGCCCGCGAACTCCACGACGTGCTCGCCCACTCGATCTCCGTGATCAACGTGCAGGCGGGCGTCGGACTCGCCCTCCTGGACTCCGATCCGGAGCAGGCCAGGACCGCGCTGACCACCATCAAGGCGGCCAGCAAGGAGGCGCTCGGCGAGGTCCGGCAGGTCCTCGACACCCTCCGTGCCCCCGGTGACGCGCCACGCGCCCCGGCCCCCGGCCTCGACCGGCTCCCCGAACTCGTCGAACAGGCCGCCGCCGCGGGCCTCGCCGTCACCGTCTCGACGAGCGGCGCCCCGCCCGCCCTGCCGCCCGGCGCCGACCTCGCCGCCTTCCGGATCGTGCAGGAGGCGCTCACCAACGTGGTGCGGCACTCCGGCTCGCGTACGGCCCGGGTGGGGATCGGGCACGGCTCCGGGCGCCTGGAGCTGACCGTCGACGACGACGGCCCCGCCACCGGCACGGAGGCCGGCGGCAGCGGCAACGGGCTCGCCGGAATGCGGGAGCGGGCCGCCGCCCTCGGTGGCACCATCGAGGCGGGCACCCGCCCGGACGGCGGTTTCCGCGTCCACGCCGCCCTCCCCCTCGGCCCGCGGGAGGCCCCGGGGGCGGGGAAGGCCCCGAGACCCGAGGAGAACCGTCCGTGATCCGTGTCCTGCTCGCCGACGACCAGTCGCTGGTACGGGCGGGGTTCCGCGCGCTGCTCGACGCCCAGCCCGACATCGAGGTGGCCGGCGAGGCCGCCGACGGCGAGGAGGCCGTGGACCGGGTCCGCGCCCTGCGCCCCGACGTCGTGCTCATGGACATCCGGATGCCCCGGCTCGACGGCCTGGAGGCGACCCGGCGCCTCACCGGGGACCCGGACCTCGGCGAGGTCCGGGTCGTCATGCTGACCACCTTCGAGCTCGACGAGTACGTCTTCGAGGCGATCCGCGCCGGCGCCTCCGGCTTCCTGGTCAAGGACACCGAGCCGGAGGAGCTCCTGCGGGCCGTGCGGGCGGTCGTCCACGGGGACGCGCTGCTCTCCCCGGGCGTCACCCGCCGGCTCATCGAGGAGTTCGCCGCCCGCTCCAAGGCCCCGGCGGCGACGGCCGCGCTGGGCGCCCTGACCGAGCGGGAGCGGGAGGTGATGGCCCTGGTGGGGATCGGCCTGTCGAACGAGGAGATCGCCCGCCGGTTGGTCGTGAGCCCGCTCACCGCCAAGACCCATGTGAGCCGCGCCATGGTGAAGCTCGGCGCCCGGGACCGCGCCCAACTCGTCGTACTCGCCTACGAGTCGGGGCTGGTCAGGCCCGGCTGGCTGGGCTGAGGGCGCCGGGCCGGCGACTTCCGGCCCGGCGGCTCCGGGCTCAACTCCAGGTGATCGCCGAGGTCTCCCGCCAGACCCGGAGGATCTCCTCGTCGCCGGTCAGGGTGACGGCCCCGGCCGGCAGCCGGTTCCACAGGGTCAGGTACAACAGGTCGGCCGGGCCGCTCAGTTCGGTGTCGGCCGTCCCGCCCGTGACGTGGAAGTCCCGCTCCGTCCGGGGCGGGTCCGTCGGCGACAGGCGGACGGTCCAGACGTCGTCCGTGTCCGTCGTCCGTACCCGCAGGGTCCGGGGTTCGGGCGTCCGCACCCGGCTGCGGTCGCGGGCGTGGAAGGCGCCGAACAGCTCGTCGATTCCGTCGGCGGCGACCGCCGGGTCCACCGGCCCCGGACCGCCGGCGAGCGCCGACTCGGCGTCCGCGCGGTGGACGGTCGTCTCGTGCGCCTGGCGGCGCGCCCAGAAGGCGAGCGGTGAGGGCGCCGGGAGGAAGGTCCAGCACTCCAGGGTCTCCGGCGCCGTGCGCAGGGCGGCGACCAGCCGCGCGTGACCCTCGCGGAAGTGGGCCAGCAGCTCCTCGCCGTCGAGGGTCGTCTCGCCCTCGCCCGGGTGGAAGGCGGTGCGCCCCTCGGCCACGAAGGTCGTGGCCCAGCGGTGCACCATGGCCGTGTGGCGGAGGAGGTCCCGGACCCGCCACCCGGGGCAGGTCGGCACCTCCGCGTCGGGTCCGGCCTCGGCGGCGGCGTCCGCGAGGCCGAGGCCGGCCGCCTCCAGCGCCTGGATGTGCTCGGTGATCTTCAGGGTGTCCATGCCGCGGATTCTGGCAGTCCGGGAGCGGCGGCGCACAGGGTGTGCCCGCTCAACTGTCCCGGGAGGCTCCCGCGTTGCGCGCTCCGTAGCCCATGACCGCCGCGCCGGCGGCGAGCACCGCGACCGTCGTGAGGGCCACCGGCAGGGAGAAGCGGTCGGCGAGGAAGCCGATGGCGGGCGGGCCGAGCAGCATGCCCCCGTAGCCGAGCGTGGAGGCCGTCGCGACCCCGCCGGGGCCGGCGACGGCGCCCGCGCGGGCCACGGCGACGGGGAAGATGTTGGCGAGGCCGAGGCCGGTGATCGCGAAGCCCAGGAGCGCGACCCAGACGCTCGGCGCGAGCGCGCCGAGCAGCATGCCGAGGGCGGCGGTGGCGCCGCCCGCGACCAGGGCGCGGGTCTGGCCGAGGCGTTCGAGCAGCGCGGTCCCGGAGAGCCGGCCGGCGGTCATGGTCAGCGCGAAGACGGAGTACCCGGCGGCGGCGACACCCGGGTGCGCGTGCAGGTCCTGGGAGAGGTGGAGGGCGCCCCAGTCGGCCAGCGCCCCTTCGCCGTACGCGGTGCAGAGCGCGATCACCCCGAAGACGAGGACCGTGCGGCGTGACCCGGCCGTCCGCGTCCCGGCGCCGTCCGGCGCGGACGGCGCCGGGAGGGTCTCGGGGAGCACGGGGGAGGGCCGGCGCAGCAGTGCGGGACCGGCGACGGCGGTCAGGGTCAGGCCGGCGACCGTGAGGCCGAGCAGGTGGGCGGCGGGGGACAGGCTTCCGGCGAGCAGCCCGCCGAGGCCGGCGCCGAGCATGCCGCCGAGGCTGAAGGCGGCGTGGAAGCTCGGCATCACGGGCCGTCGGAGCGCGGTGACGAGGTCGACGGCGGCGCTGTTCATGGCCACGTTGATCCCGCCGTACGCGGCGCCGAAGACGAGGAGCACGAGGCCGAGCGCGAGCGGGGACCGGGTGAGGGCGGGGAGGGCGACCGAGAGGGAGAGCAGGACGGCGGTGACGACGGTGACGGCGTGGGAGCCGTACCGCCGGCAGAGCCGGCCGGTCAGCGTCATCGTGATCACGGCGCCCGCCGAGACGCCCAGGAGGGCGAGGCCGAGGTCGCCGGCCGAGGCGCCGGTCTGCTCCTTGACGGCGGGGATCCGGACCACCCAGCCGGCGAACAGGAAGCCGTCGAGGGCGAAGAAGAGGGTCAGGGCGGTGCGGAGGCGGGACAGGGAGCGGGCGGCGGTGTCTCCGCCGGAGCCCCCCGGTAGGGCCGTCCGTACTTTGTTTAGTAGCGGCACAAACTCAGGATAGGGGTCGACGGGCGGGGGAATCAACCGGGCGGGGACGGCCCCCCGGTCCGATCATGGGAGACTCACCACCATGAACGGCAAGGCGACGACGGCCCGGACACGGCTGGACAGGGGGCGCAACGCACTCGGCCCCGCACTGGAGCTGGTGCACACCGGCAGGGCCCCGACCCGGGCCGTCCTCACCGCCGAACTCGGCGTCACCCGGGCCACCGCGGGCGCCGTCGCCGCCGAGCTGGAGGCCCTCGGCCTCATCCGCGTCGACTCCAACCCCGGTGCAGCCGCGGGCTCCCAGGGACGGCCCTCCCACCGCCTCGCCGTCGACGAGAAGGGCCCCGTCGCCCTCGCCGCCCAGGTCCACGCGGACGGTTTCCGCGCCGCCCTCGTCGGCCTCGGCGGCACCATCGTGGCCACCGCCCCCGGCTGCGTCACCGTCTCCGCCGACCCCGCGCAGGTCCTCGGTGCCGTCGTCGACGCGGGGGCCGCGCTGCTCCGGGAGACCGGCCGCCGGTGCGTCGGCGCCGGACTCGCCGCCCCCTCCGCCGTGGCCGAGCCCGAGGGCACGGCGCTCAACCCGCTCCACCTCGCCTGGCCCGCCGGAGCGCCGGTCCGGGAGATCTTCGCCGAGCGGGTGCGGGCCGCCGGCATCGAAGGCCCCGCCTTCACGGGCAACGACGTCAACCTCGCCGCGCTCGCCGAGCACCGCCACGGCGCGGGGCGCGGCGCCCGTGACCTGCTCTGCGTCGCCACCGGCCACCGGGGCGTCGGCGGCGCGCTCGTCCTCGACGGCCGCCTGCACACGGGGAGTTCGGGCCTCGCCCTGGAGGTCGGCCATCTGACGGTCAACCCCGAGGGCCGGCCCTGTCACTGCGGCAGCCGCGGCTGCCTCGACGTCGAGACGGACCCGCTCGCGTTCCTCACGGCCGCGGGCCGGGCCCCCGGCCCCGAGGTCTCCCTGCTCCAGCAGTCCCGCGACCTGCTCCGCACGAGCCCCGACGACCCGGGCGTCCGGGTGGCGGTGGGGGAGCTGATCGACCGGCTCGGACTCGGGCTCGCCGGCCTGGTGAACATCGCCGAATCGATGCGCACACGCATAACCGTGCCGCCCTCACGGTATATACGCCCGCATATGCGC
>NZ_JAINVG010000139.1 GCF_020400725.1 Streptomyces sp. NK15101 | reverse complement strand
AGCCGCTGGCGTTCCGCGAGGGTGCCCTCGCGGCGTTCGGTCGCGGCAAGCTCCCGACGGGTGCGGACGAGGTCGTCGATGAGGGCCCGCAGACGGTCGGCCTGCCGCTGGGAGTAGATGAAGACGGCGGTGGCGACGGCGGCCCCGGCGAACGGGGCGAACATCAGGTTCGGGTCGAAGCCGAAACGGAGCCGAAGTTTCAGCTGAGAGGCCACGACGCACAGGGTGATCAGCGCGACCAGGATGATCGCGGACCGGGTGCTCAGGGAGCGCAGGCCGGTGTACAGCAGCGGCACGACGCACCAGCCGAAGCTGGGCGCGAGGACCACGAGGGCGAACCACACCCCGATGACGGCCGTCAGCCAGAGCCGGGAGGCCGTGCCGGCAGGAGCCCGGCGTCCGTCGGCCTGCTGCGGGCCGAGGACCGGACCGAGTACGTACAGCAGGGCCAGCACGATGGCGAGGACGATCACCCAGGGGGTCGTACGGCTGCCGGGGTGGACGATCAGATACCGGGTCAGCGACGAGCAGAGCAGGACGAAGAACGCCACGTGCATCACGGTCGCGAGCCAGCCGGCGTCCGGGTCGGCCGCCTCCGTGTCGATCGGCGACCGCCTGTCCATCCGCACCGTCCGCTCCTTGCCGCCGACCGTTGTCCCGAGCCCAGGCTATCCGGATGGGTCTGTTCCGAATCGACCGATCGGTTGCCCCCGCGTCGTCCGCCGGGTGCGTCGGCCGGAGCCCGCAGGCCGACCGGTGAGGGACGTGACCGGCACCAGGGTGGAGGTCGGAGCGGGAACGCAGAGCTTCCCGAGCCCCCGAGGGGGTTGATGCCCGAGGAGCTGATGATCGTGAAGAAGACGACCCCGCGCACCCGTTTCCTGACCGGTGCCGTCGCCGCCGGCGCGCTCGCCGCGGGTCCGCTCGGCACCGTCTCCGCGAACGCCGCCCTCGGCAACCGCAGGGGGCCGACCGGTCTCCCGGATCGTGCGCGGCCCTGTCGCGAGGGAGCTGCTCGGCGGTGATCTGCGGACCCGTCCGCGGCATGGGGGAGTGGTATGGGCGCCGTCACGAGCTTCGATCCCGTCGCCGAGCACGAGAGGACCCGCGCCGCGCCGGCCGCCGCCGTTCCCCGGCTGGGCCGGCTCGTCGCCACGCCCTGAGCCGGTCGGTAACCTGCGTCTCATGACGCGTGTCTGGATGTTGCCGGGGTTGTTCCTGCTCTGTGGTTCGCTCGTCGCGGCGGGGGCGGCATCCGAGGGGAAACCCGTGAAGGCCGCGGTGCTTCTGCTGGTGTTCGTGCTGCTCGCCACCGCTCATTCGCCTCTGGTGTTCCCGAGGACGACAGGAGCGTCGGAGGCACAGCGTCGCAGTGCGGCCGACGGCCGCCCGATCGTCTACTGGCGGCCCGGCTGCAGGTACTGTCTGCGCCTGCGCATCCGACTGGGCCGTCGTGCGGGCCGGTTGTACTGGGTCGACATCTGGCGCGACCCGGAAGGCGCGGCGGTGGTGAGGGCGGCCAACGGCGGCGACGAGACCGTGCCGACGGTCGTCGTCGCGGGCCGGCCGTTCGTCAACCCCGATCCCGCATGGGTCCGCGAGCGGCTCTCTCCTTCCGAGTGAGGGGAGCGAGCGGGCACGCGCGATCGCGTCGTGCGCCCCTCACCGGGCCGCGGGGTCCTGCCGGCCGCCTCCATCGACGTCTGCCTCCAGGAAGGGCAGAGGATCCCGGCAGCCCGCGCGACCTGGAACGCGACGGCCTCGTCACCCGTACCGTCCACCCCGACGCACCGCCGCACGGCAGGCGTACGACAGCCGGGACCGGGGAACGGGTCAGCCCGGTCCGTGTTCCGTCCACGCCCGGAGCTTCTCCGGGTTCCGGACCGCCCAGATGCGGCTGATGCGGCCGTCGGCGAGGTCGAACGCCGCCACGGTCACGGTGACGCCCGAGCTCTGGGCGACCAGGCCCGGCACGCCGTTGACCGTGCGTTCGAGGAGCTCGAGGCCCGGGGCCTTGTCGGCGAAGTGGACGATGTACTGGGCGATGAGCGCGCTGCCCTCGACGGGGCGCAGCGCGGCGCCGACCAGACCGCCGCCGTCGGCCGTCATCGTGGCGTCGGGCGCGAGGAGCCCGACGAGGGTCTTGATGTCCTTGGCCTCCCACGCCTCCTTGAAGTCCCGCACCAGCGCGGCCTGTCCGGACGGCGGCCCGGCCGGCCTCCCCTCGGCGCGGACCCGGCGACGGGCCGAGGACGCCAACTGCCTGCAGGCGGCGGGCGACCGGCCGACGATCTCGGCGATCTCGGCGAAGGGGTACGCGAAGACGTCGTGCAGGACGAACGCCACGCGCTCGGCCGGCGTCATCGACTCCAGCACGACGAGGAACGCCATGTTCACCGACTCGTCCAGGGTGACCCGGTCGGCGGGGTCGGCCGGCCCGGACCGGCCGTCGTCCGCCCGCGCACCGGCCCACTCCGTGCGGTCGGGCAGCGGCTCCGGTATCCACGCCCCGACATAGCGCTCGCGGCGGACCCGCGCCGAGCCGAGCATGTCCAGGCAGACGCGGCCGGCGACCGTCGTCAGCCAGGCCCCCGGCGACTCGACGGCCTTCCGCTGCCGCGGCGACATCGCGTACCAGCGGGCGTACGTCTCCTGCACGGCGTCCTCGGCCTCGGCCAGCGAACCGAGCAGCCGGTAGCCGAGGTCGGTCAGCCGGCGCCGCTCGCCCACGACCACGCCGAGGTCCGGTTCGGTCCTCTCGCGCACCGGCTCGTCGAAGGTGCTCATGATCGCGGCTGCTCCCTGTTTCCTCGGTTCTTCCGGGTGTGACGTGGATCTCGTTCCTTCGACGCCCCCGGCGCCTCACATTTCACAGGCCTGCGTCGTCGGACTGTTCGAGACACTACCGAGCCACCGCCGCGAGGCAGAAGAAGAGGACCGAGTCATGGCCACCACCGCGCAGACCACGGCAGTACGGGACAGCAGCCGCACGTTCCTGCAGGTCTCGATCGCCCTCCAGACCCTGACCATCTTCTTCCAGGCCGCCACTGCCGGACTGCTCCTGACGTCGCCTCAGGGCGAGGTGCTGCACGGCGTCGGAGCGCGCGTGATGTACGGAGCCACGATGCTCTACGTGCTGGCGGCGGTCCTCGCCTGGAAGCCGGGCGGCGGCTCGCCCCGACCCGTCCTGTACTCGACCGGCTTCCTGGTCCTCGCCTCGGTCCAGGTGGTGCTGGGCATCGCGCACGAGCCGTCCCTCCATGTCCCCCTGGGCGTCCTCATGTTCGGCCTGAGCGTGCTGGACCTGGGCCGGGTCCTCTCCGGCAGGCGGCAGGAGGGGGCCCGCACGCGGGGGGCGTAGTCACGGCCGGGTCCCGGCCAGCAGCGAGTGGCCCAGGGGCGTGAGGCTGTGCAGCACCGCCGTCCCGGTGCGGACGGTGTCGACCAGGCCCGCACCCCGCAGGACCCCCGCGTGCTGGCTGGCCGCGGCGAGCGAGACGGACGCGCGCTCGGCGAGGGCCGTCGTGGTGGCGGGGGAGCGCAGGAGGGCGAGGACCTGGGCCCGGGTGCGGCCGAGCAGCGCCGCGAGGGCCTCCGGCCGGTCCTCGCCGCCGGGTACCCCGTCGGCGCCGTCGTACATGGGATAGACGAGGACCGTCGCCGCCTCGGGGCGGTACATCACCAGGGGGCCCGTCGCGAACCACGAGGGAACGAGCAGCAGTCCGCGCCCGCACAGCGGGACGTCGTACGTCGCGGCCGAGGGCAGGTGCAGGGTCGGCGCCTGCCAGCGCCAGGTCGTGCCGAGCGTGGTCAACAGGGCGTCGACACCGCCGCGGAGCAGCATCTCCGAGCGCAGCGCGCGATCGGTGAGGGCGTCGCGGCGGATCCGCGGCCAGAGCGGCTCCACGGACGTCTCGAAGTGGCGACGGGTGTCGTCGACCAGCAGGCGGACCGCCGCCGGGGACCCCTCGGCCAGCTCCCGGACCCACCGGTCGGGCCGCGCCAGACCACCGTTCCAGCCGGAGACCTCCGGGATCCCGAGGTCCAGCGCCAGCCGCTCCGAGGGCGTCGACGCCGCGGCTTCCAGACCGCCGGCGAAGTCGTGCGCCGCCGGCTGCAGCAGGAAGTCCGGCACGAAGCCGTCCTCGGCGACCAGCTCGGCGAGGACACCGGCCCGGACGCCCGCGCCTCCCCGCAGGGAGTGGTGCCACTGCCGGGCGGCGGGCCGGGGACGGTGCGGCCGCCCGGCACCCGGGCCGTGCCCCCCGCGCGCACGGCCCGGCGACAGCCCCAGGCGCACGCTCAGGACGGCTTCCGACAGCGCGTTGGCCTCCGGGGCGAGAGTGATCCGGCACAGATCGGCGGCGGTGAAGTGAAGTCGGATCATGCCGACCGATTATCCGCCCGGCGGACCCTTTCACCCAGGGATGAAAGGCAGTGCGTTCCGCGCGGGGCCGCGGCACGCTCCCGTTGTCCCCCTCACCACTCGCCGACATTCCGCCGGAGGTCGCGCCGATGCGCCGCATCCCCGCCCGAACCGCCTGTCTGACCGCCACGGTCCTGCTCACGGCCCTCGCCGGTGCACCCGGCCCCGCCGCGGCACGGGACCTGCCCGACACCTACGTCGTCTCCCACGAGCCCGGCGTGCTGCCCGAAGGGATCACCGTCACCCCGGACGGCACCCTGTACGTCTCCTCGGACGGCCGCGGCACCCTCTACCGGGGCCGCGTCGGCGAGCCGGACCTGACGCCGTTCCCCGCGCGCGGCCTGGAGGACCGCCCCAGCACCCTGGGCGTGCACACCGACCGGCGCGGCCGCGTCCTGTCCGTCGGGGGCGCGACCCTCGCCGTGCACGACCGCCACGGACGGCTGCTCGCCCGCCGCACGGCCGAGGACGGGCCGCTCGGCGCGCCCCGCCTCAACGACCTGGCCGTGACGAAGGACGCGGTGTACGTGACCGACTGGGCCAACCCCGTCATCCACCGGGCGGAGATCAGGGGCTCCACCCTCGGCCCCCTGGAACCCTGGCTCGACATCCGCTCCGCGTTCCCGCAGTTCCCCGCCCGGTACTGGCTGCTGAACGGGATCGTGGCCGACGAATCCGGTACGACCCTCCTGGTGGCCTCGAACGGCACCGAGGCCGTCTGGCGGGTCGACACCGCCACCAGGGAGGTCGGCCGCCTCGACCTCGGCGACCAGTCGTTCGGCGCCGACGGCATGGTGCTGCGCGGCCGGACGCTGTACGCCGTGCTCAACTACGGTGCCCCGCACGGCGTCTACATCGCCCGGCTCGACGAGGAGCTGCGGACGGGCACGGTGACCCACCGCCTCACGGACGGACCCTTCGACCTGCCCACCACGCTGGCGAAGCACGGCTGCCGCCTCTACGTGGTCAACAGCCAGCTCGACGAGCCGCCGGGCAGACCGCCGTACACCGTGAGCGCGATCGACGACCCGACGTGCGGCGACACCCCGTGACCCCCGCGGGCCGGCGCGACCCCGTGGCCGGCCACGCACGCGGGTAGGGCGCGCGCGGCGGCCGGCCGCCACGGGGGTGTGACCGGCCGCCGCATAATCGATCGACACCCGGGCCCCGATGGGGTTGGCTCGGCGGCGTGTCAGAGCTGCGAACCGATCGACTGCTGCTCCGCCGGTGGCGGGAGTCCGACCTCGAACCCTGGGCGGCCATGAACGCCGATCCCGAAGTCCGTGAGCACCTCGGGGACCTGCTGACGCGGGAGCAGAGCGATGCCGCCGCGGCCCTCATGCGGGCCGGGTTCGAGGAGCGGGGCTTCGGGTGGTGGGCGCTCGAAGAGCGGGCGACCGGTGCGTTCATCGGCCGCGCCGGCCTGGACGTGGTGGGCGAGGACATGCCGTTCGCGGGCGTGGACGTCGGCTGGCGTCTGACGCGGTCGGCATGGGGCCACGGCTACGCCACCGAGGCCGCCCGGGCCTGCCTGGCCTTCGGCTTCGAGGTCCTCGGGCTGCCGGAGGTGCTGGCGTCGACCACCGTGAACAACCTTCGCTCCCAGGCGGTGATGCGCAGGATCGGCATGACCCGGAACCCGGCGGACGACTTCGATGACCCGAGCGTCCCCGAGGGGCCGCTGCGCCGGTGCGTGCTGTACAGGACCCCGGCGCCGCGTACGGCCCGCCGGGGCGCCTGACCGCCTCAGGTCCCGGCCGTCGCGGTCCTCGCGATGCGCTCGAGCGTGATGCGCATCCCGGCCCGGTTGAGGGCCACCCGACGGGCCGGGTCCGTCCCGGCGAAGACCGTTCCGAGCAGGTCGGCGGCCCGGCCCCGGTACCCGTCGGTCCGCAGGTCCTGCCAGAACTCGGTGACCCGCGTCCCCGGGCCCTCCGGTTCGAACCGGTAGCCCCAGCGGGCGATCGGGAGCCCGAAGACGCTGATGTCGAAGACGAATTCGCTGTCCTGGCGCATCCGGCTCACCCGCCCCAGGGTCGGCCAGAGGAACGGCCCGCGCCGGTTGAACCCGACGAACCGGGAGCCGTCGCGCGCCGGCGGGCGCAGCACCCAGACGGACCGGCACTCCGGGCTCCACCGCCCCATGTTCCGCAGGTCCGACACCAACCGGTAGACGACCGCCGGCGGCGCGTCGACGACCGTGCTCTCCTCCAGGCTCCACTGCCGGTCCATGGCCCGCTCCCCTCGCACCCCGTGGGACTGCCCCCACCTGCTACTCGCCGGTACGTTAGCGGGCGGGGGAGCCGTCTGTCCCCGGATCCCCGCGCTGTGACCCACCGGACGCGCCCCAGCCGCCCGGCCGCGGAGCCGGTTCGCCGGGCCGGGACGTGTCGGGCCGGTGGGTCCGGCTCAGTCCTCGACGTCCTGCGGGTACCAGCGCAGCTCGACCGTGTTGCCGTCGGGGTCCTTCACGTAGACCGACTGGGCGGAGCCGCGCGCGCCCCAGCGCGGGACCGGCCCCTCCAGGACGTCGAACGTGCCGGAGTCGATGACCTCCTGCCAGTCCAGGGGGTCGACGACCAGACAGATGTGGTCGACGTTGGATTCGCCGCGCGGACGGGAGAAGAGGTCGATGACGGTGCTCTCGTCTATGCGCACGGACGGGAACGACACCTTGCCCGCCCGCCACTCCTCGACGCGCTCGGGCGCGAGGCCCAGGGCGCCGGAGTAGAACTCGAGGGCCTTTTCGACGTCGGTCACGTTGAGTACCAGGTGGTCGAAGGCTTTGACTCGCATGATGGGCTCAGAACCTTTCCGGGGTTTGCGTCTCGTCTTGACGATCATGGTGACTGCGGAGGCCCTGATCAAGTGCCCCCGGCGACCACGATCCGGACCGAACGGCTTCGGACCGAACGGCCTCGGGCCATGCCTCCGGGGCTGCCCCTACCCATCCGGCGGACCCGTCACCGCGTCAGATGCGGAGTTCGGGAGGGAAGCCGGTCCAGCGCAGCTCCTCGGGGAGGTGTCCCGTGTCGTTGAAGCAGAGGACGGCCGGGGCCCGGCCGGGTGCGTAGCGGATGACGGTCAGTGCGGCGTTGGCCTGGTTGATGCCCATCCAGCGGCCCTTCGGGGCGTCGAGGGCCTCCCGCACGAGCCAGGCGATGAGGAAGTTGTGCGTGACGACGAGTTCGTGGCGCGGCCGGCCGCCGTCGACGGGTCCGGTGAACCGCGCGACGGCCTCCGCAGCCAGCCCGGGCCCCTGTGCGCGCTCCTCCACCGGGAAACCGGCCAGGAACCCGAGCATGGCGTCGGCCGACTCCGCCGGAAGCTCTTCGCGCCGCGGGATGTACGGGATGTAGTCGCCGGCGTGCGGGGACATCCGCAGGGGGACCCCGTCGAGCCGGTCGCCGATCAGCTGGGCCGTCTGCTCCGCCCGGGCCAGCGGGCCGTGGTGGACCACGGTGAGCGGGGTCTTGCGGAGCCGCTCCCCGAGCAGGACGGCCTGGCGGCGGCCGTCGTCCGTCAGCGCGCTCTCGTCCGCGGACGCTTCGGCGTGCCGCGCCAGGTACAGGTAACGGGCGGCCTTTTCCGTCATGCTCGGTCTCTCCCGGCAGGTTCATGATCTTGTGGACGGGGGAAGGGACGTGGCTCGACGCCGTGCGGTTCCGCCGCCGGAAGAGTCGCCGCACGCCGTCCGGCCCTCACCGGACCGGGGCGCGACGGCGAGGGATCATGGCGGGATGACGGATCGCCACTTCTCCGCGCCCCCGGCCGTGGTGCGGCTCGCGGAGTACACGAAGGCCGAGCAGATCGAGATACTCGGCGACGGCCCCGATCCCTTCGGCGTGGCGGACGCCGGACTGACCTGGCTGCCCAAGGAGGACCACTTCGGCGTCAGACGGGACGGCCGTCTCGTGGCCCACGCCGGTCTGCTGCGGATTCCCCTGTCGATCGGCGGCGTCGACACGCAGGCGATGGGCCTCGGCGGTGTGGCCGTCGCCCCCGACCTGCGGGGCCACGGGCTGGCCCGGGCGGTCGTGTCGGCGGCCGTGGACCACGCGCGGACGCTGGGGCCCCGGTACGGGCTCCTCTTCTGCCGCCCCCCGCTCGTCCCGCTCTACGGGCGACTCGGCTGGCGGGCCCTCGAACGGGACGTGCACGTCGAGCAACCCGGGGGAGTCGTGGTCATGCCCCTGCGGACCATGTGGACACCCCTGCACGACGGCGTGACCTGGCCCCCGGGAGAGATCCGGCTGCTCTCACTCCCCATGTGAGGACGACCGCGGTGGTCGCGACCTCATCGTTCCCCCGTGGGCACCGGCCGTCGCAACAGGTACGTCGCGGCCGACGTGACCAGCACCAGCATGCAGCCGGTGAACACCAGGCCCGCCTCCTCCAGACCGAGGGGTCCGGCCAGGAGGCCGACTCCGATGACCGGGATCGAGATTCCCGTGTAGGCGACCAGGAACAGGGTCGAGATCACCGCCGCACGCCGGTCCACCGGGGCGGCCGTGGCGACGGCGGACAGCGCCGCGCGGAAGGAGAGCCCCTGGCCGACCCCGCCGACGACGGCCGCGAGGACCACGAGCACCAGCAGTTCCGCGGAGAGCGCCCCCGCCAGGAAGGCCAGTCCGGCGAAGAGCACGGCGCAGCCCAGCGGCAGGGACCGGGACACTCCGAAGCGGCCGACGGCGAGTTGCCCGGCGGTGGAGGCGAAGAAGGCCAGCGCGACGACCAGTCCGATCACCGCGTGGTCGTCCACGTGCAGGAAACGGCCGAGGAAGGCGGGGCTGACCGAGGTGAACACCCCGAACAGGGCGAACCCCGCGAAGGAGGCGATGGCCGCCGGCACGAACACCGGGCGCACCTGCGCGGGCAGGGCCGGCCGCTGCGGCCGTACGCCGGACAGCGGCCGGGGATCCCGTACGGTCTCCGGCAGCCGCAGGAGAACGACCGCCGACACGACGACCAGGGCGAGGTGCACGGCGAACGGGAGCAGCAGCGGCTCCGGCGCGTACTCCGCGAGCAGCCCGGCGAGCAGGGGCCCGCAGCCCAGTCCGCCCATGTTCGCGGCCGTCGCCACGAGCGTCGCCCGGGACTGGCCGCCGGGCGGGGCGAGGTCCATGACGTACGCGGTCGCGGCCCCGGTGAACAGGCCTGCCGACAGGCCCGACAGCAGCCGGCCCGCGTACAGCCAGCCCAGCCCGTCGGCGGACAGGAAGCAGACGGCGCTCGCCGCCGCGAAGCCGAGCCCCCAGAGCAGCGTCGGGCGTCTGCCGACGGTGTCCGAGGCGTCGCCCGCCAGCAGCAGCACTCCGATGACGCCGAAGGCGTACACGGCGTAGACGACGGTCACCGTCAGCTCGGAGAAGCCGAACTTCTCCTGATAGAGGGGGTAGAGCGGCGTCGGCAGCGTGGTGCCGGTCATCCCCACGACGAACACGGCCCCGGCGAGCAGACACCGGAGCCACCCTTGACGATCACCAACCATGCCGCCGACCGTAACCCCGCAGTCCGTCCCCGCCCGGCGACGCGACGCTCGCGACCGGGCCGACGACCGTGGTGGCCCAAGGGGACCGGCGGGGAGACCCGGGAGGGCCGGCGGGGAGACCCGGAGGGCAGACTGTGCGCATGGACGGATGGACGCGCTCGGGCAGTGAACCCGGCCCCGCGCTGTACGGACGCCTGCGCGTCGAGAACGAGGACCTCGCACCGGCCCGCTGGCTCACCGAGCGCCACCCCGGGTACGGCGATTTCGGCACGGTCGCCGGCGTCGCCGCGCCCGGTTTCCCGGCGTACGCCCGGGTGCTGCACCCCGCGGAGCTCGACGAGCGCCCGGTCCGCTGGGACACCGTGGCCGCCGCGTACGGACGGAAGGTCGAGCCGCTGACGAACTGGCACGAGGTGATCGGCGCGGAGCCGTTCCACCGGAACAGCGAGGAGCAGGGCCTGCCCGGAGTGTGGGACGAGCACCCTGCCGAAGGCCCCGCGCCCCACCGCGTGGCGCGTGCCGTGATCCCCGTCCTCGCGCGCCACACCGGCACGCCGGAACACTGCTGGTACGGACTGTGGGACGGGTACGGCCGCTGGGACTGGGACGGGATCCCCACGTTCCCGACTCCGGGCCGGGACGAGATCCTGCTGTCCGGAGCGCTGGCCGATGCCGTGTCCCCCGAACTCCTGGACGTGTTCGCCGAACTGCCCGACCTGTGGTGGCCGCAGGACCGCGCCTGGTGCGTGGGCGGCGACGTCGACCTGGTCAGCACGTACGTCTGCGGCTCCGAGGAACTGGTCGCCGATCTGCTCGCCGCGCCCGGCCTGGAGGTCCACCGGGTCGAGGCGTCCGACCGGGTCGGCTGACGGCGGTCTCCCTCCGGAGCGCCCGGGGGTGGGGCTGTCCACACCCCCGGGACTCGGGTCCGCCCCGGTGACCGGGCGCCGCCGATGCGCGACGCTGGGCGGCATGACAGCAGCATCACACCGGACGGGCCGCGCGGCTCCGTCGCGATCGGCGATCCTCCACGGCCGGGCACTCGCGGTGCTCGGCACCGCCGCGTCGGCCCTGACGGCAGCCTTCGTCTTCGTGCCGGGCGCGCTTGCGGCGAGCGGGCCCGGAGACGGTTTCGGCCGGGAGAGCGAGCTCGCCGAAGCCCTCCGTGCGGCGTTCGTCGCGTACTGGAGCTCCGGCGAGCGGGCCTTCCCGCCGGACCTGGACGGGCTCGTCGCGTACTGGTTCCGTTACCACGTCGCCAAGGCCGTGATCGCCGCGCTGCTGCTGATCGTGCTGGTCGCGGTGGGCGCGCTTCTCTGGAAGGCGTTTCTGAGGGCCGGCGGGACCGGAGCGGGGAAGAGGCTCGCGCTCGCGGCGGGGGGGGGGG
>NZ_JAINVG010000138.1 GCF_020400725.1 Streptomyces sp. NK15101 | reverse complement strand
GCCACCACCGACCCCCGGCGCGGCTGCACCGAGAGGAAGCCCTCCGACTCCAGGCGCTGCATCGCCTCGCGCACCGGCACCCGGGAGACCCGCAGCTCGTCGGCGATCTCCCGCTCCACGAGCCGCAGTCCCGCCGGGTAGTCGCCCTCGATGATCCGCTCGCGCAGCTCCACGTACACCCGCTCCCGCAGGGACGGGTGGCTGTCCCCGATGGCGGTGCTGCGGGCGGCGGGGCGGGGGGTGGTCATCGGGAGGGCTCCAGTCGGGGCGGGTGGAGGTGGTGGTTCCCCGATCTTCGCAGACCCGCGCGGCAGGGTCCCGAAGCGAGGGTCCGCAAGCCATTGCTTGGTATTCGGTATACCAGATACCTTGGCGCCGCGCCGCGATCACCAGGGGGATCGCGGCGCTCGCCCCTGCGACTCGTACGTACTTCGCGAAGGAGACACCATGAGCGAGGCCTCCGCCCCGCCCAGGCCCACCGTCCTCCTCGGGGCCACCCTCCCCGACGGCCGCACCGTCGACGTCCACCTCCGGGGGGGCCGGGTGAGCGCCGTCGAGACGCACGTCCCCGGCCGCCCCACTCCGCCCGGCGCGCTCCACCTCGGCGGCGCGCTGCTGCTGCCCGCCCTCGTCGACGGCCACGCCCACCTCGACAAGACCCTCCTCGGCGCCCCCTGGCGCCCGCACCGGGCCACCGCCACGCTGCGGGAGCAGATCGCCGCCGAGCGCGACTCCCGCCGCACCGAGGAGGTGCCCGTCGCCGAACGGGCCGCCGCCCTCGCCCGCCGCATGGTCTCCCTCGGCACCGGACACGTCCGCTCCCACGTCGACGTCGACCCCGACACCGGCCTCGACCACCTGCACGCCCTCCTCGACGTCCGCGAGGAGTTCCGCGGCCGGCTCGGCATCCAGCTCGTCGCCTTCCCGCAGTCCGGGGTCGTCACCGCGCCCGGCGTCGCCGAACTCCTCGACGCCGCCCTCGCCGACGGCGCCGACCTCGTCGGCGGCCTCGACCCCGTGGGCTTCGACGGCGACGCCGCCGGCCAGCTCGACATCGTCTTCGGCCTCGCCGAGCGCCACGGCAAGGGCATCGACCTGCACCTCCACGACGGCGGCGAGACCGGCACCGCCCAGCTGCGGGACATCGCCGCCCGCACCGCCGCCCTCGGCCTCGGCGGCCGGGTCGCCGTCAGCCACGCCTACGCCCTCGGCGACGTCGACGACGCCGAACTCGCCCGCACCGCCACCGCCCTCGCCGCCGCCGGGGTCGCGATCATGACCAACGGCCCCAGCGGCCCCGTCCCGCCCGTCCTCCGGCTGCGCGAGCACGGCGTCCGGGTCTTCGCGGGCTCCGACAACATCCGCGACACCTGGTGGCCCTACGGCACCGCCGACATGCTCGAACGCGCCACGATCATCGGCCTCAGGGCCGGGCTCATGACCGACTCCGAACTGTCCGTCGCCGCCTCCCTCGTCACCGGCGAGGCCGCCGCCGCGCTCGGCATCGCCGACCACGGCCTCGCCCCCGGCGCACGCGCCGACCTCGTCGCCGTCGCCGCCGGCTCCGTCCCCGAGGCCGTCGCCGCCCACCCCCGCCGGCTCCTCGTCCTGCACGCCGGACACGTCGTCGGCCCCTTCGCCGACGACGCCTACCCCGCGCTCGTCCCGCCCGCGCCCGCCCTGCCGGCGCCCGCCCCGTCCGCTTCCGTCACGACCGCCGGAGGGGCCGCGTGAGCACCGACACCCCATCCCACACGGCTCCGACGGCCCCCGAGACGGCGGGCCGCCTCGCCGTCGGCCGGATCGGCACCTTCGACCTCGTCTTCTTCGTCGTGGCCGCCGCCGCGCCGCTGACCGTCCTCGCCGGCGTCGCCCCCTTCGCCATCGGCATCGGCGGCCCCGGCGCCCCGCTCGCCTACCTGGTCTCCGGCGCCCTGCTCGCCCTCTTCGCCGCCGGGTTCACCGCGATGAGCCTGCACGTCCGCAACGCCGGGGCCTTCTACGCGTACGTCGCCCGCGGCCTCGGCCGCACCCTCGGCGTCGGCACCGCCTACGTCGCCGTCGTCTCGTACAACCTCGTCACCCCCGGAGTCGCCGCGGCCTTCGGCTACTTCGCCGCCGGATCGATCCGCGACACCACCGGTGCCGACGTGCCCTGGTGGCTGCTCTCCGGGCTCTGCGTCCTCGCCGTCGGCGTGCTCGGCCGGCTGAGGGTCACGCTCAGCGCCAAGGTCCTCGGCATCGCCCTGGTCCTGGAGGTCCTCTCGCTCGTCGTCATGGACGGCGGCATCCTCCGCGAGCGCGGCACCGCCGCCCTCGACACCGCGTCCTTCGCCCCCTCCACCCTCGCCTCCGGCGGCGTCGCGGGCATGTTCGTCCTGGTCATCGGCGCCTTCACCGGCTTCGAGGCCACCGCGATCTTCGCCGAGGAGGTGCGCGAACCGCGCAGGACCGTGCCCCGCGCCACCTTCATCGCGATCGGCTTCCTCGCCGTCTTCTACTCCCTCGGCTGCTGGCTGGTCATGGGCGCCTTCGGCACCGACGAGGCCGTGGAGCTGGCCCGCGCGGCCGACGGACCCGAACTCACCTTCCGGGCCGCCGAACTGTACGCGGGACCCTGGCTGGCGGACGCCATGCACGGCCTGGTCATCGTCAGCGCCTTCGCCGCCACGCTCGCCTTCCACAACGCCGGAGCCCGCTACCTGTACGCCCTCGGCCGCGAGGGCCTGCTGCCCCGCCGCCTCGGCGCGGTCTCCGGGAAGCACGGCTCGCCCGGCGGGGCCATCGTCGCCCAGACCGGCTTCAACCTGGCCGTCATCGGCGCCGGGACGCTCCTCGCCGCCGACCCGTACGGCGAGGTCTTCCTGTGGACCAACAGCGTCGGCGTCCTCGGCATCATGGGCATGCAGGCCCTCGCCGCGCTCGCCGTCCGGGCCTACTTCCGGCGCGACCGGATGGGCCTCTCGGCCGCCCGGGTCGTCTGGGCGCCGCTCGTCTCCTGCGCCGGCCTCACCCTGCTCACCGTTCTGGCCGTGGTCCACTTCGACCTGCTCACCGGCCGCACCGGCGCCGTGAACACGGCCCTCCTGGTGCCGCTGCCGGTGGTCCTCGCGGCCGGCCTGCTCGTGGCCCTGCGCATCCGGCGCACGGACCCCGAGCGGTACGCCTCGCTCACGACGGTGGACGTGGAGCGGGACTGAGCACGGGTACGGGGGCGGGGCCCGGCCCCGCCCCCGTACACCCCTCACACCAGGCGGCCGTCCCGCGCCACCACCCGGCCCGCGCGGACCACCAGGTCACGGCGGGGCAGGTCCACCACCGCCTGCGGCAGGCACTCGCCGTCGACGAGCATGAAGTCGGCGGGGGAGCCGGGCCGGAGGTCCGCCTTCGGCAGGCCGAGCAGCTCCGCGCCCCCGTCGGCGGCGAGCCGGAAGCAGTCCTCCAGCTCCTCGTCGAGCCGGGCGTCCAGCGCCCAGGCGGCGAGCCAGGCCCGGTGCAGCATGTCCGCGTCGCCGAACGGGCTCCAGCTGTCCCGGACCCCGTCCGAGCCGAGACCGACCCGCACCCCGCGCTCGGCGAGCCGCCGGAACGGCAGGATCGTGGTCGCGGACAGCGCGACCGTGGTGAGCGCGATCCCCGCCTCCGCGAGCAGGTCCGCCGTCTCGTCGAGCTCCCGGCCGGACAGACCGGCGACCGCGAAGGCGTGCGCCACGCTCACCCGGCCCCGGAGGCCGAGCGCCCGGGTCCGGGCGGCGATGTCCCGCAAGGGCGCCAGGCCCTGCTCGCCCCGGTCGTGGAGGTGGATGTCGAGCCCGAGCCCGTGCTTCTCGGCGAGCCCGAAGACCGTGCCGAGCTGGTCGCCCCCGTGGCCGCCGTCCGCGTCGAAACCGGCCGGGTCGATGCCGCCGATGTGGGTGACGAGCCCGCTCCCGGCGGCCTCCGCCAGGAGCTCGGCCGCCCCCGGGGTCCGGACCACCCCGTGCTGCGGGAAGGCGACCAGCTCGACGTCGACGATCCCGGCGAGCTTCCGGGCCGCCTCGGCGACCCCCTCGATCCCGGAGAGCCCGTAGGCCGGGGCCACGTCCGCGTGGGCGCGCATCGCCCGGGTGCCCCGGGCGGCGGCGTGCGACATCAGCCGCAGCGCCCGCTCGGCGACCGGGGTCGGCAGGGCGCGGGCCAGCTCCACGTCACCGGCGACGTACTCGGCGATGCCGTGGGCCGGCCGGCGGCTGTGCCAGGGCTCGCCCCAGGAGGTCTTGTCGGGGTGGATGTGCGCGTCGACCAGCGTCGGCAGCGCCAGCCGCCCGCCCCCGTCGACCCGTTCGACCTCGGCGTCCGGCGGGACCTCCGCCACGAGTTCGCCGTCCACGGCGACCAGGTCGCGGGCGGGGCCGCCGAAGGGGCGTACGTCGTGGAAGACGGTGGCGGAGCGGGGCGGGGGCGGGATCACGGGGGCTCCTCGGGCGCGGTGCGACGGGGTACGGGGGAGGTGACGCTCCATTTGGTATACCACTCGGCTCCGGCGGCCTCCGCGGCCCCGTGGCTCCGGCGACCCCCGCACTCACCAGGCCAGGTCCTCCAGGGCGTCCAGGTCCGGGACGGTCATCGCCACCGGTTCGGAGCCCTCCGCGCCCACCCTCAGCTCCGCCCAGATCGTCTTGCCGCGCCGGGCGTACCGCGTGCCCCAGCGTTCCGCGTACTGGGCGACCAGGTAGAGCCCGCGCCCGCCCTCGTCCGTCGTCGCCGCGTGCCGCAGGTGCGGCGAAGTGCTGCTGCCGTCCGAGACCTCGCAGATCAGCGTCCGGTCCCGGTCGTGGAGGAGCCGTACGCGCACCGGATCGGCCCCGTACCGCACCGCGTTCGTGATCAGCTCGCTGAGGATCAGCTCCGCCGTGAACGCCAGCCCGTCGAGCCCCCACTCCGACAGCTTCGCCGCCGCCGCGTTCCGCACCGGCGACACCGCCGACGGGTCCCGGGGCACCTCCCACTCGGCGATCCGGTCCCGGTCGAGCAGCCGGGTCTCCGCCACGAGCAGCGCGATGTCGTCCCGCTGCGTCGGCGAGAGGAGCGTCGCGAGCACGTCCGCACACGTCTGCTCCGGACTCCGGCCCGGCCGGGCGAGCGTCGACCCCAGCAGCCCCAGCCCCGTGTCCAGGTCCCGCCCGTGGTCCTCCAGGAGCCCGTCCGTGAACAGCACCAGCTTGCTGCCCTCCGGCAGCCACAGCTCCGTCGACTCGAAGGGCACGTCGCCCAGGCCGAGCCCCAGCGGCAGCCCCGGCGACAGCTCGGGGAACTCGACCCGCCCGTCGGGAGCGACGAGCGCCGGACCGGGATGGCCCGCGCTCGCCACCGTGCAGAGCCCGGACGCCGGGTCGTAGATCGCGTACAGACAGGTCGCGCCGGTGATGCCCTCGTCCCGCCGCCGCACCTCGCCGCCCGTGCCCTCCCCGTCCCCGTTCTCGATCCGGCCCGTCAGCTCGTCGAGATGGCCCAGCAGCTCGTCCGGAGGCACGTCCAGGGTCGAGAAGTTGTGCACCGCCGTCCGCAGCCGCCCCATGGTCGCCGCCGCGTGCAGCCCGTGCCCCACCACGTCGCCCACCACGAGCGCCACCCGTGCCCCCGGCAGCGGGATCACGTCGAACCAGTCACCGCCCACCCCGGCCTTCGCCGGCAGGTACCGGTACGCCACCTCCACCGCGCTCTGATCCGGCAGCACCCGGGGCAGCAGGCTCCGCTGCAGCGTCACCGCCATCGCGTGCTCCCGCGTGAACCGGCGCGCGTTGTCGATCGCGACCGCCGCCCGCGCCGCCAGCTCCTCCGCGAACGACAGGTCGTCCTCCCCGAACGGCTCCGGGGTGTCCGCCCGCCAGAAGTTGGCCATCCCGAGGATCACCCCGCGGGCGAGCAGCGGCACCGTGAGCAGCGAGTGCATCCCGTACGCCAGGGCCTGTGCCGCCCCCTCCGGGTCCTGCGCCCGCCAGCCCTCCGCCGCGGCCAGCTCCGGCTCCACCACCGCGTGCCGCGCGTGCAGCGCCTTCGCCATCGGGGTGTTGCGGACGTCGAAGTGGACCGTGTCCCCGACCGGCTGGAGCGGCTGGTCCGGCCGCAGCCCGCTCAGCGCCGTCCGCCGCATCTCCGCGGCCGCGGCCGCGCCCTCCGGCGGCTCCTCCCCGCGCAGCACCGGTTCGAGCAGCTCCACCGTCGCGAAGTCCGCGAACCGGGGCACCGCCACCTCCGCCAGCTCCTCCGCCGTCCGTACGACCTCCAGCGTCGTCCCGATCCGCACCCCCGCCTCGTACAGCAGCTGCAGACGGCCGCGGGCCACCGCCGCCCGGCCGGTCACGGCCGCCAGCTCGGTGGTGTCCCGCATCGTCATCACACTGCCGGACTTGGTGCCCTCCGAGAACGTGGGGCGCACGCTCACCGCGAGCAGCCGGTCGCCCGCCCGGTGCACCTCGTCCGTCGCCGACCGCCCCGACTCCAGGAGCTCGACCGTCCGCGGATCGAGGCCGAGCTCCGACACGGACAGCCGCTCCGCCTCAGCCGACAGGCCGAGCAGCCGGCGCGCCTCGTCGTTGGCGAGCAGCAGCCGGTGGTCGGCCCCCACGATCAGGACCCCTTCCCGGACCGCGTGCAGCACCGCCTCGTGGTGCTCCTTCATCCGGGTCATCTCCGCCGGCCCGAGACCGTGCGTCTGCCGCCGCAGCCGCCGGCTCACCAGGGCCGCCCCGCCCACGGCCGCCGCCAGGGCGCCGCCCGCCGCGCCGAGGAGCAGCGGCAGCCGCTTCTGCACCGAGTGCGCGATGCTCTCCACCTCGATGCCGCTGCTGACCATGCCGACGATCCGGCCCTTGTCGTCCACCACCGGGACCACGGCCCGCACGGCGTCGTTGGGCGCGCCCCGGAACAGCTCCGTGTACGACTCGCCGTCCACCGTCGCCCGCGAGAGGTCCCCGGTCGCCTTCTGGCCGATCAGCTCCGGCTGCGAGTCGGTGTACCGCACCCCGGAGGGGCTCAGGACCGCGATGAAGTCCACGCCCGTGGCCCGCCGGGTCGCCTCCGCCCGGTCCTGCAGCTCGGCCGTCGGATCGGGCGAGGTCAGCGCCGTGTCGATGCCGGGCGCGTGGGCGAAGGCCTCCGCGACCGCGAGCGAACGGATCCGGGCGTCCCGCTCGGTGTCCCGCCGCTCCTGTTGGAACGTCACGAACGCCGCCACCGCGATGACCAGGAGCGCGATCAGCGCCTCCAGGGCGAACACCTGCCCGGCGACGCTCCGCAGCCCCGTGCCGCGGCCCCCGACCCGCCCCTTCCGCCGGGCGTGGGCCCGCTCCCGCCCCTTGCTCCGGTCCCGGGCCGTCATCCCGTGCTCCTGGCGATCAGCAGCGCCACGTCGTCCGGGGCGCCCGGCCGGCGCAGCGCCCGCAGGAGCCGGTCACAGGTCTCCTCCAGCGGCCCGCGGTCCTCGTCGAGGAGGCGGACGAGCAGGTCGAGCCGCTCGTCGATCGCCTCGTGACGGGTCTCGATCAGGCCGTCCGTGTAGAGGACCAGCCGGTCCCCGGGCCGGAACGGCACCCGGGCCGTGCGGAAGGCGCCCCCGCCGACGCCCAGGGGCACCCCCGTCGAGAGCCGCACCAGCTCGGCCGGGCCGTCCGCCGGGACCCGGACGGGCGGCAGATGTCCCGCGTTCGCGATCCGGCACCGCTGCCGCACGGGATCGTGCACGGCGAAGAGACAGGTCGCGATGTAGTGCTCCAGGCCCGCCGTGATCCGGTCCAGATGCCGCAGGACCTGCGCCGGGGACAGATCGAGGTCCGCGAACGCGCAGGTCGCGGTCCGCAGCCGGCCCATCGTCGCCGCCGCGTCGATCCCGCTGCCCATCACGTCCCCGACGACGAGCGCCGTCTTGTCGTCGGGCAGCGCGATCACGTCGTACCAGTCGCCGCCGACCTCGCTCGAAGCGTGCGCCGGCTGGTATCGGGCGGCGACCTCCAGGCCCGTCCGCGCCGGAGGCGCCCCCGGCAGCAGGCTCCGCTGGAGCGTCACCGCCGAGTTCCGCACGCTCTGGTACCAGCGCGCGTTGTCGATGCTGACGGCCGCGCGGGCCGCCAGCTCCGTCGCGAGCAGGACGTCGTCCCCGTCGAAGGGCAGCGCGTTGCGGTCCCGCTTGAGGTCCAGCGCGCCCAGCACCTCGCCGCGCGCGATCAGCGGCACCGCCAGGTACGAGTGGACCCCCGCCCGCGCCAGCAGCTCCGCGGCCTCGGGGCTCCGCGCGATCCGCGACAGGTCGCCGGGGCCCACGTGCTCCACCAGGACCGGCAGACCGGTGTGCACGCACCGGGTGACCAGCCGGTCCGCGCCGTACATCGCGACCTCCCCGGGCGGGTCCGCCGCCGGCAGCGCGTCCGTACGGCTGCCGGCCTTCACCGCGAGCGCGCGGAACAGCTCGGGACCCTCCTCGGGCGAGCCGGGCCTGCGCAGCGCCAGGACGGAGTCGAGGACGTCGACCGCGGCGATGTCCGCGAGCTCGGGCACCACCACCGAGGCCAGCTCGTCGGCCGTCCGCTCCACCTCCAGGGTGGTGCCCACCCGCGCCGAGGCGTCCGCGATGAGCGCCAGCCGCCGCCGGGACCGGTCGGCGTCCGCGTCCGCCCGGTGCCGCTCGGTCACGTCGATCACCGAGGCCGCGACCCCCTGGACGCGGCCGTCCGCCCCCTCCAGACGGTAGAAGGAAAGGGACCAGGTGTGCTCCCGCTCCGGGTCCGCGGGCGTCCGGCCCACCGCCGGGTGGTCCAGCAGGGGCGTCCCCGTCGCCAGCACCTTGCGCAGCGCCGCCTCCAGGGGCTCGGCGTCGATCCGCGGGAGCATGTCGGCGATCCGGCGGCCCAGGTGTTCCGAGGCCGGGATGCCGTTCATCCGTTCCAGGGCCGGGTTCACCAGGACGTAGCGCAGGTCGGTGTCGAGGACGGCCAGGCCGATCGGCGACTGGGAGACCAGCCGGTCGGAGAGCGCCAGCTCGGTCTCGACCCGTTCGACGGCGGCGCCGTCGGCGGCGATCCCCAGCGCGTACAGATCGCCCAGGTCGTCGGTGAGCCGCATGTTGCGGAACTCCACCCGCCGGACGGAGCCGTCCTTGTGCCGTACGGGGAAGGTGCCCGCCCAGGCCGTGCCGCCGTGCAGCACCTCGCCGAAGAGGCGCATCGCCTCCTCCCGGTGCTCCTCGCCGACGATCAGCCGGGCCACGTACCGGCCGAGGGCCTCGTCGGCGCGGAAGCCGAAGAGGCTCTCCGCCTGGGGGCTCCACAGCACGATCCGGCCGTGGGCGTCCACGACGACCGCGGCGACCCCGAGCACGTCGAGGAGCCCCTTGCCGTCCAGGGGCACACCGACCCGCCCCGTCGTCCCCGGGAAGGAACCGGCCGTCACGCTGCCCTCCTCCCGCCGCGCCGTGCCTGTCTCCATGCTCCCCGCCCCCAGGCACCCCCGCACCGCGAGGCCTCCCGCCGCGACCGGCCGCGGTCGCGACCCTCCACCCCGCCGGACCGGCCCCTCCGCGCCCCGTCGTGGGCGGTCGCTCCGCCGGGCCGGCGCCCCTCCCGCCCCCCGTTGTGGGCAGTCGTTCCGCTGGGGCGGAACGGGTGGGCACAACGGAACGGCGCCCCTTGCCGGGCCCAGGCTTCCGCGCCCTGACCCGCACCCCGTGCACAGCTCCCTGGTGGTGCGGGTCAAGGCGCGGAACGCGGAGGCGCCGCTGAAGGGCGCCGTCCCGTGTGCCCACCCTCCCCCAAGCTCTCGGCTTCGCTCGAGCAGGGGGGACCCCCTTGCCCCAGCGGGACGACTGCCCACACGGGGGGTGGGCCGGGGTACCGCCCCGCCGGGCGCGGCGCACACGGCGGGCGGGCGGGGGCACCGCCCAGTAGGGCGAGGCCCCCGCACGAGGCCGGGGCACCGCCCAGTCGGGTGCGGCCAGTGCGGGGGCGTCGCCCCGGTGGGTGCGGCCCGTACGGGCCGGGGAGCGTTCAGCCGGGCGGGCGGGGCGTCGGCTCCGGCTCCCGGTGGCGGGCCAGGGACACGAGGCCGAGGGCCCAGCCCACCCCCGCCACCGCGACCGACGGGAGCAGGACGCGGGGTTCCGCCACCGCGACCAGGCCCGCCCCCAGCGCGATCGCCAGGGCGTTCGGGGCCATGACCAGGGTGTGGGAGGTCGCCGCCATCCGGCCCACCGCCTCCGCCGGGGCCTCCCGCTGGACGGCCGTCATCACGGCGACCAGGACCCACGGCATCCCCAGGCCGATCACGGCGCTCGCCGCCAGGGCCGTCGCCTCGTACGGCAGCGCTCCCCGGACGCCCACCGCGACCGCGAACAGCGCGAGACCGGCACCGGCGAGGGCCCGCTCCGGGATCCGGCGCAGCAGGGGGCCGGTGACCAGGCCCGCGAGGACCGAGCCCGCGCCCTGGACCGCGTACAGCACTCCGGCGTACGCGGGCGCGTGCCCGAGCCCACCGTCCACGACGGCGTAGATCGCGGCCCCGTTCACCCCGGCGAGCAGCATCGTGAACGCGCCCGTCGCCACCAGCGGCCGCAGCACCCGCGAGGCCCGGAGCAGCCGCACCCCCTCGGCCGTCTCGCGCCACCAGCTCCGTGACTCCGGCCGGGCGGGCCGCGCCTCCCGGACCGGCATCAGCGCGAACACGCCCGCCGCGACCGCGAAGCTCGCCGCGTCCAGGAGGGCGACGGGCCCGCCCCCGTACCGGGCGAAGAGGCCCGCCGCGACCAGCGGGGCGATCAGCTTCATGGACTCGTTCGCCGTCATCCGCAGCCCGTTGAACGTGCCGAGCCGCCCCTCGTCGACGACGACCGCCACCAGCGCCTGCTCCGCCGCCTCGTGGACGGCGCCCTGCGCCCCGTACAACACGAGGACCGCGAAGAGCAGCCACACCCGGTCCGCCGACTCCACCCACGGCAGGAGCGGCAGCAGGACCGCCATCGCCAGGTTCAGGGCGACCAGGAGCGGTCTGCGCCGCACCCGGTCGGCGAGCGTGCCGAGCAGCGGCCCGAGGAGCACGGGCGCCCAGAGGGCGAAGGAGGCCAGGGCCGCCAGACTGTCCGAGCCCGTGAGGGACTTGACCCAGATTCCGGAGACCAGCCACATCGCCGTCGTACCGAACCCGGACACGACGACACCTGTCAGATACAAAGACCAGCGCATGGCCGAAGGCTGTCGTCCGAGGCGGGGCGCCCGGATCCGGCAGATGCCCTATTCAGACGCCCCGGTCGGACCCCGAGACGGCGTACAGCGCCGTGCGCGCCGCCGCGCACAGCTCGTCGTCCTCCGGTACGGACCGCCAGCTGCCGTGCTCCACCGGCCGCTCGTCCACGTCGAGGAGGGCGCGCAGGACGGGCGCGGCGGGCGGGGGGGGGGGGCCGGGCCGGGGGGGGGGGCGG
>NZ_JAINVG010000137.1 GCF_020400725.1 Streptomyces sp. NK15101 | reverse complement strand
TCGATGGGCGCCGAGATCCTTAAGGGCGTGCTCGCCACGGTCCCCGACCCCGAGGGCCGCCTCGGGGCGTCGAAGGCCCGCGCGTGGCGCGTCTCGCGCAAGCTCGCCAAGTCGGCCGAGGCCGCCGCCGCCGCGGCGAAGAACGCCGCCGCCTGCTACGCCGCGTTCCAGCAGCAGTACGAGGAAGAGATCAACCGCGTCCGCCACCGTGCCCGGAAGCCCTCGGCTCCGCGCATGGACTGGGCTCGGCAGTAGAGGGGGGCGGGGTCGTGAGCGAGAAGGACAACACCGAGCAGCAGCACGAGCAGCAGCTCAACGGCAGCTCCAACGCGGCCGGGGTCGGCCGCTACCTCCTGCACCGTGCCAAGCCGCACCTTCCCCCGTGGATCGCCACGGCGGCGGTCGGCCTGGCGGGCGGCGGCGCGAACCTCATGTGGGAGAACTCGGCTTGGGCCGGGGTCGGCCTCACCCTCTCGTCCGTGGCCCTCACCGGGGCCACGTGGTGGGCGGGCCGCACCACGACCGCACAGCGTCGGCTTCACTCCGCGATCACGGTTGCGGCCGGGTCGTCGTGGCTGACCGCCGCGGCCCTGGCCGGACCGCTCACGGGCCCGCTCCCCGACATGTTCCTCATGGGCGGCGCGGTCACCGCCCTGTCGTGGAACGTCCGGCTCGTCATGCGGCGCAACACCGAGGGCGCCGGCCAGAACGAGGGCGGGGACAAGGGGCTGTTGGAGAAGGTCGGTCTCGCCCGTACGCAGCTCGGCACGGCGAAGGTGGAGCCCAACAAGGTCACGGTGCCCTACGCGCTCCCGGCCGGGGAGGCGACCAACGACGACATGTCGAAGAGCCTGCCCCGGATCGCGTCCGCGCTGGACGTGCCCCCGACCGCCGTGCGCTTCCGCCCCGACCCGGAGTCGGCGCGCAAGGGGGAGCTCGTCATCGTCCCGAACGACATGCTGCGTGAGGTGATCTGGTACCCGGGCCCCTCGTCCCCGGGCGGATCGATCGCGGAACCGCTCGTCATCGGCGTGTACGACGACGGCCGGAAGCTGCGGCTCACCCTCCCGCAGGCGATTCACCTCCTCGTCATGGGCGTCACCGGCTCCGGCAAGACCGAGGCCGCGCTCGATGTGATGGCCGAGGTACTGACCCGCCGGGACGTGGCCGTGTGGCTGTCGGACCCGAAGCGGGGCCAGGACCTCGGGGAGGCGTTCGACGCCTGCGACTGGGTGGTGACCACGCAGGACGGGGCCGCCCTGATGATCGCCGCGTTCGAAGCGGTCATCCCGGCCCGGCAACTGTGGCTCGGCTCGCACGGCTACCGGTCGTGGGAGCCCGCCGCCGCACTCCGCCAGGACGACCCCGCCCACACCTGCCGGGAGGACGGCACGGCGTGCGGGTGCCCCGGCATGGCGTACCTGATCGGCTGGTTCGAGGAAGCCGCGAACACCCTGCGGGCCGTCGATGACGACGCGTTCACCGGCATTGCGCAGGAAGCGCGGTCGGCCGGCGCCTCCCTCGTCATCTCCATGCAGCGCGCGAGCGGCTACCAGATCAGCACCGACACCCGCGCGTCCCTCCCGTCCGCGCTCTGCATGGGCGTGGACGAGCGCGACGCCGGATTCGCCCTCCCCTCCGAGGTACTGGACGCCGGCGCCAACCCCGGGGCGTGGGGCAACAAGCGGCCCGGTTACTGCTACCTCGTACAGGCCGGAGTGGACGAGGAACTGTGGTCGACCCCGAGCCGCACGTTCCGGAACAACCCCGTGACGCTCGAATGGGTCACGAAGGAGTTCGCCCCGGTCCGTATGGCCGTGGACGAGGTCACGGCCACCGCCGCGGCCTCGGTCGCGGGACAGATCTACACCGACCGCCAGGGCCCGAGCACGGCCCCGGCCGCGGGCACCGCCCCGCAGCACGCCGCACAGGAAGAGGACGAGATGACGACCGGCGAACCGCTGGTAGACCCCGAGGACGAGGGGATCAACCCCGAGGCCGAACTCCCCGAGACGACCGACGCCCCGATGTTCGGCGCCCCGGCCGGGGACGAGCCGGACGACCCGAAGACGGCCATGGAGGAAATCCTCCGGGAGTTCGAGGCCGAGGGCCGGATGGTCGTCCAGACGAAGGACTTCATGGACCACTGCGACAAGCACGGCCGCTCCCGGCCGTGGGTCTCGGCAGAGCTCGGGCGCCTCGGTCGGGAGGGCCGCCTCGTCCCCGCCGGCGGCCACAAGTACCGCATCGTCCCCGCCCTGACGTCAGCCTGACGGCCTGACGGCCTGACACCGAAACCCCAGGTAGACGCGCTGTCAGAGCGGATGACACCCCGCTCTGACAGCGCCTGACACCGGGCCCTGACACCGGGCCCTGACACCCACGAAGGAGAACCCCGTGAGCAGCAACAACGAGTATGGCGCCTCGGACCGGGCGGTCTCGCCCGACCTGGCCCACTTCCTGATCCCGGACACCCCGGCCTCCCTCGTCACCCCCTCCCAGCCCACCGAGGCGGCCCCGGCGGTGCCGACCACGGCGGAGCTCCTGGCCGCGTGGGAGCGGCACTCCGCCGCCGCCCTCGTCCCTCAGCCCGCCGCCCCCGCGGCCCCGGCCGAGGACCCGATCGTCCCCCGGTGGGTCTGGCGCGCGTCGGCGGTCACCGCCGCCGTGTCCGTGATGGCCGGCCTTATCGGCTTCGTCGTCTGGGGTATCTCGCTCGCCCTGACCGCCGCCGCCTCGGCCATGGCCGCCGCCGCCCCGTACGTCGTCGGCGCCCTCGTCCTGGCCGCCGTCGTCGCGGTCGCGTGCCGTCGCCGCCCCGGAGCTGACACGCTCTCCGTGTCGGTCACCCAGAGCGTCAGCATCGTTCAGCGCAACAGGAAGTAGAGCCACCATGCCGAACATCACCACCCGCGGAGTCCTCGTCACCGGCGCGGCCATCGTCGCCGCCGTCGCAATGGCCGCCTCGGCCGACACGCTCGCCGTCCTCGGCGGCGCGGTCGGCTGGGGGGAGAAGATGCGTTGGTCCCTGCCCGTGTCGGTCGACGTGCTCGCCCTCGTGTCGGGTCTGGTCTGGCTCACCAACGGACTGCCCGAAGCGGCACGCGCCCTCGGTCGCTGGCTCACCCTCGTGACCGTGGTCGGCTCGATGGTCCTGAACGCGACGGGTCACCTCGTGTCGACCGCCCACATCGTCACCGGCCCGCCGCTGGTCATCGCCGTGTCGGCCGTGCCGCCGCTGGCCGCCGCCCTGGCCGTCCACCTCGCCGCCATGACGGCACAGGGACACAAGGGGCCCCAGACCGACACGGTTCCCGTGCCGCCGCCCGCCGCCGCCGACACGGCCCCGGTCGAAACCGACACGGCCCGCGTGCCGGTTCGCGTCGGCGCCGACACGGTGACCGACACGGACGAGCCGACCGACACGCCCGCGTCGCAGACCGACACGACGGAGCGCGGAGCCGACACGGCGAGCGAGCCGACCGGCGCGGTGAACGTGTCGACCGCGGCCCCGGCGACGCACCCGGCGGAGTCCACCGACACGGCGACCGTGCCGGTTCCGACCCGGAGCGGGGACGAGTACGAGGGGTTCGAGGTGGCCGACCCGTGGACGCCGAAGACCGACACGGAGCCCGCGGCCGAGGCCGAGGCGGAGACCGACCCGGCGGCCCGCACGCACGTCATGCCGAACGCCGGCGGACGGCTTACGGACGCGGAGCTGGACGCCGTGGTCGTCCTCCTCATCCGCGAGACCGACCCGCCCCGGTCCTACCGGCAGATGGAGGACCGATTCCGGGAGCTCGGCTACAGCGCTTCCGCCGCTCGTCTCCGGGCCGCGTGGGGACGCGTGGCCGCCCCCGCCAACTGACCCCGAGGGAGGGGCCGTGTCCGCACCCGAGCAGATGACCCGAGACCGGGCGTTGGAGATCGTGCGCGACTGCTACACCACCGGCCAACCGCAGAGCACGGCCGTAGCCCTGACCGGCTACTCCCGGTCGTGGGTGGCCGGTGAGTACCGGCGGCTCCGGGCCCGGGGAATCTCCCCCGTGGCCGGCCAGATGGAGCTTTTCTAGCTCGCCCCTTGCATTCAACTGATCTCCCGGCATAGTCGGGCGTGGGTGGCCGAACGGGTCACCCGCCCCGGCATCCGGGCCCACACAGACAGGAACGACAGACGATGAACGGAACGCACATCACCCTGGTGGGCAACCTGACGGACGAGCCGGAGCTCCGCTTCACCCCCTCGGGGGCCGCCGTGGCGAAGTTCTCCGTGGCGGTCAACCGCCGCACCTTCGACCGGCAGACCAACGAGTGGAAGGAAGCCGGCACCGACTTCCACCGGGTCACGGTCTGGCGGTCGCTCGCGGAGAACGTCGCGGCCACCCTGTCCAAGGGGATGCGGGTCATCCTCGCCGGCGACCTGCGACAGCGGTCGTGGAAGGACGAGAAGACCGGGGAGACCCGGTACGGGTGGGAGGTCACCGCGGATTCGGTCGGCCCCGACCTGACGTTCGCCACGGCCGAGGTGAAGAAGACGGCCAGGACCGGCGGGGGCGGCGCCCCCGGTGACGAGACGTGGGCGGGTGCGTCGACCACCCGCCCGACCGTCGCGGCCGGCGCCGCGAACGGCCAGGGCGGGCGCGGCTACGCCGAAGAGCCCCCGTACTGATACGTGGAGGTATAGGCGGGGCCCGCCGTACGGTGAGCCCGCCGGGACGTGCACCCGTCCCGAAGACCCCCGCGACACACAGGCGGCCCGGTCCTCCCCTCGGAGGATTCCGGGCCGCCTCCCGTACCCCCGACGCGGTTCGGTACGTCAACCCGATGACGTACGGGCCGCTTCGGTGACGTACGAGGGCACCGAGGCCGGGGACGAGGAAGGGCTCCGGGCCCGGGACACGGCGAGAAAGTCCCAACGCGGTAGTGGTCCCCGACGACTGACGGGGCGTATGATCTCTAAAACTTTCAGAAAAGGAGGGTGGGCAATGACCGAGACCGCAACGCAGACCACGGACGACACCCGGACCGCGTCCGAGTGGTCCGCCCCCGAGGGTTGGCGAGTCACCCCGGACGGCACGGTCCCCGTGGCCGACGTAATCCGCACCGCCGGAGTCCCCCACGGAGCCGTGGACCACGCCGTCCGCGCCTGCGGAATCCCCGTGGTCGGGCAGCACGGCCAGGGCCGCCGCCGCTACATCTCCGTGTCCGACGCGCTCGTGATCCTGGCCGCCGCCGCCCTGGCCACCGTCGCCGGAGTCGCCCTGTCGCAGATGTACCGCGCACTACAGGGCAGCAACGTCACGGTGTCCGGCTCCGCCCTGACCATCCCCCTGAACCTCGGGAAGTGACCACGTGACCGCGACCGCGCAGGACTGGGAGGGGGTGACCGTGAGGGACGAGGACGCGCTCGACATGCTCAACATGAGCGACGAGGACGCCGCGATCCTGTGGAAGTTCGGCGGGTACGCCGCCTCCCGCGGCCCCTTCCCCGGCGCGCGTCTGGCCACCCTGTTCATGCTCCGCGGCAACGACCGGGCGGGCCGCCGAGGACTCGCTCGGCTCTTCGCTTCCCTGGCCCCGCACCACGCCGTCCGGCTCGTCCTGGCCGTCCTGTTCGCCCTGGCGTTCCGGCCGGCCCCCGCGCCGCTCCCGGCCCTGCCCCCGCTCCCCCTCACCACGAAGGAGAGGTGGCACCGGCTCACCCCGACCCGCGCCCCGTGACCACACGACCCCGCTTCGGCGGGGGTCACTCGCGCAGGTCGAAACCATCCCCAGAAATGCCGAAAGCCCCAGGACACGACTCCCGAGGCTTGGCATCGATCCCCTGATGAGGAACCAAAGTGCAGGACAAGAGTACCCAGGATGCGCCCGCGCGCACCACACAGCCGTATCCCACCCCGGTCGGAGCCTCCGGCCGGGTCACCGTCGTGTCCGACGACACCGGCGCCTTCCTGGTCTGCCGGACCGTGCGCGGTCGCGGCGGGTGGGGCGTCCACTCCGCCGCCGGCGACTTGCTCACCTCGGGATGGCCGACGCTCACCCGGGCCCGCGCGTACGCGGACCGCCTCCTGACCCGGGCGGGGGCCGCGTGATGACCGAGACGACCCCGCAGACCGCCCCGGCCCCGCGCACCGAGCGCCCCCTCCGGGCCCTGCCCGGCGGCGCCGTCGACCGGGAGGAAGTCACCACCGAGCGCATCGCAGACCGGTACGCCACGGACGAGAACGGCCACTACAAGGTCAGCCGGTCCATGGGCCAGGACAAGCACGGTGAGCCGGTCGTGAAGGTCTCCCGCCGGGAGATCCTGTCCGCGCGCGCGGAGATCACCGCCGCGTACGCCGACGACACCGGCGAGCCGTACCCGATCGCCGCGACCGAGACCGCCGACCGCTCCCGCCCCGTCGTCACCTATTACGACCTGCGCGTCTCGGTCCCCGAAGAGACCCCGGCCGTGCTCGACACGGTGTCGGCCGAGGACTTCGAAAAGCTCGCGTGGCTCGACCGCCAGGAACTCGCGGAGCTCCCGCAAGTCCTGGCCGCCACCGGCCAGACCGCCCGCGGCGACATTCTCACCGCGATCCGTCTCGGCTCCGACCGGTACCCGGTCATCCCCGCTTACTCCCGTCTCGGGTGGCACCGCCGCGACGGCCGGTGGCTGTACGTCCACGGCGGCGGCGCCTGGACTGCCGAGGGCCCCCTCGGGGTCCCGGTCTACGGCGACGGCCTCGGCACGTTCACCATGGCCCCGCCGCCCGAGGACGACGCGGCCGGCCGCCGCGCGTTCGATGCGCTCTGGCAGCTCTTCGACATGACCGACGACAAGTTCGCCGCCGTGGAGATCGGCGGAGTCTTCCGGGCCGCCATGGGCCGCCCCTCGGGGAGCGTGACGTACGTCGCCCTGAACCGCTCCGGCAAGTCCGGGCACATGGCGTTCCTCATGCAGTGCTGGGCCCCCTCGGTCCGCTGGAACTCCCTGCCGTTCAACGCGGGCAAGCAGTTCGCGACCCCGGCCTATGTCGAGTACGTCCACCACACCTTCGGGGACATGTTCGTCGGGTGGGACGACATGGCGCCGGTTGGCTCCGCGCGCGAGCGAGCCGACTACTTCGACCTGTTCGCCCGGTCCCTGTTCAACGGCGCGTCCAAGGGCCGCATGGGCATTCAGGACCGGAAGATCGTCGCCCGTGCTCGCCTGCGACCCCGCGCGTTCGGCGGTCTGTCCGCCGAGGACGTGACCGCCGTGGAATCGGCGCAGAACCGCACGCACCTGTTGCAGCTCAGCCGCGACGCGTTCGACGCGAAGGCGTTCGCCGCGGCCGACGCCGAGGGCGGCCCCGAGGCCCGGTCCTCGCTCATGTCCGCATTCGTCATGTGGTGGGCGGCCAAGATGCCCGCGCACGCCTACGTCTCGGAGTTGGAGCACCAGTACGCGGGGGAGCTCGCCACCGAGACCGGCGCCCCGGGCCGCTATGTCGAGTCGTCGGCGGACAAGGCCGCCGGCCTGTACTGCGGTCTCCAGTTCGCGCTCTCTCGCGGGTGGGTGACCGAAGAGCGGGTGAAGGAACTGTGGCAGCGCGGGTGGGTCGGTCTGTGTGAGTCCCTGCGCGCGCAGGTCGACGCGGGCGCGGGGCAGTCGATGGCCGACCGCATCCGGGACGCGATCCTGGACGGCCTGGCGGTCGGGGCCGCGCACGTCCTCGATGTGCAGGGCGGCCAGCCGACCGCAGGCCCCGCCCTCGGGTGGCGCGGCGAGCACGCGCAGGGCTCCGGCCTCGGGTGGGTCGACGGGGAGCGCCTGTACCTCATGCCGTCCGCCGCCGCCGCGTTTGTCGCCCGCTACTCCGCCGAGGCCGGCGCCCCCATCGAGATCACGGCCCGCGCCATGGGTGAGGCTCTGGAATCGGCCGGGTACATCACCGGGTCGACCGAGACGCGGGAGGGCCGCAAGGTTCACCGCCACACGGTGGCCCGCAAGATCATGGGCCGGAAGAAGAACGTGTGGTCGATGGGCCTCCCCGCCGAGGCGGACGGCCCGACCGAGGGCGGTCAGGGCGACGGCCCCGAGGCGCCGCAGGGACCCGCCGGCCCCACGGTCCCGCTCTGCCTCGGGTGCCGGAGCCCCTTCTACCGCAACGAGCCGGAGCCGAGCGGCTATCACGCCACCTGCGACCCGGCGATCGGTCAGGGCACCCCGGCGGCCCGAGTGCCCGCGCAGGCTCCGGCCCCCGCCGCCGCGCCGGCGCCCGCGGCCCCGGCGGTCGTGGACGAGCCGACCCTCCCCGAGCCGACCGAGCCGGAGCCCGAGGCGGCCCCGGCCCGCACCGCGCCCCGGAAGGTTCGCCAGGACCCCGAGGTCTGCGCGAGCATCGCGGAGCGCGTGGCCGCCGCCCTGGCGAAGGCCGGGGGCGACGTCGACAAGGCGACCGCCGCCCTGATCAAGTCGTCCATCCCCGATGCCATGGAGCTGTTGGAGTCCACCCGGACGAGCGCGCGATACGACTTCACCGCCCACCCGCCCGAGCCGGAGATCCTGCGCAAGCCGTCGAAGAACGGCGCGAACGCGGTGTGGGAGGCCCGCCCGAAGTGGACCAACCCCAACACCGAGGACGGCACCGAGGTTCACCTCCTGGACGTGAACGCCGCGTACCTGTCCGCCCTGAACACGCATCTGCCGATCGGTGCGCTCCACCACGCCGAGGGCGGGGAGTTCGACCGCCGGCGCTCCGGCGCCTACCTGATCACCCCGCCGGAGTGGACGCACACCGACCTTCCCAACCCCCTCGGGGCCCGGGAGCTCTCCGGCGATCTGGTGGTGACCCGGCCGACCCTGCAACTCCTCTTCGACCTGTCCACGGAGAAGTACGGGCGGCTCTGTGAGGCTCCGGTCATTCACGAGACGTGGACGAGCGGGTCCTCGGAGAGCATCCTCCGCGCGTTCCGCATCATCCTGCGCGACGCCCGGTCGGCAGCGATCGCGGCCGGGGACGAGGTGACTCTCGCTTACGTCAAGGCCATGTACTCGAAGTTCATTTCGACCGCGGCTAAGGCGTCGAAGTTCAATCACCTTATCGAGCGGACGGATTGGTCCCAGATCATCCGGGCGCAGGCGCACGGGAATCTGTGGCGCCGAGCGCACAAGGCGCACACCGCCGGTCTCACCGTTCACCGAATTACCGGAACTGACGAACTCCATGTCGCCGGTGACTGGCGCACGGTATTTTCTGAGGGACGAGAACTCACCGACATGAAGACGAAGGGCGCTTACGTCGTCGGCGCCCCGGTCGCGGAAAAGGGGGAGTGACGACATGGTTGGAAAGATCACGGGAGAATTCGGAGCCCACGGAAAGCGCGGCGGCGAAGCTATCTCGGACCGGCTCACCGAACTTGCCGGGGGTATTAAGTCCTCGGCCATGAGTGAACGGGGGTTGGAGGCTCGTCTCAACTACCTGACCAAGTCCCCCGCCGGATATCAGGCGATGGAGCGGGCCGGTATCGAAGTCAAGCCGCGCACGCTTATCGCGTGGCTCTCCGGAGACCGCGACCCGAACAAGGCGAACCGCTCCCGCATCGATGCGGCATACGCAGACCTGCGGCGCCGGAATATCGCCCGGTCGCTCAAAAAGCGGCTGAACAACAACGGGCGCGGGACCCGAGTGGAGGTCCACCCCATCACACAGTCCGGGGTGACCCCCTCCCGCAAGCGGGACTTGGACGTGCGGAAGATCAACGTTCGCCCCTCCCAGTGGGACCAGCTCGTGGACCAGTGGGCCGCCCACGACACTGCGGGCATGAACGACACGTGGGACGCGATCGCGGAGGACAGCATCGGTTCCGACTGGGGCGCCTACACCGAGGTCTCTTCCATCGGGTTCGGCGCGTAGCAGCACCCACCGAAGGGCCCCGCCGACTGCCGGCGGGGCCCTTCGGCGTTCCCCGAGGACCACCTCGTCCCCGGCCGGGAAGCCGCGTACGTCATCGCCCCCGCCCGTACGTCAACCACATGACGTACCGAGCCACCCCGAACGGGGAGGCGGCCCGGGGCCGTTCCGCCGGCGGATAGTTCGCGGCCCGCTCCCCTCGGGGAAGAGCCGACTTCCCCGAGGGGATACGCCCCCGAGCTGCATAGCTCCGGGGAATTCCCCGCAGGTGGCACCCCTCCTTCCCCTCGGGGAAGTCGGGCCCCGCCCCTGTCACATGGGCTGTCACATGACCTGTCACACGAAGCCCTGTAACACGCTCTGACCTGCGGCCGGACCCCTCATCCCCCCGTTTCGCCTCGGCGCGACAGGACGTGTGACAGGGGGGTGCGCCCCTTTCCAGACACGCCACTTGGCCGAGAGATGCCGTTGCATCGGTGTCGGGTCACCCCTACATTCAAAGTGTCGGGTTAACCCGACAAAGGGTCGGGGGTCCTCCCGGCCCCCGCCTCCCGGAAGGGGACACCGTGGCCGCCAACGACAAGCCCGAGACCGAGCTCCCGCAGTACGCGCACCGCACCGGGCGACTCACCCTCACCCACTCCGACACCCAGCCCGAGACCGCACTCAAGAGCCGCCCCGGCCCCACCACGTGGTGGGCGGACGGCACCACGTCGTTCGTGCTGCACTTCCGCGGCGGTCCCATCCACGGCGAGACCATGGCCGAAGAGACCGACATCGCGATTCAGGCCGTCGACTCCCTCCGGGCAGGGGAGGAGATGAGCGCAGGCCGCTTGCACAACGCCCTGCGCGACGCCCGGCGGCTCCGCACCCGACTGGAGGCACTGGAGGCCGAACTCATCCTGTACGCCCGGGAGGAGGGCCCCAACGGGCGTCCGCGCCTGTCGTTCCGGGAGATCGCGGAAGCCACCCAGACCCACCACACCACCGTTGCCGAGCGGGTCGACCGGATGCGTGCCGGCGCTCACGCACCCTGGCGTAACTGGCTCGTCCAGAACACCGACCGGGCCACCCTCTACGGCGGCACCGAGGAACGCCCGGCGAAGGTTCCGACCCTGCGCGAGCAGATCGCGGACGCGCCCGGCGGTGCCTTCCTGGCCGAGGCCATCCCCATGGACCCCGGCGGTTACGTCATCACGGTCACCGACTACAAGCCGGAGCCGGAGAGCTTGCTCCGCATCGACCTTCCCGGCTGGGACTACTTCCGCTCCGCCTCGGCCGGACACCGGCTCATCGAGCACGGTTTCCAGGTGCTCCCCGCCGCCCACTACGAGCCGGACCGGGCCGCCGGGTGGAAGCCGGGGCTGGACGGCTTGACCTTCTCCGCTCCCGTCTACCGCCTCCCCGCGTGGGACGACACCACGAAGGAGTCCTGACCATGTTCGCCACCGTCGCCGCCATCCTCGGAACGCTCGCCGGAGCCCTCCTGTCCGGGGTGCTCACCGCCCGCCAGGCCCGCACCGCCCTGCGCGACTCCGAGGCCGCCGCCCGCCGACAGGCCGCCGTGGACGCCGTCGCGGACCTGGCCGCCGCTGTGGCCGCCCACCGTTCCGCGATGTGGCACCGGGAGAACAAGCGGCTCACGGGCGAGGACTGGACCGAGGACCGCCGGCACAGCCACACCACCCGCGCCGCGATCTCCGCCCCCGCCGTCCGCCTTGCCGTCCTGGCCCCCACTCTGCGCCCGGCCGCCGAGGCGGCCATCCGGGCGACCTACGCCCTGCGCGGAGCCGGGACGGAGGCCGAACTCGACGCGGCCCGGGAGGCGTCCCTCACCGCCGATGACCGGCTCATCACCGAGGCCGGCCAACTCCTCGGAGTCTGACCCGCCCCTCCTCGAACGGCCCCCCCTCCTTCGGGGCGGGGGGCCGTTCGCGTGGT
>NZ_JAINVG010000136.1 GCF_020400725.1 Streptomyces sp. NK15101 | reverse complement strand
CGCCGACCACGGATTCGGTCTCGGGCAGCGGGGCCGGATCGGTCTCGACGACGAAGGACACGAAGTACCTGCCGGCCGCGTCCTTGACCACCGTCACCGTCGACGGCACCGACGGAAGCGGACGCGACCACTTGACCCGCACGTCCCCGATCTTCGGCAACGACAGATCACCGCCCGGAGTGATCTTCCACTTCGCATTCGCGGTGAAGCGCACAGCCTGTCGGCCGTCCTTACGGGACTTGAACCGGGGCGGACCCAAGCGAGGCCGCCTGCCCTTCAGCCCGTCGAAGAAGTGCCGGTAGGCGATCTCCAGGTCCCGCAGCGACTGCTGAAGAACGACGGCGGACACCTCTCCGAGCCAGGCGCGCTCGGGGGTCTTCTTCGCCTCGGTGACCAGTAGCTTCGACAACTCCCCGACCTTCGGGGAGGCCAGCCCCTCGGCGCGAGCCGTCTCACGAGCCCGCAGGCGTCGTTGAAGACCACCCGCGCACACCCGAACGCCCTCGCCAGCGCCTCTCGCTGCGGACCATTCGGGTACACGCGAAACGAGTACCGGAGCTGCATGCCGATCAACGTACGACCTTCGACCTTCGTCCCGGCACCGGAACATTCATGCGATGGTTCATCACACGGTCCCCCTCACGCCCCGTCCCGCAGGTGTCACTGGAAGCACATGAAACTGACATGCCGCCGGCAATGGGAGCGACGTCTGACCACCGCCGAAGACTCTACGGCTGGCTCGGCCCCGGCCCACCGAGCTGTCGCGGAACTGGCCGCTGACCACGCACACGTACGCGAACGGGGCTCTGGCCCGACGGAGGAGGGGCGCCGGCGCGCGGCCGGGTTCATCGGCTCGGGGCTGCGGGACGGCTCCCTGGCGCCGGCGATCGCCGAGACCTTCGACGGTCTGGAGCGGATCGCCGACGCCCACCGGCTGATGGAGTCGAACACGCACCTCGGGAAGATCGTGGTGCGCGTGGAGCACTGACGGTCAGCGCCTCGGCACTCCCAGCGGGTTGCCGTCGCGGAGCTCCGGCGGCAGGAGGTGGTCGGGGGTCGACTGGTAGGTGACCGGGCGCAGCCAGCGCTCGATCGCGGTCGCCCCGACCGAGGTGGAGGTGGAGGTGGTGGCCGGGTAGGGGCCGCCGTGGTGCTGGGCGGGGGCGACGGCGACGCCGGTGGGCCAGCCGTTGACGAGGACGCGGCCGGCCAGCGGCGTGAGCTCGGCGAGCAGCGGGGCGGCCGCCTCGTCGTCCTCGGCGATGTGCAGCGTGGCGGTGAGGTTGCCGGGCAGCAGGCCGAGGACGGCGGTCACCTCCTCCCGGGTGGAGTAGCGGGCGACGACGGTGACCGGTCCGAAGCACTCCTCCAGGAGGAGGCGGTGGCCGCCGTCGGCGAGCGCGGCGGCGTCGACGGCGAGGACTCCGGCGCTGACGGTGTGGGCGCCGCCCGCGCCGGGAGTGACCGGGGTGTCGACGCCGGCGAGGGCGGCGCGCTCGGCGACGCCGGCGACGAAGGCGTCCCGCATCCGGCGGTCGAGCATGACGGCCGGCTCGGTCTCGCTGACGGCGGCGGTGAGGGCGTCCAGGAAGCGGTCGCCGTCCTCTCCCCGGGGGGCGAGGACGAAGCCGGGCTTGGTGCAGAACTGGCCGGCGCCCAGGGTCATGGAGCCGGCGAGTCCGGCGCCGATCTCCTCGGCGCGCTCGGCGGCGGCGGCCTCGGTGACCACGACCGGGTTGAGGGAGCCGAGTTCGCCGTGGAAGGGGATGGGGACGGGCCGGGTGACGGCCGCGTCGAAGAGGGCCCGGCCGCCGCGGATCGAGCCGGTGAAGCCGGCCGCCGCGACGAGCGGGTGGCGGACGAGTTCCACGCCCGCGTCGAAGCCGTGGACGAGGACGACGACGTCCTCGGGGAGTCCGGCCTTGGCGGCGGCCCGGCGCAGCAGGGAGGCGCAGAGCTCGGAGGTGGCGGGGTGGTCGGGGTGGGCCTTGACCACCACGGGGCAGCCGGCCGCGAGGGCGCTCGCGGTGTCACCGCCGGGGACGGAGAAGGCGAGCGGGAAGTTGCTGGCGGCGTAGACGGCGACGACGCCGAGCGGGATCTTCCAGCGGCGCAGGTCGGGCCGGGGCGGGGTGGCCTCGGGGTCGGGCGGGTCGATGCGGACGTCGAGGAACCAGCCGTCCTCGACGACGTCCGCGAAGGCGCGCAACTGGGCTGTGGTGCGGGCGAGTTCGCCGGTGAGGCGGACGGGTCCGAGGGCGGTCTCGGCGTCGGCCGCCTCGACGACGTGCTCGCCGGAGCCGTCGAGGAGGTCGGCGGCGGCACGGAGGAAGGCGGCCCGTACGGTGCGGTCGGCGAGGGCCCCGCGGGTGGCGTGCGCGGTCCTGACGGCGCGGTCGACCTCCTCGGCTGTGGCCTCCACCGCAACCTGCTCGCGCGGCTTCCCCGTCCGGGGGTCCACACTCCACACTGGTTCTGCCGCCACCGCCACGCCCCTGTTCGCTATTCTGAACACAGTTCCCGTAGATGAACGCATCTGGGCGGGACTCTATTGACGGCCCGGCCGTCTCCACAAGGGGCCCCGTTCGGCCGGGGGCGGCCGGGGGCGGCCGGACGACGGAAAAGGGGCGAGGGCCATGGCGACTGCCGACGCGGGTGGGGCACAGGTGAAGTCCGCGGTGCGGACCGTGGAGCTGCTCGAGTACTTCGCGGGACGCCCCGGCATGCACTCGCTCGCCGCCGTCCAGGAGGCCGTCGGCTACCCCAAGTCCAGCCTGTACATGCTGCTGCGCACCCTGGTCGAGCTGGGCTGGGTGGAGACGGACGCGACGGGCACGCGGTACGGGATCGGGGTGCGGGCGCTGCTCGTCGGCACCTCGTACATCGACGGCGACGAGGTGGTGGCCGCCTCCCGGCCCACCCTCGACCGGCTCTCCGACGACACCACCGAGACCATCCACCTGGCGCGGCTCGACGGCACCAACGTCGTCTACCTGGCGACCCGCCAGTCCCAGCACTACCTGCGGCCGTTCACCCGGGTCGGCCGCCGACTGCCCGCGCACTCGACCTCGCTGGGCAAGGCGCTGCTCGCCACCCACAGCGACGAGCAGGTGCGCAAGCTGCTCCCGGAGACGCTCCCGGCGCTGACCGAACACACGATCACCGACCGCGAGAAGCTCATCGAGGAGCTGCACGTCATCCGCGAGCAGGGCTACTCGGTGGACCGCGAGGAGAACACCCTGGGCCTGCGCTGCTTCGGCGTCGCGATCCCCTACCGGACCCCGGCGCGGGACGCGATCAGCTGCTCGGTGCCGGTGGCGCGGCTCACCCCGGCCCACGAGCAGATGATCAAGGACGCGCTGTTCGACGCGCGGGACCGGCTGACGCTGGCGACCCGCCGCCTCTGATCACGCCCCGGCGGTTCGGCCGCGCTCGGCGAGGGCCCGCTGCCAGACCGGGCTCTCGACGTAGTGGTTGTCGTACCGCTCCGAGGAGGCCTTGATCTCCTCGAAGCTCGCCTCGCCCCGCATGACGCGGCCGAGCAGGCGCAGGTAGTCGAAGCGGGCCATGCCGGGCGTGAAGACGAAGAGGACGTCGGCCTCGGCGCCGGGCGCCGCCGCGAAGGCGTGCGGGGTGCCCGGCGGGACGAGGAGGAAGTCGCCCTGCTCCAGGACGGTCAGCTCCTCGCCGACCAGGACCTGGAGCGAGCCGCCGAGCACGAAGAACATCTCCGAGGCCTTGGTGTGGAAGTGCGCCGGGGCGCCGACCGCGCCCTTCGCGAACGTCGACCGGTAGCTGGTGAGCTGCCCGCCGGTGGTGCCGGAGTCGGCGAGGAGGGTCATCACGCTGCTCGGGTCGGCGGTGGTCTCGGCGGTGGCGGCGCGGGTGAGGAGCGGGGCGAAGGTCTCGGTCTCGTTCATGATCACTACGTTAGGCGGCCATTGACCCGCGTCACAGGGTCAATCGATCATCGAGAACGTGGGCCAATTCCCTCGGCGGGGCGTCGCCGCGGAGGCCTCGGGAGGAGGGCTCCTCCCCCGTGCGGCGGAGGCGGTTCACCGCTCGGCAGGAGGTGGGGACCGGGGTCCGCGCGGGAGCGTGGGGCCATGACACGGACCGCTTCCCTTCCCGCCCCCGCGCCCGCCGCCGGCCACCGTCCGGGCGCCGTCCGCCGGGCACTGCGCGCCACCGCGATCCTCGCCTGCCTCCCGTACATCTCGCTCAAGGTCGCCTGGGTGGCGGGCGGCGAGCTCGGCATCCCGGCCGGGAGCGTGCTCCTGGAGCGCCGGGAGCTGATGGCGATCGCCAACGCGGTCTCGGTGGTCGCCGACGTCCTCGTCGTCGTCCTCGCCCTGCTGCTCACCCAGGCCTGGGGCCGGCGGTTCCCCGCCTGGCTGCTCGCCCTGCCCATGTGGGCGGCGACCGGGCTGCTCACGCCGATCGTGACCGGCTACCCGGCGCAGCTCGCGGTCGCCCTCCTCACCGGCGACCGGAAGGCAGCCGCGCCCGGCGAACCCTTCCTGGACGACTGGGTCTTCGGCGTCGTCTACGGCGGCTTCATCCTCCAGGGCCTCGCCCTCGGCACCCTCTTCGCGCTGTACGCCCGGGACCGCTGGGGCCGACTGTGGCGGGGCCGGCTCGGCGAGCCGTCCGCACGTACCTCCGGGCCCGGATCGCGGGCGCTGGCCCCGGCCGGCGCGGTCGTCGCGCTCGTACCCGCCGCGCTGCACCTGCTCTGGGCGGCCGGCTCGACCACGGGCCTGTCCGCCCGGCGGATCGCCGAACGCGACTCCGACTTCCACGTCCTGGAGGCCGAGCGGTTCGGCTTCGTCGTCGCCGCCGTCGCCTTCACCCTCTTCCTGGTCCTGCGCCGGCCCGCCCGGCTCCGGGTCCGCACCACGCTCGCCCTGGCCTGGACGGCCTCGGCCGCCGTGGGCTGCTGGGGCGCCTACATGTCGCTCGTCGCGCTGCTGCCGGAGTCGGATCCGACCAAGCAGGTCCCCGGGCTCGTACAGCTGTCCTACGCTGGCGACATGATCACCGGGTTCCTGCTCGCCGCGTGCGTGGCACTGTTCCTGCGGCGGCGGAGCGCCGGGGCGTGAGACCTCTTCCGGCCCTGTTCGGGCAGCGGGCCAGGCTGCGCTGGCTCCATCTGATCCTGGGCGGCGCGCTGTTCATGCCGTTCTGGATGGTCGGCTCCCTCGTCGTGGGGCCCCTGCTCGACGACGGCGGCCTGTTCACCGGCGGCCTCGGAGTGCAGTTCGGGGCGTACGCGGTGGGGCTGCCGCTCGCCGCGGCCGTCGCGCTCTTCCCGCTCGCCCGGCCGATGTCGGTGGCGGCGGCGCGGGCGCTGTGCGGGGTGCCGGCGGACCGGTTCGCGGACGGCCCGGCGCACGGCCGACAGGACAGGGTCCGGACGGCAGCGTGGTTCACCCTGCACCTGGGCGCCGGGGCGCTCGTCAGCGGGGCGACGCTGGCCCTGCCGCCGTTCGCGGTCGCGGTCCTCGCGCTGCCGTTCTCGCCGGCGCTCCGAAGCTCCGAACTCGGCCGGTTCTGGGGCCTGGACGCGGCCTGGACGGTCTGGGGCGCGGTCCCGGCCGGGCTGCTCATGCTGCTCGCGCTCGCCGCCGTCGCCGCCGCGACCGGGGCCCTGCTCGCCCGGCAGGCGCCCCGGCTGCTCGGGCCGAGTCCGGCGGACCGGCTCGCGGCGGCCGAGCGGCGCGCCGCCGAGGCCGAGGCCCGCAACCGGCTCGCCCGCGAGCTGCACGACTCGGTCGGTCACGCCCTGAGCGCGGTCACCCTCCAGGCGGGCGCGGCCCGCCGCGTCCTGGACGGCGACCGGACCGACCTGGAGTTCGTACGGGAGGCGCTCACCGCGATCGAGGAGACCACCCGGCGCACGGTCGGCGAACTGGACCGGGCCCTCGGCCTGCTGCGCCGGGGCGAGGGCGCCGAGGAGGGCGTGGGCCCGGGGCTCGACGCCCTGGAGGCCCTGGTGCGGGGCGCGGGGCCGCGGGTGGCGCTGACGGTGGACGGGGCCCTGGGCACCGTACCCGAGGCGCTGTCGCGGGAGGCGTACCGGATCGTCCAGGAGGGGCTGACGAACGCGGCCCGGCACGCGGGCGGCGTGCCCGTCACCGTACGGCTCGACGCCCGCACCGAGGAGTTGGAGATCACGATGGAGAACCCCCTGCCCGACCGTCCCCCGGTCACCCGGCCCGACGGCGGACGCGGTCTGCACGGCGTCGCCGAGCGGGCCCGGCTGCTCGGCGGCACGGCGACGGCGGGCCCGGCGGGCGGAGTGTGGCGCCTCGCGGTCAGGATCCCCCGGTGAACGCCCCGGAGATCAGGATCGTCCTCGCCGACGACGAGCGGATGGTCCGGACGGCGCTGCGGGTCATCCTGGACGCGGAGCCCGGCCTCCGGGTGGTCGGCGAGGCGTCCACGGGCGCCGAGGCGGTCTCGGTGGTGCGGGCGGAACGGCCGGACGTCGTCCTCATGGACGTGCGGATGCCGGAGATCGACGGGATCCGCGCCACCGAGCAGATCCTCGCCGGGATGGCGGAGCCGCCGCGGATCGTGGTGGTCACGACCTTCGAGAACGACTCCTACGTGTACGACGCGCTGCGCGCGGGCGCGGCGGGCTTCCTGCTGAAGCGGGCGGCGGCGGAGGAACTGGTGAGCGCGGTCCGGATGGTCGCGCGCAGCGACTCGCTGCTCTACCCGGCGGCGGTCCGCGGACTGGCCGCCGAGCACGCCCGCCGCAGCCCGCCGGTGGCGCCGCCGTGGGTGGCGCGGCTCACCGAACGGGAGGCGGAGGTGCTGCGCCTGGTCGCGACGGGACTCACGAACGCGGAGATCGCCGACCGGATGGGCGTCGGCCCGGCGACGGTGAAGACGCACGTGGCGGCGGTCCTGTCGAAGCTGGGCGCGCGGGACCGCACGCAGGCGGTGATCCTGGCGTACGAGTCGGGGTTCGTAGGGGCCGGGTGAGGGCCGGCGCGGGCGGCCGTCCGTCGCGGGCAGCCCCTCCGCCGGGCGGCGCCCCCGCCCACCCCCGTTGTGGGCGGTCGTTCCGCCGGGGCAAGGGGGTCCCCCTGCCCCAGCGGGACGACCGCCCACACGGCAGGTGGCGGGGGCACCGCCCAGCCGGGCGCGGCGCCCATACGGGCGGAAGCGCGGGCAGGAGGGCGCCCCGGCCGGCTCACGACCGGGTCGCCGTCCCGCAGCCGTCGCGCCCCTCCGTGATCGGGCCCGTGCGGTCGTACGGGTCGACCGTCTCGCCGCTCGCGTCGGGCCCCGCCCCTCCCCCGCCGAACTCCGGCCGGAAATAGCCGGTGACGCCGCCACAGCCGCCGTTGGTCATGTCGGTCTTGTACGAGAGGAGGCTGAAGGCCCCCTCCTCGGTGATCACCTTCGCCGGGTCGTCCCAGCTCAGCACCGTCTCCCGCCGCACGATGACCCGCACGACCTCGTCGCCGCCGCCGGCCGGCGCGACCGGGTACACGTACGTGACGTCGGCGGTCACCTCCAGGGCCCCGTCCCGCCCCTCCCGGTAGGAGAGCCGGCCGCGGGTCTTCACCACGTCCCCGACCGGGCGCGCCTGCGCGGGGTCGAAGCGGCTGAAGAGCAGCAGCGGGTCGTGGTCCTCGTCCGGCGCGCGCAGCGCGGTCGTCACGAAGGTCCTGACGTCCTGCTGGTGCGGGTTCATCAGGGCGATCGCCTTCTCCGGGTGTCCGCCGCGCAGCACCGCCGGGTCCAGGCCGGACGCGGCGAGGAAGTCGCGGGTCCGCGCGAGCGCGCGCTCCACCTCCGCCTTCGTCATCCATCCGGTCGCCTCGGCGGCGGGCACGGCGATGCCGGCCGTGCCGTTCGCCCAGCGGACCGCCGGGGAGCCCCGGAAGGGCTCGGCGAGGGTGGCCCGTCCGCCGGGCTCGGCGGGAGGTGCCTGGTCCGGCCGTCCCGTCTCCTGCGCGAGGGGCTTCCCGGCCGGGTCCCCGTCGCCGGACCAGCCGACGACGCCGCCCGGGTCCAGGGCCACGACGAGCAGCACGAGCGAGGCCAGGAAGCCCGCCACGTACCAGCCCTTCCCGCGTCGCGGCGGACGTCCGGGCGTGTGCGCGCGCCACGGCGTCGGCTCCGCGGGCCCGGCCCGGAGCCGGCCCGCGGCCTCGCGGGCCCGCGCGGACGGCTCCTTCGGCGCGTCGCCCGCGCCCTCGGCGGAGGTCCGCAGGAACTCCTCCCACACCTCGTCCGGAACGGACGAACCGTCCCGCTCCCCACCCGCGCCCATGCCCGCTCCCCACCCGTGCGTCTCCGGCACCTCCCGGGACACCCACATGATCACACGGTGCTCCGACATGAAGGTTCGCTGAGAAACGGGACACGTCCGGAACGTCCGCCACCGGTCCGTTCGTCCCCACCAGTGCGATGAACAAGACGATCAGGCACACGTCGGTCTTCGTCCTGCTCCTGGTGCTCGCCCTGCTCGGGCGGGCCACCTGGGTGCAGGCGTACGAAGGCAAGGCGCTCGCGGACGACTCGAAGAACCGGCGGAAGGCCATCGCGCAGTACGCGCAGCCGCTCGGGAACATCGTCGTGGCCGGCTCCCCGGTCACCGGCTCGAAGAGGACGGAGGGATCGGATCTCGCGTACAAGCGCACCTACACGGACGGCGAGCTGTACGCGGCGGTCACCGGCTACAGCTCGCAGGCCTACGGAGCCACCCAGCTGGAGGGCATCTACTCCGACGTGCTCGACGGCACCGACGACCGGCTGAAGAACCCCCTGGAGGCCGTCACCCGCAAGCGGCAGGAGCCGGGCACGGTCGTCACCACGATCGACCCGGACGTGCAGAAGGCCGCCTACCGGGCGCTCGGGAGCAAGAAGGGCGCCGCCGTCGCCGTCGACCCGGCGACCGGCCGGATCCTCGCCATGGTCTCCACCCCGTCCTACGACCCGTCGAAGATCTCCGGGACGAACGACGGCGACGTCTGGAAGGAGCTGACCACCGACGAGGACAAGCCGCTGGTGAACCGCGCCCTCCGGCAGCCGCTCCCGCCCGGCTCCACCTTCAAGCTGGTCGTCGCGGCCGCCGCCCTGGAGGACGGTCTGTACGGCTCCGTGGACACGGCGACGGAGAGCCCCGACCCGTACACCCTGCCGGGCACCCGGACCGTGCTGAGGAACGAGAACGCCTCCGCGCCCTGCCGGAACGCCACGATCCGCACCGCGCTCCGGTACTCCTGCAACAACGTCTTCGCCAAGATGGCCGTCGACCTGGGTCAGGACAAGGTGAAGGCTATGGCGGACAGGTTCGGCTTCGACGACGCCGAGCTGGACGTCCCGGTCCGCGCCTACGCGAGCGTGTACCCGTCCGGCATGGATGAGGCGCAGACCGCGCTCACCGGCATCGGCCAGTTCGACGTGACCGCCACCCCGCTGCAGATGGCCATGGTGTCGGCCGCGATCGCGAACGACGGCCTGCTCGCGGCCCCGCACATGGTCTCGGAGGTCGTCGACTCCGACGGCGACGCGCTGACCTCGTTCGAGGACGGGGACACCGAGCGGATCGTCTCCTCCTCGACCGCCGAGCAGCTGCGGAGCGCGATGGTGACCGTGGTGGAGAAGGGCACCGGCACCAACGCGGCCGTGGACGGTGTCGAGGTCGGCGGCAAGACCGGCACCGCGCAGCACGGCGAGAACAACAGCAAGACGCCGTACGCCTGGTTCACCTCCTACGCGAAGGACCCCTCGACCGGGAAGCAGGTCGCCGTCGCGGTGATGATCGAGGACTCGGGAGCCGCCCGCTCCGAGGTCAGCGGCAACGGTCTGGCGGCCCCGGTGGCGCGGAAGACGATGGAGGCGGCGCTGAAGTGACGTGGGACGGGGACCGATTGGCCGTCGGGTCCCGTCGCACGATATGCAGGGGCACGCCCCGTGGTTCGAATGCGCGCTCGGATGCGGACACGGATCGCGGGGTGTGCCCCTGCTCTCGTCCCACGGAGGACCGCCGTGCGCCTGCCCCGTTCCCTGTCCGGCTGGACCATGGCGGTCTTCGGCGTCCTCGCCGCCGCCCTGGGAGTGGTGGGCCTGGTCGCCCCGGACGCCCTGCTCACCGTCATGGGCTTCGAGCCGGTGCCCGAGGGCGGGCGCGCGGACGGGGACCACACCCTGGTCTTCCTGACGGCCTCCTCGATGGCCGCGCTCAACATGGGCGTGTACTACGTGCTCGCCGCGCTCGCCGACTGGAAGCCGTTCTTCCGGTGGACGGTCCCCTTCCGGCTCCTGACCTGCGCCGTCTTCACCCTCGCGGTCGTCACCGGCCGCGCCCCGGCCGGTTTCATCGGCGTGGGCCTGTGGGAAGGGCTCGGCGCGGTGGTGACGGGGGTCGCGCTGCGGTACGAGAAGCGGGCGGCGGTGCGGGCGTGAACGACCTCTCCCCGGGCGGGCCCGACCCGCTCGCCGGACTCCACGACGTCGACTGGGCGTCCCACCGGCACGCGTACGGACCCGCGGCGGACGTGCCGGGGCTGCTCCGTGCCCTGTACCGGCCGGACGACGCCGCCGACGCGGCCGACACGCTCTTCATGAAGGTGCACCACCAGGGCGGCTGCGTCGAGTCGGCCGCCGTGGCCGCCCTCCCGTTCCTCGTCCGCGCCGCCGCCGACCCCGGCGTCGCGACGACGGTACGGATCGACCTCATCGATCTGGTCGCCTGCGTCGCCGCCGAGGGCAACCGGGTCGAGGCCCGCTGGATCGCGCCCGGCTGGGCCGAGGCCTGGGACGCGGCGGTCCCCGGCCTGCCCGCGCTGCTCGACGATCCCGAGCCGGAGGTGCGGACGGCGGCCGCCGGTGCCCTCGGAGAGGCTCGCGGACGGGCCGACCGGGCCCTCCTCGCCCTGTGGGCGCGGCACGACCGGGAGACCGTGCCGGAAGTCCTGGGCGCGCTCGTGGACGCGGTCGGCGAGCTGGCCGGCCACGCGGACCGGGAGCGGGAGCCGACACTCGCCCGGCTCCTCGGACTGACGGCCCCGGACGCGGGTCCCGGGGAGCGGCTGCGGGCCGTGGCCGCCCTGCGGGCCTCCGGGTCCGGCGAGGGGGACCACGCGCGCGTGGTGGGCGAGGTGCTGGCGGGCGGCGACCTCGGCGGGTACCGGGTCGCCTCGGCGGTGAAACTGCTCGGCGGGGACCTCGCGGAGCGGGCCGGTCACCTCGTCGGGCTCCTCGGCCACCCGGCCGCGTCGACCCGGCGCGAGACCCTGGAGGCGGCGGCCGAGGAGCTGAGCCGCCGGCGCTCGGCCGTGCCGCTGCTGCTGGCCGCCGTGGCGGAACTGCTCGACGACCCCGAACCCGACAACCGGCTCTTCGCCGCCCGGGTGCTCGGCATGTGCGGGACCGCCGCCCTGCCGTGGGCGGACCGGCTGGCCGCCATGACCGGCGACGAGGGCGAACCGTACCTGCCCTCGCAGGACCACGCCCTGTGGGCGCTCTCCCGGACCGGCGACCCGCGCTGCGCCGCGCCGCTGGCCCGCCGCCTCGCCGGGGAACGGCTGGGCTTCGCGTACTTCTCGGTCCACTCCGAGGGCTGGTGGGAGCACGAGCTGGGCCTCAGCGAGACGCTCGGCCCGCTCGCCACCCACGCGCACGTGCTGCTGCCGCCGCTGCGTGCCCGGCTGCGGGGCGCCCGGTCCGTGGACGAGGCGCGGGCGCTGTGCCAGTCCCTGACGCCCTGGGGCCCGGCCGCCGCGCCCGCGGTCCCGGAGCTGTGCGCCCTCCTGGAGACCGACGCCGCCGTGTGGGCGGCCGAGGCGCTCGCCGCGGTCGGCCCGGAG
>NZ_JAINVG010000135.1 GCF_020400725.1 Streptomyces sp. NK15101 | reverse complement strand
CAACACGGGCAACGGCTACTTCGGCGGCCTCCAGTTCAGCCAGTCCACCTGGGAGCGGTACGGCGGCACGCACTACGCGCCGCGCGCCGACCTCGCCTCCAAGGACCAGCAGATCGCGATCGCCGAACGCGTCCTGAAGGGCCAGGGGCCGGGGGCGTGGCCCTCCTGCGGGTCCCGGGCGGGGCTCGTCCGCGGCGGGGAGTCGCCGGACGTCGCCGCCCTGCGCGCCACGAGGGCCGAGCCGGCCGGCGGCGGGAACGCGGTCCGCACGGCCTCCCTCCCGGGGCAGCGCGTCTTACCCGGGCAGGCGGCGCACGGCGCGAGTCCGACCACCGTGCCCACCGTGCGCGAGATGTACACCGTGACGCCCGGCGACTCCCTGTCGAAGATCGCCCGCGACGAGCACGTCGAGGGCGGCTGGCAGCGCCTGTACGAGACCAACCGGCCCGTCGTCGGCGACGACCCCGACCTCATCCTCCCGGGCCAGCGCCTGACCCTGCGCATCGCCGCCCCCAGGAAGGCGGAGAAGGCCGACCCGCCCTCCAGGACCGCCCGGCCGGTCAAGGCCGCGCCCCCGAAGGCCGCACCCCCCAAGGCCGCACCCAAGGCCGCGCTTCCCAAGACGCCCCCGGCAGGGCCCGACGCCCGGCCCTCCGCGAAGCCGTCCACCAGGCCGGCCCCGAAGCCCGCGGCCGAGCCGCACACCAAGAACACCTCGAAGCCCAGCAAGCCGAGCAAGCCCAGCAAGCCGAGTACCGAGCCGAGCCACAGGCCCGCCCCCAAGCCCGCTTCCCAGCCGGCCGGGCGCAGCTACTCCGCGCCCGTCTCCGCGGACATCGGCACCCGGTACGGCACCCGTGGTTCCTCCTGGTCCAGCGGCTACCACACCGGGGTCGACTTCCCCGTGCCCACCGGCACCTCGGTCAGGGCCGTGGCCGGCGGCCGGGTCGTCTCCGCCGGGTGGGGCGGCGCGTACGGCTACCAGATCGTCCTGCGGCACGACGACGGCCGCTACAGCCAGTACGCGCACCTCTCCGCCCTCACCGTCCGCGAGGGCCAGCGGGTGCACGCCGGTCAGCGCATCGCGCGCTCAGGGTCGACCGGCAACAGCTCGGGACCGCATCTCCACTTCGAGATCCGGACGGGACCCGGGTACGGCTCCGACATCGACCCCCTGGCGTATCTCAGGGCGCGGGGAGTCTCCATCTGACGCGGGGGAGTCCGTCGCCGACGGCGCCGGCTCCTCCGGCACCGTCATGCGGTCCAGCGTGAGCTGGACGAGGCCGGCCGCCGCGACCGTGCCGCAGATCAGCGCGGCGACGGTGCCCGCCGTGCCGTAGCGGAAGCCCTCGCCGAACAGCGTGAGGCCCACCGCCGCCGCGACCACCGGGTTCACCACCGTGACGGTGGCCAGCGGGGCGGCGAGCCCCGCGCCCCGGTACGAGGCCTGGGAGAGCAGGAGTCCGGTCACCGCGAACACGGAGAGGACGAGCAGCCCCGTCCACTCGGCGAGCGGGGCCCGGGGAGTCCACTCCTCGGCCACGGCCTTCGTGAGGACCGAGGCGATGCCGAAGGAGACGCCCGCCGCCGCGGCGAGCACGACGCTGCGCAGCACGGACCGGCCCACCAGGCGCGCGGCCGTGAACAGGACGGCCACCGCGCCGAAGGTGGCCCCCGCCAGCAGCCACCGCTCCCCGTCGGCCAGGGACCCGGCCTCGGCGCCGTCGGTGAGGCTCAGCAGCCCGGCGAGGCCCGCCGTGGCCATCAGCGCGCCGCGCCAGGCCCGCCGCCCGGCCCGGCGGCCGACGAACAGGGCCGCCATGGGCAGCGCGAAGACGATCGTCAGTGCGCCCAGCGGCTGGACCAGGCTGAGCGGTCCGTACGCCAGGGCGGCGACGTGCAGGGTCGCGCCGACGCCGTTCAGCAGGACGGACACCCACCAGGCGGGGCTGCGCAGCGGCGCGTAGCGCGGACCCGCGGCGGAGGCCGCGACGCGCTCCTGCACGATCGCCGCGGCCGCGTAGGCGACCGCGGAGGCCAGGGCCAGGGCGACGGACAGCACGAGTGGACTCATACCTTCCACGATCTCTCTTCCCGGCCGTTCGCGTCGTCGTACCAGGGGACGTCTTCGCGGGTACCACAGACGCAGTACACGGCCCCCGCGTACGCTCAGAACACGGCCCCCGCGTACGCTCCGAGACGTACGCCCGCGCAGGTCGGAAGGGCTGCGAAGCGGCCCTTGCGGTCCCCGCGCGGCGCCTGCGCGGGAGCTTCGGGGGGCTTCGGAGAAGTTACGGTGGGGGCCGACGACAGGACTCCGGGGCGGGGGCGTGCGCATGGGACTCGGCGCGAGCGGCGACGGCGGATCGCCGGGCGGCTTCTTCGTCCTGCGGACCACCGCCCCCGTGACCGGCGGCGCGCACCGCCCGCTCGCCCGCCTGTACGCGGGGGAGGACGCCCCCCTCACCGCGCGCGTGGACCACGTCACCGCCCGGCTCGGCGTCCCCGAGCGGCGCGTCGGCGCCTCCGTGGCCCACCTCGGGCTCGCCGCCCGGCTGTGGTCCGTCGCCCTCGGTCCGGCCGCGCTCCACGGCCGCTTCCCGTCCCTCGATCCCGCCGAGCTGTCCTGGGACGGGGCGTCGGCCTCGCCCGACGACCTGTGGTGGACCGGATCCACGACCCGCCCGGCGACCGTGGCCGAGCTGCGCGCGGCCGTCCAGGAGGCCCACCTCGTCCCGCTCCACGAGGCACTGCGCCGCGACGGGAACGTCTCCCCGCGCCTGCTGTGGGGCAACGCGGGTTCCGCCCTCGCCGGCGCCCTGCGCGAACTGACCCGCTGGGCGCGCGCCCACGGGCGGCCGGAGGCGGCCGGGCGGGCCGCCGTCCTGGTCTCCGGCCTCCTGGACCACCCGGACCTCGCCGGGACGGTCCGCGGCCCCCGGCTGCGGCGCACCAGCTGCTGCCTCTACTACCGGGTCCCGGGCGGCGGGCTGTGCGGCGACTGTGTCTTCGACCACGCCCCCCGAACGGGTTTGGAGGCGCGGCCCCCCGCTCCGTAAGGTTGGGTCTTTGAATGCCCGCGAGCGGCGACGTACGAGCGAACGAGGAACCCGAAGGCCATGACGGTGACCGAAGAAAACCAGGAATACGGGCCGGGCATCGACCCCGAGCGCCTGGCCGTCTGCCTGAGCGTCCTCGACGAGCTCGACAAGATCGACGTCGACCACCCGGACGCGATCACCGTCCGGCGCGCCACGGCCGGGATCTACCGGACCGTCAAGCAGCGCCGCCGCCAGGAGCGCCGGGCCGCGAAGACCGCGAACGACAAGGCGGTCACCGAGGCCACGGCCACCGGCTCCGCGCAGCGCATCGACGACGAGACCGAGGGCCTCCTGCCCACCTCGGTCACCGAGGAGGGGCGGATCGCGGGGATACTCCAGCGCCCGCGCTCCTGCTACGTCTGCAAGACGCGGTACGTCGAGGTCGACTACTTCTACCACCAGCTCTGCCAGCCGTGCGCGGCGCTGAACCGGGCCAAGCGGGACGCCAGTGCCGACCTCACCGGCAAGCGCGCGCTGCTCACCGGCGGCCGGGCCAAGATCGGCATGTACATCGCGCTGCGGCTGCTGCGCGACGGCGCCCACACCACCATCACCACCCGCTTCCCCAAGGACGCCATCCGCCGCTTCAAGGCGATGGAGGACTCCGCGGACTGGATGCACCGCCTGGAGGTCGTCGGCATCGACCTGCGCGACCCCGCCCAGGCCGTCGCGCTCGCCGACCGGATGACCGAGGCCGGCCCGCTCGACATCCTCATCAACAACGCGACGCAGACCGTGCGCCGGCTGCCCTCCGCCTACGCCGCCCTCGTCGAGGGCGAGTCGGCTCCGCTGCCCGCCGGCGAGCTGCCCGCCCACCACGTCATCGGCGCGTTCAACTCGGGCGCGGTCGGCGAGCTCGTCGGCTCCTCGGAGCTTCCCGTCGGCGTGCGGGACCTGGAGGCGCAGCAGGTCGCCGACCTCGCGCTGGTCGCGGGCAACGCCAGCATCGCCCGGCACCTCGACGGCACCGCCATCGACGCGGGCGGCCTCGTGCCGGACGTCGTCGAGACCAACACCTGGGTGCAGAGCATCGAGCAGATCTCCCCGGTGGAGCTCCTCGAGACCCAGCTGTGCAACTACACGGCGCCGTTCATCCTGATCAGCAAGTTGCGTCCGGTGATGGCCGAGGCGGCGAAGAAGGCGGCCAGCGGCCGTGCCTACGTCGTGAACGTGTCGGCGATGGAGGGCGTCTTCAGCCGTGGCTACAAGGGCGCCGGCCACCCGAACACCAATGCCGCGAAGGCCGCGATGAACATGGTGACGCGGACCAGCGGCCAGGAGATGTTCGAGACCGACGGCATCCTCATGACCTCGGTCGACACCGGCTGGATCACCGACGAGCGTCCCCACTTCGACAAGCTGCGCCTCGCCGAGGCCGGTTTCCACGCCCCGCTCGACCTCGTCGACGGCGCGGCCCGGGTGTACGACCCCGTCGTGCGGGGCGAGGCGGGCGAGGACCTCTACGGCTGCTTCCTGAAGGACTACGCCCCCGCCAACTGGTAGTCCCGCCCGTATGCCGTCCCTGCGGACGGTTCCGCGATTCTGCAAGAGCGCCTCATCGGCCTGATGGGGCGCTTTTGCGTCTTGCTTCACCCGATTGCGTCACACTTTGGAGCCCGGTAGAGCGCGGGGGCGCTCATTTGGTTAATGTGATGCCCACGGTCGGCCACCGGGGACACACACCGTCCTCACGGCCTTCCTGGGACAGGCCTGCCACCAAGGCCGCGGTCCCGCCACGAACGGCGCCACCGCGACCGACCGGCACTTGTCCCACAGGTACGCGACACGAAGGAGTGCGCGGTGACACCCGAACTGACGAAGCAGGAACCAGGACCGGCCGAACGCAACGAGCGGCCGCGCAGGAACGGCGAGCTGGGCAGCCTCGACGTGTGGGCCCACGCGGCCCCGATCCGGCTCGCGGGTTACGAGGAGGATCTCGCCGAGCCCCACATCCTGCCCGGCATCGACTGATCCCTTCGCTTCACCCCGGATGCCCCCGGCCGCTCGCGGACCGGGGGCACCGGTGCGTTCAGCGGGACGTGCCCGTGGGTTCCCGCAGGCGGGTGGGCGGCAGGTACTCCCGCACCGGCGTCCGGTGCCACCAGGCCCCGGTGGTCCGCAGCTCGTGCCAGGTCGTGTAGCGGTAGCGGTACAGCCGGGCGCGGACGAAGACGGGCGGCGCGTCCGGGAAGGGGTTGTGGGCGAGCAGCCGCAGGGTGTCCCGGTCGCCGTCGAGCAGCCGCTCGACGAAGGGGCCGAACCACGCGCGCGCGTACCCGGGGGAGAGGGCGGCGAACCACATCAGCCAGTCGAGCCGCAGGTGGTACGGGGCGAACTGCCGGGGCAGCCGACGGGGATCGCCCGGCTTGCCCTTGAAGCCGTACTCGCGCCACACCGTGCCCGGGTGCGGCACCGGGTCGTCGGTGCCCTCGACGACGATCTCGTCCCGGACCCGGCCGACGGTGCCGAACGCGCCGTAGCTGTTGACCAGGTGGTACGGGTCGTACGAGCGGTTCATCGCCTGGTGCCGGGAGAGCAGGTTGCGCGCGGGGCGGTAGCTCCGCACCAGGACGAAGGCGGTCGCCGCGACGACCACGACCACGTACCAGAGCGGCGGATCCGGCTGGGGGTGCTCGCCGGTGAGCGGGGAGGCGTCCACGACCGACAGGGCGAGCACGATCGTGATCCAGTTCAGCCAGGCGAAGTTGCCGGAGAGCACCAGCCACAGCTGGGTCGCCACCATCAGGCCGGCCGCCACCGTGGCCACCGGCTGCGGGGTGAACAGCAGGAACGGCACGAACAGCTGGACGACGTGGTTGGCCGCGACCTCCACCCGGTGCAGCGGGCGGGGCAGGTGGTGGAAGAACCAGCTCAGCGGGCCGGGCATCGGCTGGGTCTCGTGGTGGTGGTAGAGGCAGGTCAGGTTCCGCCAGCAGGGGTCGCCGCGGATCTTGATGAGTCCGGCGCCGAACTCGACGCGGAAGAGCAGCCAGCGCAGCAGGAACAGGACGAGGACGGGCGGGCCCGTGTCGTCGTTGCCGAGGAGGACCGCGAGGAACCCGGTCTCCAGGAGCAGGGACTCCCAGCCGAAGGAGTACCAGGTCTGACCCACGTTCACGATCGACAGGTACAGCGCCCAGAGCACCAGCCACAGGAGCATCGAGACCGGCAGGGGCACGGCGTCCCCGGCGCCCGCGAGGAGCGCGAGCGCGAGGGCGGCGCCGGACCAGGAGACGGCGGCGAAGAGCCGGTCGGAGTAGCGCCAGTGGAAGAGGGAGGGCGTGTGGCGCGGCCGGGTCCGGCGCACGTACTCCGGTACGGGGAGCATGCCGCGCTCGCCGATCAGCGCCCGGAACTGGAGGGCTGCCGATAGGAACGCCACGCAGTACAGCCCGGCGAGGCCCCGCTGGAAGACGATCCGGCTCAGCCAGTGGTCGGGTGCGGTGAACCACTCCATCCCTTCCAGTATCGGCCCGGCGTCACGCCTTGACGAGGCGCCGGAGGGTCCGGCCGAGGCGGCGGGCGTACGCGTGCTGGAGCCGCGGGACCAGGGGCCCGGCGAGCCGGGTGTACCAGGTGGCGGGCCTGCTGAAGGCGGTGACCGTGAAGCGGACCGTGCCGTCCGGCTCCAGCTCGACGACGAAGGACTCCTCGCCGCACTCCGCGTGCCCGCTCAGGGTGCCGTAGGCGAAGCCGGTGCGGTCCTCCTCGTACGCCGTCCAGATCACCGAGCAGGGGACGCCCATCCGGAGCGGGCCGGCGCCGAGTGACACCTCCAGGCGGACGCCGGGCTCGGCGCGGTCGGCGTCGGCGTGGACGCGCGCCCCGGAGGCGCGGTGCATCCGCCAGGTGGTGACGGCCGCCCCGGCGGTCTCGAAGGCGGCCCTGCCGTGGCCGACGACCGCGCTGTGCCGCAGGTGGTGGTAGCCGGCGGGGAGCGCCTCGGGGGTGCGGGTGGCGCCGACCTCGCGGTAGGTGAGGCTCGGGCGGCGGCGGGCGGGCCCGGAGAGTGCTTGCGTGAGGCGGGTCATGCCGGAAGCTCCGTTCGGGGCAGGTGCGGGAGGGGCGGGAAGGCGCGGTCGGTCGCGAGGCGGCGCCGGGCGAGGAGCGCGCAGACGGCGAAGCCCAGGGCGTTGCCCAGGCCGTGCGTGGCGGCCGTCCAGGTCAGGGAGAGGTGCGGGAGTCCGGTCGCCTCGCCCAGCGCCCAGCTGAGCGCGAGCAGCATGGTGGCGACGAGCACGAGGGCCGAGACGGCGAGGAGGCCCCGGGTGAGCCGGCCGGCGGCGAGCTCGCGGCGCTCCCGCAGGGTCAGCACGGAGACCGCGGCCATGCCGGCCGTCAGGACGACGGCCCCCGCGAGCTCGGCCCAGTCGTCGACGAAGTAGCCGAGCAGGACGAGCAGGGTGCCGGCGGGGACGCTGAGCGCGGCGAAGCGTGCGGCGGGGCCGTCGGACGTGCGGCTGACGAGCCCGGCGACCAGGGCGGCCGCGAAGCCGGCGAAGTGGAAGTGCGGGACGGTCAGCGCCAGGACGTCCAGGTCGAAGCCGAACAGCGGGTACGAGGCCCGCTCGGCCACGAGCGCCAGGCCGGCGACGGACGGAGCCACCAGGGCGGAGAGGACGGCGATCTCGCCCGGCCGGAGCGAGCGGGTGAGCGTCAGCCGGGCCGGGGCCTGGAGTGCGAGCGCCAGGGTGGCGAGGGCGTAGACGGCGGCGAGCGCGGTGGCGGCCGCCGAGCGGGGCAGCCAGAGGGCGAGGGCGCCGGGGACGGCGAGCAGGGGCCAGGCGCGCCGGAGCGGGTCCCAGCCGGGTGGCCGGGGGCCGTCGAGCAGCGCGAGGCCCGTCGGCACGACCCAGAACATGCCGATCATCACGACCGGATTCACGAGGACCGACAGCGCGGTCATACGGCACCACCCCCACTTGAACGTGTTCAACTGGCGAACCGAGCGTAGGGCCTTTCTTGAACGTGTTCAAGTGGCGTTCCGGGGCGACCCGTCATCACCCCGGCCCACCCGGCCGACCCGGTCGGCCGCCCTCCGCTTGCGAGGCCCCGCGCGCTGCGACAGACATGAGGCACTGGCCGCAACCGGGCGCCGGGCCCGGGGGAGAGAAGTCGGGAGAACCAGGTGCGCTCACCCCTCCGCCGTGCACGGCGAACCCGCCCCGCGGCCGCGGGCCTCGTCTCGGCCCTCCTGCTCACCGGCTGCTCCTCCGAGTGGGAGGGCGCCGGCGGCGAACCGGCCGCGACCCCCGTCCAGGACGTCCTCCTCCAGCCGCTCGGCGCCCATGGACCCGATCCCTTCACCGCCTCCACCGTCCGGAACACCGTGCCGCCCGCCGCCCCCGGCCGACCGCCCGGCGACGAAGGCCGGCAGGTCCGCGAGGTCGCCGGCTCCGCCGCCGGCCTCTACGGCGGCACGCGCGCGATCGGCAGCTGCGACGTCGAGCGGCAGGTCGCCCTCCTCACCGCGGACCGCGCCAAGGCGCGCGCCTTCGCCGAGGCCGCCGGCATCCCCGAGGCCAACCTCGCGGGCTGGCTCCGCGGACTCACCCCGGTCGCCCTGCGCGCCGACATCCGCGTCACCGACCACGGCTACCGCGAAGGCCGGGCCAACGCCTTCCAGGCCGTGCTGCAGACCGGTACGGCGGTCCTCGTCGACCAGTACGGGGCCCCGCGCGTCCGCTGCGCCTGCGGCAACCCGCTCCGCAGCCCGGCCGCCGAGGCGAGCGGCGTCCACCAGGGCGACCCCTGGGACGCCTTCGACCCCGACCGCGTGATCACCGTCCGGCCCACCTCCTCCGTCGTCACCAGCCTGGTCATCGTGAACACCACCGACCGCACCTGGATCGAGCGGCGGACCGGCAGCGACGGGGACCAGGACAAGAAGCCCGCCGTGGAACCGGCCTGCGACCCCGACGCCTGCGCCCTCGCCGGCTCCGGCACGCCCGATCCGGCCGACCCCTCCCCGGACCGGTCCTCCCCGGACCCCGCGCGGCCCGCCCCCTCGACCCCGCCGCCCGACGCCCCCGACCCGTCCGGCAGCGGAGGCACGGGCACCGATCCGGCGGCACCGGTGCCGCCGGCCCCCGACCCCGACACGGAGCCGTACCCCGACCCGTACACCGATCCCGGGACCGAGCCCGTCCCCGACCCGTTCGCCCAGCCCCCCTCCGAGCCGCCGACCGTCCCGGACGGTCCGCTGCCGCCCGACGAGCTCTTCCCGGCCGGTCCGGCGCCCGACCAGCCGGAGACCTTCCAGGGGTGAAGGGGATTCATCTGGTGCGCGCCGGCGGGGCTGCGCCTAGCGTGGCCCCATGAACGCGGGCAGCGGGGGCGGCGAGGCGATCGCGCGGCCGGGCCGTGCGCCGGAGGGGGCGGGGGCCGGGGCCCGGATCCTGGCGGACTACGGCTCCGCCTTCCGCATGGGCGGCTTCGACTGGGACCTGCTCACCGGGACCATGACCATGGACGACGCCGCCCTCGACGTCTTCGACATGGACCGCGAGGAGTACGACGGCAGGCCCGAGAGCCTGGGGCCCCGCGTGCTGCCGGACGAGGGCCGCCAGCTCGACACCCTCGTGGCCCAGGCGCTCAAGGACGGCAGCGAGCAGTACGGCGCCTACTTCCGCATCCGCCGCCGGGACGGCGGTCACCAGTGGACCCACACCCAGGGCCTCGTGCACCGCGACGACACCGGTCGGCCCGTGCGCATCATCGGCATCATCCGCGACGCCACCCACGAACTCACCGAGTCCGCCGCCCGGCTCGGTCTCGACGAGGGGCGCAGGCGGCGCGCGGGCGTCGTCGAGGGCACCACGGCGGCCCTCGCCTACGCCCGGACCGTGCAGGACGTCATCGACCTGCTCAACGACTCGCACGCGCTCGAACACTTCGGCGCGGCCAGTCTCGTCATGGGCCTCCTCGAAGGCGGGCGCATCCACCTCGTCGCCGAAGGGCCCGACGGAGCCTTCGTGCCGGGCACCCGGTTCACCCGGGTGGACGAGCCGTACCCGATGAGCGAGGTCGTCCGGACCCTGCGCCCCCGGTTCATCGACTCGGCCCGGGACTTCGCCGACTCCTTCCCGGTGCTCTGGCCGCACATCAGCGGGCTCGGCATCACCGCCGCCGCCTATCTGCCGCTCATCGCCCAGGCCCGGCCCATCGGCGCGCTCGGTCTGCTCTACAGCGACAAGACCGGCTTCAGCGAGGACGAGCGGACCCTGCTCGTCGCGCTCGGCAGCAGCATCGCCCAGAGCCTCCAGCGGGCCATGCTCTACGAGCAGGAGCACGACCTGGCCGAAGGGCTCCAGCAGGCGATGCTGCCGCGCCGGATCCCCGAGGTGGCCGGCGCCCAGACGGCGGTCCGCTACCGCTCGGCCCGCCTGGGGCGGGACATCGGCGGCGACTGGTACGACGTCATCGCGCTGCCCGGCGGCCGGGTCGGCTGCGTCATCGGCGACGTGCAGGGCCACGACACCCACGCGGCGGCCGTCATGGGCCAGCTGCGGATCGTGCTGCGCGCCTACGCCGCCGAGGGCCACCCCCCGGCCACGGTGATGGCCCGGGCCTCGGTCTTCCTCCACGAGCTCGACACCGAACGCTTCGCCACCTGCACCTACGCGGAGGTCGACCTCGCCACCGGGGTCGTCCAGGTGGTGCGCGCCGGCCACGTCGACCCGCTGGTCAGGGAGATCGACGGCGGCTGCCGCCGGCTCCCGGTCGACGGCGGGCTGCCGCTCGGCCTCTCCGCTGAGTTCGGCCGGCTCGACTATCCGGTGACCACCCTGGAGCTGGACCCCGGCCGGACGCTGATGCTCTACACCGACGGGCTCGTGGAGAAGCCCGGCGCCGACCTCGACGAGGGCCTCCAGTGGCTCTCCTCGCTCGTCCGGCGCGGCCCCTCCGACCTCCAGCGGCTCGCCGACCACCTCTGCGACGTCGTCGCCGACCGGGGCGGCGAGGACGACGTCGCGATCCTGCTGCTGCGCCGCCACGGCACGTACCACCCGCAGGGCACCGGCCGCTTCCAGCAGCACGTGGCCCAGAACGACCCGGAGGCGCTGAGCTCCGCCCGGCACATGATCCGGGCCGCCGTCCGGGCCTGGGGCGCGGCGGAGCGCGCGGACGAGATCGAACTGGTCGCCGACGAGCTGATGACCAACGCCCTGATGCACACCGACGGCGGGGCGATCGTGACGCTGCGGATCCTGACCGGGCCCCCGCGGCGGCTGCGGGTGGAGGTGGAGGACCGGTCCAGCGCCCTGCCCCGGCGCCGCGAGGCGGGGGAGGCCGGGGTGTCCGGGCGGGGACTGCTCCTGGTCGACCGGCTCTCCGACGCGTGGGGCGTGGAGTCACGGGGCGGTGGGAAGTGCGTGTGGTGCGAATTCACCGTCGAGGGGTGAACTTGTTAACTGAGCGTGAAGTGATCGTACTTGACCGTAACTGACGGTGTGCGATTGACTTCGCTCACCCGCCGCACCACGCGTGGCGGCGCGGGACTTCGCCGGACTCCGCCGGACTCCGTCGGACTTCGCCACCGCAGGACTTCACAGGGCTTCACGCACTTCAGAGGACTTTGCAGGACTACGCAGGACAACAGGACATCGCAGGACTTCGCAGGACAAGAGGACACCTTGAGCAGCGAGCTACTGGCACCCCTGGACCTGGCCTTCTGGCACCTGGAATCCACCGAGCACCCCCTGCACCTCGGGGCCCTCGCCCACTTCGGCCCCCCGCCCGCCACCCCCGGGCAGGAGCCCTCCGACGTCCTGGAACTGCTCGCCCGGCGGGCCGCCGCCGTCCCCCGGCTCCGGATGCGCGTCCGTGACGTCCTGTTCCCCGTCGGCGGCGCCGCCTGGAGCGCCGACCCCGACTTCGACGTGCGCCGGCACGTCCGCGAGATCGTCCTCCCCGGCGCCGACTTCCCCGCCGAGGCCACCCGGCTCGCCGCCGAACTCATGGAACGGCCCGTTGCCCGCGGCCTGCCGCCCTGGGAGATGTACCTGCTCAGCGGCGCCCCCGACGGCTCCTTCGCCGTCCTCGTCAAACTCCACCACGC
>NZ_JAINVG010000134.1 GCF_020400725.1 Streptomyces sp. NK15101 | reverse complement strand
TGACCAGCGCGCGGCGGATGGGCTTAACGGTGTCCGTGTTCACCCCGGGACCTGCCGCCGCGCTGGTGGGATCCCGTGGCGGGCGACGGCGCCGGGGCCGCGGCGGGCGACGGTGCCGGGCCGGTGGTGTCGGGGGGCGGGCGGTGGGTGCAGCGCAGCGAGGTGCCGGCCGACGCCCGGTTCTTCGGGCTCGGCGGGCGGGCCGCGGGGCCGCGCCTGCGGGACGGCTCGTACCGGCTGTGGAACACCGACCCCCAGAGGGGTTTCGACCCCGGGGACGATCCGCTCTACCTGACCATGCCCGTCCAGTTCGTGGTCTCGGACGCCGGTACGCACCTGGCGTTCCACGACAACTCCTGGGACGGCCGGGTCGTCCTGGCCGAGGGCGAGGAGGGGGCGGGCTCCGGGCACGACCGGCCGGGGACCAGCGAGGTGCGGATGACGGGCGGGCCGCTGCGCTGCTGGGTGGTCGTCGGCACCCCCGCGCGCGTACTGCACGGCTGGGCGGCGCTGACGGGCGCGCCCGCGCTGCCGCCGTCCTGGGCGCTCGGGCCGCAGCACGCCCGCTGGGGCTTCGGCAGCGCGCGGGAGGTGCGGCGGGTGGTGGCCGGGTACCGGGAGCGGGGGCTGCCGCTGTCGGCCTTGCACCTGGACATCGACCATTACGACGGACACCGGGTGTTCACGGTCGACCGGGAGCGGTTCCCCGATCTGCCGGGGCTCGCGGAGGAGCTGCGGGAGCAGGGCGTGCGCCTGGTGTCGATCGTGGATCCGGCGGTGAAGGCCGAACCCGGCGATCCGGTGTACGACGGCGGGGCGGCGGTGGACGCCTTCGTCAAGGACGCGCGCGGCCTGGAGGTGCGCGGGGTGGTGTGGCCAGGCGAGTGCGCCTACCCGGACTTCACGGACCCCGCGGTACGGGAGTGGTGGGGCGGTCTGTACGAGGAGCGCCTCCGGCAGGGCTTCGCGGGGGTGTGGCACGACATGAACGAGCCGGTGTCCTTCGTCCCCTTCGGCGACCCGACGCTGCCCCGCTCGGCGCGGCACGCGCTGGAGGGCCGGGGCGGCGACCACCGGGAGGCGCACAACGTGTACGGGCTCGCGATGGCCCGGGCGGGGTACGAGGGGCTGCGCCGGCTGCGCCCCGACGAGCGGCCCTTCCTCTTCTCGCGCTCCGGCTGGGCGGGCATGCAGCGGTACGGGGGCACGTGGTCCGGCGACGTGTCGACGGGGTGGCCGGGGCTGCGGGCCTCGCTCGCCCTCGTCCTGGGCCTGGGGCTGTGCGGGGTGCCCTACTCGGGGCCGGACGTGGGCGGTTTCGACGGCAGTCCGTCGCCGGAGCTGTTCCTGCGCTGGTACCAGCTGGGCGCGTGGCTCCCCTTCTTCCGTACGCACGCGGCGATCGACGCGGGGCGGCGGGAGCCGTGGGAGTTCGGCCCCGAGGTCCTGGAGCACGTGCGCGTGGCGCTGGCCGAACGGGAGCGGCTGCGGCCGTACTTCACGACGCTGGCCCGGCTGGCCCGGATGACGGGCGCGCCGTACGTCCGGCCCGTGTGGTGGGGGACGCCCGAGGACCGGGCGCTGCGCGACTGCGAGGACGCGTTCCTGCTCGGCGACTCGCTGCTCGTGGCGCCGGTGCTGACGCGGGGCGCGGACCGGCGGGCGGTGCGGCTGCCGCGCGGATGCTGGTACGACACGGCGACGGGGCGGGCGCACGAGGGTCCCGGGCAGGTGCTGCTCGACGCGCCGCTCTCCCGGGTGCCGGTCCTGGCCCGGGCGGGGGCCGTGCTGCCCGTGCGGGGCGAGGGGGGCGAGCTCGTCCTGGAAGTGTGGGCGCCCGCCGCGGGGCGGACCGGCGGCGGCCTCGTCGTGCGGGACACCGGGGACGGCTGGGAGCCGGCCTCGATCGAGCGGTACCAGTCGCGGCTCGCGGACGGCCGGGTGGTGGTGGAGCGCGTCACGGACGACGGGGTGGAGGAGCCGGGGCTGCCGGTGGTGGTGCGGGGGTTGTGAGGAGGGTGGATCCCCTGGGCGATGGGCGGATCCAAGTAGGTGGATCCAGTTAGCCGGCTCCAATATCCAGTAGCCGAATATTGGAGATTGGATCCAGCAGCCGACATCCAGTCACCCGTAAGCGCCGCCGAACCACTTCCGCACCGCCTCCGTGTGAAGCGGAAAGGCCAGCTCCTCTGGTTCCGTGAGCACATGGTGGCCGCTCGTCTCGTCCGTCGGGACCGACGGCGGGAGCTGTGCGGCCGGGCGGGGCGGGAGGAGGCCGAAGAGGAGGAGGTGGCCGGCCGGGGAGCTCAGCGCGTCGACGAGGCGGACCTCCTCGGCTGAGGCGGGGATGCCGGTCTCCTCGCGCAGTTCGCGGGCGACGGCGGCGCGCCAGTCCTCGCCGTGGTCGATGAAGCCGCCGGGCAGCGCGACCCCGCCCCGCGCGGGTTCGATGGTGCGGGTGACGACGACGAGGCCCGTTCCCGTCGCGCCGGTGACGGGGAGGAGGGCGACGGCGACGGGCAGCGGATTGCGGTAGGCGGTGTGGCCGCAGGCCGGGCAGCTGCGGGGCCAGCCGGCGTCGGGGAGGTGGGCGGCGCCGCAGGCGGAGCAGTGGGCGTCCTTCACAGGGGCGTCCTTCACAGGGGGCGTCCTTCCCGGGGTGTCCTTCACGGCCCGACCGTACGCGATCGCCCTTTCCCCGCGCTGCCGGAACTGGTAGACGGTGCGCATGACTGGACTCGCAACCGCTCTCTGTACCCTCGCCGTCACGGCCGCGGCCGGGCTGCTCGCCGTCACCGGAGCCGTCGCCGCGCCCGCTCCACCGGCCTCGGCCGCGCCGGAGCCCAAGGCGCCGCGGGAGTTCGTGGCCCTGAGCTCCGTGGACCGGACGATCCTCCAGGAGATGCGCTACACGACCGAGCACAACTTCGTCGGCGAACCGGTGGACGGCTACCGGCAACCGCTGTGCGTCCTGACCCGTCCGGCGGCCGAGGCGCTGCACCGCGCGCAACTCCGGCTGCTCGCCCGGGGGTACACGCTGAAGGTGTACGACTGCTACCGGCCGCAGCGGGCGGTGGACCACTTCGTGCGCTGGGCGAAGGACCTGGAGGACGAGCGGATGAAGAAGGAGTTCTATCCGCTCGTCGACAAGTCGAGGCTGTTCGCGGACGGCTACATCGCGGAGAAGTCCGGTCACAGCCGGGGCTCGACGGTGGACCTCACGATCGTGCGGCTGCCGGCGGCGCCCACGCGCGCGTACGTGCCGGGTGAGGAGCTGGTGGAGTGCTGGGCGCCGCAGGCGGAGCGGTTCCCGGACAACTCGGTGGACATGGGGACCGGGTACGACTGCTTCGACACGCGCTCGCACACCGACGACCCTCGGATCCAGGGCGCGCAGCGGGCCAACCGGCAGCTGCTCAGGGGCGTGCTCGCCGAGCAGGGGTTCGTGAACCTGCCCGAGGAGTGGTGGCACTTCACCTTCAAGCCGGAGCCGTTCCCGGACACGTTCTTCGACTTCCCCGTGGCGCGGAGGTCGGTGGCCGGGCACTGAGCCTTCTCAGTGCCGGTCTCCCGTGGCAGACTTCTGACGCTTCGTCAGATCGCGGGAGGTCCCGATGGCACGGACGCGCAGACCGGTGGTGGCCGGGTGGTTCACCGACGACACCGTGCCGGAGGCGGAGTTCCGGCTGCTCGGCACCCGCTGCACGGCCTGCGCGTCGGTCTTCTTCCCCCGCGAGGACGACTGGTGCCGCAACCCCGGCTGCCCGGGCGGCGGCGAGCTGACAGAGGTCCCGCTCTCGCCGCGCGGCCGGGTCTGGTCCTACACCGACGGCCGGTACCGTCCGCCCGCCCCGTACGTCTCCGACCCGGACGCGCCCTGGGAGCCGTACACCCTCGTCGCCGTCGAGCTCGCGGCCGAGGCGATGGTGGTCCTCGGACAGGCGGCGCCCGGTGTGACGACGGCCGACCTCGCCGTCGGGACCGAGGTGGAGGTGGTGCCGGGCGTCCTGAACGAGGACGAGCGGCACACCTGGACCACCTGGAACTGGCGGCCGGTGGCCGAGGGGCGGCGGGAGGGGCGGTCGTGAACGACATCGCCGTGCTCGGGGCCGGGATGCATCCCTGGGGCAAATGGGGGCGGAGCTTCGTCTCGTACGGGACGGCCGCCGCCCGCGCCGCGCTCGCCGACGCCGGTCTGCGGTGGTCCGACATCGGCTCGGTCGTCGGCGCCGACACCATGCGGTGCGGATACCCGGGATACGTGGCGGGGGCGACCTTCGCGCAGGCCCTCGGCTGGCAGGGGGCGCGGGTCACCAGCGTGTACGCGGCCTGCGCCTCGGGCGCCCAGGCCATCGGCACCGCCCGGGCCCAGATCCTGGCGGGGCTCGCGGACGTGGTCCTGGTCGTCGGGGCGGACTCGACGCCGAAGGGGTTCCTCGCCCCGGCCGGCGGCGAGCGGCCCGGCGACCCGGACTGGCTGCGGTTCCGGGTGCTCGGGGCGACCAATCCGGCGTACTTCGCGCTCTACGCGCGCCGCAGGATGGCGCTGTACGGCGACACGGCCGAGGACTTCGCCCGGGTGAAGGTGAAGAACGCGGCGGCCGGCGCGCTCAATCCGCTGGCCCGCTACCGCAAGCGGGTGACCGCCGAGGAGGTCGCGGCCTCCGCCGTCGTCGCCGATCCGCTGCGGCTCCTCGACATCTGCGCCACCTCGGACGGCGGGGCCGCGCTCGTGTTGTCGGGCATGGAGTTCGCGCGCCGGCACGGGCACCCCGAGCCGGTCCGGATCCGGGCGGTGTCCACCGTCTCCCCCACGTACCCCAAGGCGGTGCTCGACCTCCCCGACATCGCGACCGACTCGGCTGCGGCCGTCTCCCCCGCCCCGCACGCCTTCCGCGCCTCGATCGCCCGCGCCGCCTACGAGGAGGCGGGGATCGGGCCCGGGGACCTGTCCCTCGCGGAGGTGTACGACCTGTCCACCGCCCTGGAACTGGAGTGGTACGAGGACATCGGGCTCTGCCCGCCGGGCGAGGGCGCCAAGCTGCTGCACGAGGGCGCCACGGCCCTCGGCGGGCGCCTGCCGGTCAACACCAGCGGCGGTCTCGGCTCCTTCGGGGAGGCCGTGCCCGCCCAGGCGATCGCGCAGGTCTGCGAGCTGACGTGGCAGCTGCGCGGCACGGCGGGCGACCGGCAGGTGCCGGGGGCGCGGGCCGGCATCACCGCGAACCAGGGCCTGTTCGGGCACGGTTCCGCGGTGGTGGCGGTGCGCTGAGCCGACCGGACCGGGCCCCGCGGGGCCGGTGGTGCGCCGGGTGCCCCCGCCGTCAGCTCGTGACGGCGGCGGGGCTGCGGTCCGCGAGGACCAGGGCGTGCTGGACGACCGCCACGAGGACGTTCTTCACGGACTCGCGGTCCCGGGCGTCGCACATCAGGAGTTCCACCTCGGGGTCCAGGTCGAGCGCGCCGCGCACGCTCTCCGCCGGGAACCGCTGGGCGCCCTCGAAGCAGTTGACCGCCACCGTGAACGGGATGCCGCGCCGCTCGAAGTAGTCGATGGCGGCGAAGCTGTCCTCCAGACGGCGGGTGTCCGCGAGGACGACCGCGCCCAGGGCCCCCTGGGCCAGCTCGTCCCACAGGAACCAGAAGCGGTCCTGGCCCGGGGTGCCGAAGAGGTAGAGGACGAGGTCCTCGCGGAGGGTGATCCGGCCGAAGTCCATGGCGACCGTGGTGGTCGTCTTGGTCTCGACGCCGTGCAGGTCGTCGACGGGCCGCCCCGCCTCGCTGAGGATCTCCTCGGTCCGCAGGGGCCTGATCTCGCTGACCGAGCCCACCAGCGTCGTCTTGCCGACCCCGAACCCGCCCGCGACGAGGATCTTCAGGGTCACCGGCTCGACGTACGGCTTGGTGCGGCTAGAGCGCCCGAAGGCCATTGATCACCTCGCGAAGGATGCTCACGTCCGGCAGCTCGGCCGGCGGAACGGGGCGGGTCACATGGACGAGTTCGTCCTCGACGAGGTCGCCGACGAGGACCCGGACCACCCCGACGGGGAGGTCGAGTCCGGCGGCGAGCTCGGCGATCGACTGGGGCTGCTCGGAGCAGCGTTCGACGATCTCCACGTGTTCCGGGGAGAGCGTCTGGTCCCGGCCGGGGTCGTCGGCGGCGGGTTCGGGAACGACCAGCGCGATCAGGTCGAGCCGGTGGCGGGTGGCGGCGCTCGTCCGGCCGCGGGTCATCGCGTACGGACGGACCACCGGCCCGGCCTCGTCGTCGAACCAGTGGTGGGGGCCGGGGGTCCGGCCCCGTTCCCGCCGGCTGTGCTCGGCTTCGTCACTCATGCCGTCCCACTCACCCCCCCGAGGGCAGGCCGGTCCGGGGGGCCGTCGCGAGGTGGGCCCCGACCCGCTTCACCATCAGCGTCATCTCGTAGGCGATCTGACCGACGTCCGAGTCGGCGTCCGCGAGCACCGCGAGGCAGCTGCCGTCGCCGGCGGCCGTGACGAAGAGGAAGGCGTCCTCCAGCTCGACGACCGTCTGGCGGACCTTGCCCGCCTCGAAGTGGCGGCCGACGCCCTTGGCCAGGCTGTGGAAGCCGGAGGCCACGGCGGCCAGGTGCTCGCCGTCCTCCCGGGTCAGCTCCTGGGAGGCACCGGTGGGAAGTCCGTCGCTGGAGAGCACCAGGGCCTTGCGGATGGACCCGACGCGCTGGACGAGCTCGTCGAGGAGCCAGTTCAGCTCGCCGTTTCCGTGTCCGTGTCCGGAGGTCGTGCTGGGTGCTGCGGCGTTCGGTGCGGTCATCGACCGTCCCCCTCGGGTGTCGTTCCTGGTGCTGTCGGGTCGTCCGGCTCTGTGGTGTCCCGCCGTCCGCGCTGCCAGCCACGCTGCATGGCGGCCATGCGGGCGCGTACCTCCTCGGCGTCGCGCTCGAAGGAGTCGGGCCCTTCGGCCCGCGCTCCGGTGCCCGTGCCGGCGTCGGAGCGGCTTCCCGCGCCACGGCCGGCCGGGCCCTCGGCCTCGCGCAGCTGGGGCGCGAGGCTGGCCTGGCGGACGCGGCGGGGCAGGCCGCCGAACGGCTCCGGGCTCTCCGGCGGCACGGGTCCCTCCGGCGGTACGGGGACGAGGACGGGACCGGCGCCCGGGCCCGGCAGGACGGCCCGCCCGTCGCCGTGCGGGTGTCCCGCCCGGACTCCGCGCCGGTCGTCCTGCGGGAAGTCCGTCCGGTGCTCCTGCGGATGCGCGCGGTCCGGCCGCGGCTGGGTGCGCTCGGTCTTGGCGTGGGCGCGGCCCGGCTGCGGGTGCGCGCGGTCGGTCTCGGCGTGGGCGCCGTCCGGCTCGTCGAGGCGGCGGCCGTGGTCCACGACGAGCGTCGGGGTGCGGCGGCGCGGCAGCGGCACGGGCCCGCGGAGCGTGTCGTCGGCGGGCGCGTCCTGCTCGCCGCGGCCCGTCGTCCGGTCCGGGACCTGCTCGTGCTGCTCGCCGGCGGGCGCGAGTCCGGTGCGGCGCCGGTCACGGGGCCGGAAGAGGCCGCCGCGCTCGCTGTCGCTGTCGAGGAGGTCCGCGGACCGGTCGAGGAGGACGTCGAAGTCCTCGGCGCCGAGCGGTGCCTCCAGCTCGACGGGGCCGTTCAGCGGTCCGGGGGCCTCGGTCACGTCGGGCACCTTGGTGAGGGCCGGCCTGCGGGTGGGCAGCGCGCCGCCGTCGACGGACACGTCGTCGGTCCGCGCCGGGTGTTCCAGGGCCTTGCGGTCGAGCCGGAATCCGGCGCCCTGGGTCTCGGGCGCGTCGGTGAGCAGCGCGGCCGGGATGAAGACGACCGCGGTGGTCCCGCCGTACGGGGAGGTCTGGAGGGAGACCCGGACGTTCTGGCGCTGGGCGAGCCGGCTGACGACGAAGAGGCCGAGCCGGTCGGTGTCCGAGAGCTCGAACTCGGGGGTCTCGGCGAGCCGGAGGTTGGCGTCGAGCAGGGCGTCGGGGTTCATGCCGAGGCCGCGGTCGTGGATCTCCAGGGTGAAGCCGTTGGCGACCCGCTCACCGAGGACCTGGACGGCGGTGTGCGGGGGCGAGTACACCGTGGCGTTCTCGAGGAGTTCGGCGATGAGGTGGGTGAGGTCCGCGACGGCGGGGCCGCCCACGCCGATGCGGGGCAGGCGGCGCACTTCGATCCGCTCGTAGTCCTCGACCTCGGCGACGGCCGCGCGGACCACGTCCATGAGCTGGACGGGCTTGCGCCACTGGCGGGAGGGGGCGGCGCCGGACAGGATGACGAGGCCCTCGGCGTGCCGGCGCATGCGGGTGGTGAGGTGGTCGAGGCGGAAGAGGTCGGCCAGCTCGTCGGTGTCCTCCGTGCGCCGCTCCATGGTGTCGAGGAGGGTCAGTTGACGGTGGAGCAGGACCTGGTTGCGGCGGGCGAGGTTGACGAACACCTCGGAGACGCCGCGGCGCAGTTCCGCCTGCTTGACGGCGGCCTCGACGGCGGCGCGCTGGAGGGTGTTGAGGGCCTGGCCGACCTGGCCGACCTCGTCCTCCCCGTACTTCAGGTGGGGCACCTCGGTCCCGACGTCGACCTGCTCGCCGGCGGCGAGGCGGCGCATCACGCTGGGCAGCCGGACGCCGGAGACCTCCTGGGCCTCCTTCTGCAGGCGGCTCAGGTCGCGGACGAGTTCGCGGCCGACGCGGACGGAGATGACGATCGAGGCGAGCAGGGCGAGGAAGCCGAGGACGCCGGCGACGCCGACCTTGAGGAGGACGCTGTACGCGGCGGGCTGGACGCGGTCCTGGTAGCGGTCACCGGCGGCGGTGTTCTCGCGGGCGAGGTCGTCGAGGACGGGGCTCGCCTGGTCCTGCCAGCGCTCGGCGGTGACGGCGCGGGGGTTGTCGGTGGGGCCCTCTTCGACGATCGCGTTCTCGGCGGTGCGCAGCGTCTGGGTGTCGGGGCTGCGCCAGTACTTCTCGAAGTGCTCGCGCTCGGCGGCGGGCAGGAGTTCGAGGTTGACCTCGTAGAACGCCACGCGGTTGGCGACGAGGTCGGATATCGCGCGGATCTCCTCGGAGGTGACGCGGTCGGCGACGAGCGCGGAGAGGACGAGGGCGTCCTCGCGGGAGAGCAGCTCCCGCGCGCGCGTGATGCCGACGAGGGCGCGGCCCTGCTTGTCCATCTCCACGTTCTCGAGGGCGTGGAGGCTGATGAGGAAGCTGTAGCAGGGGTCGACGAGCCGGTTGTAGAACTCGAGGGCCTGCATGCGGCCGATGCCGCGGTTCTCGACGGAGCGGCGCAGCGAGGCGAGGCCGTCGAGCGCGTCGAGGAGGGAGTTGAGCCGCTGGGTGGTGACGGGCCTCATCTCGTCGCGGACGCCGGGGTCGGCGGCGTTGGCGCGGATGCGGGCGATCTGCCGGTCGGTGGCGCGGCGGGTCTCGCGCAGGGAGGCGAGGGCGTCGGAGCCGCGGGGGTCGGCGAGGTAGATGAGCGACTGCCGGCGTTCGATCTGGATGACCCGGGCGGTGTCCTCCAGGGGGTAGCCGACCTTGTCGACGATGTAGCCGACGTCGAGGAGCTGGTCGGCCTCGCGGCCCGTCAGGACCGTTGCGAACCCCCACAGGCCGGTGAGGGAGACGAGCGGTACGAGCAGCAACGCCACGATCTTCCTGCGGATGGACTTCCCGCGAAAGCGCATGGCCTCCCCCAGCTCGGCCCCCGTTGCGCCACGGAGGCCCTTCACGTTCGTGACCGCCGGCGTCAACACGCGGCGTCAACCTTGAATTTCAACAAACGGCGGCGCGAGCCTACTACTGCATCACGGCCATCCCGAAGGCGTGTCCGAGCGATTTTCAGCCTGTCGAGTGAGTCTTGATCATGAGATGTCCTGGTATTAATGGAGTTGAGATTGGCCACTGTGGTGTAGGACACCTGATGGTGTGCCATTTCTCCGGCCTGCGCGGATGGCTGGAACTGTTCGTTCCGCCGGTCCGCGGGCCTCGTTCACCCCACCCGGGCGAAACCTTTTCGCTCTCTCGTGCGTCAATGGGTACGGGGAGGGTTCTGTCCGTGTAAAGGCGCTCAAGACGGGCAGCCGTCCCTGCAGTCGTTCAGTGGTGGGGAGTGACGGGACAATGGAACACGAGGCGCGGTCGGCGCGGCGGTTGTGGGTGGAGGAGGAGCGGGGCCGACGGCGGATGCCCGACCCGGTGCGCAACGCCGCCGTGCGGGCCGTGATGATCACGTCGGTGGCACTCATCCAGGCCGTGGTGGCCTTCTTCTGTACGGTCTCGGGCGCGTGGCTGGCGTTTCCGGTGACGGTCACCGCGGTGGCGTCGACGGTCGTGGCCACCTGGAGCGTGCTCGACATCTGGATCACCCGTCAGGTGTGGCGTCAGCGCAACGGCGTGGTGTCGGAGCCGAGCAGCACCGCCCGTCCGCCGATCCGGGCGCGGCGCGGCGAGGGCCGGACGGAGACGGCACCGCTGTCCGAAGCGGCGTGAGCGGCGCCGAAGCGGTCTGAGCAACGGCGAGCGGCCCGGCCCCCTGCTGGGGGCCGGGCCGCTCGCCGTCGTACGACCGGGGACCGGGCCTCCTACGGCCGGGATGCCTCGTACGACCGGGGACTACGCCTCGTCCGCCGGGGCCGCGTCGTCGGACTGGTGGCGGCGGAACATCCGCGTCGCCGTGATCTCGCCGTGGATCGTCTCCCCCTCCGCGGCCGGCTGCGGCAGCCCGGGGCGCAGGTGCTCCTCCACGCTGATGTACTTCAGTCCGGCCCGCAGGTCCGCGTCGTTGCGCAGCCGGATCACCAGCGGGAACTCGGCGAGCGCGGTCGTGTCGAACAGGCCCGTCGTGTAGAGGAGCTGGACGCCCAGCGCGTCCGACACGGCCCGCTGGAGCTCCAGGAGGTACGTGGCGTTGGCGCGGCCGATCGGGTTGTCGAGGAACAGCGTGCCCGCGTGCCGGTGCTTGTCGCGGCCCCGGTCGTTGGAACGGAGCGCCGCCATCGTGCAGTACAGGGCGATGGCCGCGGTGAGCAGCTGGCCGCCGGAGAAGACGTCGCCCATCTGCCCGACGGGGACCCGCTCGGCGCGCAGCACCGCGTCCGGCTTGAGGATCTCGACCGAGACGCCCCTGGGTTCGAGCGCCGCCTGGACGCCCCTGAGGAGCAGGGACATGCCGTCGCGCCGCAGGTCGGAGTTCTTCTTGACGGCGGCGCGGGTCGCCTCGTCGACGACCTCGCCGAGCCGCTCGGCGAGCGTGGCCTGGTCGGGCTCCTCGAAGCGGATCCGCAGGAACTCCTGGCCCGACCACTCGCCGAGGCCCTCGGGGAGCCGGGAGAGCCGCTGCGCGGAGCGGAGCGTCGCGAGCGAGGACTCCACCAGGCCTCGCAGCCGGTCCACGATCGAGTCCCGGTTGCGCTCCAGCTGCTCCAGCTCGTCGGTGAGGACCCGCAGCCGGGGCGCGAAGGCCTCGGCCCACTTGGCGGCGTGCTCGGGCAGCGCGGAGGCCGGCAGTTCGCGTATCTGCTGGCGGGCGGGGGTGCGGACCTGCTCGTAGCGGGTGGAGTTGGCGTGCCGGACGAGGATGTCGCTCGCCTCGCGCACGGCGGCGTCGGCGGCGGACAGCTCGGCGGTGCAGGCGCGCAGGGCGCGGCGCGCCTCGGCGGCCGTGGTGCGGGCCTCCTCCAGGCTGCCCGGGTACGGCTCGGTCTCCTCCCGCTCCTCGTCCGCGTGGTCGCGGAGCAGGTCGCGCAGCAGGGCGGCCGTCTCGTCGAAGCCGCCGGCCGCGTCCTCGGCGGCCCGGTGGTCCCGGAGCAGTCCGGCGTGGGCGGCCCGTGCCGCCTCCAGGGCGTCGGTGCGGGCGGCGAGCTCGGTGGTCGCGGTACGGAGCAGGGCCTGGGCCCGCTCGGCGTCGGCGGGCACCAGCTCCTCGGGCAGCTCGGTGTGTGCCTCGCCGTCCTCGGGGGCCAGGCGCTCGGCCTCGCCGCGGAGCCGGCCGAGCTTCTCGCTCGCCTCCGATGCGCGGGACTCCAGCATCTGGACCAGGGCCTCGGCGCGGGCGGCGGCCGCCTGCCGGGACGGGCCGTCGGCGCCGTCGGTGGACTCCAGGAGCTGTTCGGCGCGGGTGCGGACCTTGTTGGTGACTCGATCCGTTCGAGGCGCTGCTGCGGGGAGAGCGTGCCGGTCACGGCGGCGATGCGCG
>NZ_JAINVG010000133.1 GCF_020400725.1 Streptomyces sp. NK15101 | reverse complement strand
CCTCCACGTCGGCGGTGACGCCGAAGGCGCCCCAGACGGCGGCGAGCTGCGCGCGGCCGGTGGTCTCGTCGCAGGAGACGTACACCAGGTCGGCGTCGGCGCGGTAGAGGTTCACACCGGCCTCGCGGGCGGCGGCGACGACCTCGTCGGCCCTGCCGGGCACGCGGACGGCGAGGGTGTCGAAGTAGGAGCCGTGCACGACCTCGACACCGCCGGCGGTGAGGCCCGCGGCGAGGATGGCGGCGTAGCGGTGGGTGCGCTCGGCGATCTGCTTCAGACCGTCCGGACCGTGGTAGACGGCGTACATGCCGGCCATGACGGCGAGCAGCACCTGAGCGGTGCAGATGTTGCTGGTGGCCTTCTCGCGGCGGATGTGCTGCTCGCGGGTCTGCAGGGCCAGACGGTAGGCGCGGTTGCCGTCGGCGTCGACGGAGACGCCCACGAGACGGCCGGGAAGGGAGCGGGCGTGCTTGTCCTGGACGGCCATGTAGCCGGCGTGCGGGCCGCCGAAGCCCATGGGGACGCCGAAGCGCTGCGTGGTGCCGACGGCGATGTCGGCGCCCAGCTCGCCCGGGGAGGTGAGCAGGGTGAGCGCGAGCAGGTCGGCGGCGACGGTGACGATCGCGCCGAGCTCGTGCGCGGCGTCGATCAGCGGCTTGATGTCGCGGACGGCACCGGAGGCGCCCGGGTACTGGATGAGCACGCCGAAGACACCGCGCTCGGCGACCTCGGCGGGGATGCCCTCGCTCAGGTCGGCGACGACGACCTCGACACCGGTCGGCTCGGCGCGGGTCTCGATGACGGCGACGGTCTGCGGCAGGGCGTCGGCGTCGACGAGGAAGACGCCGTTCTTGACCTTGCCGACGCGGCGGGACAGCGCCATGGCCTCGGCGGCGGCGGTGCCCTCGTCGAGGAGGGAGGCGCCGGAGGTGGGCAGACCGGTCAGGTCGGCGACCATGGTCTGGAAGTTCAGCAGGGCCTCCAGGCGGCCCTGGGAGATCTCCGGCTGGTACGGCGTGTAGGCCGTGTACCAGGCCGGGTTCTCCATCACGTTCCGGAGGACGACCGGCGGGGTGAAGGTCCCGTAGTAACCGAGGCCGATCATCGGGGCGAGGACCTGGTTGCGGTCGGCGAGCGTGCGCAGCTCGGCGAGGACCTCGGCCTCGGTGCGCGCGGCCGGCAGGCCCAGCGCCTCGGCGTTCTTGATCACGTCCGGCACCGCGGCGGCCGTGAGCTCGTCGAGCGAGCCGTAACCGACCTGGGCGAGCATCTTGGCCCGCGCCTCGGCGTCGGGTCCGATGTGCCGCTGCTCGAACGGAATGCCCTGTTCGAGCTCGGAGAGCGGAGTGCGGTTGGCGGTCATGTACGGAGGCCTCCTGGTCGTCACGACCTGCGAGGGGCACCACGGCGCGGGTACCCGGACGGCCTCCCCCTCTGTCATCTCAACCTGAGAGTTTCACCGGCACGCCTCGCGGCCCGCCGGCTTTCACCGTCGGTGAGGGCGGAATGCCGTCGGACATCCGCCCTGCTTTCCAGAGTGACCTCGTCCGCGCGGTACAGGGGCCTGAGAGATTCCGGGGAGGATTTGCTCCTTCGGCGCCCACCGGAAGGTTTCTCCGGGGGACTCTCCCGCACGGGGTCGACAGCCACAACCAGCCTACCAGCGAGGTTGCGGCTCCCATCGCTCAAGTGGCCGACATCCCAGATGTGCACTTTCGTAGGGGTGTAGAGCAGTTGCGACCAGTTGGAGGGACCGTGCAGACCGATATCGATCCGCGCAGCCTGATCGGCCGCAAGGCGTTCGACCGGAACGGGCACAAGATCGGAACCGTGGACGAGGTGTACCTGGACGACGCGACCGGAATCCCCGAATGGGCCGCCGTCCGCACGGGGCTGTTCAGCCGGGACGCCTTCGTCCCCCTGGAGCCGAGCGCCCTGCTCGACGACGGTCTCCACATCCCGTACGAGCGGGCCCTCATCAAGGACGCCCCCGACTTCGGCGTGGGCCGCCACCTCTCGCCCGAACAGGAACTCCAGCTCTACCGCCACTACAGCCTCGCCCTCCCGCCCCCGCCCTCCGACGCCCCGGACAAGGACTTCGGCCGCCTGGCGGGCCAGGACGGCGCCTGACGGCCCCACCGGCCGCGAACGACCCCGGGAAGACCCGCACCCCGTCCGCCCGGTGCGGGTCAGGCCGCCGTCTCCCCCCGCACCAGCGGCAACGGCTCCGACGGCTCGAGGTCCGGGTCGTCCACGGAGAACGTCCGGACCCGCCCGGGCCCGGACCACGGCTCCTCGAACCGCACCGTGACCCGCCCGACCCCGCTCCCCTGGATCCACCCGGCTCCGTACACCGCGTGCCGCACGTCGTGCCCGGGCGACCAGTGCCTCTCCACGGGGCCGTGCTCCTCGGCCTCGGCGACCTCCTCCGCCACGGCATCGGCGCCCGTCTCCGGCTCCGCCCGGGTGTCCGCTCCGGCGTCGGCGACCGCCTGGGCGAACAGGTCCTCCTGCGTGTAGTCCGCGAGCCCGCTCACCCCCACCCCGAGCAGCCGCACGCCGCCCGTCGTGTCCACCGCCTCCAGGAGCCGTCCCGCCGCCTCCCGCACGACGGCCGGGTCGTCCGTCGGCCCCCGCAGCGTCTCGGACCGGGTGAGCGTCGAGAAGTCGTACCGCCGCACCTTCAGGACGATGGTCCGCCCCGAGTGCCCCGAGGCCCGCAGCCGCCCCACGCACCGCTCCGCGAGCCGTTCCACCTCGATCCGGATCCGTACCCGGTCGTGGAGGTCCACGTCGAAGGTGTCCTCGACCGACACCGACTTGGCGTCCCGCTCGGCCACCACGCGCCGATCGTCGTGCCCCCGGGCCATCCGGTACAGGGAGGCCCCGTGCGCCCGTCCGAGCAGCCGTACGAGCTCGTCCTCGCCCGCTTCCACGAGATCGGAGACGCTGGTCATCCCGGCGCGCCGCAGATGCTCCCCGGTGGCCGGCCCCACCCCGGGCAGGATCCGCACCGATCGCGGTCCGAGCAGCTCCCGCTCGGTCCCGGGCTCGATGAGGACGAGCCCGTCCGGCTTGGCCTCCTCGGAGGCGATCTTCGCGATCATCTTGGACCCGGCGAGCCCCACCGACCCGGTGAGCCCCGTCGCCGCGAGGATGTCCGCCCGCAGCCGCTCCCCCGCGGCCCGGGCGCCGGCGCTGTCGTCGGCGACGCCGCCGGCCTCGAGGTCGACGAAGGCCTCGTCGAGACTGAGCGGCTCGACGAGCGGGGAGAGCCGCCGGAGCAGCTCCATGACCTGCTCGCTGATCGAGCGGTAGAAGGCGAAGCGCGGCACGAGGTAGGCCGCGTTCGGCGCGAGCCGCCGCGCCTGGCCCATCGGCATGGCCGAGTGCACCCCGAAACGGCGCGCCTCGTAGGAGGCGGTGGCGACCACGCCCCGCGGCCCGAGACCGCCGACGATCACGGGCTTTCCGCGCAGGCTGGGCTTCGACGCCTGCTCGGCGGCGGCGAAGAAGGCATCCATGTCGAGATGCAGGATCGTGGGCGCGGCTCTCACAGGTCCGATGCTGCCTTACGCCACTGACAAAGCCCCGCGGAACGCCCGGGAGCCCGGCCCCGACGAGCGGGGACGCCCCGACGACGGACGCCCTCAGGACCGCGGACGCCCTCGGACCGCCCCGACCGCGGGCGCCTCGGGCGGTCCGGACCTCGGTCGCCCTCAGACCGCCCTGTCGCGCCGCCGTCGCGCCAGCTCGTCGCCCGGGTTGTGCCCGACCAGCGTCTCGCCGGTGTCGACCCGCTCCCCGTGCAGCTGCGAGAGCGCGGCCTCGACGTCGCGCCAGACCACCCCGACGGCGATGCCGAAGACGCCCTGCCCGCCCTGGAGGAGGTCGACGACCTCGTCGGGCGAGGAGCACTCGTAGACCGTGGCCCCGTCGCTCATGAGCGTCATCCGCTCCAGGTCCCGGAAGCCCCGGGCACGCAGGTGCTGCACCGCGGTCCGGATGTTCTGGAGCGCCACCCCGGTGTCGAGGAAGCGCTTGACGATCTTCAGCACCACGACGTCGCGGAAGCTGTACAGGCGCTGTGTCCCCGACCCGTACGCGGGCCGCACGCTCGGCTCCACGAGTCCGGTGCGCGCCCAGTAGTCCAACTGGCGATAGGTGATCCCGGCAGCCGCGCAGGCCGTCGGTCCGCGGTAGCCGATCGCCGCGTCGGCGACGCCGGCACCGGTGTCCGTCCCGAAGTCGCCCACACTGCCGTGAAGCGGATACGGACCGCTCTCTCCGGACACGCGTCCGAGGGAGCTGCCTGCCGTACCGTCCGCGCTGCTCATCACGCCGACCCTCCGTCCTTGACCTGCCCACACGAAGGTAGGCAGTCACTCGGGGTGCGTCAACGATCGCCACACTCGGCACGCCGAGTGATAATCACCCTGAGAGTGGTTTCGCGTGTCCCACTCCCGGGAAAGGCTACTCGAATGCTCTGACGGCACCCCGCGAACGGCCTCCGGCCGCACCGCTGCGTCTCACTGGCTGCTGCTCCCGAAATCCTCCGGCGAGATCTGGTCGAGGAACTCGCGGAACTTCTCCACTTCGTCCTCCTGCTCGTCCGGAATCGCGATGCCGGCGTCGTCCAGCACACCGTCGCTGCCGAAGATCGGCGTTCCGGTCCGAAGGGCCAGCGCTATCGCGTCCGACGGCCGCGCGCTCACCTCGACGCCGCTGGCGAAGACCAGCTCGGCGTAGAAGACGCCGTCGCGCAGGTCCGTGATGCGGACTTCGGTGAGCTCCTGTCCCACGGCCTCCAGCACGTCCTTGAACAGGTCGTGCGTCAGCGGCCGCGGCGGGGCCATCCCCTGCTGCGCGAAGGCGATCGCGGTCGCCTCCCCCGGTCCGATCCAGATGGGGAGGTACCGATCGCCTCCCACTTCACGCAGGAGCACGATCGGCTGGTTGGAGGGCATTTCCACCCGGACACCCACAACGTCGAGCTCGTTCACACAGCAACCCTAGGACGTGCCCGACCGGTTTGGATAGTCGGGCCCCCTCCGGGTGCCCCACCGGGTCACTGGAGCCGGATCCCCAGGGCGGTCTGGACCAGGGCCGCGTGCAGCCGTACCGACTGCGCGGCGAGCTCCTTCGCGGTGGCCTCCGCATGGGCTCTGGTCTGCGGGTTACGGTGCCGGCGCAGCGGTGCGACCACCTGCTCGATCAGCCCGGCCTCCCGGTCGGCGGCCGCCTTGACGGCCCGCAGGTGCCGGGGTTCCAGACCGAATCTCCCCAGATCCGCGACGAGCCTGGCGACGGCCACGGCGTCGGCGTCATAGCCGCCGGCCTCCGTCTCGGCGATCAGGCCGTACGACTCCCACTCGGCGAGCTCGGCCTCGGTCACCTCGGCGGCGGCGATCAGCTCGGCCCTTCCGAGCCGCGTGACGGGCGGCGACTCCGCCTCGTCCTGCTCCCAGGGCCCTTCCAGCAGGTCCCGCCGGCGCCCGGGCGCCGGGAGCTTGATCTCCTCGCCCCGCGCGAGGGCGTCGAGGTGCTCCCGGATCACCTTCAGCGGAAGGTAGTGGTCCCGCTGCATCCGCAGGATGCGGGCGAGCCGCTCCACGTCCTCCGGGCTGAACTTCCGGTATCCGGAGGCCGTCCGCCGGGGCTCGACCAGCCCCTCGGCCTCCAGGAACCGGATCTTGGAGATCGTCACTTCGGGAAATTCGTCGCGCAGCTGGTTCAGCACCGTGCCGATGCTGACCAGCCGGTCGCCCGCGGTGGCGGTGCCGGATCCGGCACCGCCCGTCGGTGTTCGCAGCATGGACCTTCCCTGAAGGGATTCCCCGAGGCGTCACACGCCTCGCTGGCTCGAGTAGAAGACCAGCCGGTACTTGCCGATCTGTACCTCGTCGCCGTTGGACAGGACGACCGAGTCGATCGGCTCACGGTTGACGTACGTGCCGTTGAGGCTGCCGACGTCGGCGACGGTGAAGCTGCCGTCCTGCGCCCGCCGGAACTCGACATGCCGCCGGGAGACGGTGAAGTCGTCCAGGAAGATGTCGCTCTGCGGGTGACGGCCGGCCGTCGTCAGCTCGCCGTCGAGCAGGAACCGGCTGCCCGAGTTCGGCCCCCGGCGCACCACCAGGAGCGCGGAACCCGAAGGCAGCGCCTCCACGGCCGCCAGCGCCTCGGGAGACAGCGACGGAAGGGCGGTCTGACCGGTGACCTCCGCGTCGTACGCCTCGAGCCCCGAGATGGAGATCGTCGACGTCGTCTCCGACGCACGCTCGGCAGCGACTCCGCCCCGCAGCGGCGTACCGCAGTGGGAGCAGAAACGGCTGTCCGCCGCGTTGCGGTGACCGCACCTCGTACACACCGGCATAGACGCATCCTCCTGCCGCGGCTGCCCCGCGGAGGTCTGTGTCGCGTACGGGTCGGGCGCAAACCCTCCACCCGTACCTGAGGTTGATGGTTCTCCGAAACCTATGCGGGCGGCCCCGGCAGGGTCAACAGAAGACGCGCCCTGTGTGCCCGGAATGTCACCGCCCCGACCGTCGACCTCGTCGCGGAAGAGCGGGCGCTCGGCGCCCTGCTCCTCGCTCTGGGCGTGGCGCGGCGCGGCGTGCCTGGCGTTGCCGCCGTCCTCGCGTGCGCTCTTGCCGAACAACTTCGCAAACAACTTCACGGGCGATTCCCCTTGACCGAAACAGACCCGCCCGTGGGGCAGGACGAACCGAGATCCTTCACACCTGCCGACCCGGACACCTTCACAACGTCCGTATCCTCCGGACAGTTTCCACCACGCACCACCCTTGTGGTGCGCCGACCCCCCGCAACGTCTTGCCCTTGTCGCGGGAACCCCCTCGTCCCCCTCTCACTGGGAGGACGACTGAGCGTAGTCAGGCCGCTTCGCGGGTCGCAAGGCGTCGACGACGATCTTCGCCGACCGCTCCACCGTGGCTGTGGCCTGCTCCTTCTCCAGGGTCTGCACGACACCGCCGGGGATGTTGAGCGCGGGCTCGAGATCCTCCGGCTTGCCGATGACCTTGAAGACGTACGGAGCGGCCACCTTCGTTCCATCGATCCGCATGTCGTCACCACTACCGGTGAAATAACTGTCCGCGACGACCCGGACGCCGTTCACCTGGATCGCCTCGGCACCCGCCGCGCGCAGCTCCTGGATGGCGTCGAGCAGCATGTCCGACTCGACGGCCCCGGTGGGATCCCCCACGGTGAGGGTGATGCCCGGACCCTCCGCGGCGACGGTGCCGGCCAGGATGCCGAGCTGCCGCTCCTTCTCCTGGGTCTGCTTGCGCGCCTCCTCGGCCTGGTCCGAGCTGGACTCCAGCTCGGAGCGCTGCTTCTCCAGGCGGGCCTTCTCGTCCTCCAGGCGCTGCGTGCGGTCGTCGAGTTCGTCGAGGATCCGCACGAGGTCCTCCTGCCGGGCCCCGCGCAGCGCGCTGTTCTCGCTCGTCGAGGAGACCTGGATGGCCAGTCCGAGGCCGAGGACGAACAGCAGGAGGGCGACGACGAGTTGGGCCCGGGTCACCCGCGGCGGCCACAGGGCGTCGGCGAGTCTCCGGCGCCCGCTCGGCTCGGCGGCGGGCGACGCCGACGCGGCCGGCGGCCCCGCCGATACGGGCACGTCGGGCGCAACGGGCGCAACGGGCGCCTGAGGCGCTTCAGACGCCCGGACGCCCTCGTCCCGCTGCTCGGGCTTCCCGGCCCCGGGAGCCTCGGGCTTCCCCGTCCGGGGCTCCTCGGACCGCTCCGGGTTCTCGGACCGGTCCGGGTTCTCGGAGTTCTGGGGGTTCTCGGAGTTCTGGGGGTTCTCGCTCATCGGCCTCACGCCCGGAAGACGTGACGCCGGATGGCGGCCGCGTTGGAGAAGATACGGATGCCGAGCACGACGACCACACCGGTCGACAGCTGCGCGCCCACGCCCAGCTTGTCGCCGAGGAAGACGATCAGCGCGGCCACGACCACGTTGGAGAGGAACGAGACCACGAAGACCTTGTCGACGAAGATCCCGTCGAGCATGGCCCGCAGGCCGCCGAAGACCGCGTCGAGGGCGGCGACCACGGCGATCGGAAGATAGGGCTCGACCACCGCCGGAACCTCGGGACGGACCAACAGTCCGACCACGACTCCGACGATCAGGCCCAGTACGGCGATCACGATGTGCCCTTCCCTGTGTCGGCCGTGGCCCGACCGGAGGGCGACGCCACCCCGGCCCCCCTCGGCTCTGCGGTACGTACGGTCAGGCTCGGCGCGGCCGGCAGGCGGACGTCGCCCTCGACCGAGATCCTGCTCCTGATCCCGAAGTTCTCCACCAGCGCGTGCAGATACTGCCCGTCGGCGCTGTCCTGGAACGCGGTGCTCAGCCGCTGCCCGTCCCCGACGGCGAGGACGGTGTACGGCGGCACCAGCGGCTTGTTGTCGACCAGTATGGCGTCACCGGCCGCCCGGATCGCGGACAGCGATGTCAGCCGCTGCCCGTTGATCGCGACCGCCTCGGCACCCGACTCCCACAGCCCGTTGATCACCCGCTGCATGTCCCGGTCGCGCACCCGGCCCGTGTCGGAGAAGCCCGTGCTCTCCCGCGGTCCGCCGCCACCGGTGTCGGTGCCCTTGGCGTCGTCGACGACGAGCTTCACACCGGGGCCGTGCACCGGCGTCGCGCCCGAGAGCAGGGCCACGAGCTCGGCCTGGTCCCCGCCGTGCTGCTGCAGGGCCTGCCGCTGGCGCTCCCCGACCTCGGCCCGGATCCGCTCGACGTCCTCCTCCAGCTGGTCGGCGGACGACGTCTCCTTCTCGATCCGGTCGATCAGCTCCTGCCGCTCCTTGGCGACCACCGGGGCGGAGATCCGCGCCTCGGCCGCGCCCACGGTCACCACGACGGCGGCGAGCAGGAGACCCGCGGCGACACCCAGTTTGGCCCTCAGGTTGCGGGGCATCCCACCGCCCTCGGCCGCGCGCCGGGCCGTCGCCTCGGCGTAGCCGTCGTCGAGCGCGTGGTCGATCACGTTGTTCAGCAGCGACATGGACGCGTCCGGACGCGGCGGCGGTGATCCGGTGCTCCGAACGGGGGGCTGCTGCGACATGCCGCACATCGTCGCACGTCGCGCGGCCTACCGCCGAATGGCCCCTCGGTTCGGCCGGGAGGCGCCCCGAGGGCACCTCCCGGCCGGGCCGCTCGAACCCTCAGCGACCTGCGCTGTCGACCACCTCGGCCCACTCGTCGAGCAGGGCCTGCGCGGAGGCGTCGTCGGGCCCCTCCGCCCACAGATGGGTGACGGCCTCGGCGGGGTCGGGCAGCACCATCACCCACCGCCCGTCGGCCTCCACCACCCGGACTCCGTCGGTGGTGTCCACGGAACGGCTGCCGGCCGCCTCCACCACCCGGCGCATCACCAGTCCCTTCACGGCCCACGGGGTCGCGATGTCCTTCTTCAGGACGTGCGCCCGCGGGATCCGGGCGTCGATCTGGCTCAGCGTGAGCTGCGTCCGCGCCACGAGACCGATCAGCCGCACGAAGGCGGCGGCCCCGTCGAAGACGCTGCTGAACTCGGGCACGATGAACCCACCGCGCCCGTCGCCGCCGAAGATCGTCGACTCCTCGCGCCCGACCCGTGTCAGGTCGTCGGGCGAGGTGGTCGTCCACTCGACCTGGGTGCCGTGGTACGCGGCGACCTGCTCGGCGATCCGCGTGGTGGTCACCGGCAGCGCGACCCGCCCGGACCGCCGCTCGGCCGCCACCAGGTCGAGCAGCACCAGGAGCGCCCGGTCGTCCTCGATGATCCGCCCGCGCTCGTCCACCAGCGAGAGCCGCTCGCCGACGGGGTCGAACCGCACCCCGAACGCGGCGCGCGCCGAGGCCACGATCTCCCCGAGCCGCACGAGCCCGGCCCGCCTGCTCTCGGCCGACTCGGTGGGCCTGGACTCGTCGAGCCCGGGGTTGATCGTCAGCGAGTCGACCTGGAGCCGCCCGAGCAGACTGGGCAGTACGAGGCCGGCGCTGCCGTTGGAGGCGTCCACGACGACCTTCAGGCCGGCTTCCGCGATCCCGGTGGTGTCGACGTTCCGCAGCAGCGAACCGGTGTACGAGTCGAAGACGCTCGCCGGGAAGGAGAGGTCGCCGATCTCACCGGGGAAGGCCCGCCGGTACTCCTGGCGCGCGAACACCCGGTCGAGCTTCCGCTGCCCGCCCTGCGAGAGGTCCGCCCCTCGCTCGTCGAAGAACATGATGTCGACGGAATCGGGGACTCCGGGCGAGGTCCGCACCATGATCCCGCCGGCGCTTCCCCGCGCGGTCTGCTGCCGAGCCACGGGCAGCGGTACGTTCTCCAGGTCCCGTACGTCGATGGCGCTGGCCTGCAGCGCGGAGATCACCGCCCGCTTCAGCGCCCGGGCGCCCCGGGAGTGGTCGCGCGCGGTGGTGACGGTCGATCCCTTCTTCAGGGTCGTGGCATAGGCCCCGGCGAGCCGGACGGCCAGCTCCGGGGTGATCTCCACGTTGAGGATGCCGGAGACCCCGCGCGCCCCGAAGAGATGGGCCTGGCCCCGGGACTCCCAGATGACGGAGGTGTTGACGAAGGCGCCGGCCTCGATCGTCTTGAAGGGGTAGACGCGCACGTTCCCCTGCACGATCGACTCTTCCCCGACGAGGCACTCGTCCCCGATGACGGCGCCGTCCTCGATCCGGGCGGCCCGCATGATGTCGGTGTTCTTCCCGATCACACAGCCCCGCAGATTGCTCTGCTGCCCGAGGTAGACGTTGTCGTGGACGACCGCCTTGTGCAGGAAGGCGCCGCTCTTCACGACCACGTTCGAGCCGATGACGGTGTGCTCACGGATCTCGGCGCCCGCCTCGACCTTGGCGTAGTCACCGATGTAGAGCGGCCCGCGGAGCACGGCGTCGGGATGCACCTCGGCGCCTTCCGCGACCCATACCCCGGGCGAGATCTCGAAGCCGTCGATGTCGACCTGGACCTTGCCCTCCAGGACGTCCGCCTGGGCCTTCACATAGCTCTCGTGGGTGCCGACGTCCTCCCAGTAGCCCTCGGCGACATAGCCGTAGATCGGCTTGCCCTCCTTCATCAACTGAGGGAAGACATCACCCGACCAGTCGACCGGCACGTCCGCCTCGACGTAGTCGAAGACCTCGGGCTCCATCACGTAGATGCCCGTGTTCACGGTGTCCGAGAAGACCTGGCCCCAGGTGGGTTTCTCCAGGAAGCGCTCGACCTTGCCCTCCTCGTCGACGATCGTGATGCCGAATTCCAGCGGATTCGGCACCCGAGTCAGGCAGACCGTGACGAGGGCGCCCTTCTCCTTGTGGAAGGCGATGAGATCACTGAGATCGAAATCGGTGAGCGCGTCGCCCGAGATGACGAGAAAAGCGTCGTCCTTCAACGCTTCCTCGGCGTTCTTCACACTTCCCGCTGTACCGAGCGGCTTTTCCTCGTTGGCATACGTGAGCTCCATCCCGAGCTCTTCTCCGTCGCCGAAGTAGTTCCTGACGAGTGAGGCGAGAAACTGCACGGTGACGACGGTCTCGTTGAGACCGTGCCTCTTGAGCAGTCGTAGGACGTGCTCCATGATCGGCCGGTTCACCACCGGCAGAAGAGGCTTGGGCATGCTCGAGGTCATGGGGCGAAGGCGGGTTCCTTCGCCACCGGCCATCACGACGGCCTTCATGTCGGAAGCGTCCTCCTTGAAGAGACGACGGTCCTGCCGACTTCACCTGTCTGCTCAGGGGCCCCTCAAACGTCCTCGTTGTTGCCGGCGACGCTGCTCGACACAGGACAGACGGGCTCAATCGGCCGCGGTATCCGCCTTCACGAGTCGACGGACCTGGACCACGTAGAGGATCCCTGCCCACCAATACAGAGTTGTACCCCATCCGGCGAAGGCCCACCCGAAAACTTCAGCGAGTGACGAGAGCCAGCCCGTTCCGTCACTGAGAAGCAGCAGCGGGAACGCGTACATCAAGTTGAAAGTCGCAGCTTTCCCGAGGAAGTTCACCTGCGGCGGCGGGTAGCCGTGCCGGCGGAGGATTCCCACCATCACGAGCAGCATGGCCTCGCGCGCCAGGAGTGCGGCGGTCAGCCACAGCGGCAGGATCTCCCGCCAGGTGAGCCCCACGAGAGTGGACAGGATGTACAGACGGTCCGCAGCGGGATCGAGCAGCCGGCCGAGGCTGCTGATCTGGTTCCAGCGCCGGGCGAGTTTGCCGTCGAGATAGTCGCTGACGCCGCTGAGCGCCAGGACGAGGAGCGCCCAGCCGTCACTCTTGGGACCGCCGAACTCCGGACGGAGGATCAGCCACAGAAACAGCGGCACACCGACCAGGCGCGCCATGCTGAGAATGTTGGGGATGGTGAGGACCCGGTCGGTCTGAACGCGAGTCTCCTGGACCTCCACCCGGGGGCCTCCTGCTGGGACGGTGCCGACATTGCCCCCCGACCTTACCCTCAGCCACCACGCGGGGGCGCACAGGGGCCCCTCCGCCC
>NZ_JAINVG010000132.1 GCF_020400725.1 Streptomyces sp. NK15101 | reverse complement strand
CCGCATCGGCTGACGCGGCGCCCCCGCGCCGGACCGGGCGTCCGGCCGTCCCCGGGAGCGGTGGCCGACGTCCGGGACCGGGCCGAGGCGGATGGGCCCGCCCGGCTCGGCCGCGGAGCCGCTCGTGGTCCTGACGCCCGGCGTCGGTCGCTTCGGCCGCTTCCGGCCGCTTCCGGCCGCTTCCGGTCGCTTCCGGTCGCTGGGCCGCGTCCAGCACGGCCCGGAGCCCTTCGACGGACTCAGGCCCGAACAGGACCGCTACGGCGTGTACTTCCCCTGACCTGCGGGGGTGTCCGCGAGCGGGTTGGACACGGGGATCCACTCGTCGTGGTCCGCGCCCCGCAGACGCATCAGGGTGAGGGCCTTGACCCGGAGCTCCGGGGCGAAGAGGGCCGCCCGGTCGGCGCGGTTCTCCGGCGTCGCCGGGAGGCCGTCACAGGCACGGTCGGCCGCGGCGGCGACGACCGCCCAGAGCCGGGCCCCGGCGGCCCGGTCGCGGTCGGCGAGGGCGGAGACCAGGATGCCGAAGGTGGTCCCGAAGAGGTGGCCGAAAAGCATCGTCCGGAGCACGGCCGGATCGTCGTCGATCACCCGTCCGCCGACCGGAGCGGCGTCGAAGCCGTGCCGGGCGAGACGGGCCGGGCTCAGCCGGACGTCGGCGAGGTCGCGGTAGACGAGCCGGCGGGGCCGGGCGTGCGCGTCGAGCACGAGCAGGAGGTTCTGCCCGTGGGCGGCGGGGGCGACGCCCCGGCTCAGGAGGCGGAGGAGCGGCGGGACCGCGAGGCCGGCGAAGGCGGCCAGCCAGTCGGCGCCCGCGTCCGGGGCGCCGGCGGACGCCAGGAGCGTCCGGATCAGGGGCGGCCCGTCGCCGGCGGGGCGGGCGGCGAGCGCCGCGACCGGCACGACCCTCTCCCCCGCCCGCAGGCCCGCGGCGTCGGACGGGGACTCGCGGAGCAGCACGGCGAGGTCGCCGCTGGGCTCGCCGCGCACGAGCGCGGAGGCGCCGGCGAGGTTGCGGGTGATCCGCAGCGTGTCCGAGAGGTCGGCCACGACGTGCGCCAGCAGGTCCGAGAGCGGCGCGCTGTTCTCGACGCCGCTCGCCGAGATGTCGCGGATCGCGCTGGTCATCCGCGTGGTCAGCGCCGTCTTCAGGTGCGGTCCGCCGGCGAGCGGCGCGAGGGTCCGCACGCTCATCAGCGGCCGGGCGGGGATCGCTCCGGTGACGGACGGCCGGTGCCCGAGCCCCGGCAGGACGTGCTCGCTCTGCCAGGGGTGCACGGGCAGCAGCAGCCGGTCGCCGTCCCGCAGCCACTCCGGCCACGCGCCCGCGACCCGGCACCGGCCGGCGGGGACCGCCACCAGGTCGAGGCCGACGACGGGGCGGTGCTCGGGGGCGTACGCGAGCTGCTCGGCCACGGAGAGCCCGGGGCGGCTGCGGCAGCAGGGGTGGTACGGGTGCCCGTCGACGATGCCCTGCTCGACGTGCGCGAGCGGGTCGACGCCACCGGGTCCGCAGTCCCCGGCGGCCGCCCGTGCCGCGCCCGCCCGGGACAGCGCCAGGGAGGCGACGCCGTGGTCGAGCTCGGCGACGAGGGGGCCGGCGCCCGGGAGGCGGAGCGCGGCGAGGAGGGCGGCCGGGTGGTCGTGGGCGCGGCCGTCGAGCCGTACGGTCGTGTCCTCGCCGGGAACGACCAGGTCGTACGGGAGCCGGGGCGGCCCGCTCAGGACGTGCCCGTCGGCGAACCGCACCCGCCCGGCGCACCCGTCGCGCTCCACCGCCCCCGGCAGCGGCTCGTGCAGCAGCGCACGCCACAACCGGGCGAGGACCGCCGCCCGGGCCGGGGCCAGCTCCTGCCGGTAGGCGGGGAGGAGCCGGGGAGCCGCGTCCGCCAGCTCGGCGGCGACGGCCGCCTCGGGGGCGCGCGGCGCGTGTCGTGCGCCCGTATCGTGATCCGGAGCGGAGTGCATGAAGGCTCACTACCCTGCGCAGGATGTCCCTACCGGTGGACGACCCGCCGGGGACCGGGTGGAAGGCGCTGTCGTGAGTGAAGCCAAGGGCCGGGCCGACGCCCTCTCCGCCACCGCCCTCCTCAACTGCCTGATCCGGGAGGTGGCCGAGACCGAGCCGCACCCGGATCCGGACCACGCCGTGCACCGGCTCCCGGCGACCGGCCGTCTCCTTCGGGTCCGGGCCGGCCGCCGGCCCGTCGAGCCCTGTGTCCGCACCGAGGGCGGCTGGCTCCCGCTGACCTTCGAGGCCCTGGTGGCGCTGACCGCCGACGAGCTCGGCCGGCGCACCGGCGTCACCAACAGGACCGTCGTCGGCGAGATGACCGACAGCAGGGACGTCGTCGCGGCGCTGCAGGACGCGCGCGCGTCCGCGTGCCCGCCGGAGGACCCGTATCTGCGGTCGGAGCAGGCGCTGCTGGCGGGACACCGGTACCACCCGGCGCCGAAGTCGCGCGGGGCGGGCGCCCCGGAGAGCTGGCTGCCGTACGCGCCGGAGGCGTACGCCCGGTTCCCGCTGGAACTCCTCGGGGTCCGGGCCGACGTCGTCGCGGAGGACGGCGACCTGTCGCTCCTGGACGTGCTGGGCACGGAGGCGCCCGAGGGGTACGTCACCCTCCCCGTTCACCCCTGGGAGCTGGACCTGCTCGGCGAGCCGCCCGCGTTCCGCGACGGGCGGCTGCTGCGGCTCGGCCCCGGCGCGCCCGGGGCGGGACCGGCCGTGCCGACGTCCTCCGTACGGACGGTGTACCTGCCGGAGGCCGACCTCTTCTGCAAGTTCAGCCTGGACGTCCGGATCACCAACGGGAACCGCCGGCTGGAGCTGCGCGACCTGCTGTGGCTGCGGACGATCGCGGACCTCCTCGCGCCGGTCTTCGATCCGCTGCCCGCGGCGGCCTTCCTCGCCGACCGGGGCTACCGCACCGCCGACCTCGGCGGGCAGCACGCCTACGAGGGCTTCGCGGTGATCGCGCGCGACGGACTGCGGCCGCACCTGCTGCCGGGGGTGACGCCGCTGCTCGCGGCGGGCATCGGCGAGGGCTTCCCCGGCAATCCGGTCGACGGGCTGACGCCGGAGGGGGCGCTCGAATGGTGGCGGCGGTACCTCGGCCTGCTCGTGCCGCCGGTGCTGCACGCCTGGCGGACGCACGGCCTGGTCCTGGAGTGCCACCTGCAGAACGTCCTCGTGGGCGTGGACGCCGCCGGCCTGCCGGCGCAGGTGGTCTTCCGCGACCACGAGGGGGTGCGGATCGTCGCCGAGCGGCACCGCGGACTCCTGGACCGGCACGGACCGCGGGGCCCCGCCCCGGCCCTGGACGCGGCGCACGGCTGGGAGCGGCTCGCGTACTGCCTCGTGACGAACAACCTCACCGAGATCGCCGGCACCCTCACCGACCGCCACCCGGAGCTCGCGGGCGAGTTGTGGCCCCTGGCCCGGGCGGTGTTCGCGGGGTACGCGGCGGAGCACGGCGGCCCGGAGGAGGTCCCCGCCCTGCTCGCCTCGCCGCACGTGCCCGCGAAGACCAACCTGCTGCTGCGCTGGCTCGACGCGGACGGCGCCGACGCCCGCTACGCGCCGATGGCCAATCCGCTGCGGGAGACCTCCTGAGGCACGGCCTCAGCGGACGGGGCGGTCCAGCCCGACCCGTACGAGGGTGGTGTCCACGCCGCTGTCGACGAGGCGGCCGTCCGTGTCGAAGGCCTCCGGGCCGTCCGTCATGCCGAAGTCGTTGTCGTTGAGCAGGACGAGGGTCGAGGAGCCCTCGACGGCGACGCCCTCGATCTTCCCGGGGACCCCCTCGACGGTGTTCAGGTCGATCACGAGGCGCTTGTCGAGCACCGGCACCCCGGCCGCGGCGACGTCGTCGAGCTGCTCCAGGGTGGGGCCCGCGGCGGTGTCCCAGGGGGTGCCGAGGATGTCGGAGCCGCTGCGGAGGCGGACCTCGTAGAGGCGGGCGGCCTTGTCGGTGCGCTCCTGGACGAGGAGGCGGTCGCCGCCGACGGCGACGAGCGCGGAGAGCTTCAGCTCGGAGGTCTTGGTCTGGCCGGGCTCGACGACGTCGACGGCGTCGAAGCGGTAGGCGTACTCGGCGGTGACCCGGTTCTCGCGGGGCGAGAAGCGCAGCAGCCTGGTGGTGCGGGAGTTCTCGCCGGAGACCTTGTCGGGGTTGAGCAGCGGGCTCTGCAGGCCGAGGACGAGGTCGCCGTCGGGCAGCAGCGCGAGGCCCTCGAAGCCGCGGTTGACCTTGCGCCGCAGGAAGATCGACGGCAGCGACTCGACGACCGGGTAGTCGGTGCCGGTCAGACCGAGGCCCCGGGGGACGTGCCGGGCGAGGACCCGGCCCTCCGCGGAGACGTGCACGAGCGAGGGGCCGTACTCGTCGACCAGCCAGAAGCTGCCGTCCCGGTCGCGGACGAGGCCCTCGGTGTCCAGGCCGTTCGGGTCGTACGCGAGCGGGGTGGAGGCGTCGTACGAGTACGGGGCCTCGTCGCGGCCGGGTTGGTTCGGCAGGCCGGTGACGGCGGCGCCGGACGCGGTGGTCAGCGGAATGGACTCCAGGACCCGGATGCGGTCGCCGACGGCGCGGATCTTCACGACGGCCGGGTCGAAGCCGGGCACGGGGAAGGTGCGCCGCTTGTCCTTGCCGACCGTCGTCTGGCCGTTGGGGCCCCGGTCGGTGACGGTCCAGTACTCGCCGCGCCGCCCGGCCGGGTACAGGTCGCTGCCGATGCCGCCGAGGTCGACGCCCCGGTCGTCGGCGACGCTGCCCGGCAGCAGGGCGTTGCTGAAGTCGGCCAGCGGGATGTCGGGCAGGGTCGCGGTGGAGACGACCCGGCCGGCGGGGCCGGCGTGGTGCGACGGCGTGGCGTCGGCCGTCCCCACGACCACCGAGAGCGCGAGCGCGGTGGACAGCGGCAGGACCACGAGGGCGGGCCGGCGCAGGAGGCGCGGATTCATCTGAACTCCCTGGATGACGTGGAAGGTCGCCGGTGAGGGCGGCCTCATGGTCCGGTCCTTCGCGCAACACGGGGCGACGTGTTCGCGACGGCGGGGCGAGTCCCGGGTGAACGCGCGCCTCCGTGCCCCCCGCCCAGCAGCGGTCGATGATCAATGGCCACGACGTCACGTCGCGTCAATGTCGGTACGGGGAGGAAGAATCGCGCCATGGTGATCTCCGCGCGCGCCCTCAACCGCTCCACCCTCCGACGGCAGTTGCTCCTGGAGCGCGCGCCGCTCGGCGTCGCGGACGCCGTCCGGCGGGTGGTGGGCCTCCAGGCGCAGCACCCCGGCTCGCCCTACGTGGCCCTGTGGAACCGGGTCGCGGACTTCGATCCGGAGGATCTCGACGGGGCCGTGAGCGGCTTCGAGTTGGTGCGGTCGACGCTGATGCGGCTCACGCTGCACCTGGTGCACGCCGAGGACTACCGGGCCTTCCGGGAGGGCATGGAGCCGACGCTGCGCGGTTCGCGGCTGCACGATCCGCGGTTCACGAGGGCGGGGTTCACGGCCGCCGACGCCGACGCGCTGCTGCCCGGCCTCCTGGCGTACGCCGGGAGCGTGCGGACCGGGGCCGAGCTGCGGAGGCACATCGAGGAGGGCCGGGGCGGGCCGGTGGAGGCCGTCGTCTGGCGGATGGTGCGGCAGTACGCGCCGCTGTGGCACGCGCCGACGGGGCCGCCGTGGTCGTTCGGTGCCGCGCAGGCCTTCGTCACGGCGCGCGAACTGCCGGTCCTCGCCGACCCGGAGGCGTCCGCCGCCGGTCTCGCCGTCCTGCTCCGGCGCTACCTGGAGGGCTTCGGGCCCGCGTCCGTGCCGGACATGGCGCAGTTCACGACGGCCCCGCGCCGCCTGGTGCGGGAGGCGGTGAAGTCCCTGGAAGGGGAGCTGGACCGCCTGGAGGGGGCCGACGGGACGGTGCTGTACGACGTGCCGGGGGCGGCGCGGCCCGACGAGGACGTCCCGGCGCCGCCCCGGCTGATGGCGATGTGGGACAACGTCCTGCTGGCCTACGCGGACCGCAGCCGGGTCCTTCCGGCCGCGTATCGCAAGCACGTCATCCGCGTGAACGGCGACACGCTCCCGGCGCTCCTCGTCGACGGGTACGTGGCCGGGGTGTGGCGGCCGGTCGACGGCGGGATCGAGGCGAGCGCCTTCCGTCCGCTGACGGCCGGCGACTGGGAGGGGCTCGCGGCCGAGGCGGCGTCGTTGGGGACGCTGCTCGCCGACCGCGATCCACGGGTGTACGGACGGTACGACCACTGGTGGGCGAAGGGCCTGCCGGCGGCCGAGACCCGGCTGCTGCCCTACTGACGGGAGAGCAGTTCCCTCAGGGACGAGTTGAGTTGGAGCACGTTGACGCGGGGCTCGCCGATGAAGCCGAGGATGCGGCCGTCGGTGTGGTCGGCGACCAGCTTCTCGACCCGGGCGACGGTGAGGTGGTTCTTCTCGGCGACCCGGCGGACCTGGAGCCTGGCGTATTCGGGTGAGATGTGCGGGTCCAGGCCGGAGCCGGAGGAGGTGACGGCGTCGGCGGGGACGTCGGACGGCTTCACCGCGTGGCCGTTCACCGAGTTGTCCCTGACGACGGCGGTCTTGGCGTCGGTGACCCATGCGATCAGGTCCTCGTTGTCGCCGGAGCGGTTGGTGGCGCCGGAGAGGACCAGCTCGTACCGGGTGTTGGCGCTGTTGGCGCCCAGGCCGTTGGAGGGCCGGGGCTGGAACCAGCGGAGGTCCTCGTACGACTGCCCGATCAGCTCCGAGCCGACGACCCTGCCGCTCGCGTCCTTGATCTCGGAGCCGTTCGCCTTGCCGGGGAAGGCGAGCTGGGCGACGCCGGTGACGGCGAGGGGGTAGAGGACGCCGCAGACGAGGGTGAGGACGAGGAGGGCCCGGAGGCCCGCCCAGAGCACGCGGCCCGTGTTTCCTACGGAGTTGTTCATGGTCGGTCAGCACTCCTTCCGATTAACGCAGCCCGGGGATGAGGGTGAGGAGCAGGTCGATGAGCTTGATGCCGATGAACGGGGCGATCAGGCCGCCGAGTCCGTAGAGGCCCAGGTTGCGGCGGAGCATCGAGTCGGCGCTGCTCGGCCGGTAGCGCACGCCCTTGAGGGCGAGCGGGACGAGGGCCACGATGATCAGCGCGTTGAAGATCACGGCGGACAGGATCGCGGACTCCGGCGAGGCCAGGCCCATGATGTTGAGCCTGTCCAGCGACGGATAGGCCACGGCGAACATCGCGGGGATGATCGCGAAGTACTTCGCCACGTCGTTGGCGATGGAGAAGGTGGTCAGCGCGCCCCGGGTGATGAGGAGCTGCTTGCCGATCTCGACGATCTCGATGAGCTTGGTCGGGTCGGAGTCGAGGTCGACCATGTTGCCGGCCTCCTTGGCGGCCGACGTGCCGGTGTTCATCGCGACGCCGACGTCCGCCTGCGCGAGCGCCGGGGCGTCGTTCGTACCGTCGCCGGTCATCGCGACGAGCTTGCCGCCGGCCTGCTCGCGCTTGATGAGGGCCATCTTGTCCTCGGGCGTGGCCTCGGCGAGGAAGTCGTCGACACCCGCCTCCTCGGCGATGGCCTTGGCGGTCAGCGGGTTGTCGCCCGTGATCATGATCGTCCTGATGCCCATGCGGCGCAGCTCGTCGAACCGCTCGCGCATGCCCTCCTTGACGACGTCCTTGAGGTGGATGACGCCGAGGACGCGCGCGCCCCTGTCGTCCTCCACGGCCACCAGCAGCGGCGTGCCGCCGGCCTGGGAAATGGCGTCGGTGAGTTCCTGGGCGTCCTTCGCGACCTCGCCACCGCGTTCCTTCACCCATGCCACGACCGATCCGGTCGCGCCCTTGCGGACCTTGCGGCCGTCCACGTCCACGCCCGACATGCGGGTCTGGGCGGTGAACTCGATCCAGCCGGCATGGGCGAGCTCGCCCCGGTGGCGCTCGCGCAACCCGTACTCCTCCTTGGCGAGGACCACGATCGAGCGGCCCTCGGGCGTCTCGTCGGCGAGCGAGGAGAGCTGCGCCGCGTCGGCCAGTTCGGCCGCCGTGACGCCCTCGACCGGGACGAACTCGGCCGCCTGGCGGTTGCCCAGGGTGATCGTGCCCGTCTTGTCGAGCAGCAGCGTGGACACGTCTCCGGCCGCCTCGACCGCCCGGCCGGACATCGCGAGGACGTTGCGCTGGACGAGCCGGTCCATGCCGGCGATGCCGATCGCGGAGAGCAGCGCGCCGATCGTGGTCGGGATGAGGCAGACCAGGAGCGCCGTGAGGACGATCATCGAGGTCTGCTCGTCGGCGCCCGCGTAGATCGCGAAGGGCTTGAGCGTGACCACGGCCAGCAGGAAGACGATCGTCAACGAGGCGAGCAGGATGTTGAGGGCGATCTCGTTGGGGGTCTTCTGCCGGGCGGCGCCCTCGACCAGGTTGATCATCCGGTCGATGAAGGTCTCGCCGGGCTTCGTCGTGATCTTGACGACGATCCGGTCGGACAGCACCTTCGTACCGCCGGTGACCGCGCACCGGTCGCCGCCGGACTCGCGGATGACGGGGGCGGACTCGCCCGTGATCGCGGATTCGTCCACCGAGGCGACGCCCTCGACGACGTCACCGTCGCCGGGGATGACGTCGCCGGCCTCGCAGACCACCAGGTCGCCGATCCTCAACTCGGTGCCGGGCACCCGTTCCTCGGCCGTCTTGGTCAGACGGCGGGCGACGGTGTCGGTCTTGGCCCTGCGCAGGGTGTCGGCCTGGGCCTTGCCCCGGCCCTCGGCGACCGCCTCCGCCAGGTTGGCGAAGACCGTGGTCAGCCACAGCCAGGCGGCGATCGCCCATCCGAACCAGTCCGTCGGGTTCTTGACCGCGAGCGCGGTGGTGACCACCGAGCCGACGAGCACCACGAACATCACCGGTGACTTGACCATCACCCGCGGGTCGAGCTTCCGGATCGCGTCCGGGAAGGAGGCGATCAGCTGCTTCGGGTCGAACAGCCCGCCGCCGACGCGGCCGGTCCCGGCCGGCCGGCCGCCGGTGGGGGTTCCTGACCTCGGGGGTCGGGTGGGAGTGATGGTGCTCATGCTGCGAGCCCTTCGGCGAGCGGTCCCAGCGCGAGGGCCGGGAAGTAGGTGAGACCGGCGACGATCGTGATCGTGCCGACCAGAAGGCCGGTGAACAGCGGCTTCTCGGTGCGCAGCGTGCCCGCGGTCTCGGGTACGGGCGTCTGCTCGGCCAGCGAGCCGGCCAGCGCGAGCACGAACACCATCGGCAGGAACCGGCCGAGGAGCATCGCGATGCCGATGGTCGAGTTGAACCACTGGGTGTCGGCGTTCAGGCCCGCGAACGCGGAGCCGTTGTTGTTGGCACCCGACGTGTAGGCGTAGAGGATCTCGGAGAAGCCGTGCGCGCCGGAGTTCGTCATCGAGTGCGCCGGGGTGTCCAGGACGAACGAGGTCGCCGTGAAGCACAGCACGAGCGCGGGGGTGACGAGGATGTAGCAGGCCGCGAACTTGATCTCGCGGGTGCCGATCTTCCTGCCCAGGTACTCCGGGGTCCGGCCGACCATCAGACCGGCGAGGAACACGGCGATGACCGCCATGATCAGCATGCCGTAGAGGCCGGAGCCGACACCGCCGGGCGCGATCTCGCCGAGCTGCATCCCCAGCATGGTGATCCCACCGCCGAAACCGGTGTACGAGGAGTGGAAGGAGTTCACCGCGCCGGTCGAGGTCAGCGTCGTGGCGACCGCGAAGAGCGACGAGCCGCCGATGCCGAAGCGGGTCTCCTTGCCCTCCATCGCCCCGCCGGCGAGCTCGAACGCCGGGCCCTTGCCCGCGAACTCGGTCCACATCATCAGCGCGGTGAAGCCGAGCCAGATCACGGCCATCGCGCCGAGGATCGCGTAGCCCTGCTTCAGGGAACCGACCATCCGGCCGAAGGTCCGTGTCAGCGCGAAGGGAATGACGAGGATCAGGTAGATCTCGAAGAGGTTGGAGAGACCGTTGGGGTTCTCGAAGGGGTGGGCGGAGTTGGCGTTGAAGTAGCCGCCGCCGTTCGTGCCCAGTTCCTTGATGACCTCCTGCGAGGCGACCGCCCCGCCGTTCCACTGCTGCGTGCCGCCCGCGAACTGTCCGACCTCGTGGATGCCGGAGAAGTTCTGGATCGCACCGCAGGCGACGAGCACCAGGGCGCCCACGACGGAGATCGGCAGCAGGATCCGCACCACGCCCCGGACCAGGTCGGCCCAGAAGTTGCCCAGCTCACCGGTACGGGACCGGGCGAAGCCGCGCACCAGCGCGACCGCGACCGCCATGCCGACCGCCGCCGAGACGAAGTTCTGCACGGCCAGGCCACCGGTCTGCACGACGTGGCCCATGGCCTGCTCGCCGTAGTACGACTGCCAGTTGGTGTTGGCCACGAAGGACGCCGCCGTGTTGAACGCCTGGTCCGGGTCGATCGACACGAAGCCCAGCGAGCCGGGCAGCGCCCCCTGCACCCGCTGCAACAGGTAGAGGAACAGGACGCTCACCGCGGAGAAGGCGAGCACCCCGCGCAGATACGCCGGCCAGCGCATCTCGACGTCCGGACGCGCACCGATGGCCTTGTAGATCCACTTCTCGGGCCGGTGGTGCTTCTGCGAGGAGTAGACGCGCGCCATGTGGTCGCCCAGCGGCCGGTACGACAGGCCGAGCGCGACCAGCAGCGCGAGGAGCTGGAGGACTCCAGCGAGAACGGGACTCATCTGAGGACCTCAGAACCTCTCGGGCTTGACGAGGGCGAGGACGAGATAGCCAAGCAGGGCGGCCGCGACCAGCAGGCCGACGATGTTCTCGGCACTCACAGCTTGGCCACCCCCTTGGCGACGAAGGCCACCAGCGCGAAGACCGCGATCGTGGTGACGACGAAGGCCGTGTCGGCCATCGTGAGCTCCCGGATGCTGGAAGAAGGAAGAACGGATTCTCGGACGAGACGAGGAAAACGCCTTTCCGTTCCCGTGCCGCCGCCGTTGACGTGCCCCTTACGCCGCTCATGCCCGTCTTGACGGTTTCCGTACGACCCGGCCCCGGCCCACTCACCCATTGCCAGCCACCCGGAACGCACATATCTTCGAGCCGAAACCTACGGACCGGGATGCTCGTCAGTCCCGGGGCGGTCCGCCGTTCACGGGCCGGACGGCGGGGAGCGACCTCCTGGACGACTCCAGGGCGCTGGACGCCGGGCGTACGGGATATCCGTATCCACGTACCCGCAGGAGCTGAGCAGCACATGAGCAAGCACGTCCTCGCCCAGAACCAGTACGGCAAGGCCGAGAACCGCATCGTCACCGTCACCCGCAAGGGCGGCGACGGCGCGTGGCACGAGATCCGCGACCTGAACGTGTCGGTGGCGCTGCGCGGTGAGTACCGCGACGTCCACCTGACCGGCGACAACGGCAACTGTCTGCCGACCGACACCACGAAGAACACGGTCTACGCCTTCGCCAAGGAGCACGGCGTCGACTCCCCCGAGGCCTTCGGCATCCACCTCGCCCGGCACTTCGTGTCCTCGCAGCCGGTGATCCACGAGGCGCAGATCCGGATCGAGGAGTACGCCTGGGAGCGGATCCCGGTGCCGTCGCGCAAGGAGCAGCACTCCTTCGCCCGCAAGGGTCAGGAGGTCCGCACGGCGCAGATCACGTACTCGGAGACCACCGGGCTCCAGGTCCTGTCGGGCCTCAAGGAGCTGACGGTGATGAACTCGACGAACTCCGAGTTCCACGGCTTCATCAAGGACAGGTACACGACGCTCCAGGAGGCGTACGACCGCATCCTGGCCACCAAGGTCACCGCCCGCTGGGCGAACTCGGCCTCGGCGGCGGCGGACGCGGAGCACGACTGGGACGCCTCGTACGCGAAGGTGCGGCGCCACATGCTGGAGGCGTTCGCGGAGACGTACAGCTACTCGCTCCAGCAGACCCTGCACGCGATGGCGGACCGGGTCCTGGACCACGTCTCCACGGTCAACGAGGTCCGGCTCAACCTGCCGAACAAGCACCACTTCCTGGTGGACCTGGAGCCGTTCGGGCTGAAGAACGACAACGAGGTGTACTTCGCGGCCGACCGGATGTACGGCCTGATCGAGGGCACCGTCCACCGTCAGGGCGTCCAGCCGGTGATCGCGACGAGCGACTGGATCACCGCCTGACCCACTCAGCGGAGCCCGGCCGCCGTCTCCACTCCCAGCCACACGGCTCCGAGTCCGGCGGCCAGGCTCCCCGTCACGTTCAGCGCCGCGTAGCCCTTCGCCCCGTTCTCGTACAGCCGGAACGTCTCGTACGAGAAGGTGGAGTAGGTGGTCAGCGCCCCGCACAGGCCCGTGCCCAGCAGCAGGTGCGCCTGCGCCGAGGTGACGCCGGTCAGGAGCCCGAGGACGAACGACCCCACGACGTTGACGGTGAAGGTGCCCCACGGGAAGACCGAGTCGTGGCGCGCCTGGACCGCGCGGTCGGTGAGGTAGCGCAGGGGTGCGCCGACGGCGGCTCCCGCCACGACGAGCAGCCAGTTCACGCCTGCCTCCCCCGGCCCCGTACGACCGCCCGGGCGGCGGCGA
>NZ_JAINVG010000131.1 GCF_020400725.1 Streptomyces sp. NK15101 | reverse complement strand
CCCCGTATCCGGCGCGGGCCCTGCCGAGGCCGACGTCGCCGTATCCGGCGCGGGCCCGGCCGGGGCCGCGGCACCCGGATCCGGCGCGGGGCCCGTCGGAACCGGCACGCTCACCGGAACCGGCGCCTCGGACGCCTTCGGCACACCCACCACGGCGACCGTGGGGATCCCCGGCGCCGTACGGGACACGGGCCCCACCGGGGCCGCCTCCCGCACATCCGGCGGAGTCACCGGCGCCGTACCGGACACGGGCTCCACCGCGGCAGGTCCCGTCGGCGCCTCCCCCGCCCCGCCCGGCGTCGACTCCGACGCCGTACCCGACCCCCGGTCCGGCACCGCGCCCGGCTCCGGGGTCGGCAGGGGGCGGCCCCTGTCCGGTGGGGACGTGCGCGGGAGGGTGCCGTCCGTCAGGCGTCTGGCCGTGCGGGCCGCGTCACGCGAGGCCGCCGCGCCGGAGTCCGCGGGGTTCGGGGTCGATGCCGTCATTCGGGGTCCACCTCATGCTCTCGGGGTCATCGGAACAAACGCCGCCAGGTCTCCGGGCCCGGGTAGCCGTCGGCCGCTCCGCCGCGCCAGCCCTGTGCCCGCTGGAACGCCTCGACGTTGCGGCGGTCCGCCTCCGTCCAGCGCGGACCGGGTCCCGACAGGTAGTGCTTGCCGAAGCCCCGCTTCACCAGTTGTTTGCCCAGCTTCTCCACATATGCGTTGGATTGGCCCGGACGGAAGTAGCCACGCCCGGGAAACCCCGTCGCATTCGCGCTCGAACCGCCCGAACCACTCGAACCGCCGATGTCCTTGCCGCCGCCGGTCACGAGGAGCCGCCACGTGTGCGGCCCGGGCAGGCCGTCCGCCTCCGCGCCCTTCCAGCCCTGCGCGAGCTGGAACGCCTGGGTCGCCCTGCGGTCCGCCTCTCCCCACTTCGGGCCGGGACCCCGGCTGTAGAACTTCCTGCCGCCGCGCTCGACGAGGAGCTGCCCGAGCTGGGTGACGTACGCGTTGTTCGCGCCCGGGCCGAACTTGCCCGCCCCCGGGAACGGCGTCGTCGCCGTGGGCTCCGCCCCGCCGCCCGTGCTGCCGCTGACCACGCCCTTGTAGCGGTAGGGCGCGTACCGGCCGGAGTTCTCCCAGTACGCCATGGGCGTCGCCTGCTTCCGCGTGCGCGGCTTCGTCTGCTCGTAGGCGATGTAGGAGGTGTGGGTGTAGTCGGTCCAGCCGCCGAAGATCGTGACGTGCGAGCCGCGGGTCGGATTGGCCGGGTTGTGGAAGAGCAGGATGTCGCCGGGCTGGAGCTCGGTGCGGTCGATCTGCTCGGCGAAGCGGTCGAGGCTGCCCGTCCACTCGTTGCTGCGGAGGTTCCAGGCCATGGAGATGTACCCGGAGCAGTCCTGGCGGTACCCGTCCGACCAGTACTTCTCCATGGAGTACGGGACCTGCGCGGTGATCCACTTCTTGGCCCGGTTGATGATCTCCGTTCGGGTCGTCCGCCGCAGCGTCTCCGTCGAGATCTGACCGGTCGTCGGGACGGAGATCGGGGTCGGGTTCGGGCCGGGCCCCGGGGCGCCGTGCAGCGGCCCCCGCCCGCCCTGCGGGGTCTCGGGCCCAGGCCAGGGGGTGTCGGTGGCGCCGGTGGAGGCCGTGGAGGCGGCGACCCTGGTCGTCGCCGCCTCCCGCAGGACCGCCGGACCCGCCTCCGCCGGGCCCGTTCCTGCCCGAGCCGTTTCGGTCGGGACCGTTTCCGTCGGCACCGTTTCCGTCGGGCCGCCCGGCGCGTCCGCCGGGGGCAGCGGGTTCGACGGGCCGGTGAGGGCGGTCGCCGCTCCGGCCCCGCCCCCGCCCAGGACCACGCCCGCCGCCGTCACCAGGACCAGCGCGCGACGGGCGCCGTGCGCCGCGGGGTGGCCGCCCGCCCGGACGGGCAGGCCCAGGGCGAGGTCGCGCCGCTGCCGGGCGCAGCCCGGGCAGCCGCAGTCGGCCGCGGGTTCGAACTCCTCGAAGACCGGCACGCTCATGCGATCCCCTCCACACTCGTCAAGATCTTTTTGACCCTCGTTTCGGGCGCCAGTGTCTCAACTGTCCGGACAAATCGCATTTTGACGGACCGAAGGCTGATACGACCATCCGACAGGCCGGGGACGATCGGTATTGGTCAGGAGCACGCCTTCACGTCAGGTAGAGTTCTCTCTGTCAGCAGGCGCCGCTAGCTCAGTTGGTTAGAGCAGCTGACTCTTAATCAGCGGGTCCGGGGTTCGAGTCCCTGGCGGCGCACGCAGAGTCGAGGCCCCCTCACCGATGGTGAGGGGGCCTCGGTCTTTCTCCCGGGCCGGTGCGGGACGGCCCTCGGGCATCCGTCCCCGTCAGCCGCCCGTCCCCGTCAGGTACGCCGAGACCACCACGTTCGCCGTGTACGCCCCCGCCGCCCGGTCGAAGGTCCCGCCGCAGGTGATCAGGCGCAGCTCGGCGCGGCGGGGCTCGCGGGCGCCGTAGGCCCTGGCCGGGTCGAATTCCTCGCGCGTGAAGACCTGGACGTCCTCGACGGTGAACTCGGCGACCGATCCGTCCGTCCGGGTGACGCGGACCTTCGCCCCGGGGCGGACCGCGCTCAGGCCGTAGAAGACGGCCGGACGGGTCTCGGTGTCCACGTGGCCGACGAGGAGGGCCGCGCCGGCCGCGCCCGGCCGGGTGCCGGAGCCGTACCAGCCCACCGTGCGGGGCATCTCGTAGGGCGGCGGGTCGACGGCGCCCGTGTCGTCCAGGCCGCGCGCCACGACGGGCGCGCCGATGCCCAGTGAGGGGATCTCGACCCGGCGGGGTTCGAGGGGCGGGAGCGGGTCGTGGGCCGGGGGCAGCGGGACGCCGAGGGGGCGGCCGACCGCGGCGATGTCGCCGGTGGTCGGCGCGGAGCCGCCGCCGGGGCCCTCGGTGGCGTCGCGGCCCCAGAGCCAGAGCCCGGACAGCAGGACCGCCCAGGCCACGCCGGTGACGAAGCGCCCGGTGCCCGCCGGGCGGGTGCCGGACGACCCGGTCACTCGCCGTCGCCGCCGGTGCCGGTGTGGCGGCGGGAGCTGCGGAAGGCGACCGCGACGGCGGCGACGGCGGCCATGCCGAGGCCGAGCAGGGTGTACGGGGTGCCGAGGCCGCTCTCGGAGGTGGTCTGGGCGACGCCGGGGGCCGCGGGTGCGGCGAAGGCGGCGGTGCCTCCCCCGCCGGCCCGGACCGGGGCGACCGGGGTCGCGTGGTGGGTCGGCTGGTGCGTCGGCCGGTGGGTGGGCTCCTGGTGGTGCCGGACCCGCACGGTGCCGACGTCCCGGTGGTCGTGCCCGTCGCAGGTCACGCTGATCTTGTAGGTGCCGTCCTCGAGGCCGGACCGGATCGTGGTGTCGCCGAACAGCGGGCCGCCCCCGCCGTCCCGGCCGGTGAGCTCCGCGTCGGCGACGAACGCCCGGGACTTGGCGGCGCCTGTCGTGCCCTTGCAGCCCTGGACGCGGACGTCGACGTCGACGCCGGGCGAGGCGGTGGACGGCGTGACGGTGACCTTCACCCCGTCGTGGGCGTACGCACCGCCGGCCGTGGGTGCCAGGACGAGCACCAGGGCCGCCCCTGCGGCACGGAGAGCAATGGGAGCTGAACGCATCGTGACCTCCTGATACTGGCAGGGTCACCCGGATCGGCGCTTCTCGCATCCGCAGGGGACGTACCCGGGAGCCCCTTACACGCGGTCGACCAGGTCCGCGATCGACTTCACGACCTTCGAGGGGCGGAACGGGAAGCGGTCGATCTCCGCCTGGGTCGTCAGGCCGGTCAGGACCAGGAAGGTCTGCATGCCCGCCTCCAGGCCGGCCAGGATGTCGGTGTCCATCCGGTCGCCGATCATCGCGCTGGACTCGGAGTGGGCGCCGATCGCGTTGAGGCCGGTGCGCATCATGAGCGGGTTGGGCTTGCCCGCGAAGTACGGCTCCTTGCCGGTGGCCTTCGTGATGAGGGCGGCGACGGAGCCGGTGGCCGGGAGCGGGCCCTCCAGGGAGGGGCCGGTCTCGTCGGGGTTGGTGCAGATGAAGCGGGCGCCGGCGTTGATGAGGCGGACGGCCTTCGTCATCGCCTCGAAGGAGTACGTGCGGGTCTCGCCGAGCACCACGTAGTCCGGGTCGTGGTCGGTGAGGACGTAGCCGATGTCGTGCAGCGCGGTGGTGAGGCCGGCCTCGCCGATGACGTACGCGGTGCCGCCGGGGCGCTGGTCGTCGAGGAACTTGGCGGTGGCGAGGGCCGAGGTCCAGATGTTCTCGACGGGGACCTCGAGCCCCATGCGGGCGAGGCGGGCGTGCAGGTCGCGGGCCGTGTAGATCGAGTTGTTGGTGAGGACCAGGAACGGCTTCCCGGTCTCCCGCAGCTTCTTGATGAACGCGTCGGCGCCGGGGATCGGCACGCCCTCGTGGATGAGGACGCCGTCCATGTCGGTCAGCCAGGATTCGATCGGCTTGCGCTCTGCCATGGGTGCGGGACTCCTGCCGTACGGATGTGCGGTGTGCTGGGGGCGCCGCGACTGCGCTGTGGCGACGCCCCCAGCGTAATCAGGATGTGCTGATCTTGACCCCGTCGATCGTCCAGTACCAGTTGTTGGACCCGGTGTACCGGAAGCGGAAGCTCACGCTGGAGGCGCCGGCGGGGACGGCGACCGTGAGGGACTGGGGCTTGGAGAGGACGTCGGCGGTGTAGCTCTTGACGAGCGTGGGCGTGCCGCCGTTGAAGCTCGCGAGGACCTGGGCGCTCTGGCTGCCCTCCTGCCGGTAGAGCGTCGTGAAGTCGAGCCTCACGGAGCTCGCCCCGGAGACGGCGTACGCCGGGGTGACCAGGGTCGAGTCGTACGTACCGGAGAAGGACTTGTCGGCCCACTCGTCGGAGTCGGCGACGGCGAAGACGCCGCGGGCGCGGACGTTGAGCTCGCGGGACTGGTCGCGCTGGGTGCGGGACCAGAACTCGTCGGTGGCGAAGGACCAGCCGCGCCACTCGGTCGTGCCGCCGGTGCCCATGGCGTTGTTGACGACGGACCAGCCGCTGGGCGCGGTGTGGGTGAAGCCGAGGATGCCGGCGGGGATGCCGGTCTCGTCGACGCGGCCGGAGAGGGCGGGGTAGAGGCTGTCGAAGGGGTCGGTGGAGCGCTGCTGGATCGGCTTGCCGTCGAGGCCCCAGGCCGGGTCGGGGACGATGCCGAGCTGCTGGAAGACGGTGGCGGCGACGTCGACGAGCCGGGTGTCGACGGGACGGGCGCCGGCGGCGATGCCGGGCCCCTGGGCGAGGACGAAGGTGCGGCGCTCCTCGATGGTGGAGCCGCCGTGGCCGCCGGCGTCGGTGTGGCCGTGGTCGGTGGCGACGATGACGGTCCAGCGCTCGGTGGCGTACGTGGGGCGGGCCCGGATCGCGGTGAGGAGCCGGCCGAGGTAGCCGTCCTGGACGTCGATGGCGTCGAGGTACTTCTGGCTGGCGGCGCCGTAGGCGTGGCCGATCTCGTCGGTCTCGCCGAAGTAGACGAAGAGGACGTCGGGGTTCTGGTTCCGGAGGACGTCCTCGGTGATCTCGGTGATCGTGAGGTCGTTGACCGCGTAGTCGTTGTCGTACACGAGCTTGGCGTCGGCGCCGGGGGTGACCGTCCCGTAGGTGTCGAGCTCGGGCCAGTCGACCGCGGCGAAGAGGGAGAGCCCGGGGCGGACCTGGTTCAGGCGGGCGAGGAAGCCCGGGTAGGCGCCGTAGTTGCGGCCGCTGAAGGTGTTGTCCTTGACGCCGTGCTTGTCGGGCCAGACGCCGGTGGAGATGGTCGACCAGCCGGGGCCGGAGGAGGTGGCGGCCATCGGGTTGGCGTAGAGCAGCGAGAGGCCGTAGGTGCCGTTCGCCATGAGGGACTTGAGGTTCGGGGCCTTGGCGGCGTCGATGCGGTCGTACCGCAGTCCGTCCATGCCGACGACGAGCACCTTGTCCTGGCTGGTGCCGTTCGGGAGCGTCGGGGCGGCGGTGGCGGCCCGGGCGGCGGGGGCGGTGGCGAGCCCGGTGGCGGCGACGGCCGCGGTGGCACCGGCGGCGGCGAGCACGGTGCGCCGGGAGAGCGGGGCGGAGATGCCGTCGATCGGCATGTCGGAGTCCTCCGTGGAAGGGGTGTCGGGACGCGCCAACGCCCCTGATCTCTCAGGGGCGTTGGTCCGTACCCGTTATCTTTCCGCGATGTTCGGAGGCTTTCCAGGGTCGTACGGTGAACTCTTGGCTGCGGATCGGCGGCCGGTCAGCTGCCGGTCGCGGACTTCCACGCGTCGACGTACTCCGCCAGGTTCTCGTCGATGTCGGCCCAGTCCGGCTCGAAGACCTCGACGCCCTCCATCAGCTTGGCCAGCTCGATGGCGTTGGCGTCGGTGCCCTTGACGTCCTTGCGGGCCGGGAAGCCGCCGCCGATCGCGCTGACCTCGCGCTGGGCGCCCTCGCTGAGCATGAAGTCGAGGAGCTTCTTGCCGTTCTCGGTGTGCGGGGCCTTGTTCACCAGGCCGGCGGCGTACGGCAGGGCGAAGGTGGTGGGCTTGCCGCCGTCCTTGGCCGGGAACCAGATGCCGAGGTTCGGCATGGACTTGGACTGGGCGAAGTTCATCTGGACGTCCCCGTTGGCGACGAGGAGTTCGCCCTTGTCCACCTTGGGGGCGAGCTTGGAGGTGGAGGAGGACGGGCCGACGTTGTTGGCCTGGAGCTTCTTCAGGTACTCCATGGCCGGCTCCTTGCCGCCGAAGTCGTGCATCGCCTTGATGAGGACGGCGGTGCCGTCGCCCGCGACGCCGGGGGTGGAGTACTGGAGCTTGTCCTCGTACTTCGCGTCGAGCAGCTCCTCCCAGGTCCTGGGGGCCGCGGGCAGCTCCTTCCTGTTGTGGACGAAGCCGAAGTAGTTGTTGACGACGGAGGTCCAGGTGCCGTCACCGGACTTGTCGCCGCCGTCGACCCGGTCGGCGCCCTTCGGCTCGTACGCCTGGAGCAGGCCCTTGGAGCCGGCCTGCTGGATGAAGGGCGGCAGGGTGACGAGGACGTCGGCCTGGGTGTTGGACTTCTCGCGGAGGGCGCGCTGCACCATCTCGCCGGAGCCGCCCTCGACGTACTTCACCTTGATGCCGGTCTGCTTCTCGAAGTCGGCGAAGACCTTGTCGTACCAGCCGTCGCCCGCCTCGCCCTTGAGGCCGTCGGCGCTGTAGACGGTGACGACCTTCTCGTCGGAGGCGGTGGAGGAGGATCCGCAGGCGGTGAGGCCGGCGGCGAGGACGAGGGCGCCGGTGACGGCGGCGACCGGCTTGGCGTGCGTAAGCATGACGTTGTTCTCTCCTGACGGTGGAAGCGGTACGGGGCGGTGGAAGCGGTACTAGCGGTACGAGGCTCTGGTGCGGATGCGGGAGACGGCGAGGAGCGCGAGGAGCGTCGCGGCCATGAGGACCACGGCGAGTGCCGAGCCGGTGAACAGGGAGCCGCGGTCCGTGGCGGTGAAGACGAGCACCGGCAGCGGCGTCCAGTCCGGCGGGTAGAGCATCATCGTGGCGCTCAGCTCCCCCATGGACAGGGCGAAGCAGAGCCCGGCGGCCGCGGTCAGGGACGGCAGCAGGAGCGGGAGCTTCACCCGGAGCAGTACGTACGAGGGACGGGCGCCGAGACTCGCCGCCGCCTGCTCGTACATCGGGTCCAGGCGCCGGAGGGCGGCCGAGACCGACTGGTGGGCGAAGGCCGTGACGAGGACGGTGTGCGCGAGGATCACGATCCAGCGCGTGCCGTTGAGGAGCAACGGCGGCTGCGAGAAGGCGACGAGGACGGCCAGGCCGACGACCACGGACGGCACGGCGACCGGCAGCATGAACAGGGCGTCGAGGATCCGCTTGCCCCTCTTCCCCAGGGCGGCCGCGGCGAGCGCGGCCCAGGTGCCGACGGTCAGCGCGACCACGCTCGCGGTGACGGCCGTGACCAGGCTGGTGGTGAGCGCCTGGAGGGACTCCCCGCGCACGGCCGCCGTGTAGTGGGCTGCGGTGGGACCTGAGGGGAAGGCGCCGGACCAGTGCGTGGCGAACGAGGCGGCGAGGATGACGAGGAGGGGCAGGGCGAAGAGCGGGACGAACAGGACGGCGAACAGGATCCAGGTCGTCCACCTGCCCGTACGGCTATGCACCAGCACGGCGGCTCACCCCCCGGTAGAGGACGTACAGGCCGACCGAGAGGGCGACGTTGACGACGGCGACGACGCAGGCGGCGGCGTAGTCGGATTCGAGGATCGCCTTGCCGTAGACGAGCATCGGGAGGGTCGTGACGCCCTTGGCGCCGGTGAAGAGGACGATCCCGAACTCGTTGAGGCACATGACGAGGACGAGGCTGCCGCCGGCGGCGAGCGCGGGCAGCGCCTCGGGGAGGATCACCTGCCGGACGATCCGCAGCGGCCGGGCGCCGAGCGAGGACGCCACCTCCAGCTGGGCGGTCTCCATCTGCGAGAACGCGGCCAGGAGCGGGCGCATCACGAACGGCGTGAAGTACGTGATCTCGGCGAGGAGCACGCCCCACGGCGTGCTGAGGAACCGGAAGGGGCCCGCCGGGTCGCCGGTGACGTCCGTCCAGATCCCGTTGGCCATGCCGACCGTGCCGTAGAGGAACAGCAGGGCGAGCGTGATCAGGAAGGACGGGAAGGAGAGGAAGACGTCGATGGACTTCGACACCGCCTTCCCGCCGGGGAAGGGCACGAACGCGATGACGAGCGCGAGGACGAACCCGAGGGCCAGGCACCCGGCGGTGGAGGCGACGGCCAGCCACACGGTGGTGACGAGCGCGTCGCGGAAGGACGCGGAGGAGAAGACCTCGGCGTAGGCGCCGGGGGCGAGGGACTCTTGGACGACGAGCGCGAGGGGGTAGAGGAAGACGACGGCGAGGACGGCGACGGGAGGGAGGGCCCGGAGCGCCTTTGCGGGCATGCGTTCCGCCGGGGCGGAACGGGCGGGCACGATCCCCGGTGCGGGCCGCCGTTCGATGAGGCCCTCAGCCATGGCCGACCTCCGCGGCGAGCAGCACCGCGTCGTCCGGCGCGAAGTGCAGCGTCACCTCGGTGCCGAGCGCCGGCGTCTCCTTGAGCTCCCGCACGTCCGCCTTCACCCGGTGCCCGCCCACCTCCACGTACAGCCGGTGGGTGGAGCCGCGCCACTGGACCTCGGCGATCCGCCCGCTCAGGGCGTTCGGCCCCGGGCCGAGGCCGACGAGGTGCGGGCGGACGCAGAGGGTGGCGGTGGCGCCGGGCGCGGCGCCGGAGACCGGGACGTCGAGGGGGACGCCTTCGAACGTGGCCCCGCCCGCCCCCACCGTCACCGGCAGCAGGTTCGCGTTCCCGACGAACGACGCCGTGAACTCCGTGCGGGGGCGCCTGTACAGGTCCTGCGGGGTGCCGCAGTCCTGGAGCCTGGCCTTGTCCATGACGGCGATCCGGTCGGCGAGGGTCAGCGCCTCGACCTGGTCGTGGGTGACGTACAGGATCGACACGTCGGGGAGCTCGCGGTGGAGCCGGGCCAGTTCGGCCAGCATCCCGGAGCGCAGCTGGGCGTCGAGCGCCGACAGCGGTTCGTCGAGGAGGAGGACCCGGGGGCGGATGGCGAGGGCGCGGGCGATGGCGACGCGCTGCTGCTGGCCGCCGGAGAGCTCGCGGGGGTAGCGCTGGGCGTAGGCCGCCATCCCGGTCATCTCCAGGGCTTCGGCGACCCGCCCCGGGATCTCGCCCTTGGGCACCTTCTGGGCCTTCAGGCCGAAGGCGACGTTGGCCTCCGCCTTCAGGTGGGGGAAGAGGGCGTACTGCTGGACGACCATGCCGATGCCCCGCTTGTGCGGCGGGAGCGCGGTGACGTCGCGGTCGCCGATGAGCACCCGCCCGGAGGCCGGCCGGACGAATCCGGCGACGGTCCGCAGCGCGGTCGTCTTGCCGGAGCCGGAAGGTCCGAGGAGGGCCATGACCTCGCCGGGTTCGACGGTCAGGTCGAGGGAGTCGAGGACGGTGTCGCCGCCGTACGTGACGGTGACGCCGTCGAAGCGGATGCCGCTGGTCATGCCTCGTACGCCCCTATCAGGGACGGGAGCTGCGCGACCGAGGCGAGGACGTGCGTGGCGCCGTGTTCCGTGAGCGCGGCCTCGTCGTGCGCGCCCGTCAGGACGCCCGCGACGATCCCGGCGCCGGAGCGGACGCCGCTGAGCATGTCGTACGAGGTGTCGCCGGCGACCACCATCTGGCGGACGTCGTCCACGGCTCCGGTGCGGAGGAGGGCGGCGAGGACCATGTCCGGGTACGGGCGGCCCCGGCCGCCGGCGTCGGCCGGGCAGAGGGTCAGTTCGACCAGGTCGCGCCAGCCGAGGGCGTCGAGGACGGCGTCCTGGGTGACGCGGGCGAAGCCGGTGGTGAGGACGACCGTCCGGCCCTGGTCCTTCAGTCGGGCGATCGCCTCGGCCGCGCCGGGGACCGGTGCGATCAGGCCGTCGGCGACCAGCTCCCCGTACGCCGTCTCGAAGGCGAGGTTGGCCTCCCGGGCTCGGGTCTCGTCGCCGCCGAAGAGGTGGCGGAAGACGGTGATCTTGGACTCGCCCATGGTGGCGCGGACGTGGTCGATCATCGTGGCGGGGTCTTCGCCGAGGCGTTCGGCGGCGGCCGTGAAGGCCCGCTCGACGAGGCCGCCGTCGGCGACGGTGGTCCCGGCCATGTCCAGGACGACGAGGTTCTGCTTCTTCACGGTGTTCACCAGCCCAGTTCGTTCGCGGTCGTCTCGGCGATGGCGGGCGAGCAGGTCATGCCGCGGCCGCCGGGTCCGGTCACCAGCCAGACGCCGTCGCGGACCCGCTGGCGGTGCACGACCCGGCTGGTGTCGACGCACTGCGCGTACACCCCGGCCCAGCGGCGCCGGATCTTCGGCAGCGGGCGGCCGAGGAAGGACTCGACGACGCGGGTGAGGTGCTCGTAGGGGTCTTCGAGGGTGTCGAAGGCGAAGGGGTGCTCGTACTCGTGGGTGTCGCCGATGGTCAGTCCGCCGTCGAGCCGCTGCACCATGAGCAGCTGCATCTTGTGGGCGGCGGCGGTCGGGTCCTGCGCCTGGCCCTCGTTGAGGGCGTCCAGGGCGGGGGACGCGTAGGCCGGGTAGTAGCGGAAGGAGTCGGCGTCGGCGACGGAGGTGGTGAGCGGTTCGCCGAGGGGTGCGGTCTGCATCATCTGGAGCCGGACCCGGCGGACCGGGATCTCGCCGGCGACCTCGCGGACGAGGCCGGAGAGCCAGGCGCCGGTGCACAGGACGACGGCGTCGCCGGTGTGGGTCTCGCCGCGGTCGTCGCGTACGGAGTGCTCCCCGACGACGTCCCGCACCTCGCGGTTCGGGAGGAAGGTGTAGCGGCCGGTGGCGAGGAGGGCCTCGCGGAGGGCCAGCTGGGCGAGGCGCGGTTCGACGGCCGCGTCCCGCCCGCACCACAGGGCGGCCTCGAACGTCCCGCGCAGGGCGGGGTTGACCGCGCGGGCCTCGTCGGCGGCGAGCAGCTCGTAGCCGCGGGCGGCGGCGTCGGGGCGGGCCACGGCGGCCTCGGCGACGGCGAGTTCGAGGGCGTTCCGCACGGGGGTGAGGGAGCCGATGGCCCGGAAGCCGAGGCCGGGGACGCGGGCGCCGATGCCCTCCCACAGCTCGCGGGCGCGCAGGGCGGTGTCGAGCTCCTCGCCGCCCGCCCGTCCGCTCACCCAGATCTGGCCGAAGTTGCGGAGGGACGCCCCGCGCGCCTCGGCCTCGCGCTCGATGTGCACGACCTCGTGGCCGCGTTCCACTGCGTGCCAGGCGTGCATGGTTCCCACCACGCCGGCTCCTACGACGATCACCTTCATGACGTCGACGGTCGCGGGAGCGGGTGGACCGGACGGATCCGGTGGACGACGGGACGGTGAACGGACCGACAAGCTTGGACCAGACCCGTTACCGTTCCGTTATCTCAGGTGAGGTCAGCCCTGCTGCCCCAGATGGGCGGTGAAGCTGAACCGGTCCCCCCGGTAGAGCGTGCGGACGCGCTCCAGGGGCCGCCCCGAGGTGTCCCGGGAGACGCGGTGGAGCAGCAGCATCGGCAGCGCCGGGGGCGTGCCGATGAGCAGGGCCTCGCGCGGGGTCGCGAGGACGGTCTCGATGCGCTCGTCGGCGTCGCCGAAGGAGATGCCGAGCCGGTCGTGGAGGTAGGCGTAGAAGGAGGAGTCCGGGTCGAACTCGGTGTCGAGGCGGGGGGCGCGGGCCTCGGAGACGTACGTGCTCTCCAGGCCGACCCGCTCGTCGTCGGCGAGCAGCACGCGCTCCATGTGCCAGACGGGCTCGCCCCGTTCGGCGCCGACCTCGGGGGCGAGCGCCGCCGGACAGGGGAAGCGGTCGAGCGAGATCAGGCTGCGGCCGGGGCGGCGACCCTGACGGCGCACGCCCTCCGTGTAGCTGGCGAGCGAGAGGGGCTGCTCCAGCTTGGGGCCGGCGACGACCGTGCCCCGGCCCTGGCGGCGCAGCCGCCCTTCGAGGAGCAGTTCGCGCAGCGCCTGCCGGACCGTCTCGCGCGACACCTCGTACCGGACGGCGAGATCGCGCTCGGTGGGCAGCGGCCCGCCCTCCCCCAGCTCGTCGATCATCAGGGCGATCTTCGCCTTGACGGCGTAGTACTTGGGGACGCGGCCGTGCTCGGGGATGCCGGAGCGGACGGGGGCGCCGGGGCTGGTCTGGTAGTTCATCCGGGGATGGTCGCAGACCGGGATGAACGGGAAGGTGTACGGAGCATGGCTCAGCGGTGCCGGGGGCGGCGGGCGGCCCGCACCAGAACCGCGCCGAGCAGGAAGAGCCCCGCGGCGAGCGGGACGAGGACGTGCGCGTACGTCTCCGACTCCCGCCCCGTGCTGGCCAGTTCGGTGCCGGGCGGCGCGTCGGCGGGTCCCTCCGGGCTCCGGGTGGCGGACGCGGTGGGGGCCGGCGGGCGGGCCTCCTTGGCGGGCGGCGCCGACGGGCCGGGC
>NZ_JAINVG010000130.1 GCF_020400725.1 Streptomyces sp. NK15101 | reverse complement strand
CCCCGGATCGCGAACGCCGCGGCCATCGCCGGCTGCCCCCAGCCGTGCGTCGCCGGCCGGAAGACGCGCCGCCGCATCCAGGGCGGCATCCGGCCGGTGCGGAGCGCGGCCGCCCCGCAGAGCGCGAGCAGGAGCGCCGGCGCGCCCGGAATGACGACGTACCGGTCCGTGTCCGCCCCCTGTCCCCGGCGCCGCGCCGGAGTTCGACGCGATCACGCCACAGCCAGGCGACCGCGGTCGCGGTCGTGGCGGCGGGTGCCGTACAGGGTGAACGCCGTGTTCACCAGGGCGACATGACTGAGCGCCTGGGGCGTGTTGCCCAGCTGACGGCCGGCCACGGGGTCCCATTCCTCGGCGAGCAGCCCGACGTCGTTGCGGACGTCGAGGAGCCGCTCGAAGACGGCCCGGGCCTCGTCGGCGCGGCCCGTCATGGCGAGGGCGTCGGCGTACCAGAACGTGCAGGCGACGAAGGTCCCCTCGGTGCCGCCGAGGTCGTCGAGCTCGTGCGTGCCGCCGTCCCGCACGTCGCCGTACCGACGCAGGAAGCCGTGCTCCTCGAGCCGCTCCATCGCCCGGACGGTGCCGAGGACACGGGGGTCTCCGGCGGGGAGGAAGCCGAGCCGGGGGATCAGCAGGGCGGTGGCGTCGACCTGCCGGCTTCCGTAGTACTGGGTGAAGGAGCACTGTTCCTCGCTCCACCCGCGGGCGCAGATCTCCGCGTGCAGTTCGGCGCGGAGCGCCTGCCAGTGCGCGAGGGAGCCGCGCAGGCCGGCGACGCGGGCGAGGCGGACGGCACGGTCGGCGGCGACCCAGGCCATGACCTTGGAGTGGACGAAGTGGCGGCGCGGGCCCCGGACTTCCCAGATGCCCTCGTCGGGCTCCCGCCAGCGCTTGCCGAGGTATTCCAGGAGCGAGGCCACCAGGGCCCAGGCCGCGGGGTCGAGGACGACGCCCGCGCGGACGGCCGAGTAGACGGTGCTGAGCACCTCGCCGTAGATGTCGAGCTGGAACTGGCCGACGGCCGCGTTGCCGAACCTGACGGGCCGTGATTCCTCGTAGCCGGGAAGCCAGTCGGCGTGCGTCTCGGGAAGCCGTCGCTGGCCCTCGACGCCGTACAGCGGCTGGAGGTCGTCGGGATCGCCCGCGACGGCGCGCAGCAGCCACTCGGTCCAGGCCAGCGCCTCCCTGCGGTAGCCGCTGCGGAGCAGACAGGAGAGGGTGAAGGTGGAGTCCCGCAGCCAGCAGAAGCGGTAGTCCCAGTTGCGGCTGCCGCCGATGGACTCCGGCAGGGAGGAGGTGGCGGCGGCGACGATGCCGCCGGTGGGGGCGTAGGTGAGGGCCTTGAGGGTGAGCAGGGAGCGGAGCACGGCCTCGCGCGCGGGGCCTTCGTAACGGAGTGCGGCCGCCCAGTCGTTCCAGAAGCCGAGGGTACGGGTGAGCGCGGCGGCGGCGACGTCGGCGGGCGGGGCGGGCGGTGGCGGCGGGGCGTGCGAGGGGCTCCAGCCGAGGACGAAGGCGACCCGCCGGCCGGCCGTGACGGTGAACTCGCAGCTCGTGCGCTCCCGGGTGACGTCGAGTTCGACGCCGGGCCCGCAGGAGAGGTGGGCGGCGTCGGGTCCGGCGATGGAGACGACGGTGTGCCGGTCCGTGGAGCGGGTCCAGGGGACGATGCTGCCGTGGTGGAACCGGACCCTCAACTCGCCCCGCACGGGGACCCGTCCGGCGATCCCCTCGACGACACGGATGATCCTCGGGCCGCCGTCGGACGGGAGGCCCCGCGAGCGCGGCGGCATGAGGTCGGTGACCCGGACCGTCCCGGAGGGGGTCTCCCAGAAGGTGTCCAGAACCAGCGTGTCGTCCCGGTAACTCCTGCGCGTGCAGCGGCTGCTGCCGACCGGGGCGAGGATCCAGCTGCCGTGGTCCGGATCGCCGAGGAGACCCGCGAGACAGGCGGGCGAGTCGAAGCGGGGCGCGCACCACCAGTCGACGGACCCGTCGGTCCCGATGAGCGCGGCGGTCTCCAGGTCACCGACGAGGGCGTAGTCCTCAATTCGCCCTGCCATGACGGGATTGTATTCCTCTCGGGGAACGCGCGCAGAAATACCCCCTTGACAGGGCGGGAATTCCTTCCCCCTCCGACCCCTTCCTCCGTCTCATTCCTTCGCGGACGGCCGCATATCCTTCCGCTTTTCTTGACGGCGTCACCCCGGGCGCAGGATTCTGGGAAAGCGGTCCGGTCGCCGAGAGGCCGAACCGACGAGTCAGGGCGTACCGATGAGTGGCGATTCCCCGATGGGCAGCGATTCGCATCCCCTGCGCCGGTCCACCGACCGGACGCCCCGTTCCGGCACCCGGACGGTGAGTCTCGTCCTCACGGCCCACCCCGGCGACGGGAGCCCGGGAGCGGCCCTCGACCGGCTCCTCGACCAGCTGCCGTCGAGCGTGCGGGAGGTCGTCCTGATCGGCGGCCCGGCCGAGGAGAGCGCCGTGCGCGACGGGATCGCCGTGCTCCGGCTCGGGAAGTGGGACTTCACGCGGGGCGACATCCCGCACGCCGCCCTGCTCGCGGCGACCGGGGACCTGATCGTCCTGATGAACGCCGACGGCACCATGTCGCCGCACGAGATCCCGCATTACCTGCACTATCTGGAAAGCGGTTACGACTTCGTGAAGGGCTCGCGTTTCATCGCGGGCGGCGACTACGCCGACTATCCGCTGTCGCGGCGCCTGGGGCACCGCGCGCTGCTGCGGCTCGCCCGCCGGCTGTACGGCCAGCACCTCACGGATCTCTGGTACGGGTTCTGCGCGTTCCGGCGCCCCTTCGTCGACCTCCTCGACCTGCGCGAGGACGGTGTGGAGCTCGGGGCCGAACTCGTCACGCACGCGCTGCACTACGGGCTGCGCGTCGCCGAGGTGCCGAGCCTGGAACTGCCGCGCCGTCACGGTCCGTCGCACCCCCGCACGGTCCGCGACGGTGCCCGCATCCTCGGCGCCCTCCTCGACGAGCGGCCGCACAACGCCCTGTCGCGCCTGGCGCACGGGCCTCTCCGCGGCCCTCATGCCCCCCACGGCGTTCCCGGTTGACGAACCATATCGAACAGTGCTATCGCTGAAGAAAGCAACATTTCAGGACAGACCATGCCTTGAGCGCACACCCTCGGCAGGGTCGGTTGACGGAAGAGGCTCGTCGTGACCTCCAGCCCCCTCAGCCGAACGCCGGTGGCACCCGTTCCGCACCCGCTGCGACGTGTGACCGACTGGCCCCTCGCCGATGCCCGGCGCCGCCCGCTCGGCCACTCCCCCCGCACCGCCACCGCCCACCCGGCCCGCCGGGCCTCCGACCGGATCGGCCCCGTCGTCCCCCCACCCCTGCTCCGGATGTGCCGGCCGCGGGGCGCCGGACGCCGGCGGCGGGCCCGCACGGCCCACACGCGAACCGCGCGCCGCGGCAGCGGCTCAGGTCCACCGGCCCGCCCGGCCGCGACGCCCCGGTCCCACACCTCCGCGGTCCCTGCCCCGCGTGACGACGGGCCCGCCCGCGCCCCGATCCCCCCGCAGCGCGTGCCCGGCCCTCGCGGAGGCCGGCGCGCGGTCCACGAGACGTTCCCGCGACTCCCCCGGGTCCCTTCGGCGAGGACCGGAGAGCGACGGAGGCGGGCGTCATGACCGCCGTCCGGGGGCCTCTGCTCGTCGCGGTGTCGGGACCCGACGCCGAGGGCACCTCCTCGCTGGCGCGCCGGCTCGCGACACTGCTGCGCGAACGCGGCGTCACCGTCCTCGTCCTCCCCTGCCACGGCTGCCTCCTGTGCCGCCGGCTCCCGGTTCCGCCCCACGTGAGGGAGACGGGGGAACCGGGCCGGGACGCGTGGGCACGGCGCGCCACGGATCCCGAGCGCCGGGGATCCTGGCCGCGCCGTGTCCACGCCTTCCTCGACTCGTCCGGGCTCGCGGCGCGGATCGCCGTGGCCCGGCTGCTGGCACGGGCGCGGGCCCACGGCGGACAGGCCGTGGTCCTGACGGACCGCGGGCCGCTGGACGAACTGGTGAGGTTCGGCCTCCCGGCCCGATCCGGCGGCACGGCCGGATTCGGCCGGATCGCCGGCGGCTACGGTCTCACCCTCCTCGTGGAGAACGGACCCGAGGCGCTGTGGAGCCTCGGCCCGGAGGGCGCCGCGGGACCCTCGGCCGCCTGGTGGGAACGCTGCCGCGGCTGGTCGCGGCGGCTGCCGGGGATCGCCTGGCTCGACGGCGACAGGGCTCCGTCCCTGGTGGCCGACGCGGCCCTGGAGCGGATCCTCGACGTGATGCGGGAACGGGAACGGGCGGCCGCCGTGCCGGAGCCCGGCGCGACCGCGGAGCGACGGCACGTGGTGGTCTCGGTCTACGACGGCTCGGACGCCCCCGCCTGCCGGAGCGGCGCGGCGCTGGTGGCCGACAAGGTGGCCCGGCGGCTCGCCGAGGACTTCCGGGTGACCGTCGTGACGGCGGGCCGGCACGGCGGCGCCGAGGACCGGGACGGCATCCGTTACGTCCGGCTCCCGGTGGGCCGGGCGGGGCCGCGCGCCGGGCGGCTGCTGTTCCTCGCGCTGCTGCCGCTCGCGGCCCGCCGGATCCGCCACGACCTGTGGCTGGAGAGCTTCACTCCCCCGTTCCCGACGGGCCTCCTGCCCCTGACGACCGGCGCCCCCGTGATCGGCATCGCCCAGGGCCGCCGTCCGGAGACCCGGTGGCGGCCGCACCGCGTGCCGTCCCTCCTGGTCGAGCGGCTCGGCCTGCGCTGCTACCGGCACATCGTGGCGCTGAACGCCGCCGACGGATCGGCGATCCGCCGGCTCAGCCCCCGAGCCGACGTGCAGGTCATCCCCGACGGGGTCGACCGGCACCTCCTCGACGAGGCCCTGCTCGGGTCCGGACAGTTCATCCTCTTCCTGGGCCGGATCGACACCTGGGGCAAGGGCCTCGACCTGCTGCTCGACGCCTACGACCGGGCCCGGCCCCCGCTCGACCTGCTGCTCGCGGGCAGCGGCGTCCCCTCCGAGGAACGCCGCCTCGCCGCGCTCGTCGCCGCGCACGCCCCCGGCCCGGAGCCCCGGATCCACTGGGTGGGGTGCGCCGGAGAGGAGCGCAAGCGCCAGCTGCTGCGCGACAGCGCCTTCCTGGTGATGCCCTCGCGGCACGAGACCTTCGGCCTGGTGGCCCTGGAGGGCATGTCGTACGGCAAGCCCGTGCTGCACTTCGACCTGCCCGCGCTGCGCTGGATGCGCGGCAACGGCGACGTGGCCGTGCCGCCGTTCGACGTGGCGGCGTTCGGCGCGCGGATGACCGAGCTGGCCACGGACGCCGCGCTGCGCCGCCGGCTGGGCCACCGCGCCGGGATCGCGGCACGGCATTACGCGTGGGACGAGATGACGGGCCGCTACCTGGCGCTGGCCCACCGGCTTCTGGACCCGCCAGCCGCCGCGCGGCGGCCGAGGAAGAGGGGTGCGTCATGGCAGACGACCCGCTGACCGCCTTCGTCCGGACCGTCCTCGGCTCCGGCGTCCCGATGATCGTGCTCTCGCCGCACCTGGACGACGCCGTGCTGTCCTGCGGCGCACTGCTCGGCTGGGCGGGGAGGCGGGCGCCGGTGACGGTCGCCACGCTGTTCACGGAGGCCGCGCCACCGCCGTACACCCTCTCCGCCCGCCAGTACCTGCGGCAGGCCCGGGCCGACGACGCGGAGGAGCTGTTCGCCAGCCGGCGCGAGGAGGACCGGCGGGTCCTGGAGCTGCTCGACGTGGACTGGCACCACGTCGGCCTGGTCGACGGGCTGTTCCGGCGGCTGCCGCGGCCCCGTCCGGGCGTCGGGCGGCTGGCCCCGCTGCTGCCCGAACTGGTGCACGTGTACCCGACGTACCGGCTGCACCTGTCCCGGGGCCGGATCTCCGAGCACGACGCCGAGACCCTGCGCGCGGCCGGGCGGACCATCGAGGAGCTGCTGCCCGCCCGCTCCGGCGGCCTGGTGCTCGCGCCGCTCGGCGTGGGCGGGCACGCCGACCACGTCCTGGCCCGCACCGCCGCCGAGCGCAGCGGCCGCCGGGTCGTGTACTACAGCGACTTCCCGTACAACCAGACGGCCGCCGCCGACGCGGAGTTCACCGGCCGGCACCGTCTGGTGGCCCGCGCCTGGGAACGGGACCTCGACCGGAAGGCGGAGCTGATCCGGGGCTACCGGACGCAGACCGACGCGCTGTTCCCCGAGGGCCTCATCCCGCGCGCGCCCGAGGTGTACCTGCTGCCCGAGGCCGGCACGGCCGTCCCCCGGGACCCCGCCCGGCTGCGTACCACGAGGGCCCGGACCACCGGCGGTGTGCCGTGACCGGGCCGCTCGCCCCGACCTCCGCGCGGGCCGCCGCGGAGGTGCCCGATGCGCCGCGGTGAGCGGCCCCGGGTCCTGCTCCTGACCGGCGGTCCGCTGAACGGAGCGGAGGGCGGTGGTCTGCGACTGGCCGCCGACGTCCTCGGATCGCTGCCGAACGTGGACTTCGTGTGGTTCGCCCAGCGGCCGAAAGGGCGCCGGACCGCCCCGGACCACGGACGGCCGGTCCACGTCCTCTCCCGCGGCGGCACGCCGCACGCCCCCGCACGGGTGCAGTCCGGGCTCGCCGGGACCCTGTTCGCCCGCCGGGTCGACCTGGTGCACGCCTTCCTGACCATCGGCCGCACCTTCCCGGCCTTCTCCCGGATGCGCCCGCTGCTGCTCGGCGGGCGGCCGGTCGTGCACACCGTGCCCGGTGTGACGGACAACCGCTTCCTCGGCGCCTCCCGGCCCCTGGGGACGACGGTCGCCCTGTCCGAGTCGATGGCCCGTCTGCTGCGGGCCGCCGACTTCGGCGACGTCCGTGTCGTCCCGCCGATGATCGCCCTGGACGAGTGGCCGTACCTGCCGCGGCCGGAGGGATTCCCCGCCGTCCTGTTCGCCGGACGCCACGAGCCGCACGGCGGGGCGGAGACGGCCATCGAGGCGGCGGCGGAGGCCCACCGGGAGGGAGCCAGGTTCCGGCTGGTGCTCGCGATGCGGGGACGGCCGGGGCAGGACACCGTCGCCCTCGACGAGGCGCTGCGGGAGCGGGCGGGGGCGGCCGGACTGCCCGACGTCGAGGTGCGGGGGTACGTCGACGACATGCACGCCCTGCTCGCCTCCGTCCAGGTGCTGCTGTACCCGCCGGTCGCGCTCGGCGGCACCCCGGACATCCCGTTCACCGTGCTCCAGGCGCTGGCCACGGGCCGGCCCTCGATCCTCAGCGACCTCCCCCAGTTCGCCGACTTCGGCCACGCCGTGCTGCGGGCCCCTGCGGGCGACGGGCGCCGCACCGGGCAGCAGCTGGCGTGGCTGCTCGACCAGCCGCGCTCCTGGGACATGCTCGCGGAGCGGGGGCGGGCCCTCGTCGAGGACCACTTCGGCCCGGAGCGCTTCGCCGCCCGGTACGCGGCGCTCTACCGGGAGCTGCTGGCGTGACGGCACCGTGGCGGACGGAGACGGCCCGGCGTCAGGGGACGGGCCGTTCGGCGGTGAGCAGCAGGACGCCGGTGTCCCCGTACTCGGGCAGGGTGCGGTCCTTCGCGACCCCGGCGATCCGCAGCCCGGTGGTGCGGGGGGCGAACACGGCCCGCAGGGCGGTCTCGTCGACCGGGCAGGCCGGCCAGACCGGGCCGGTGCCGATGCGGTAGCTCGGCATGCGTTCCATGAAGGCGGCGAGAAGGGTGCCGCCGGGGCGGACGGCGCGGACGAAGGCGTCGCAGAGGGCGGTGAACTCGGCGAAGTCCTCGGTGACGCTCTCGGCGACGAAGTTCATCGAGGCGAGGTCGTAGCTGCCGGGGACCAGGTCGTCGGCGGTGCCCCGGACGACCCGCACCCGGCGGAGCGCCTCCGCGCAGTCCGCCGGGAGGCGGGGGTCGAGGGAGCGGCACAGGGCGTAGAAGGGCCGCCAGCTGTCGTCGACGCCGTGGGCGAGCTGTCCGCGCAGGTAGCGGAGGCCGGCACTGCTCGGTTCGAGGGCGTCGACGCCCCGGCTCGCGGCACCCGCGAGCATCAGCGGGTACAGGTTGGGACCGGCGCCGAGTTCCAGGGTGCGGGACAGGCCGCCGGGGGCGAAGCGCCGGTAGACGGCGGCGTGGTGACGGATGACGCCGACGTCGCAGGGGTGGAGGCTGCGGTAGTTCTCGGCGAGGTAGTCGGCGACGGGCCAGTCGTCCCAGTCGGCGTCCCGGTTGCGGCGGACCCGGCCCGCCTCCGGGGGGCCCTGCGGTGTCCGGTCCATCACTCCTCCGCGGGCCGGCCGGCCGTGACGGAGCGGGTGGCCGCGGCGGACTGCAGGGTGAACCGCGCGGCGAGCTCCGTGAGGGCGGCGCACAGCTGGTCGATCTCCTCGTCGGTGTTGGCGGCCGTGATCTGGATGCGGAAGCCGATCCGGTCGCGCGGGACGAGCGGGTAGGACGCGAGCGTCACGTAGATGCCGCGCTCCCAGAGGAACGTGGCGACGGCGTCGAGGTCCCCGGCGTCGCCGAGGGGGATCTCGACGATCGGCAGGCCGTCGGTGTTGGGGGTGGCGATGCCCAGGCCCCGCACGTGGGCGAGGACGCGGGCCGTCCTGCGGTACAGGCGGGCCCTGATCTCGTCCCCGCGCTCGTCGTTGAGGTCGAGTCCGGCGAAAGCAGTAGCGAGCGAGGCGGTCGGCGAGGGCCCCGAGTACAGGTACGGGGACGCCGCCACCTTCAGGTGGTCCTTGAGCCACTTCGGCACGGCGATGAAGGCGAGCAGCGAGGAGAAGGCCTTGGAGAAGCCGCCGACCAGGACCAGGTTGTCGTAGGTCTCGCCGAGGTGGCGGACGATGCTGTTGCCGCGCGAGCCGTACGGGCTGCTCTCGTCGGCGTGCCGCTCCCCGATGACGCCGAAGCCGTGGGCGTCGTCGATGTACAGCAGGGCGCCGTTCTCCCGGCAGATCCGGGCGAGGACGGGCAGGTCGGGGAAGTTGCCCGTCATGCTGTTGACGCCGTCCATGCAGACGAGCCGGCCGGCGCCGGCGGGCGCGCCGCGCAGCAGGCTCGCCAGCTCCTCCGGCCGGTCGGCGCGGAAGCGGTGGACCTCGGCGCCCTGTCCCCGCGCGCCGACGCAGCCGTCGTACACGGTGCGGTGCGCCTGCGCCTCCACGAAGACCTGCCCGGTGCCGGCGAGGAGCGGGATGACGGACTGGTGGATGAGGGTGATGGTGGGCAGCAGCAGGGTGTCGGACGCGCCGAGGAGTTCGGTGAGCCGCTCCTCGATGCGGGGGTAGATCCGGGGGCTGCCGATGAGCCGGGACCAGCTGGGGTGCGTGCCCCACCGCCGGACCTCGGGTTCGATGGCCTCGATGATGGTGGGCTCGAGGTCGAAGCCGAGGTAGTTGCAGGAGGCGAAGTCGACGAGCCAGTCGTCGCCGACCCGGATGCGGCGGCCGTCGACCTCGTCGATGACGGCGTCGCACATGAGACTGGTCCGCCGGAGGCGCTCCAGGTCCCGCCAGCGGGACTCGCGCGGGACCCGGGCGGTGCGGACGGCCGGGGCGGGACCCGCGAGCCGGACGGCCCGGCGGGCGGCCGCCCGGGCGGCGGGCCGGGCGCCCGCGGGCGGGGCGTGGTGCAGATAGGACTCGGCCTGGTGGGCGGTCATGGGGCGGGCGAAGAGGTAGCCCTGCCCGTAGCGGCAGCCCATCTCGGCGAGCAGCGCCCGCTGTTCCTCGTGTTCGATGCCCTCGGCGACGACCTGGAGGCCGAGGACGTCGGCGATGCGCACGATGCCCTCCACGAGCGCCACCTGCTGGGGGTCGGTGGTGATGTCGTCGATGAACGACTTGTCGACCTTGAGGACGTCGATGGGGAACTCGCGGAGGTAGCTGAGCGAGGAGAACCCGGTGCCGAAGTCGTCGATCGCGATGCCCACCCCCAGGTCCTTGAGGGAGGACATGGTGGTCCGGATCTGGGCGTCCTTGCGCATGAGGACGGACTCGGTGAGCTCCAGGACGAGCGAGCCGGGCGCGAGGCCGGAGGAGTGGAGGGCGCGGCGCACCTCCTCGAGGAAGCCCGGGTCGCGGAACTGGCGGGCCGAGACGTTCACGTTGGCCCGCAGCGGGGTGCCGCCGGGGTGGGCGCGCTGCCAGTGGGCGATGTCGAGCGCCGCGTGTTCCAGGACCCAGGCGCCCAGCGGCATGATGTGGCCGCTCTCCTCGGCCAGGGTGATGAACTGGTCGGGCGGCACCATGCCGCGGCGGGCGTGCGGCCAGCGGATGAGCGCTTCGAGACCGGCCGGGGAGCCGCCGTCCACCTCGACGATCGGCTGGTAGCGCAGGGCGAAGGCGTGGTCGGCGATGGCCCGGTCCATGCCCTCCTGGAGTTCGTGACGGGCGACGAGCCGGGAGTGGAGCTCGGGGTGGAAGAGCCGCCACCGCTTCTTGCCGGCGGCCTTGGCCGCGTACAGGGCGAGGTCGGCGTGGCCGAGGAGCTCCTCGGCGTGGGCGCTGTCGAGCACGGTCGCGATGCCGACGCTGGTCGACACGGAGACGGCGCCGTCGGTGAGGTGGAACGGCTGGCTGAGGGTGTGCACGATCTCGGCCGCGAGGGCCTCGGCGTCGCGGGGCTCGCGCGCCCCCTCGATGAGGACGGCGAACTCGTCGCCGCCGAGCCGGGCGGCGGTGTCGGTGAGCCGCAGCACCGAGGTGAGGCGGCGGGCGACGGCGACGAGGAGCTCGTCGCCGACGGAGTGCCCCATGGTGTCGTTGACGACCTTGAAGTCGTCGAGGTCGACGAAGAGCATGCAGGTCAGGGTGGACTCGCGGCGGCCGCGGAGGAGCGCCCGCTCGATGCGTTCGAGGAGCAGGACCCGGTTGGGGAGCCCGGTGAGCGAGTCGTGGAACGCCCGGTGGGTCAGTTCCCGCTCCAGTTTCCGCTGCTCGGTGACGTCGCGGAGGGTGAGGACGAGACCGTGGACGGTGCGCTCGTCGCGCAGGTTGCTGCACCGGACCTCGGCCTCCAGCTCCCCGGAGTCGCCGTGCAGCAGCTTCCAGTCGTCCCGGGCGTCGGTGGCGCCGCGGGCGCGCGCGTCGGCGACGAGGCGCAGGGCGCTCGTCGTGTCGGCGGGGGCGAGGAGTTCGGTGAGCGGCGTGCCGGGGAGCAGGGAGCGGCCGAACATGGACTCGGCCGAGGGGCTGGCGTACCGGATGGTGTCGTCGTCGTCCAGGATCAGGATGACGTCCGAGGTGTTGTGCACGAGGGTGCGGAAGTAGGCCTCGCTGGTGCGGCGGTTGACCTCCTCGCTGAGCCCGAAGCGTTCGAGGGCCAGGGCCGCCTGGGAGGCGAGGGACTGGGCGGGGCCCGAGATCTCCGCGAGCTTCTTCTCGGTTCCCGCGAAGAGCAGCACGCCGAGCAGCGGTTCGCCTCCGGAGGGGGCCTGGAGCTCCAGGGGACAGAGCAGGACGTGGGTCTCGGGCGTGATCTCGGCGGCGATGGACGGGTCGAGCCGGGTCAGGGGCAGCAGCCGGGCTCCCTCCGCGACCAGGTCGGACCAGTCGGTGCCGCGGGGTCGGATCAGCTCGTCGGTGCGGCAGCTCCAGGGGTGCTCGGCGGTGGCCACGGCGGTGAGGCCGCCGCGGCGGTCCCGGGTGAGGAGGAGGACCTGGTGGGAGGTGCCCGGGCCGAAGAGGGCCGCGGAGGCCCCCTCGACCGCTCCGGCGACCTCGCGGGGGCTGAGGGCGGCGACGAGGGAGGCGGCGGCGACCCGGAGGCTGCGCTCGTGGGCCTCGGCCTTGCCGTGGTCGCTCATCATGCCCCAGAGCCGGACGAGGACCAGGAGGAACATCAGGGCCGAGAAGATGGCGATGACGGCGGTGTCCTCGCTCTGCGCGTGGCGCAGCGACTGGAGGAGCAGCAGGCCGGGGGCGACGAGGGAGGCCCCGGCGAGCAGCGCGAGCCGCTGTTCGGCGACGTGCGGGGCCGGTTCGGGGGCGCGCTCGGTGAGGCCGGTCATGGAGGGGTGGAGGGCGGCGAGGCCCCAGGCGGTGAAGAAGACGACCCAGCCGAGGTCCCAGGGGGTGCCGACCTCCCAGGTGCCGTCGAGCTGCTTGATGCCGTAGATGACGTCGGAGGCGAGGATGCCGCAGGTGCCGAGGGTGAGGAGCTGCACGGCCCGGGAGCGCAGCCCGCCGGGGACTAGGAGCCGGGCGAGCATCGCGAGCATCAGCACGTCACCGAGGGGATACGCGATGGAGATGGCCTTCTCGGCCCAGGTCATGTCCTCGCTCCTGGCGAGCGGGGTGATGAGGTTGACCCAGGAGAGCAGCGCGAGGCCGGAGGTGAGGATCAGCGCGTCGAGGACGACGCCGAGGTCGCGGCCGACGGCCCGGTAGCGGATGAACCCGAAGAGGCCGATCGCGAACAGCGGGTAGGTGATCAGGTAGAGGGCGTCCGCGATGGACGGGAAGGGTCTTGTCTGACCGAAGAAGGCCTCCAGGGCGTTGTAGGCGGTGTCGCCGCTCACGAAGGTGAGGTTGGCGGCGGCGAGCACCAGCCAGGGCCAGCGCCGGGACGGCCGGTGCAGGCGGACGCCGACGAGGATGGCGGCGACGCCGCTGAGTCCGATGAGCGCCCACAGGGTGGTGTGCCGGGCGGGGAACTCCAGGTACGCGACGGTCAGCAGGGTCACGACCAGGAGGTACACCAGGGTCCAGGTGCGCAGTGCACCGGGCGCCGTGGGCGGCCGGTTCGGCCTGCGCAGCGACATCGTCCACCGCCCCCTTGCAGGGTCGGACGCCGTCGGGAGCGCCCTGTTCGCGGATACGGGCCCGGTACGGTGTCCATTCTCCGGGGCCCCCGGGGCGGCTGCATCTCGGCACCGGCGGGGCCGGCGGGGCTCCGGGCGCGGTCAGGAGGAGGCGCGGGCGACGAGTCCGGCGGGCGGCATCCGGCGGGCGTCAGGAGCGCAGCCGGCGGGCGTCAGGAGTTCGGCCGGCGGCATCCGGCGGGCCTCAGGAGGAGGCGCGGACGACCAGTTCGGTCGGCAGCATCCGGCGGGGCTGTTCGTCCGCCTCGCTGGGCGAGGCGATCTCCTGCAGGAGCATCCGCGCCATGGTGCGGCCCATCTCCTCGATGGGCTGCCGCACGCTCGTCAGCGGCGGGGCCCCGAGCGCGGGGGGCGCCGCGGCGGCGGCGGCCGCGGGGGGGGCCGGGAGGGGAG
>NZ_JAINVG010000013.1 GCF_020400725.1 Streptomyces sp. NK15101 | reverse complement strand
CTTCGTCGCCGGGGATGGGCTGGTACGCCGCGTTGTGCGGGAGCAGCCAGACGTGGCCGTCCTCGCGCTTGAAGCGCTTGACGGTGGCCTCGCCGTCGAGCATCGCGGCGACGATGTCGCCGTTCTCCGCGACGGGCTGACGGCGGACGGTGACCCAGTCGCCGTCACAGATGGCGGCCTCGATCATCGAGTCGCCGACGACCTTCAGGACGAACAGTTCGCCGTCGCCGACCAGCTGGCGGGGGAGGGGGAAGACGTCCTCGACGGACTCTTCGGCCAGGATCGGGCCACCGGCCGCGATGCGGCCGACCAGCGGGACGTACGACGCGGCCGGCTTGCCGGTGGTGTCGGTCGGCTGGGTGCTCGGCTGGTCGGAGCCGCGGACCTCGTAGGCGCGGGGCCGGTGCGGGTCTCGGCGGAGGAAGCCCTTGCGCTCCAGTGCCATGAGCTGGTGCGCCACCGAGGAGGTGCTGGAGAGACCGACCGCCTGCCCGATCTCCCGCATCGACGGCGGGTAGCCGCGCCGCTGGACCGAGTCGCGGATGACCTCGATGACCCGGCGCTGCCGGTCGGTGAGCCCGGAGCTGTCGGCGCGGATGCCTGGAGGTCGGCCGGGGAGGGCGCGGGCGGGTCGCCCGGGCTCCTCGCCGTTCATGCTTACGTCATTCATGGCGTGCACCGGCTCGAGTCGGCCCTGGGAGCGGTCCTGGGCGGTGATGGTGGCACTGTCTGCGGTGGTGGTCACGTCGTCGGCCCCTCTCGAATGGTCTCCCTGCCTGGCACAACGGTAGTAGCTTTCGAAAGGTTGCGCCAAACACACGTTCGAGTGAAAATTCGCAGATTGCCTTACGCGCGTATGTGCGGAGGTGTATGAGGGCGCCGGCGCCGCCGCCCCAAATCGGTCGTTACGGTAGCCTTCGCGGCTGGGACGCGAGCGGGTGGTGCGCCGCCCCAGTGTCGCATCCGGAGGCCTGGATCCCCGGGAGCGCCCGCGCCGCGACACGCGGAGGGTCGGAAATGCCCCCAACCCAAGATCTAGTGGTTGGATGACATCGACCACCCAGGGGTAGTGGTCCCCGGTCCGCCGGGGGTGCCCGGATCGCCTATGCTGGTGGTCGCTTCGCGGGGCCTTGACGGGCCGGGCGAGGCTCGTCAGTCGTGCCATGAGGAGGGTCGAAACCTATGCACTGCCCCTTCTGCAGGCACCCCGACAGCCGCGTCGTCGACAGTCGCACCACCGACGACGGGACGTCGATCCGACGCCGTCGCCAGTGCCCCGACTGCTCCCGTCGTTTCACGACGGTGGAGACGTGCTCGCTCATGGTGGTGAAGCGCTCCGGCGTCACCGAACCCTTCAGCCGTACCAAGGTCATCTCCGGTGTGCGCAAGGCGTGCCAGGGACGACCGGTCACCGAGGACGCCCTCGCCAAGCTCGGCCAGCGGGTCGAGGAGGCGGTGCGCGCCACCGGGAGCGCCGAGCTGACCACCCACGACGTGGGTCTGGCCATCCTCGGCCCCTTGCAGGAGCTCGACCTCGTCGCCTACCTGCGCTTCGCGTCCGTGTACAAGGCTTTCGACAGCCTGGAGGACTTCGAGGCCGCCATCGCGGAACTCCGCGTGCGGCCTCCCGCTGAGAACCGTGGGACCGGCGCGACCCCCGAGGTCCCCGTTCCCGCCACCGCCGCCGACTAGATCGGCGACCCGGGCCGATCGAGGCCCGGCGACCGCCCGTCGAGCGGCCCGGCAGACGTGCCCCGGGCGACCCCTGTGGTCCCTGTGGCAGCAGTACAGAACGACGTACAGAAGACGGTGCCCTGGGAGTATCTGGGCGCCAAAGTGTGTTTTGCCCGTATATGGGAGGCGGCATGACAGAGACGGCGAGCGGCCCGGCACGTGGTTCCCGCACCAAGGGAGCCAAGTCGGCGAGCAAGGGCCTGCGTATCGAGCGCATCCACACCACCCCCGGCGTGCATCCGTACGACGAGGTGGCGTGGGAGCGCCGTGACGTCGTCATGACCAACTGGCGCGACGGCTCGATCAACTTCGAGCAGCGTGGCGTCGAGTTCCCCGACTTCTGGTCGGTGAACGCGGTCAACATCGTCACCAGCAAGTACTTCCGCGGTGCGGTCGGCACCCCGCAGCGCGAGACCGGTCTCAAGCAGCTCATCGACCGGATCGTGAAGACGTACACGAAGGCCGGCGAGGACTACGGCTACTTCGCCTCGCCCGCCGACGCCGAGATCTTCGAGCACGAGCTGGCCTACGCCCTCCTGCACCAGATCTTCAGCTTCAACTCGCCGGTCTGGTTCAACGTCGGCACGCCCCAGCCCCAGCAGGTCTCCGCCTGCTTCATCCTGTCCGTCGACGACTCCATGGAGTCCATCCTCGACTGGTACAAGGAAGAGGGCATGATCTTCAAGGGCGGCTCCGGCGCCGGCCTGAACCTCTCCCGCATCCGCTCCTCCAAGGAGCTGCTCTCCTCCGGCGGCAACGCCTCCGGCCCGGTCTCCTTCATGCGCGGCGCCGACGCCTCCGCGGGAACGATCAAGTCGGGCGGTGCCACCCGTCGCGCGGCCAAGATGGTCATCCTCGACGTCGACCACCCCGACATCGAGGACTTCATCGAGACCAAGGTCAAGGAGGAGGAGAAGATCCGCGCCCTCCGTGACGCGGGCTTCGACATGGACCTGGGCGGCGACGACATCACGTCCGTCCAGTACCAGAACGCCAACAACTCCGTCCGCGTGAACGACGAGTTCATGAAGGCCGTCGAGTCCGGCGGCAAGTTCGGTCTGCGCGCCCGCATGACCGGCGAGGTCATCGAGGAGGTCGACGCCAAGGCGCTCTTCCGCAAGATGGCCGAGGCCGCGTGGGCCTGCGCCGACCCGGGCATCCAGTACGACGACACGATCAACCACTGGCACACCTGCCCCGAGTCCGGCCGCATCAACGGCTCGAACCCGTGCAGCGAGTACATGCACCTGGACAACACGTCCTGCAACCTCGCCTCGCTGAACCTGATGAAGTTCCTCAAGGACGACGGCAAGGGCAACCAGTCCTTCGACGTCGAGCGCTTCTCCAAGGTCGTCGAGCTCGTCATCACCGCGATGGACATCTCCATCTGCTTCGCCGACTTCCCCACCCAGAAGATCGGCGAGAACACCCGCGCCTTCCGCCAGCTCGGCATCGGCTACGCCAACCTCGGCGCCCTGCTGATGGCCACCGGCCACGCGTACGACTCCGACGGCGGCCGCGCCCTCGCCGGCGCCATCACCTCCCTGATGACGGGCACCTCGTACAAGCGCTCCGCCGAACTCGCCGCGGTCGTCGGCCCGTACGACGGCTACGCCCTCAACGCCGAGCCGCACCAGCGCGTCATGCGGCAGCACGCCGACGAGAACACCAAGGCCGTCCGCATGGACGACCTGGACTCGCCGATCTGGGCCGCCGCCACGGAGGCCTGGCAGGACGTGATCCGCCTCGGCGCCAAGAACGGCTTCCGCAACGCCCAGGCCTCGGTCATCGCCCCCACCGGCACCATCGGTCTCGCGATGTCCTGCGACACCACCGGTCTCGAGCCCGACCTCGCCCTGGTCAAGTTCAAGAAGCTCGTCGGCGGCGGCTCGATGCAGATCGTCAACGGCACCGTCCCGCAGGCCCTGCGCCGCCTGGGCTACCAGGAGGAGCAGATCGAGGCGATCGTCGCCCACATCGCCGAGCACGGCAATGTGATCGGCGCGCCCGGCCTGAAGACCGAGCACTACGAGGTCTTCGACTGCGCCATGGGCGAGCGCTCCATCTCCGCGATGGGCCACGTCCGGATGATGGCCGCCATCCAGCCGTGGATCTCGGGCGCCCTCTCCAAGACCGTGAACCTGCCGGAGACGGCCACGGTCGAGGACGTCGAGGAGGTCTACTTCGAGGCCTGGAAGATGGGCGTCAAGGCGCTCGCGATCTACCGCGACAACTGCAAGGTCGGCCAGCCGCTCTCCGCCAAGAAGAAGGAGGACGAGAAGGCCGAGGTCACCGCGAAGTCCGAGGCGACGATCCGCGAGGCCGTCGAGAAGGTCGTCGAGTACCGCCCGGTCCGCAAGCGCCTCCCGAAGGGCCGCCCGGGGATCACCACCTCCTTCACCGTCGGTGGCGCCGAGGGCTACATGACCGCCAACTCCTACCCGGACGACGGTCTCGGCGAGGTCTTCCTGAAGATGTCCAAGCAGGGCTCCACCCTCGCCGGCATGATGGACGCCTTCTCCATCGCCGTCTCCGTCGGCCTGCAGTACGGCGTCCCGCTCGAGACCTACGTCTCGAAGTTCACCAACATGCGCTTCGAGCCGGCCGGCATGACGGACGACCCGGACGTGCGGATGGCGCAGTCGATCGTCGACTACATCTTCCGCCGCCTGGCGCTGGACTTCCTGCCCTTCGAGACCCGCTCCGCCCTCGGCATCCACTCGGCCGAGGAGCGTCAGCGCCACCTGGACACCGGCTCGTACGAGCAGCCCGACGACGAGGACGTCGACGTCGAGGCCCTCGCCCAGTCCGCGCCCCGCGCCCAGGAGCTGAAGGCCGTCCCGGCCCCGGCGGCCAAGGCCGAGGTTCCGGCCCCGAAGCAGGCGCACACCTCGGCGGAGCTCGTCGAGATGCAGCTGGGCATCAGCGCCGACGCCCCGCTCTGCTTCTCCTGCGGCACGAAGATGCAGCGCGCCGGCTCCTGCTACATCTGCGAGGGCTGCGGCTCGACCAGCGGCTGCAGCTGACACCGGGCGGAATCGCGCGGGACACGACGTCCGGCGTAGTCCGCGCAGATAGCTGACCGGCAGCTCACGAAGGGGACCGGCCTCCGGGCGGTCCCCTTCGTCGTGCCCCCGCCCGGAACCAGGCGGGCCGGCGTGGAGCGCCGGCCGACCACCGGTCGGCGCCCTTTTCCCGTGCGGGGGCGGGAGTTCGGTGTCCCTTTCGCGTGTGTCCGGGGGAGGTCAGGACACCGCGGAGCCCAGGAGCGTGCCGAAGGTCTGCGGGTCGGCGTCGAAGCCGCGCGTGATCGAGTGGTACGACCAGCCGTTCGTTTCGTCGCGGGTGAATTCCACGACCGTCGCCGAACGGGCCCCGGGGACGTCCGCGAAGTCATGGGTCAGCAGGTCCGTGTACCCCTCGCGGACCCGTATGCCCGTGTTCGCTATGTCGCCGAAGGTCAGCCGTCCGCCGCCCTGCTGTATGGCCACGCCCACCACCACGCGCGCGTACCGTGCGTCCAGCCGGTCCAGCTCCAGGGTCATGGCCTCGTCGTAGCCGAATCCCTGGCCCGTGCGGCTGTCGCGGTGGAGCGTGATCGTGCCGTCCGGGGAGCGGCTGCCGAAGTGCACCAGATGGACCGGCGCACCGTGCGGGTCGTCCGCGGTGAAGACCCCGGCGACCAGATCCAGATCGTGGGCCGGCGCGCCGGACGGGGCGGGGTCCCACTTGAGCGTGACCTCGACGCGTCCCACCCCTTTGTTGAGTCCGCTCATGGTGCTTCCCCTCTCCGCGTGCGCCCCCGCGCACGCCTCGCCTCGTACCGTCGACCCGCTCAAAAGCCCGTGGTCGTGGGCCGATTGCCCATGGTGTCATGTGCCTACGACAGAGGACCCGGCGCTTGAGGGGGAGAGCGGTTTGTGGAGCGGTGAGGAGCTGGATCTCGACGCATATCTGGCTCGAATCGGATACGACGTCGTGCGGCACGGGGAACTCGCCCCGGACCTAAGGACCCTGACGGGTCTTCACCGGGCGCATGTCGCGGCCGTTCCGTTCGAGAACCTCGACGTCGCCCTCGGACGGCCGGTCCCCCTGGACCTCAAGAGCCTCCAGAGCAAGCTCGTCGAGCGGCGCCGGGGAGGCTACTGCTACGAGCAGAACTCCCTCTTCGCGGCGGCCCTCGAACGGATCGGCTTCCAGGTGGCCGGTCGTGGCGCCCGGAACCGCTCGCGGGGCGCGACGCTGCCGCCGGTCACCCACGCGCTCCTCGCGGTCACCGTCGAAGGCGAACAGTGGCTCGCCGACGTCGGGTTCGGCTGGCAGGGGCCGCTGGAACCCGTGCCGCTGCGGGACGGCGCGCGCGTGGAGCAGGGCGGCTGGACCTTCGGGGTCGGCGTCGAGGACGAGGGCATCCATGTGCTGCGCTCGCTGCGGCCGGAGGGCTGGACCGACCTGTACGCCTTCTCGCCGCAGACCCTCTTTCCCGGTGACTTCACCGTCATGAACCACTACAGCTCCAGCCACCCGCAGTCACGTTTCCTCGGCCAGGTGGTGGCCCAGCGGCCCGGTGCGGACGTGCGCAGGGCCCTGGTGCGCGAGACGCTCTCGACGGTGCGCGCGGACGGGTCCGCCGAGGAGCGGACCGTCGGCGCCGCCGAGTTGGCGGCAGCGCTGGAGGTCGAATTCGGCATCGAACTGGACGCGGAGGAGCGCGCGGGTCTGGAGCGAGTGCACGCGCAGGGAGCCTGACGGGGTCTGCCGGGGTGCTCTCCGGCCCCGTACGATGGCGCGGTGCTGGTCAAGTGGATTCGCTGCACCGTGGTGGACCGTCGAGGGTTCGAGCGGGGACAGCGGAAATGGGCGGGGCTGCTCGGGGAGCCGGGATTCCGGGGACAGGGCGGCGGGTGGAGCCGGGGTCGCCCGGACGTCGCCCACATCTTCGCGTTCTGGGAGAGCCGGGCCTTCTACGACTCCTTCATGGCGCGGTCGCACGATCGTCTGGCGGCCGCGCAGGCCGGCACGTTCAAGGACGCCCAGGTCAAGCTCTTCGACCACCGCTTCGACGTGAAGACCGGGTTCGAACCGCGGTTCGCCGACGCCGACGTGGCGAGGGTGGCGCACTGCCGGGTCCACGAGGACCGTGCCGAGCACTTCGCCCTCATGCAGGAGAAGGTGTGGAACCCGGCCATGGCCGGGTCTCCCGGCATGCTGCGGGGCCTGTTCGGCGAGGCGCCCGGCAGCGAGTTCCTGGTGCTCTCGATGTGGCAGTCCGCCGCCGAGCACGGAAAGTACCGGGTCGAACGCGTGGAGCGGCTCGGACTGCGGGCCCGTACCGAGGCCGACGTGGCGGCGCTGAGCGGGGACGTGGTGCAGCTCGAACCCTCCTGGACGGTCTGACCCGTCGGCATCGCCCCGGAGGCGCCTCCCTCGGATGGACTCCGGGCGTGGCCTCGGCTGAGCCCGCCGGAGAGCGGCGATCTAGGGTCGGGGTATGGCACGACCGCGGCGCATCGTTCTCGTACGGCACGGAGAGTCCGAGGGCAATGTCGATGACACGGTGTACGAACGCGAGCCCGACCATGCCCTGAGGCTGACCGAGACCGGCCGGCGTCAGGCCGAGGAGACGGGGGAGCGGCTGCGGGAGCTCTTCGGTGAGGAGCCGGTCAGCGTCTACGTCTCGCCGTACCGCCGAACCCACGAGACCCTCCGGGCCTTCCGGCTCCCCGCGGAGCAGGTCCGGGTGCGGGAGGAGCCCAGGCTCCGGGAGCAGGACTGGGGCAACTGGCAGGAACGCGAGGACGTGCGCCTGCAGAAGGCCTACCGGGACGCGTACGGCCACTTCTTCTACCGTTTCGCCCAGGGCGAGTCCGGTGCCGACGTCTACGACCGCGTCGGCGCCTTCCTGGAGAGCCTGTACCGCAGCTTCGAGGCACCCGACCACCCGCCCAACGTCCTGCTGGTCACCCACGGGCTGACCATGCGGCTGTTCTGCATGCGCTGGTTCCACTGGACGGTCGCGGACTTCGAGTCGCTGTCGAATCCCGGCAACGCCGAGACCCGCACGCTTCTGCTCGGAGAGGACGGCCGGTACCGTCTGGACAGGCCGTTCGAACGCTGGCGTACCCCGGAACCGTACGGCCCCACCGGATAGAGTGGCAGACCGATGACCGCTGACTCCTCATTCGACCGGCGCTTCGACCGCGCCCTGGCCAGCCTGCGCGGGCTGTCCGTGGGAGACGCCCTGGGCTCCCAGTTCTTCGTACCCTCCCACTACCCCCTGCTGAAGCGGCGCGAGCTGCCCGCCGGTCCCTGGCAGTGGACCGACGACACCGAGATGGCCTGCTCCGTCCTGGCCGTCCTGGCCCGCCACGACCGCATCGACCAGGACGCCCTGGCCCGGTCCTTCGCGGAGCACCACGACTTCGACCGCGGCTACGGCCCCGCCGTCAACCGGATGCTCCGGCTCATCCGCGAGGGCGGCGACTGGCGCGAACTGGCCGCCGCGCTCTTCAACGGGCAGGGATCCTGGGGCAACGGCGCCGCGATGCGGATCGCCCCGCTGGGCGCCTGGTACGCCGACGACCCCGAGCAGGCGACGCACCAGGCCGAGATCTCGGCGTACACGACCCACCAGCACCGGGAAGCAGTGGTGGGCGCCATGGCCGTCGCCGCCGCGGCGGCGATCGCCGCCGACCCCGCCGGACCGCCCACGCCCGAGGCGCTGCTCGACGGGGTCATCGCCCTGGTGCCGCGCAGCGCGGTCGGGGCGGGCCTGCGCAGGGCCCGCGACATGCTCGACTACGGCGACGCCGGCACGGTCGCCGCGGTGCTCGGCAGCGGTCGCCGGACGAGCGCCCACGACACCGTCCCCTTCGCGCTGTGGTCGGCCGCGCGCGGGCTCGGCGACTTCGAGCGGGTGTTCTGGACGACCGCGCAGGTCGGCGGTGACGTCGACACGACCTGCGCCATCGCCGGCGGAGTGGTCGCCTCCACCGCGGCCGGTGCACCGCCGGAGGACTGGCTGCGGCAGACCGAGGACCTTCCGGGGTGGATCCCGGACGGGAAGGCCTGAGGCCGGCCGGTGTGCGCGGGGTCTGAGGCCGACCGGTGTTCGCAGGGTCTGGGGCCGGTCGGTGTTTCAGGGTCTGAGGCCGGCCGAGGTGCCCACGGCCGGACACGGTTCGGTGCCGCTGCGGCCGGAGACCGCCGGTGAACCGACGGCCTGGAGCGGCGCGGTGTTCCCGCGGCCGGTGACGGCGCGGTGTCCCCTGGTCCCGGACGGGGCCAGGGGACACCGGCGCGTGATCAGGCCACCGGCCCCGCGGCCCCGGCGCGGCCGCTCAGCGCTTCCAGGTCGCTCTTGCGGACCCGGATCACCAGGACGGCCGTGACCAGTGCGATCAGCACCATGCCGACGGCGGCCGTGAAGGCCGAGGAGATGCCGGAGGTCAGCACCTCGTGGCCCCAGGGCGCGGGCAGCTCCTTCGTCTTCAGCGCCTCGGCCCGCTGCTCGGGCGTCGCGTGCGCGAGGAAGTCCGGCAGCTGCCTGTCGTTCTCCTCGCGGCCGGCCGTGCCGAAGACGGTGACCAGGATGGAGAGGCCGAGCGAGCCGCCGACCTGCTGGGTCGCGTTGAGCAGACCCGACGCGGCGCCCGCCTCGTGCTGGGCCACCCCGGAGACGGCCGTGAGCGTGAGCGTCACGAAGTTGAGGCCCATGCCGCAGCCGAACACGACCATCGGGCCGAGCACCCCGGCGACGTAGCTGCTGTCCGACGAGATGAACGTCAGCCAGAAGAGTCCCACGCCGGTGAGAGCCGAGCCGGTCACCACGAACGGCTTGGGGCCGAGGACCGGGAGGAGCCGCTGGGCGAGCCCGGCGCCGACGCCGATGGCGACGGTCACCGGAAGGAAGGCCAGTCCGGACTGGACGGGGCTGTAGCCCAGGACGTTCTGCACCCACAGAACGATGAAGAAGAACATCCCGAGCATGGCGGCCGACAGGCTGAGCATGATGACGTACGTGCCCGAGCGGTTGCGGTCCGCGAACATGCGCAGCGGCGTGATCGGTTCCTTGGCCCGCGACTCCACCACGGCGAACGCCACGAGCAGGGCCACCGCGGCCACGAAGGAGCCGACGGTCAGCTCGTCCTTCCACCCCGCCTCGGAGGCCCGGATGAAGCCGTAGACCAGCGCCGCCATGCCCAGCGTCGACGTGGTGGCGCCCGCGATGTCGAACCGGCCCGGGTGGCGCTCGGATTCCGCGATGTAGCGCGGGGTGAGGAAGGCGATCAGCAGGCCGATCGGCACGTTGACGAAGAAGACCCAGCGCCAGTCGAGCCACTCGGTGAGCGCTCCGCCGGCGAGCAGGCCGATCGCGCCCCCGCCGGCCGAGACCGCGGCGAACACGCCGAACGCCCGGTTGCGCTCCGGCCCTTCGGGGAACGTCGTGGTGATCAGCGCGAGCGAGGTCGGCGAGGCGATCGCGCCGCCCACGCCCTGCAGGGCGCGGGCCGCGAGCAGCTGCCACGGTTCCTGGGCGAAGCCGCCGAGGAGCGAGGCGAAGGTGAAGAGCAGGATGCCGGCCATGAACACCCGGCGGCGGCCCAGGATGTCGCCGGCGCGTCCGCCGAGGAGCAGGAGGCCGCCGAAGGTGAGCGTGTAGGCGCTGAGCACCCACGACAGGTCGGTGGTCGAGAAGGAGAGCTCGTCCTGGATGTGCGGTAGCGCGATGTTCACGATGGTGGCGTCGAGGACGACCATCAGCTGGCAGGCGGCGATGACGGTCAAGGCGATGCCAGGCCGACCTCCGGCGCGGGTCGGCTCGATCTCGGTCTGTGTGTCCACCGGAGAAGTTGTCACTATGGTCCCCCACGGAAGAATTAGTGAACGTACACGTTCACTGTTCTCCACGGTAGTGAGTCCCCCTCAGTGAACGCAACCGTTCACTGAGTACTGCCGACGAATCGAATCGCGTCAACGGAGAGATCCTGATGGTTACTTCGCGCTCCACGGCCGCCGCTCGGCCGGAGGGGGCGGCGCTGCGGCGCCGCGGACCCGTGCTCGAAAGGGCGATTCTGGAGGCCGCGCTCGACCAGCTGGGCAGTGTCGGCTGGAGCGGTCTCACGATGGAGGGCGTCGCGGTCGGCGCGCAGACGGGCAAAGCCGCGGTGTACCGGCGGTGGCCGTCCAAGGAGGACCTCGTCGCGGACGCCCTTCAGGCCGGACTGCCCGCGCTCGGCGAGGCTCCGGACACCGGCCGTGCGCGCCAAGACCTCTACGAGCTGTGCCTCCGGGTCCGGGACGTGATGTACTCCAAGACCGGCTTCGCTCTGCGTGCAGTGCTTCACGAATGCGATGACGAGTCCGCCGGGCGCTTCCACGGGCTGATCGAGGCGGGAGTGATCCAGCCCTCGAAGCGCCTCTTCCAGGACGTGCTACGGCGTGGAATCGAGCGCGGAGAGGTGCGGCACGATGCGATCGACGACCTCGTCCTCGATGTGATCCCCGCTATGATGATGTACCGCTCCAAGGTGTACGGAAGCGAATGGCCGGACGGTGAGATCGCCGATGTGGTCGACCGGATCATGGTGCCCCTCCTGCGTGCCTGAGCCTTCGAGGGGCGGGGAGGGCGAGCTTCCGGGTGGGGCGGGACGGGCGCCTCCGGGCGTCTGCGGCGAATCCGGGTATCGCAGGTGACGTCAGGCGGCGTAACCTGTCTGGCGCCATGCCGTACGAACCTCCCACCCACACCGTCGAGCGGTCGCTCCGAGCCACCACCGGCGCCAAGATCGTCGCCGGGGTCGACGAGGTCGGACGCGGAGCGTGGGCCGGCCCCGTCACGGTGTGCGCGGCCGTCACCGGCCTTCGCCGACCCCCCGACGGGCTCACCGACTCGAAGCTGCTCACCCCCAAGCGCCGCGACGCGCTGGCCGTGGAGCTGGAAGGGTGGGTCACCGCGTACGCGCTCGGCGACGCCTCCCCGCAGGAGATCGACGAACTCGGGATGACCGCGGCGCTGCGGCTCGCAGCCGTCCGGGCCCTCGAAGGCCTTCCGGTGCGGCCCGACGCGGTGATCCTGGACGGCAAGCACGACTACCTCGGCAGCCCCTGGCGGGTCCGCACGGTGATCAAGGGCGACCAGTCCTGCATCGCCGTCGCGGCCGCCTCCGTCATCGCGAAGGTCCGGCGCGACGCCCTCATGGCGGAGCTGGAGGCCGAGAGCGGCCAGTACGCGCCGTACGCCTTCGGTGCCAACGCGGGCTACCCCTCGCCGGTCCACAAGGCGGCTCTCGAAGAGCTGGGGCCCACCCCCCACCACCGTCTCTCCTGGTCCTACCTGGACGCGCTGCCCCAGTGGCGCCACCTCAAGAAGGTCCGCCTCTCCGCCGAGGCGGCCGCGCTGGAAAGCGGGGGCCAACTCGGCTTCGACTTCTGAACTTCCGGTCACGGGGCCCTGCTCAAGGGCCGCCCACGCGGCCGGGGTGCACATGTGTGCCCACCCGCCGGTGCTTCGCGCAGCGGCGTTTGATAGACATCCATTCATGCCTCTCATCCCCGAGGAGCCTCAGATTCACGAGAGCGCCCAGGGTCCCCGCGCCGCCGCGGCCGCCGGCCGCCCCGCGTCGACCCCACGTCCCGTACCCGGCCCGCGTTCCGCGGCCTCTCCGCGTCCCGGACGCCCCGTTCCCGGTCCGGCCAGGCCCGCCGCGCCGGCACCGCGCCCCGGTGCCGGGCAGTCTCCGGCCAAGGGCCCGGAAAATCGTTCCGACCAGCGATCCACCCCCCAGCTCCAGCTGATCCCGGCCCCGGTCGACGGTGCGCTCGACGCCGCCGAGGAGGCCCTGGACCTGCTCCTGGAGAGCGGACGGGCACCCGGCGAGATCCTGGTGCTCACCACCGGCGACCCGCACCCGTGGGCGGCTCACGAGCTGTCCTTCGGCGAGGCCGCCTACTGGGCCCAACAGGACACCGCCGAGGACGTGTTCTTCGCGGACGCCTCCGCCGTGGAGCGGGCCGCCGCCCGCCCCGTGGTGATCGTCGCCGTCAACGGCGGAGACGAGGGAACGGCCGCACGGGCCCTTCCGTCGGCGATGGCCCGCGCGGGCGCTCTGCTCGTCGTCTGCGGTGACCCGCAGCGCATCACGGCGCTCCTCGGAGCCGGCGCCGGCGTCTGACCCGACCGCGCTCCGCCGCCGGCCCCCACCGGGCCGGCGGGAGCCCGGTGGGACCCACCCGGTGGGTCTGACGTTGTGCCGCGCGATCGGCGTCTGGCTGCCCGGCCTGATCGGCGGTCAGCGTGGCCGGCGATCGGTGTCCCGGCATGCGGGGTGTCAGCGCGCGGCGGCCCGGCGCAGGGGTTCGGTCGCGCCGCTCGCGGTCCTCGGTGTGAGCCGGTCGAGTTCGGCCGGCCCGTCACCCAGCGGCAGGGGTAGCGAGTCGGAGCTCGGCCGACGGCCTCCCCGGCCCTCGCCGAGCACCTGCCAGCCCCCTCCGGTCAGCGTGATGTACGCGCCGCAGCGGAGCCCGTGCAGCGTGCAGGCGTCCCGGAGCCCCCACATCCAGGCTCCGTCCTCCTCCGTCCAGCGCTCGTCGCCCTCGCGGCAGTACAGCAGGACCGCGGTCCGCACGGGCGAGCGTCTCCGGAGGTCATGCGGAATGACCCGCCGCAGGTGCGCCAGGAGCGCGTTGCGGAACTCCCAGCCGTCCGCCGCGACGGGGCGTCGGACGAACGAGGCGCTGGCGGCGAGCCGCTCCTCGTGGTCCAGGACGGCGAGGACCGCCGTCGAGGGCGTGGGCGCGTGCCGCGAATGGAGACCGCTGACGACCTCACGAGGGTTGCGCAGCAGGGGAATTCCCGCCCCGGCCCACTCGGAGGGCTCGAGTATCCGGGCGAGGCGGCTGGCGGACTCGGACGACGATCTGAGCGAGGCGGCTGTGGGCGGAGCGAATCCGAGGGTCACGGTCCTCCCTTCGGATACACGCCCGCTGGGTGGCGGGCAAGGTCGGGTGAGGGCGCACCACGGCACAGTCCTTCCGGACCGCTGACGGGCCGTGCGGGGCGGTTTCCCAATTCTTGCTGGCCCGTGCGCGAGCGGCAACGAGCAATTGAGTCCGCTGACGGGAATGGGTCGGTATGCCACTCATATCCCTGCCCAGTTGCCCATTGTTCACTCCCCGTTCCCCCTCCTGTCTCACCCCTGGACGGCGAGCACCAGTGGAAACACCCCTTCCGCTCCGGCCCGCCGCAGCAGCCGCGCGGCCACCGCCAACGTCCAGCCGGTGTCGGAGAGATCGTCCACCAGGAGAACCGGCCCACCGGCGCCGGCCAGCCGCCCGGCCAGCTCCGGAGGGACCGTCAGCGTCCGCTGCAGACCGACGACCCGCTGGGCGCTGTTGGTCCGCGAGAGACGGAGTCCCTCCGCCTCCGGCGCGTACTCCACCACGCCGAGGAAGGGCATCCTGCCGATCTCGGCGATCCGCTGCCCGAGCGAACCCACCAGATGCGGCTTGCGGTGCGAGGCGACCGTGACCACACCGGCGGGCCGGGCCGGTGCGTCCGGGACGCCGGAGGCCCACCCGCCGGGCCCCTTGGCCCAGTCCGCCAGCACCTGCACCACCGCCTGCACGACATCGTCCGGCACGGGCCCGTCCGGCGTGCCGTCGGCCAGCAGCGGACGCAGCCGGTTGCCCCAGCCGATGTCCGAGAGCCGCCCCAGGGCCCGGCCGCCGGAAGACTGCTCCCCGGGCGGGATGCGGCCCTTCAGATCGACCCCGACCGCGGCGAGTCCGGTGGGCCACATCTTCCGCGGCTCGACCTCCACGCCGGGCCGCCCCAGCTCGCCCTTGGCCGCGTCCAGCGCCGCCTCGGACACCTTCGGATCGAACCGGTTCCCCGCGCAGTTGTCGCAGCGACCGCACGGAGCCGCCTCCTCGTCGTCCAACTGGCGCCGCAGGAACTCCATCCGGCAACCGGTCGTCGCCGCGTAGTCGCGCATCGCCTGCTGCTCCGCCGCCCGCTGCCGCGCCACCCAGGCGTACCGCTCTGTGTCGTACACCCAGGGCCGCCCGGTGCTCTCCCAGCCGCCCTTCACCCGGCGCACCGCGCCGTCCACGTCCAGGACCTTGAGCATGGTCTCCAGCCGGGTCCTGCGCAGCTCGACCAGCGGCTCCAGGGCGGGCAGGGACAAGGGCCGGCCCGCCTGCGCGAGCACGTCGAGCGTGCGGCGCACCTGCTCCTCGGGCGGGAAGGCCACCGAGGCGAAGTAGCGCCAGATCGCCTCGTCCTCCTGCCCGGGCAGCAGCAGCACCTCCGCGTGCTCCACCCCTCGCCCGGCCCGGCCGACCTGCTGGTAGTACGCGATGGGGGAGGACGGCGACCCGAGATGCACCACGAAGCCCAGGTCCGGCTTGTCGAACCCCATCCCGAGGGCCGAGGTCGCCACGAGCGCCTTGACCCGGTTGGCCTGGAGGTCGTCCTCCGCCTGCTGCCGGTCGGCGTTCTCCGTCCGGCCCGTGTAGGAGGACACGACGTGCCCGCACTGGCGCAGATAGGCGGTGACCTCGTCGGCCGCGGCGACCGTCAGCGTGTAGATGATGCCGGAGCCCGGCAGCTCCCCGAGGTGGTCGGCGAGCCAGGCCAGCCGGTGCGCCGCGTCCGGCAGCCCGACCACGCCCAGACTCAGGCTCTCCCGGTCGAGCGGCCCGCGCAGGACGAGGGCGTCCGTGCCCGCACCCGTGCCGAGCTGCTCGGCCACGTCCGCCGTCACCCGTGCGTTCGCCGTCGCCGTCGTGGCCAGGACCGGGACACCGGGGGGCAGGTCCGCCAGCATCGTCCGCAGCCGGCGGTAGTCCGGCCGGAAGTCGTGGCCCCAGTCCGAGATGCAGTGCGCCTCGTCCACCACGAGCAAGCCGGTGGCGGCGGCCAGCCGGGGCAGCACCTGATCGCGGAAGTCGGGATTGTTGAGCCGCTCCGGGCTCACCAGGAGCACGTCCACCTCGCCGGAGGCCACTTCCTCCTGGACCGTCTCCCACTCCTCGGTGTTGGACGAGTTGATCGTCCGTGCGCGGATGCCCGCCCGGGCCGCCGCCTCCACCTGGTTGCGCATCAGCGCGAGCAGCGGGGAGACGATCACGGTGGGGCCGCTGCCGCGCTCGCGGAGCAGCGAGGTCGCCACGAAGTACACGGCCGACTTGCCCCAGCCGGTCCGCTGCACCACCAGGGCCCGGCGCCGGTCGGCGACGAGCGCCTCGATCGCCCGCCACTGGTCCTCGCGCAGTCTGGCCCGGCCCGTCGGGTCGGAGACGAGACGGGCGAGCACGGCGTCGGCGGCGGCTCGGAGGGCGGCGCGGTCTTCCAGCGGGGCTGCTTGGGTCATGCCCCCATGCAACCCGATGCCTCGGACATCGCGCGAATGAGACGTCGGACCTGTGGACAACCCGGTGGGTCGACGGATGCCCCGTTCCAGGAGTTATCCACAGGGGTTTCGGATTTCGGGAGATCACGAGACCGTCCTGACCATGAACGCGAATCACCACGAATCCAGTGGACTCTCCCGTACCCAGCAGATCACCCTGCGCGGTCCGGCGGAACTGGCCGACGCCCTGCCGTTCGTGCTGGGCTTCCATCCCACCGACTCCGTCGTCCTGGTCGCCCTCCACGGCGAGCACGGCCGCTTCGGGGGCCGGGTCAGGCTCGGAATCCCGCGCTCGCCCCGGGAGTGGGCGTCCACCGCCGATCACCTCGCCGAGTGCCTCGTCGAGGGAGCCGGCCGAACCGGCTCCCGGCCGGACGGCATCGTCGTCTTCCTGTGCCAGGATCCCGAACCCGGCGAGACGGGCCGCAGGGTCATGGAGCGGCTGCGGCCCTTCGCCCAGCGGCTGCGGACCGCCTGCGGCGCCCTCGACATCCCCGTCTACGAGGCCCTCTGCATCACCGACGGGCTCTACTTCTCGTACTGCTGTCCCGACCAGCGCTGCTGCCCGCCCGACGGCACCCCGCTCGCCCTCAGCGGCACCTCGGTGATGGCGGCGGCCGCGGCGTACGCCGGGGTGCAGGTACGGGGCTCCCTGCGGGACATGGAAGCCCGGCTGAAGCCCCGCGGCGGGCCCGGGGACGAGGAGCAGCGGGCCGCCCTGGACGCGGCCGCCGCCTCGATCGTCCCCCGGATCCTCGAAGGCGCCGAAGCGCAGGGGCGGGAAGAGGTGCGCGAAACCACGCTGCGTCTCGCCCGGGAGATCCTCCGCCGGTTCGTGAACCCGAAGAGCCCGAACGGCCCCGGGAGCCGGCCCGGTGCGGCGGGTGCGCCGAGCACGGCACGCGCGGTGGGGGCGCTCGTGCCGGGACCAGCCGGCGGTGCCACGACCACGACCACGGCCGCGGACGACGCGGCCGACGACGCCCTGGTCACGGCCGACGAGGCGGCAGCTCTGGTCATCGGCCTCCAGGACCGGGTCACCCGGGACCGTGCCGCCGAGTGGATGGAGGGCTGGGAGGGGACCGCCGCCCTGCGGCTCTGGCGCGTCCTGGCCCGGCGCTGCGTCACGCCCTATCAGGAGCACGCCGCCGCGCCCCTCACCCTCGCCGGCTGGACGGCCTGGTCCAGGGGCGACGAGCCGACCGCCCGGGTCGCCCTCGGGCTCGCGCTCGACGCCGACCCCGAGTACGTCTTCGCCCGTCTGCTGCACCAGGCGTGCAACGAAGGGCTGAACCCCGAGTCGCTCCGTTCCTGTCTGAGGAGCGAGCGGGACGCCCGGGCCGCCTCGGAACAGAAGGATCCGCCGCCCTCCCGACGGGTGCGGATGCGGGCCACCCGTCGGCCGGGCACCCCGCAAGCCCTCAAGAATCCGGGCCGGCAGACCGGTGGGAGCAGGCGACGGGCGACGGCCGGAGTCCGCCCCGGCGGGCCCGCGACGGGGAGGCCGGGGAGCGGGACTCCGCGGCCCGGCGGGCCGCGCGGCTCCAGGAGCGGCCGATGACGACCGTGACCCGGCCGCCCGCGAGCGCGTTCACCTCTCTGGCGGAGTCGTACGAACCGTCCCGCCGACACCCCGCCGGCCGCCCGGTTCGCACAGAGAGCACTCCGTACCCGCCATGGCTCCCAGCCCCGTTCCGGCCCCCGGCCGTCCCGCCGGACCGCCCACCGGCCAGTCGTCCGGACACACCTCAGGCGCCGGCATCGCGTTCCCGCGCGCGGCGCGCCCCGCGGAACTTCCCTCGGTGCACGACGCACTCCTCTGCGTGGCGCTGCCCGCCTTCGCCGTCTGCGCCGAGCACGGGCAGCTCACCGGGGAAGGGCCCGAGGGGGTGTACGAGGCGGGGCGGCGGCTCCTGTCCCGCTGCGTCCTGCGGGTCGCGGGGCGCGAACCCGTCGCGCTCCAGGGCCGCATGGCGGCCTCCGACCGGGCGGTGTTCCTCGGCGCCCTGCGCGTCCCCGGCGACACCGGGCCCGACCCCGCCCTCACCGTCGAACGCGTCCGGAGCGCCGACGGAACCGAGCGGATCACGCTGCGCAGCGCCGCGACCCGGCCCCTCCGGCTCCCCGTGGAAGTCGCGCTGGGCACGGATCTCGCGGACCTGGGCACGGTGGCGTCCGGGAGAACCGGCCCCGATCTCGCCGCGAGCGTCCACGGCACCGGACTGCGGTGGACCGGGGGCGACGGGCGGTCCGTCGCCGTCACGGCGGACCCGCCGCCCATGGACTCCCTGGCGGCGGCGGGAGTGCTGCGCTGGGAAGCCGAACTGGCGCCCGGAGCGGCGTTCACGCTCCGTCTGCGGACGCGAGGAGAGTCGGCGGCCCGTCCCAGCGCCCCCACGGGTGCGGGCTCCGGACGGCCCGGCGGCCACCTCCTGGCCGAGGCCCGAGCAGAGGGCGACGACCCGAGACCGGGGGAACTGCTCCGCGCCTCCGTCGACGACCTGCGCGCCCTGCTCCAGCGCGACCCGGCCCATCCCGCGGACGTCTATCTCGCGGCCGGCGTCCCCTGGCGCTGCGGACCGGTCACCTCCGAAGCGCTCTGGGCGGCCCGCATGGCCCTGCCGCTCGGCACCCGGCTCGCCGCCACCACCCTGCGCGCCCTCGGGCGCACCCAACTTCCCGGCGACGGAGCTGAATCCGGTCGTCTTCAGGGACCCCTCAGGGACGCGGGCCCGCACCTCCCGCCCCGCTGCACGGGCATCGAAGCCACCCTCGCCTTTCCGGCCGTGCTCGCCGAGGCGCGTCGCTGGGGACTCCCGGCCGCGGACCTGGAAGAACTGCTGCCAGTGGCGGAGCGCTGCCTCGCCTGGCTCCGGCGCACGGCCGACCGGAACGGATTCGTGCCGGACCCGGGGCCCGCCGGGCCCTGGCGGGCCGAGACCCAGGCGCACGCCCACCGCGCCGCCCTGCTCGGCGCCGACCTCCTCGACGACTGCGGGCGGCCCGGGGGAGACGCCCTGCGCGACGGGGCGCGGGACCTGCGCGAACGGTTCCGGCATGAGTTCTGGCTCGACGACCCGGCCGGCGGCCGCCCCGCCGTCGCACGGGCGCCGGACGGCCGGACCTGGCCCCATCTGGGCGGGTGGGCCGCCCACCTGCTCGACACCGGGCTGCTGGGAGGCGGCCGGTACGCGCCGGGCCTGCTGGACAGGGCGGAGACGGAGCTGGTGGCCAGGCTGCTCGGCGCCCCGGCGCTCGACTCCGGCTGGGGACTGCGGAGCCTCGGGACCAAGGAGCCGGGCCACAACCCCTTCGGCCACCGGGCCGGAGCCGTCCGGGTGCACGAGACGGCGGTCGCCGTGGCCGGTCTCGCCGCCGCCGGTCACGAGAAGGAGGCCGCCTCCCTCCTGCGGGGGCTGCTCGACGCGGCGGAGGCCTTCACCCATCGGCTCCCGGAGATGTACGCGGGGGAGCAGCGGACGACGGGCGGGCGCCCGGTGCCTCATCCGGCGGCGTGCCGGCCGGCGGCCGTCGCGGCCGCCGGAGCGGTTCAGGCGCTCCTCGCCCTCGCTGGCATCAGACCCGACGTGCCGGGCCGGTCCGTCTCGGTGCACCCATTGGCCTCGGCCCCGCTCGGCGCGATCAGATTGTCGGGGCTCGTGGTGGGCGGCGAACCCTTCGCCGTGCGGGTCGGCAGGCTGGGGCTCGGTATGGTCGAGGAGGCCGCAGAGGGTCTTCAGCTGGGGGTGTGACGGGATTGCCGGGCGCAGAGACGAGGGAGGCTTCGCTGCGGGGTGAGGAAGCCGCGGCCGATGCTTTCGCGAGACGTGTTTATCGTCAGGAAGACGACTATGATCGCGGCATGCCTCCCTACGACCCCTCGGCCTTCCCTCCTTTCGCCGTGACCGTCGATCTGGTCGTGCTCACCGTGCGGCGCCACGCACTCTGCACCCTGGTCGTGCGGCGAGGAGAGGCGCCGTACCAGGGGCGTTGGGCACTGCCCGGCGGTTTCGTGCGGGCCGAGGAGGACCTCGGAGCCGCGGCGGCGCGCGAGCTGGTCGAGGAGACCGGCCTCTGCGCCCACGATCCGGCCTCTCCGCCGCCCGTGCCGAGCAACGGCGCGCACCTGGAGCAGCTGGCGACGTACGGGGCGCCCGACCGCGACCCGCGCATGCGGGTGGTGAGCGTCGCGCACCTGGCGCTGGCACCGGACCTTCCCGCACCGCGTGCGGGCGGCGACGCGAACAGCGCCCGCTGGGCCCCGGTCGAGGAGCTCCTCGGTGAGGACGAGGCCGCCGAGGACGGAGGGCCGGGGGCGCTCGCCTTCGATCACGCCCGGATCCTCGCGGACGGGGTGGAGCGCGCCCGCTCCAAGATCGAGTACTCCTCCCTGGCCACGGCCTTCTGCCCGCCCGAGTTCACCGTCGGAGAACTGCGCCGGGTCTACGAGGCGGTCTGGGGCGTGTCCCTCGATCCGCGCAACTTCCACCGCAAGGTGACCGGCACGCCCGGCTTCCTGGTCCCGGCCGGAGGCACCACGACGCGTCAGGGAGGTCGCCCCGCGCAGCTCTTCCGGGCAGGTGGGGCCACTCTTCTCAACCCGCCGATGCTGCGCCCCGAGGTCTGAGAGCCGTGCGCATCCGGCGCCCTTGGGCGCCAATCATGCACGGAAAGTCCGAAATGTAGCGTTATCTTGCTGCGATAGCGCCGCCCTGCCGCGGAGCGGTGTCACCTACCGCGAGAGAAGCGATGCTCCAGGCAATCGGACTGACCAGCACTCCCCGCCGCGATCGCCCGCCGGCCGTGGACGATCTGACCTTCGAGGCCCGGCCGGGCGCCGTGACCGCCCTCCTCGGTCCCCGGGGGTCCGGCAAGACCACCGCCCTCCGGCTCATGCTCGAACTCGAGCCGGGCCGTGGGATCACCTACTTCCGAGGTCGGCCGCTGCACCGCATCGCCCACCCGTCCCGCGAGGTCGGCGTGCTCCTCGGCGACGTACCCGGACACCCGTCCCGCACCCTCCGGGGGCAGCTGCGGATGCTCTGTGCCGCCACGGGAGTTCCCGCGGCGCGGGCCGACGAACTGGTGCGGACCGTGGGCCTCGCCGGCCTGGAGCGCCGGCGGATCGGCACCCTGCCGATCGGCGCGGACCGTCGACTCGGGCTCGCCGCGGCCCTGTTGGGGGCCCCTCACACCCTGCTGCTCGACGAGCCGGCCGCGGGTCTCTCCGTACCCGAGAGCGCGTGGCTCCACGAGCGGCTGCGCGCGCACGCCGCGGAGGGGGGAACCGTGCTGTACACCACGGAGGACCCCAAGGACGCGGCCGGTAACGCCGACCGCGTCGTCACCCTCGACGGCGGCCGGCTCGTCGCGGACCAGGACGCCGTCGAGTTCGCCCGCACCCGCCTGCGCCCCCGGGTCGTCGTCCGGACTCCGCACGCCGCGCGTCTGGCCGCGGCCGTCACCCAGGAAGCCAGGGCCGCCCGCCGTCCCGTCGAGGTGGTCACCGAGGACGGCAATCGCCTCTCCGTCTACGGGAGCGACTGCGCGGCCGTCGGCGACACCGCCTTCCGGCACGGCGTACCGATCCACCGGCTCGCCGACGAGAGGGGAGGCGGCGGCGTCGCCGGGCAGGTGCGGAGTGTGCGGGAAGGCGAGGAGGCGGGGGGCCCGGAAGGTCGCGCCGCCGCGTCGGTCGGCACCGGGCAGCCGTCCGGGGCCACGGGCCGGGGGGCCGCGGATGGGCGGCGAGGCACGCGGCGACCCATGCGCTCGCCCCTGCGTCCGCTGCGGTACGAGCTCCACCGCCTCCTGGGCGTGCCCTCCACCCCGCTCGTCGTGGCCGCCGTCCTGCTCGTCTCCGTGACGCTCGCCCTGATCCTCGGCCGCGGCGGCCGAGCCGAGCTGCCCGCCGTGCTCGCCGGCTGGCCCGCGATCTCCCCGCTGCCCCCCGCCGCCCTCGGCGCCGGACTGCTCGGGGCCTTCTCCTTCGGCGAGGAGTACCGCTATCCCGCACTCACCACGGGACGCGGAACGGTCCCCCGCAGACCGGGTCTGCTGCTCGCGAAGCTCGCCGTGGCCGCGGTCGTCGCCCTGGTGCTGGGGGCGCTCGTCGTGGGGATCGACCTGGAGGTGCTGCGGTTCGTCTACGGCGCCGAGTCGGTCCCCGTACCCCGGAACTGGACGACTCTCTGCGTGAGTTGGCTGGGTCTGGTCGTCGGCTGCGCGTGGGCGGGAGTACTCGGCGCCGGGGTCTTCAGGGCCGCCGCGGCCGGAGTGGCGGCGGTGCTCGCAGTGCCCGTCGCCTTCGTTCCGCTGTTGCAGAAGGTGCTGACGGGGCCGTCGGTGCGATCGGCGGCCGGACTCCCGGCGCGGCTGCGCGAGTTCGCCGGGCCGCAGTGGTCCCCGGCCCTGGACCGGTGGCTCGCGGGAGTGCTGCGGGTGCTCGGTCAGCCCGCGGGGGTGGCGCTCTCGCTGACGTTGACAGGGTTGCTCTGCGCCTATGTGTTCACCGGCCTTCGCCGTAAGGCCCGTTGGTGACCACTTGTTGATCGAAAGGCTCCGGTTCCCCGCCAACTACCTTGAAATATGTCGCAAATGTCCGGTTAATCGTCAATTGTGTAGCGGGTGCCGATCACCCTTTCGTGTGCTTTTCACCAAAGACCTCAAGGGTCACGGAGGCAACGCCGACAAAGGATGCGTGAGTACCCTTGCGCACACCATGATGACCGCCGCCCGCCCCGTCGACTCCGGCCTCGGCGCCCCGGGCGATCTCGATCGCTACCCCTACCCGGAGGCGCCCGCCGCCGGTCGCGTGGGCCCGCCCTCCTGGGAGGGGGTGGACACCGACCTGGGGCGCGTCGGCCGCCGGACCGCCGGCAACCGGGGCCGCGGACTGCACGGGCAGCTCGTCCAGCAGCTCGGCCAGATGATCGTCTCCGGCGACCTCGGGGCCGACCGTCCGCTCGTCCCCGAGGAGATCGGCCAGCGGTTCGAGGTCTCGCGCACCGTCGTGCGCGAGTCGCTGCGCGTACTGGAGGCGAAGGGGCTCGTCAGTGCCCGCCCGAACGTCGGCACGCGGGTCAGGCCCGTCAGCGACTGGAACCTCCTCGACCCCGACATCATCGAATGGCGCGCCTTCGGCCCGCAGCGCGACGACCAGCGCCGCGAGCTGAACGAGCTGCGGTGGACGATCGAGCCCCTGGCCGCCCGCCTGGCCGCCGGGCACGGCCGCGAGGACGTCCAGCAGCGCCTCGCCGACATGGTCGAGATCATGGGGCACGCGTTCGCCCAGGGCGACGGCATCACCTTCTCGCGGGCCGACGCGGAGTTCCACTCCCTCCTGATCCAGCTGGCCGGGAACCGCATGCTGGAACACCTCTCCGGCATCGTCGCCGCGGCCCTCCAGGTCTCCGGTGGTCCCGCCACCGGCTGCGACCGGCCGAGCGAGGCCTGCCTGACCCACCACGCCCGGATCGTGGACGCGCTCGCCACCGGGGACGCCCACGGGGCCGAGAGCGCCATGCGGCAGCTGCTCACGGTCCATCCCGACGTGGAGCGCGTCGTCCCCGCCCCTCGCGAACACTGACCCGCGGGCCGTGGCAGGGAGCGCGGAGGCGTACACATCGCGTGCCGCCGGGTTCCGAGCGCCACCCGGGGTCCGACAGGGCCTCCCCGGGCGGCGCCCGGGTTCCGGCGGCGCGAATGTGCAGTGATCGACCGCTCTGGCCGTTTCGTCGCAAATGAGGTGTGACTCGGGCCACGAAGATTGGGCGTAACACTCCTCCGAGCCGTGCGATGACCTAAGAGGTGACAGCCGAGGAAGGAATACAGCAGCCGACGGAGGCGCTGTGCAGTTCCCCGGTCCAGCCCGCGCCGTCGACACATTCCCCGTCGACGGTCGTCGGCTCCAGCCCGATCCAGGGCGGGGCCGGAAGCCGTTTCCATCGTTCCGAGAGGTTGTTCGTGTCGGCCAGCACATCCCGTACGCTCCCGCCGGAGATCGCCGAGTCCGAGTCTGTGATGGCGCTCATCGAGCGGGGAAAGGCTGATGGGCAGATCGCCGGCGATGACGTGCGTCGGGCCTTCGAAGCCGACCAGATTCCGCCAACCCAGTGGAAGAATGTTCTGCGCAGCCTCAATCAGATCCTCGAGGAAGAGGGTGTGACGCTGATGGTCAGTGCAGCGGAGTCGCCGAAGCGCGCCCGCAAGAGCGTCGCAGCGAAGAGCCCGGCCAAGCGCACCGCCACCAAGACCGTCACCGCCAGGACGACCGTGACGAAGAGCACCGTCCCGGCCTCCACGGCCCCTGCGGCCGAGGGCACCGACCCGGCCGACGAGGCCGGATCCCCCGCCAAGAAGGCGGCTGCGAAGAAGACCGTCGCCAAGAAGGCGGTGGCCAAGAAGACCGTCGCCAAGAAGACGGCGGCCAAGAAGACCACGTCTAAGAAGGACGCCGACGAACTCCTCGAGGGCGAGGAGCTCCTCGAGGACGTCGCGCCCGGCAAGGGCGAGGACGAGGAGACCGAGGGCGAGAGCAAGGGCTTCGTCCTGTCCGACGAGGACGAGGACGACGCTCCGGCGCAGCAGGTCGCCGTCGCCGGTGCCACCGCCGACCCGGTCAAGGACTACCTCAAGCAGATCGGCAAGGTCCCCCTGCTCAACGCCGAGCAGGAGGTCGAACTCGCCAAGCGCATCGAGGCCGGTCTGTTCGCCGAGGACAAGCTCGCGAACTCGGACAAGCTCGCTCCGAAGCTCAAGCGCGAGCTGGAGATCATCGCCGAGGACGGCCGCCGGGCCAAGAACCACCTCCTGGAGGCCAACCTCCGTCTGGTGGTCTCGCTGGCCAAGCGCTACACGGGCCGCGGCATGCTCTTCCTGGACCTGATCCAGGAAGGCAACCTGGGTCTGATCCGCGCCGTCGAGAAGTTCGACTACACCAAGGGCTACAAGTTCTCCACGTACGCCACCTGGTGGATCCGTCAGGCGATCACCCGCGCCATGGCCGACCAGGCCCGCACCATCCGTATCCCGGTGCACATGGTCGAGGTCATCAACAAGCTCGCGCGCGTGCAGCGCCAGATGCTCCAGGACCTGGGCCGTGAGCCCACCCCGGAGGAGCTGGCCAAGGAGCTCGACATGACCCCCGAGAAGGTCATCGAGGTCCAGAAGTACGGCCGTGAGCCGATCTCCCTCCACACCCCGCTGGGTGAGGACGGCGACAGCGAGTTCGGCGACCTCATCGAGGACTCCGAGGCGGTCGTGCCGGCCGACGCCGTCAGCTTCACGCTGCTCCAGGAGCAGCTGCACTCCGTCCTCGACACGCTCTCCGAGCGCGAGGCGGGCGTCGTCTCCATGCGCTTCGGCCTCACCGACGGCCAGCCGAAGACGCTGGACGAGATCGGCAAGGTCTACGGCGTGACGCGAGAGCGGATCCGCCAGATCGAGTCGAAGACGATGTCGAAGCTCCGTCACCCGTCGCGCTCGCAGGTCCTGCGCGACTACCTCGACTGATCCGCACGAGATACGCGTCGGCAGACGGAAGGGCCCGGTTCCCCGAGAGGGGGAGCCGGGCCCTCCGGCTTTGCGCGGGTGCACGGCGGAGAGACGTGCTGGACGCTGGGTGAACCGACATCACCCGAGAGTCAGGAGGCTCCATGCGTGGTTTCCTCACCCGAGCATTGACGGGCGCCCTGGGCCTGGCCGTGGCAGCGGCGGGGCAGCTGGCCACTGCCGGCCCCGTGGCCGCCGACAGCGTCGTGGTGGGCGGGCAACCGGCCCGGATCACGGACGCGCCGTGGGTCGTGGCGCTGTCCAGCCGTGACCGGTTCGGGGGAACGCGCGCGGGGCAGTTCTGCGGAGGTGTGGTCGTCGCGCCGACCAAGGTGCTCACGGCGGCCCACTGCCTGGGCCGTGAGGTGCTCGGCGGGGAGCCCTGGGAGGTGCGCGACTTCGTGGTCATCGCCGGCCGCGCTGCGCTGCGCGGGCAGGAGGGGGAGGAGGTCCGGATCTCCGACACCTGGGTCAATCCCGACTACGACCCGACGACCAACTCGGGCGACCTGGCCGTGCTGACGCTGGTGAGCGCGCTGCCGCAGTCGTACGTGATCGGCGTCGCCCGGCCGGGAGACGCGGCGTACACGCCCGGGACGCAGGCGGACGTCTACGGCTGGGGTGACACGACCGGCTACGGGGCCTACGCCTCCACGCTGCGGACGGCGCGGGTCCAGGTGCTGCCGGACACGGCGTGCGAGCGGGCCTACCCGGGAGATTTCGGCGTCCGCTACCAGCGCGGGACGATGGTGTGCGCGGGCGACCCGCGGGGCGGGAAGGACGCGTGCCAGGGGGACAGCGGAGGCCCACTGGTGGCCAAGGGGCTCCTCGTCGGCCTCGTGTCCTGGGGCAGCGGCTGTGGGCAGGCGGAGAACCCTGGCGTCTACACGAGGGTCTCGACGGTGCTTCCGGCGCGCTTCTGAGCCCTGAAGGGCGGTGGGGCGGCCGGCTCAAGATCCCACTGGGGGAGCGGAGGCGCCCGTCCCGCCGCAGACGGAGGCGCCGATGCCGTGCCGACTCCGCCAGGCCGGAGGGTGCCGATCCGCCGGGGACGGAAGGACGTCGATCCGCCAGGACGCCGGGTACGAGAACGGGCGGTCACCCCCGCGGAACGCGTGGGGTGACCGCCCGCCGTCGGTCAGCGACCGGCCCTGGGCTCGTCGTGGATGGCGTCAGGCGTGGTCTTCGCCCATCGTGCGGGCCGGCACGTCCGTGAGCCGGTCCGTCTCATCCTGTATCTCAACGGCGATCTTCTTGAGTTCCGGCTCGAACTTGCGTCCGTGGTGGGCGCAGAAGAGCAAGTCACCTCCGCTGGTCAGAACGACGCGCAGGTATGCCTGGGCGCCGCAGCGGTCGCAACGGTCAGCGGCCGTCAGGGGGCTCGCGGGGGTCAGAACAGTAGTCACGTCGCCTCTTCTCTAGCTCGACGAGCTGTCGTACCAGGGTCAACATCCAACCAGGCCGAAAACGTTCCCGCTCGTGCCTTTTCCTTGAAACTTTTTCCCAAGGTGGCTGTCTGCTGCCGGTTGGCGGCGAATGAGCCGTATTGCGTCGCTCTACGGATTTCGCGTTGCTTGTGTCGGTTAGCCCTCCCGGCGGGGTTGCCGGTTGTTCATGAGGACGTGCCCGGAGCCTAAATGGTTCATGCCTGGAAGGGAACGTGATGTTCACGTCACCCCATCGAGGGATCGAACATCCATGCGAGGCTGGACTAGCATGAGGAATCGGGGTGGGTGGCGTTACAACGGCTCTACCAGGCATCGGTACCCTCTGAGCGGTGACCGACGCCGGGCCTTACCCCACCGGGCCAGATTTCAAATTCAGCGAGGAGCGAACCGCGTGACCGCCGAGACGTCCGTGCCGTCCAGTGCGCTGCTGACCGCAGACCGTGACGGTTCCAACTACACCGCTCGGCACCTGCTCGTACTCGAAGGGCTCGAAGCGGTCCGCAAGCGCCCCGGCATGTACATCGGGTCCACCGACAGCCGCGGTCTGATGCACTGCATCTGGGAGATCATCGACAACTCGGTCGACGAGGCCCTCGGTGGCTACTGCGACCACATCGAGGTCATCCTCCACGACGACGGCTCCGTCGAGGTCCGGGACAACGGCCGGGGCATCCCGGTCGACGTCGAGCCCAAGACCGGCCTCTCCGGCGTCGAGGTCGTCATGACCAAGCTGCACGCCGGCGGAAAGTTCGGCGGCGGGTCGTACGCGGCGTCCGGTGGTCTGCACGGCGTCGGCGCCTCCGTCGTCAACGCCCTGTCCGCCCGCCTCGACGTCGAGGTCGACCGGAACAGCGCGACCCACTCGATCTCCTTCCGCCGCGGTGTCCCCGGCATCTTCACCGAGCCGGGCCCCGACAGCCCCTTCGATCCGGCCAACGGCCTCATCAAGGGCAAGCGCGTCCCCAAGACCCGCACCGGCACGCGCGTCCGCTACTGGGCGGACCGGCAGATCTTCCTCAAGGACGCCAAGCTCTCCCTGGAGACGCTCCACCAGCGCGCCCGGCAGACCGCCTTCCTCGTCCCGGGCCTCACCATCGTCGTCCGCGACGAGCGGGACCTGGCCGGCGTCGGCAAGAGCGAGGAGACCTTCCGCTTCGACGGCGGCATCAGCGAGTTCTGCGAGTACCTCGCCCAGGACAAGGCCGTCTGCGACATCCAGCGCCTCACCGGGCAGGGCACCTTCAAGGAGACCGTCCCGGTCCTCGACGAGCGCGGCCACATGACCCCGACCGAAGTCACCCGCGAGCTCGCCGTGGACGTCGCCCTGCGCTGGGGCACCGGCTACGACACCACGGTCAAGTCCTTCGTCAACATCATCGCCACCCCCAAGGGCGGCACCCACGTCTCGGGCTTCGAGCAGGCCGTCACCAAGACGGTGAACGAGGTGCTGCGCTCGGCCAAGATGCTGCGCGTCGCCGAGGACGACATCGTCAAGGACGACGCCCTGGAGGGGCTCACGGCCGTCGTGACGGTCCGCCTCGCCGAGCCGCAGTTCGAGGGGCAGACCAAGGAGATCCTCGGCACCTCCGCCGCCCGCCGGATCGTGGCGAACGTGGTGGCCAAGGAGCTCAAGGCCTTCCTCACCTCCACCAAGCGGGACGCCAAGGCGCAGGCCCGCGCCGTGCTCGAGAAGACCGTCGCCGCGGCGCGGACCCGGATCGCGGCCCGGCAGCACAAGGAGGCGCAGCGCAGGAAGACCGCGCTCGAGTCCTCCTCGCTGCCGGCCAAGCTCGCGGACTGCCGCAGCGACGACGTGGAGCGCAGCGAGCTCTTCATCGTCGAGGGAGACTCGGCCCTCGGCACGGCCAAGCTCGCCCGGAACAGCGAGTTCCAGGCCCTGCTGCCGATCCGCGGAAAGATCCTCAACGTCCAGAAGTCGTCCGTCTCGGACATGCTCAAGAACGCCGAGTGCGGCGCGATCATCCAGGTCATAGGAGCGGGCTCGGGCCGCACCTTCGACATCGACGCCGCCCGCTACGGCAAGGTCATCATGATGACCGACGCCGACGTCGACGGCTCCCACATCCGCACCCTGCTGCTGACTCTGTTCCAGCGCTACATGCGGCCCATGGTCGAGCAGGGCCGAGTCTTCGCCGCGGTGCCGCCGCTGCACCGGATCGAGCTCGTCCAGCCCAAGAGGGGCCAGGACAAGTACGTCTACACGTACTCGGACAGCGAGCTGCGGCAGACCCTGCTGGAGTTCCAGCGCAAGGGGGTCCGCTACAAGGACGCCATCCAGCGCTACAAGGGTCTGGGCGAGATGGACGCGGACCAGCTCGCGGAGACCACGATGGACCCGCGCCACCGCACCCTGCGCCGGATCAACATCGGCGACCTGGACGCGGCCGAGCAGGTCTTCGACCTCCTCATGGGCAACGACGTGGCGCCCCGCAAGGAGTTCATCACCAGCTCGGCGGCGACGCTCGACCGCTCGCGCATCGACGCCTGAGTGGCTCCACCCGTGGGTGGAGCCACACGCTCCACCCACGGGCCGATCACACCGGCCCCTACTCTCCGTAGCATCGAAGTGTCGGAGGGGGACGGACATGGGCGAGAAGCGCGATCCAGGGTTCGCGAGCACGGGCACCGGGACGGCCACGGGCACGATTACGAGCGCGAGTACGAGCGAGGGGGCACGAGAGGGCAGGGGGCGGACGCGCGGCACTTCCTGGGGCTCCTGGCCCTCGCGGGAGGCGCTCACTCGCGTCGGTGTGCCACGCGGGCGCATCGTTCTCGATCACACGATGCTCGCGGGCCTCAGCGTCCTGGTGCTCACCGGCTGTTACACCTCGGGTGCGTTCGGCGGCTGGTACGCGCCGTTGCCTCCGCTGGGGTTCGGGCTCTGTGTGGCGGCGGGGGTGCGGTACCACCACACGACCCTCGACCGACGTCTGAGGGCCTCGCTGGGACTGCTCGCGGTGATCGCGCTCTGCGGCCTAGGAGCCTATGCGGCAGGCGCTCCGACGCCCGCGACGGTCCTCTGGATCGTCGTCTCGGTCCTGGCGATGGGGAGACTGCCGCTCCCCGCGGGACTGGCCACCGTGGCGGTCCTCGTGGCGGGGTTCATGGAGGCCGACGAGACCGGGATCGCCGGGGCCGGTGTCACCACGGCGGCCGTGCTGCTCGCCGGCTACTCGCTCCGGCTGGACGCCGAGGCGCGAGGAGCCGGGTTCCAGCTGCTCGCTCAGGAACGGCTCGCCAGGGAGGCGGAAGCCGCCTCGGCGGCGCTCGCCGAGCGGGCCAGGATCGCCCGGGAGATACATGACGTGCTCGCCCACAGCCTCTCCGCCCAGATGGTGCACCTGGAGGTCGCACGGCTCCAGATCGAGGCCGGGGCGGACCGCTCGGAGATCCTCAGGCTCGTGACCTCGGCCCGTTCCATGGCCAGGGAGGGACTCGCCGAGACCCGCCACGCGCTCTCGGCCCTGCGCGGGGACATGGCCCCGGTCGAGGACTATCTGCGGGAACTGGCGCGGGAGGACCGTGCAGAGGTCGATGTCACCGGTGAACGCCGGGACCTGCCCGCCGAGGCCTCGCAGGCGGTGCGGCGGGTCGCGCAGGAGGCCCTCACCAACGTCCGCAAACATGCCCCGGGCGCCCGGACCAGGATCCGGTTCGCCTACGGGAGGGACGAGATCTCCCTGGAGATACGCGACTCCGGGCCGCCCCGGGCGATCGACGGCGCGCGAGTGGCGGAGGAGCTGGGGACCTCCGGCTCCGGGTACGGACTGCTCGGCATGAGAGAGCGGGCCGAACTGCTCGGCGGCAGCCTGGACGCGGGGCCCGAGGGGCCCGGGTTCACGGTGCGGCTGCGGGTGCCGGCATGAGCGCCGCGGACGGCGACCGCGTCGCACGGGTCGTCGTCGCCGACGACCAGGCCGTCGTGCGGGAGGGGATCGTGATGCTACTGGGGCTGCTTCCCGGGATCGAAGTCGTCGGATCGGCCCGGGACGGGGAGGAGGCGGTCACGCTCACCGCTGAGCTCGCTCCCGACGTCGTCCTGATGGATCTGCGGATGCCCCGCTGCGACGGAGTCGAGGCAACCCGCAGGATTCGCGACCGGCACCCCGCGACGGAGGTCGTCGTGCTCACCACCTACGCCGACGACGACTCGCTGTTCCCGGCGCTGCGGGCCGGGGCACGCGGTTACCTCACCAAGGACGCCGGCGGGGAGGAGATCCAGCGGGCCGTGCGGGACGTGATCGACGGGCGGGCCGGGCTCTCCCCCTCGGTGCAGCTGCGACTCCTCGAGCGGCTGATCGACCGGGAGGACCGAGACGATCGGGACGACCGCAGCGACCAAGAGGACCGGGACGACCGCAGCGGCCGGGACGATCGGGAGGGCCAGGGCGAACGGTCCGATCGGCCTGGGCCTGGGGTCGGGCCCGGGGCAGGGGCAGAGGCCGGCTCCGGTTCCGGGGTGCGGTCGGTGACGGGCCGGGGGGCTGGGGCGGCGCCGGGGGCGGGCGGCTCGTCCGGACCGTACGCGGACGGTCTGACCGAGCGGGAGACGGAGGTGCTCGCGCTGATCGCGGAGGGGCTGTCCAACCCGGAGATCGCGGGACGGCTGCGGATCTCCACGGCCACGGTGAAGACCCACATCAACAACCTCTTCGCCAAGACCGGGGTGCGCGACCGCGCCCAGGCCGTGCGGTACGCATATCAGCACGGTCTGGTCAGGGCGCCTGGGAGAAGAGTCACCTGATGGGGTGAAGAGAGGAAGGAGAAGAGTCCGGGATCTTCCCGCTCTGTCCATCCTTGTGCACGCGGCCGAAACGGTTCGCTGACAAGGAGAGTTGGCCGGTGGAGCAGGTGGACAGGCAAGAGGGGCGCGACGCTACGGGGATGGCGGTCGACGACCCCTGGTACGACGCGACGGCTTCCGGTCGGGGCGTGGAAGCGGCGGCCGGGACGTCCGGCGACGGCCGCCCCGACGCGGTGCCGCCGCAGCGGGTCCACAGCGCGGCGGAGATCTATCTGGAAGTCCAGCGGAGCCCCGCCTTCCAGGAAGTGCGCCGCCGCTACCGCCGGTTCGTCTTCCCGGCCACCCTGGCGTTCCTCCTGTGGTACCTCGCCTATGTGGTGGCGGCGACCGCGGCGCCCGGGCTGATGGCGCGGCCGGTGGCCGGAGCGGTGAACGTGGCGATGGTCGCGGGGCTCGGTCAGTTCCTCACCACCTTCCTGCTGACCTGGGCCTACGCGCGCCATGCGCGGCTGCGCAGAGACCGGGCCGCACTGGAACTGCGTTGGGACACGCAGGAGATGACCCGAGGGGCGGTGCAGCTGTGACCGGAAGCCATCAGACCCTGGCGCTCGTGCTGTTCAGCGTGTTCGTCGCCGTGACCCTGGGGATCACCACCTGGGTGAGCCGCCACCGCCACGGTTCGGCGGAGGAGTTCTACGCCGGGGGGCGGCTGTTCTCCCCCCTGGAGAACGGGTTCGCCATCGCCGGGGACTACATGTCCGCGGCCTCCTTCCTGGGCATCTCCGGGCTGATCGCGCTCTACGGCTACGACGGCATGCTGTACTCCGTCGGCTTCCTCGTCGCCTGGCTGGTGGTGCTCCTGCTGGTCGCCGAACTGGTGCGCAACTGCGGGCGGTTCACGCTGGCAGACGTCGTCGCCGCACGGATGGCGGAGCGGCCGGTGCGGATCGCCGCCGGAACGTCCTCGGTGGCCGTCTCCGTGCTGTACCTCGTGGCCCAGATGGTGGGGGCCGGGAGCCTGGTGGCGCTGCTGCTCGGCGGTTCCAGCGAGGCCGCGCGCTCGTGGACGGTGGTCGGCGTGGGCGCGCTGATGGTGATCTACGTGTCGCTCGGAGGCATGCGGGCCACCACGTGGATCCAGATCGTCAAGGCGGTCCTGCTCATGGCGGGCACGATCGCGCTCACCGTCCTCGTCCTGCTCCGGTTCCACGGCGACGTGAACGGTCTGCTCTCCACCGCTGCCGAGCGCAGCGGGCACGGTGTGGACTTCCTCGCGCCCGGACTGCGCTACGGCGGGGACTGGACGGCCCGCCTCGACTTCATCAGCCTCGGGCTCGCCCTCGTCCTGGGCACGGCGGGACTGCCGCACATCCTGTCGCGCTTCTACACCGTGCCGACCGCCCGGGCCGCCCGCCGCTCCGTCGTCTGGTCCATCGGGCTCATCGGCAGCTTCTACCTGATGACCATCGTGCTCGGCTTCGGCGCGGCCGCGCTGATCGGCCCCGACGAGGTCCGTGCCTCCAGCGCCTCCGGGAACACCGCCGTGCCGCTGCTCGCCCTCGATCTCGGCGGCGGCGCGGGCTCCACCGGCGGCACGGTGCTCTTCGCGGTCGTCGCCGCCGTCGCCTTCGCGACCATCCTCGCCGTCGTCGCGGGGATCACGCTGGCCTCCTCGGCCTCCGTCGCCCACGACCTGTACGCCTCGCTGCGCCGCCGGCAAGTGAAGCAGTACAGCGAGGTGGCCGTGGCCAGGGTCGCCGCCGCCGGGATCGGCGCGGCCGCCATCGGCCTCGGGCTGCTCGCCCGCGACCTCAACGTGGCCTTCCTCGTCGGGCTGGCCTTCGCGGTGGCGGCCTCCGCCAATCTGCCGGTGCTGCTCTACTCGCTGTTCTGGCGGAAGTTCACCACCCGGGGCGCGGTCTGGGCGGTGTACGGCGGCCTGATCCCGGCGGTGCTGCTCGTCCTGGTCTCCCCGGTCGTCTCCGGCAGCGCGGAATCGCTGTTCCCGGGCGTCGACTTCCACCTCTTCCCGTTGCAGAACCCGGGAGCGGTCTCCATCCCGCTCGGCTTCCTGGCCGGATGGATCGGTACGGTCACCTCGACCGAGCCGCCCGACGAGGCCCGGCACGCGGAGACCGAGGTGCGGGCCCTGACGGGCGCGGGTGCCGTCTGACCGTCCCGCGGGGATGTCAGCCGCCGGTCGGTGAGCCCGTCCAGGCGTACCGGTGCTCGGGGCGGCCCGTCTCGCCGTACCGGAGGGAGAGACGCACCCGGCCGGTGCGTTCCAGGAGCTTGAGGTAGCGCTGCGCGGTCTGGCGGCTGACGCCGGCCCGCTCGGCGATCTCCTGCGCGGACAGCGGGCCGTCGGCGGCGAGCAGTACCCGCCGGACCACCTCGGCCGTGGTGGGGGAGTGGCCCTTGGGCAGGTCGGGGGCGACGGTGCCCGCCGACAGGACCCCGAAGATCCGGTCCACCTCGGCCTGCTCCGCCTCGCCGCCGTTCTCCAGGGCGCGGCGGAGCGTCGCGTACGCCTCCAGCTTGGTGCGGAGCCCGGCGAAGTTGAACGGCTTGACCAGGTACTGCAGGGCCCCGTGCCGCATCGCCGACTGCACGGTGGCCACGTCACGGGCCGCCGTCACCATGATGACGTCGCACTGGTGGCCGCGGGACCGGAGCTCCCGTACCGCCGCGAGTCCGTTCTCGTCGGGCAGGTAGTGGTCCAGGAGGATCAGGTCGACCGGCTGTCCGTCCAGCACGGCGAGCGCCTCGGCGGTCGAGTGGGCGGTGGCGACGACCCGGAAGCCGGGCACCTTGGCGACATAGGCGGCGTTGATCCGCGCGACCAGCACGTCGTCGTCCACGACGAGCACGTCGATCATCGTGCCTCCTCGGCGGATCCGGAGCCGGCCGGCTCCGGTTCGGGGAACTCCGGTTCGGTCAGGGCGTCCGGGAGGACGACCGTGAACACGGCGCCGCCCTCGGGGCCGCCCGCCACCTCGGCGGTGCCGCCCCGGCGCTCGGCGAGGCGGCGCACCAGGGCGAGGCCGAGACCGCGCTTGCCGTGGGACGGCAGCGCCTTCGTCGTCCAGCCCTCGGTGAAGATCAGCTCGCGGCGGCCCTCCGGGACGCCAGGGCCGCTGTCCGAGACCCGCAGCACCACCGTACGGCCCTCGGCGCGGAAGGAGACCTCGATGCGGGCGCCGGGGGTGCCGGCGACGGCGTCCAGGGCGTTGTCGACCAGGTTGCCGACGACGGTGACCAGCTCGCGCGGGTCGACGAGCCGGTCCGGCAGCAGGGAGTCGGGCCCGAGCCGCAGCGAGACGCCCCGCTCGGCGGCGACGGTCGCCTTCCCGACCAGGAGCGCGGCGAGGAGCGGGTCGTGGACCTTCTCCGTGACCTGCTCGGCGGTGGCCCGGTGCACGCCGACCACCTCCGTGACGAACTCGACCGCCTCCTCGTGCATCTCCAGCTCCAGCAGACCGAGGAGGGTGTGCAGCCGGTTGGCGTGCTCGTGGTCCTGGGCGCGGAGCGCGTCGATCAGACCCCGGGTGGAGTCGAGCTCGCGCCCGAGACGTTCCAGCTCGGTGCGGTCGCGGAGGGTCGCCACGGCGCCGCCGTCGTCCGTGGGCATCCGGTTGGCGATCAGCACCCGGTGCCCCCGGACGGTGAGCAGGTCCTCGCCGGTGACCCGGCCGGTGAGGACGTCGGCGGTCCGGCCGGCACCGAGGACCTCGTCGAGCGGCCGGCCCGCCGCCTCGGGGCCGAGGCCGAGGAGGCGCTGCGCCTCGTCGTTCATGAGCCGTACGGAGCCGTGGCGGTCGAGGGCCACGACGCCCTCGCGGATGCCGTGCAGCATGGCCTCGCGTTCGGCGAGGAGGGCGGAGATGTCGGAGAAGGCCAGGTCGTGGGTCTGCCGCTGGAGCCGCCGGGAGATCAGATAGGCGGCGAGCGCCCCGGCCGCGAGCGCGCCGCCCGCGTAGGCGAGGAGGCCGGGGATGGCGGCGAGGAGCCGGTCGCGGACGCTGTCGTACTCGATGCCGACGGAGACCGCGCCGACGATCCGCCCGTCGGCGTCCCGCAGCGGCACCTTGCCGCGTGCCGAGCGGCCCAGGGTGCCGCTGTCGATCTCCATCACCTCGTGACCGGCGAGGGCGGTGCTCGGGTCGGTCGAGACGAGCCTGCCGATCCGCGCGGGGTCGGTGTGCGACCAGCGCACCCCGTGGGTGTCCATGACCACGACGTACTCGGCGCCCGTGGAGGTCCTGATCCGCTCCGCCTCGGCCTGGACCGGGCCCCGCGCGGACGGCGGGCTGCCGGTGAGGTCGGCGGCGAGCCGGGGCGACGCGGTGGTCCCGGCGATGGCCAGGGCCCGCCGCATGGCCTGGTCGTCGAGCTGGGCGCTCAGCGGGGCGAGGAAGAGGCCGGTGGCGAGGACGGTCACACCGGTCGCGATGGCCAGCTGCATCAGCAGGACCTGCGAGAACACCCGCTGCGGCCACCCGAACCGTCGACGGCGCGCACGGGGGCGCGGGGGAGCGGTCTGTGCGGGGCTCATGCCGGAAACGGTAAGGGGCCGCGGCCGGGGACCGGAAATGGTGACGGAACGGACGCCTATTCTGGGGGTTTCCCACGCCCGTGGGACCCGAAGGAACCGGAGGCACGTCCCTTGACCACGCAGCAGATCCCCGTCGTCGTCCTGGCCGGGTTTCTCGGAGCCGGGAAGACCACGCTCCTCAACCACCTGCTGCGCAGCGCCCGGGGCACCCGTATCGGAGTCATGGTCAACGACTTCGGTGACATCGGCATCGACGCGATGACCGTCGCCGGCCAGGTCGGCTCCACCGTCTCCCTCGGCAACGGCTGCCTGTGCTGCGCCGTCGACGCCGGCGAGCTCGACGAGTACCTGGAGGTCCTGACCCGGCCCGAGTCCCGGCTCGACGTGATCGTGATCGAGGCGAGCGGGCTCGCGGAGCCGGAGGAACTGGTCCGCATGGTGCTGGCCAGCGAGAACGAGCGGGTGGTGTACGGAGGGCTCGTCCAGGTCGTCGACGCGTCCGAGTTCGCGGCCACCCGGCAGCGGCACCCCGGGACCGACCGGCACCTCGGCCTCGCCGACCTCGTCGTCGTCAACAAGACGGACCGGGTGGCCGCGGACGAGCTGCGGAGCGTACGGGAGACGGTGGCCGGACTCGCCGGGCGCGCCGCCGTGGTCGAGGCCTCCCACGGGCGCGTCGACCCGGAGCTGCTCTTCGACCGGGTCGTGCCGGAGGGCGAGATCGAGGGCCAGATGTCGATCGAGGACATCCTGTACGGCTCCGAGGACGCCGGCGACGCCCACCCGCACGCGGCCTACGAGAGCCTCTCGCTGACGGCCGCGACGCCGCTGCACCCGCGCCGTCTCATGGCCTTCCTCGACTCGCGCCCCGAGGGCCTCTACCGGATCAAGGGGTTCGTCGACTTCGGCCAGGCCGATCCGGCCAACCGCTACGGCGTGCACGCGGTCGGCCGTTTCCTGCGCTTCTACCCCGAGCCCTGGCCCGCCGGCGGGGAACGCCTCACCCAGCTCGTCCTGATCGGCTCGGGCATCGACGCGCCCGCCCTGCGCAAGGAGCTCGCCTCCTGCGAGCTGAACGGACCGCAGGACGCCCCCGACGAGCACGGCATGTGGGGCGTCCTGCGGTACGTGCAGCGGACGGAGGAGGGGGAGGAGGACTTCGCCTGACCCGCCCGGGTCAGTAGGCCTCCACGAGCTCGGCGGTCTCCAGCGCCTCGACGTCGGCCTCGTCCAGGACGGCGGACTCGGTCCCGTCGTCCACGATGGTCTTGCCCATCTCGGCGGACACCCGCGCGAGCAGCGCGGCCTTCCGGGCGGCGAAGAACGCCGCGAAGTCGTCGAGCGCCATGAGCTCCGGCGCGACGAGGTGGGACCGGATGTGCCCGTGGACCACCTCGGGCGTGGACTCCGCGCTCTTGGCGAGCTTCACCAGGTACTCGGAGGGCGCGTTGCCGCCGATGATCCGGTTGGTACGAGCGGTCAGCGGGGTCTTGTTGATGATGGAGTTGTAGCGCCCCGGGTCCTCGCCCTCCCTCTGGCACCACACCTTCGGGAAGATGTGGTGGATGTCGATCGACTCGTCGAAGTACCCGGTGATCTCCGCCTTCTCGCCGGTGCGCCAGTCCATGGCGCCGGCCTTGAGCAGCAGCGCGTAGACGCCCTTGTACGCGGCGCTGTTGCGGGTCCTCAGCGTCAGCAGCCGACTGGGCGCGAACTCGGCGGCCTCGACGGTGCGGGGCTCGCCCGAGGTCCCCCTGATCCAGCCGACGACGTCCGGCAGGTCGTGGCTGAACCGGGTCTCGGTCGAGCCGCCGTACAGCTCGCCGAAGACTCCGCACCAGTACCAGCGGGCGAGCTTGTGCTGGGCCCCGGCGCTCTGCGCGTCGTCACCCGCGAGGGCCAGGATCGCGGCGAGCGGGATGAGCTGGGCGCCGTACGGCAGGAAGCGGGTGTCGAAGACGAACTGCTGGTGCAGGAACTTCGCCGCGCGCTTGAAGCCCTGCACGACCAGGGGTGCGAACCGCTCGTACTCGTCGAGCCGGAGCTCCAGCATGTCCTTGCGCTTGCAGCCGACGCGCGGAAGCCGTTCCTCCGTGACCCCGAGCGCCACCGCGTCCTCGCGCCGGGCGGCCGTGGCGAGCAGGGTCACCGACTGGAGGAAGTCCGTGTTCGACACGTCCTTGAGGATGCGGTACTCCGGCGCCTGCCAGGAGGCCTTCACCTCCTTGTCCCAGTGCCGCCTGAGATCGAACTCGTCCGCCGCGAAGGTGGCGGTGAGCAGTTCGAAGACCGTGAGGGAGACGCCGCCGGTGTTGACGTTCTCGAAGACCTGGCAGACGGCCTGGCGGGCGGTGTTCTTGCCGAGGGAGATCACGGGGACGTGGTAGTGGGCGAACGGCTTGATGAACGCCTTCTCGAACGCTCTCCAGAGGAGTCGCTTCTCCTTGTCGAGATCCCAGTACTCCTCGAAGCCCGACTCCCACTCATCGGGGTCGAGGACGCAGCTCAACGGGAAGAAGTGGGCCTCGAACTCCTTCTCCCTGGTCGAGTAGTCCTCGATCACCTCACCGCGGAAGCTCTTGAGGATCTTGTCCTGCGGCAGGAAACGAATCGCGTCCTCGCGGTCGGTGTGCTCGTCCAGGACCGCGCGCATGTCGGCGTAGAACCAGCCCGTCACCCGGTGCTTGCGCACGTCCTGGGTCGCCACGGGCTTGTTCAGCATGATCGACTGGAAGAGCGAGGTGAGGCGCTGCTGGCCGTCGAGGACGAGGGTCTCCGGCTCGGTGCCCGGCGGCGGAGCCGCCCCCTCCACGGGCCGGTGCTTGAACCGGACGTCTCCGCCGGACTGCAGCGTCATGACCGTGCCGACCGGGAAGCCCTGGGAGACGGAAGCGAGCAGCGCCGTGATGTTCGGATGGGGCCATACCCAGCCCCGCTGGAACTCGGGGAGCTGCGCCCTGCCGTCCGCGACCTGTCGGAGCAGGTCGTGGAGCGGGCGCTTGTCGATGCCGAAAGCTTCGTCCGTCAACGCGGCCATCCTTCACTCGGCGGCAGACGTGCCGGAGCAGCCCCCCGGCCGGTCACCGGCCCGAGGCTACCCCGCGGTTCCGAGGGCCGTCCGGTGGTCCGGAGAGAAGAGAACCCCGTCCGGCAGGCGACGTGCCTGCCGGACGGGGTTCTCGTTGCGTCGTGCCGTCGTCGCTCCGGTCAGGAGGCCGGGCCCGCCACCACGTCGACCGGCTTCGGGAGGGGAGTGCCCGAGCCGTCGCGGCGGGGGTCCGCCTCGGGGAGGTCCACCGGGGCGCCGGTCTTCTGGGCGGCGCGGGCCGGGGTGGCGCCGGCCCAGGCGAAGGTCAGGATGTCCTCGCCCTTCAGGAAGCGCTGGCAGCGCACGCCGCCGGTCGCGCGGCCCTTGCGCGGGTACTGGTCGAAGGGGGTCAGCTTCGCCGACGTGCCCGTCGAGGAGTCCAGGGTGCCCGTGCCGCCCGCGACGGTGAAGACCACGGCGTCGGCCGCCGGGTCGACGGCCGTGAACGAGATCACCTCGGCGCCCGCGGCGAGCTTGATGCCCGCCATGCCGCCCGCCGGGCGGCCCTGGGGCCGCACCTGCGAGGCCGGGTAGCGCAGCAGCTGGGCGTCGGAGGTGATGAAGACCAGGTCCTCCTCGCCCGTCCGCAGCTCCGTCGCGCCGACGATCCGGTCGCCCTCCTTGAGGGTGATGACCTCCAGCTCGTCCTTGTTCGCCGGGTAGTCCGGCACCACGCGCTTCACCACGCCCTGCAGCGTGCCGAGGGCGAGGCCCGGCGAGGACTCCTCCAGCGTGGTCAGGCAGACCACCGTCTCGTCCCCCTCCAGGGAGAGGAACTCCGCCAGCGGCGCGCCGCCCGCCAGGTTCGGGGCGCTCGCGGTGTCCGGGAGCTGCGGCAGGTCGATCACCGGGAGGCGCAGCAGCCGGCCGGCCGAGGTCACCACGCCGACGTCACCGCGCTGGGTGGCCGCGACCGCCGAGACGATCACGTCGTGCTTGGACCGCTTGCCGTCCTCCGCGGGCGGGAGGTGCTCGGTCACCGTCCGGGCCAGCAGGCCCGTCGAGGAGAGCAGCACCCGGCACGGGTCGTCCGCGACCTCCAGGGGCACGGCGGAGACGGGCGCGCCCGCCGACTCCAGGAGGACCGTCCGCCGGTCCGTGGCGAACTTCTTGGCGACGGCCGCCAGCTCCGCCGAGACCAGCTTGCGCAGCTCCGCGTCGGACTCGAGGATCCCGGTCAGCTCGTCGATCTCGCCGTTGAGGCGGTCGCGCTCGGTCTCCAGCTCCAGGCGGTCGAACTTGGTGAGGCGGCGCAGCGGGGTGTCCAGGATGTACTGCGTCTGGATCTCGCTCAGCGAGAAGCGCTCCATCAGGCGCTCCTTGGCCTGGGCGGAGTTCTCGCTCTCCCGGATGAGCCGGATGACCTCGTCGATGTCGAGCAGCGCGACGAGGAGGCCCTCGACCAGGTGGAGCCGGTCGCGCTTCTTGGCGCGGCGGAACTCGGAGCGGCGCCGGACCACGTCGAAGCGGTGGTCGAGGTAGACCTCCAGGAGCTCCTTGAGGCCGAGGGTCAGCGGCTGCCCGTCGACCAGCGCCACGTTGTTGATGCCGAAGGACTCCTCCATCGGCGTCAGCTTGTAGAGCTGCTCCAGGACCGCCTCGGGCACGAAGCCGTTCTTGATCTCGATGACCAGACGCAGGCCGTGGCTGCGGTCGGTGAGGTCCTTGACGTCCGCGATGCCCTGGAGCTTCTTGGAGCCGACCAGGTCCTTGATCTTGGAGACGACCTTCTCGGGGCCCACCGTGAAGGGCAGCTCGGTCACGACGATGCCCTTGCGGCGCGCCGTCACGGTCTCCACGGTCGCGGTGGCGCGGATCTTGAAGGAGCCGCGGCCCGACTCGTACGCGTCCTTGATGCCGGAGAGGCCGACGATCCGGCCGCCGGTCGGCAGGTCGGGGCCGGGCACGAAGCGCATCAGCGTCTCGAGGTCGGCGTTCGGGTGGCGGATCAGGTGGCGGGCGGCCGCGACGACCTCGCCGAGGTTGTGCGGGGGCATGTTCGTCGCCATGCCGACCGCGATCCCGGACGCGCCGTTGACCAGCAGGTTCGGGTAGGCGGCGGGGAGCGCCACCGGCTCCTGCTCCTGGCCGTCGTAGTTCGGTGCGAAGTCGACCGTGTCCTCGTCGATGGACTCGGTCATGAGGAGCGCGGCCGGGGCCATCCGCGACTCGGTGTACCGCATGGCGGCCGGCGGGTCGTCGTTGCCCAGGGAGCCGAAGTTGCCGTGGCCGTCGACGAGGGGGAGGCGCATGGAGAAGGGCTGTGCCATGCGGACCATCGCGTCGTAGATCGACGCGTCGCCGTGCGGGTGGAGCTTGCCCATCACCTCGCCGACGACACGGGCGCACTTGACGAAGCCGCGGTCGGGGCGGAGCCCCATCTCGCCCATCTGGTAGACGATGCGTCGCTGGACGGGCTTCATGCCGTCGCGGGCGTCGGGGAGGGCGCGCGAGTAGATCACCGAGTACGCGTACTCGAGGAAGGAGCCCTGCATCTCGTCGACGACGTCGATGTCGAGGATTCGCTCCTCGAACGCGTCGTCCGGCGGCGGTGTCTTCGTGCTGCGGCGGGCCATCGCGGCTGCGGCTCCTTCACCAACAAGGTTGATCTGACGCGGACCATTGTGGACCGTGCCACCGACAACGCCGACCGCGACCCGGAAGAGGGACATCACGAAGGGTCGGGAACTTCGCCAGGTGTCGGCGCGCTTGCATACAGTGGCAGGACTTTTTCACATCGCGATCGAAGGGACGTACATGCCCATGGGTCACACGGCCATGGCCGAGGCCGGCTCCGGCGGCCTGACAGCGACCGAGCACCGGTTGGCGAACGGCCTGCGCGTGGTGCTCTCCGAGGACCACCTGACCCCGGTCGCCGCGGTCTGCCTCTGGTACGACGTCGGCTCGCGTCACGAGGTCAAGGGCCGTACGGGCCTCGCCCACCTCTTCGAGCACCTGATGTTCCAGGGTTCGAAGCAGGTGCACGGGAACGGCCACTTCGAGCTGGTGCAGGGCGCCGGCGGTTCGCTCAACGGCACGACGAGCTTCGAGCGCACCAACTACTTCGAGACCATGCCCACGCACCAGCTGGAGCTCGCGCTCTGGCTGGAGGCCGACCGCATGGGCTCGCTGCTCGCCGCCCTGGACGACGAGTCCATGGAGAACCAGCGGGACGTCGTCAAGAACGAGCGCCGCCAGCGCTACGACAACGTGCCGTACGGCACGGCCTTCGAGAAGCTGACCGCCCTCGCCTACCCGGAGGGCCACCCCTACCACCACACGCCGATCGGCTCCATGGCCGACCTGGACGCGGCCACCCTGGAGGACGCGCGGAACTTCTTCCGCACGTACTACGCCCCGAACAACGCGGTGCTGTCCGTCGTCGGCGACATCGACCCGGCGCAGACGCTCGCCTGGGTGGAGAAGTACTTCGGCTCCATCCCCGCCCATGACGGCAAGCCCGAGCCGCGCCCCGGCGACCTGCCCGAGGTCATCGGCGAGCAGCTGCGCGAGGTCGTCGAGGAGGAGGTCCCGGCGCGCGCGCTGATGGCCGCCTACCGGCTGCCGCACGACGGCACGCGCGAGTGCGACGCCGCCGACCTGGCCCTGACGGTCCTGGGCGGCGGGGAGTCCTCCCGCCTGCACAACCGCCTGGTCCGCCGTGACCGTACGGCCGTCGCCGCCGGCTTCGGCCTGCTGCGGCTCGCCGGGGCGCCCTCGCTGGGCTGGCTGGACGTCAAGACCTCCGGGGGCGTCGAGGTCCCGCAGATCGAGGCGGCCGTCGACGAGGAGCTGGCCCGGTTCGCCGCCGAGGGCCCCACGCCCGAGGAGATGGAGCGCGCGCAGGCCCAGCTGGAGCGCGAGTGGCTGGACCGGCTCGGCACCGTCGCGGGCCGCGCCGACGAACTGTGCCGGTACGCCGTGCTGTTCGGCGACCCGCAGCTCGCCCTGACCGCCGTCGACCGCGTCCTGGCCGTCACCGCCGAGGAGGTGCGGGCGGTCGCCGCGGCCAAGCTGCGCCCCGACAACCGCGCGGTGCTCGTCTACGAGCCCCTGGCGACCGAGCAGAGCGACGCCGACGGCGACGACGAAGAAGAGGGAGCGGACCAGTGACCGACGCCGCCGCGTCTTTGACGAGCATGGACTTCCACCCGCAGCCCCAGCCGGGCGCCCCCCGGCCGTGGGCCTTCCCGGCCCCGGACCGCGGGAAGCTGGACAACGGTCTGACCGTGCTCACCAGCCACCGCCCCGGCCAGCAGGTCGTGGCCGTGGAGATCTTCCTGCCGGCTCCGCTGGACGCCGAGCCCGCCGGTCTCGACGGTGTCGCCACCATCATGGCCCGCGCGCTCTCCGAGGGCACCGACCGGCACAGCGCCGAGGAGTTCGCGGCCGAGCTGGAGCGCTGCGGCGCCACGCTCGACGCGCACGCCGACCACCCGGGCGTACGGGTCTCCCTGGAGGTCCCGGTCTCCCGGCTGCCCAAGGCGCTCGGCCTGCTCGCCGAGGCCCTGATCGCCCCGGCGTTCCTGGAGACCGAGATCGAGCGCCTGGTGCGCAACCGTCTCGACGAGATCCCGCACGAGACGGCCAACCCGGCGCGCCGCGCGGCCAAGCAGCTCTCCAAGGAGCTGTTCCCGGCGGAGTCCCGGATGTCCCGGCCGCGCCAGGGCACCGAGGAGACCGTCGCCGCGATCGACGCCGCCGCCGTCCGCGCCTTCTTCGACGCGTACGTCCGGCCGGGCACGGCCACCGCGGTGATCGTCGGCGACCTGACCGGCGTCGACCTCGACAAGGTCCTCGCCGAGACGCTGGGCGCCTGGGCCGGCGAGCCGGCCGAGCCCCTCCCGATGCCGCCGATCACCGCCGACGACACCGGCCGGGTCGTCATCGTGGACCGCCCCGGCGCCGTCCAGACGCAGCTGCTGATCGGCCGGATCGGCCCCGACCGGCACGACCGCGTCTGGCCGGCCCAGGTCCTCGGCACGTACTGCCTCGGCGGCACCCTGACCTCCCGTCTGGACCGGGTCCTGCGCGAGGAGAAGGGCTACACGTACGGCGTGCGGGCCTTCGGCCAGGTGCTCCGCTCGGACGCCGAGGGGAACGGCGCCGCGATGCTCGCCATCAGCGGATCCGTCGACACCCCCAACACCGGCCCGGCTCTCGAGGACCTGTGGAAGGTGCTGCGCACCCTCGCCGCCGAGGGCCTCACCGACGCGGAGCGCGAGACGGCCGTGCAGAACCTCGTCGGGGTGGCGCCCCTCAAGTACGAGACGGCCGCCTCGGTCGCCGGGACGCTCGCCGACCAGGTCGAGCAGCACCTCCCGGACGACTTCCAGGCCCAGTTGTACGCGCGCCTGGCCGAGACCGGCACCGTCGAGGCGACGGCCGCCGTGGTCAGCGCCTTCCCGGTGGACCGGCTCGTCACCGTGCTCGTCGGGGACGCGGCGCAGATCGCGGAGCCGGTGCGCGCGCTCGGCATCGGTGAAGTGACCGTCGTGACGGGCTGATTCCGGCTCCGAGGCGACAACGGCGGGGCCCCGACGGCATGGTTCGTCGGGGTCCTCCGCTTTGTCCGTATTGCAGTCAAGAGTGATCGTTTGCCATGTGGCATGTCTTACAAAAAGCCTGTCTGGTTGGTGATTGAAAGACGATCCGCATAGCGTCGGTGCGGCTGTTCGTCAGTTGCACGTGCCGCAACCGCGGCATCGGACAGTCATCGCCGAGTCCCCGTCAGGCGCGAGCCTGGGGAGCCGGGGACCCACGCAGTCCCTGGGGTGAATCGGGCGCCTTCGCCTCGTGCGGAGGGGCTCGTAGGAGACCTTCCTGCTCCGAACCCGTCAGCTAACCCGGTAGGCGAGAAGGAAGGAAAGGACCAGCCTCTTCATGGCGTTCACCCGTGCCACCGGGAAGCATCGTGCTCCGAGCCGGATGGCGCGCCGCAGCGCGGGCATCGCCGGCGCCGCGACGCTCGCCACCACCGGCGTCATCGGAACCCTCGCCTCCCCGGCGCTCGCCGCCGACACGGACAACCGCTCCGCCGAGGACACCGGTCTCACCCAGGTGATCACCGAGGAATCCCTCGTCGACCGGATCAACGCCCAGGCCACCGCCCAGGAGCAGGAGGCCGTCGAGGCCATCGCCGAGGCCAAGGCCAAGGCCGAGGCGAAGCGCAAGGCCGAGGCCCGCGCCAAGGAGATCCGCCTGGAGCGCGAGCGCGCCGCCCGTGAGGCCGAGCGCCGTCGCCTGGCCGCCTTCCAGCTCCCCGTCGCCGGCTCGTACGTCTCCACCGGCTACAAGACCGGCGGCTCGCTCTGGTCCTCCGGCAGCCACTCCGGCGTCGACTTCCACGCCGCCTACGGCACCCAGGTCGTCTCCGTCGGTTCCGGCACCGTCGTCGAGGCCGGCTGGGGCGGCGCGTACGGCAACAACATCGTCATCCGGATGAACGACGGCACGTACACCCAGTACGGGCACCTCTCCTCCATCGGGGTCTACGTCGGCCAGACCGTCGAGCCGGGCCAGCAGATCGGCATCTCGGGCTCGACCGGCAACTCCACCGGCCCGCACCTCCACTTCGAGGCGCGCACGAGCGCCGAGTACGGCTCGGACATCAACCCGATCGCGTACCTCCGCGCCCGCGGCGTCAACCTCTGACCCCGCTCCGCCGCGCACCGCGTCGCAAAAGCCCCGGCTCGTACTGAGCCGGGGCTTTTCGCTGACCGGAGGACAGCCATGGATTCCGCCGGGGCGTCGGAAATTCCGGCGTGCTGCAATAGAGTCGAAGATCGGCGCAGAACAGGCGCCGCTCGAATTGTCTCGCGCGCACCAAGGCGGAGGTCGGACATGCGCATTCCCGCGCACTCGGTATGCACGGCGATCCGGGACGACATCGTCTCCGGCGTGTTCGAGCGGGGCGCTCGACTGGCCGAGGAGCAGCTCGCCCGCCGGTACGGGGTCTCCCGGGTCCCGGTCCGCGAGGCGCTGCGCACCCTGGAGTCCGAGGGCTTCGTCGTCACCCGGAGGCACGCGGGCGCCCAGGTCGCCGAGCCGACCGAGCAGGAGGCCGCCGACCTCCTCGACATGCGGGCGCTGCTCGAACCGCTGGGCGCCGCCCGGGCCGCGCAGCGACGCACCGAGGCGCACCTCAAGGTGCTGCGCGGCCTGGTGAGGCTGGGGCAGGAGCGGGCCAGGCGCGGCCAGGGCGAGGACCTGCGCTCGCTCGGCGGCTGGTTCCACGAGACCCTCGCGCAGGCCTCCGGGAGCCCGGCCCTCACGGCGCTGCTCACCCAGCTGCGGCACAAGATCGCCTGGACGCACGTCGTGGAGCAGCCCGCCCAGCCGGTCGAGGCCTGGGCCGAGCACGGCGCGATCGTGGACGCCGTGGCGCGCGGCGACGCCGAACGGGCGCGGGCGCTGACCGCGCTGCACGCGGAGCGCTCGCTGCCGCTGCACCGGCTGAAGAATCCGGAGCGAGGTCGTGTGAGGGTTTCGCAACATGCCGTCAACACGACGAGCGTCCGGAATTAACGCGCGTACCGTATACAAAGAAGCAGGTATTCGGGCGGAGCTTTTCGTGCTGCCCGGAGAATAAACGGGGGAATGCGAATGGCCGTGGTCGCCGGAATTCCGGCGACCACGGCCATTCGTCCTCCGGGGGGCCGGGGTCAGACGGTCTCGGGCAGCTCGTCCAGGCCCTCGGCGACCAGCTTCGCGAGGCGGTCGAGCGCGGCCTCGGCGCCGTCGGCCTCCGAGGCGAGGACGATCTCCTCGCCGCCCTGCGCGCCCAGGCCGAGCACCGCGAGCATGGAGGCGGCGTTCACGGGGGTGCCGTCGGACTTGGCGATCGTCACCGGCACGCCGGAAGCCGTGGCGGCACGGACGAAGATGGACGCGGGGCGGGCGTGCAGGCCCTCGGCCCAGCCGACGTTGACGCGGCGCTCAGCCATGGTGTTGCCCTTCAAGTCTCAAGCGGGTTGTCTAGACCAGTCTCTCACGGGTTGCGCGGTGTTCGCGCCGACCGTCGGTCCGGCCCGGCCCGGACCGCCCTTCGGCCCTCCCTACCTTGCAACACCTTGCGTCGCGCACCCCCGCGCCGCGACCGGTGCCGCAGTCGTGTCGCGGCCGTGGGGGCGTCCTGCCGATCAGGCCGGGCCGATCGGCGGGACACCCCCTAGGCTGGCCCCATGCAGAGCGCGTCGGAGCAGTCGGAAGCGGCGGAACCACCGGCACCCCCGGCCCCGCCGGAGCACGCCTACCCCGACCACTGGGAGGCGGACGTGGTGCTCCGCGACGGCGGCACCGCGCGCATCAGACCCATCACGGCCGAGGACGCCGACCGGCTCGTCAGCTTCTACGAGCAGGTTTCGGACGAGTCGAAGTACTACCGCTTCTTCGCCCCCTACCCGCGCCTGTCCGCCAAGGACGTCCACCGCTTCACCCACCACGACTTCGTGGACCGGGTCGGGCTCGCCGCGACCGTCGGCGGCGAGTTCATCGCCACCGTCCGCTACGACCGCATCAACGACCGGGGACTCCCCGCCTCGGCCCCCGCCGACGAGGCCGAGGTCGCCTTCCTCGTCCAGGACGCGCACCAGGGGAGGGGCGTCGCCTCCGCCCTCCTCGAACACATCGCGGCGGTCGCGCGCGAGCGGGACATCCGGCGCTTCGCCGCCGAGGTGCTCCCCGCCAACACCAAGATGATCAAGGTCTTCACCGACGCGGGCTACACCCAGAAGCGCAGTTTCGAGGACGGCTCCGTCCGCCTCCACCTCGACCTCGAACCGACCGACCGCTCCCTCGCCGTCCAGCGCGCGCGGGAGCAGCGCGCCGAGGCGCGCTCCGTGCAGCGCCTCCTCACCCCCCGGTCCGTCGCCGTCGTCGGCGCCGGACGCGCACCGGGCGGCGTCGGCCGGACGGTGCTCCGCAACCTCCTCGGGGCCGGCTTCACGGGCCGGGTGTACGCGGTGAACGCCGCGCTCACCGGAGAGGCCGAGCTCGACGGCGTCCCCGCCCACCCCTCCGTCGGCGCCATCGGCGAACCGGTGGACCTGGCCGTCGTCGCCGTCCCCGCCGAGCGGGTGCCCGAGGCCGTCGCGGACTGCGGCGAACACGGGGTGCGCGGCCTCGTCGTGCTCTCCGCCGGATACGCCGAGAGCGGGGCCGCCGGCCGCGAGCGCCAGCGCGAACTCGTGCGGCAGGCCCGTTCGTACGGCATGCGGATCATCGGCCCCAACGCCTTCGGGATCATCAACACCGCCGACGACGTCCGGCTCAACGCCTCCCTCGCGCCGCAGATGCCGGCCGCCGGGCGGATCGGGCTCTTCACCCAGTCCGGCGCCATCGGGATCGCCCTCCTCGCCGGACTGCACCGGCGCGGCGCGGGGCTCTCCTCCTTCATCTCGGCCGGCAATCGCGCCGACGTCTCCGGCAACGACTTCCTCCAGCACTGGTACGACGACCCCGGCACCGACGTCGTCCTCCTCTACCTGGAGTCGATCGGCAACCCGCGGAAGTTCACCCGGCTCGCCCGCCGCACCGCCGCCGTCAAGCCGGTCGTCGTCGTCAAGGGCGCCCGGCACAGCGGCAGCGCCCCGCCCGGCCACCGGGTGCCGGTCACCCGCATCCCGCACGCCACGGTCTCCGCCCTGCTGCGCCAGGCCGGGGTCATCCGCGTCGACACCGTCACCGAACTCGTCGACGCCGGACTGCTCCTCGCCTCCCAGCCGCTGCCGGCCGGTCCCCGGGTCGCGATCCTCGGCAACTCCGAGTCGCTCGGACTCCTCACGTACGACGCCTGCCTGACGGAGGGGCTGCGCCCGCTGCGGCCGCTCGACCTCACGACGGCGGCGGTCCCGGCGGACTTCCGGGACGCGCTGGTGGCGGCGCTCGCCGACGAGACGTCCGACGCGGTCGTCGTCAACGCGATCCCCTGGGTGGGAGAGAACGGAGCCACCGAGTTCGGCGACGGCGAGGTGCTCGCCGCCGCCCTCCGCGAGGCCGTCGCCTCCGCCCCCGCGCCGACGAAGCCGGTCGTCGTCGTCCACGTCGAGATGGGCGGCCTCGCGGAGGCCCTCTCGGTGGCGACGAGCACCCGGCCCACCGCGCCGGGGCGCGGGGCCGTCCCCCCGGAGAATCGTTCCGGCGGTGCTCCGGCGGGGACCCGCGCCGAGGCGCCGCCCGCGGGACCGGCGGGAGCGGGAGGCCCCGGTCCCAAGGCCGGCCCGGCGTCCTCGCCACGTCCCGAGGCGGCCACGGGCGCCACCGGGGCGGCCACGGGCACCGCCGAAGCGGCCATAGGCGTCACCGAAGCGGCCACGGCTGCCGCCCCGGTGCAGCCCGGCACCCCCGCCCAGGCCGCCATCCCCGCCTACCCCGCCGCCGAGCGGGCCGTGCGGGCTCTGGCCGAGGCCGTGCGGTACGGGCAGTGGCGACGGCAGGCCGCCGACCCCGGGCGGGTGCCCGAGTACGAGGACATCGACGAGGCAGGGGCCGCCGCGCTCATCGAAGGGGTCCTCGGCACCGAAGACGTGGACGCCCGCGGTGTGACCCTCGACACCGAGGGGGCCGGGGCGCTGCTCGCCCGGTACGGCATCACCGTCCTGCCGACCCTTCCCGCGCCCACCCCCGACGACGCCGTCGCGGCCGCCCGCCGGCTCGGCTACCCCGTCGCGCTCAAGACGACCGCGCCCCACCTCCGCCACCGTCCCGACCTCGGGGGCGTCCGGCTCGACCTCGCCGCCGAGGAGCAGCTGCGCACGGCGTACGCCGAGGTCACCGAGGTGCTCGGCAAGCCGGAGGAGCTCCAGCCGGTCGTCCAGGCGATGGTGCCCCGGGGCGTCGACACCGTCGTCCGCGCGGCGATCGACCCGGCCGTCGGCGCCGTCCTCTCCTTCGGCCTCTCGGGCGCGGCCTCGGAGCTGCTCGGCGACACGGCCCACCGGCTGGTCCCGGCCACCGACCGGGACGCCGCCGAGCTCGTCCGTTCCCTCCGCACCGCCCCGCTGCTCTTCGGCTGGCGCGGCTCCGCCCCGGTCGACACCCCGGCCCTCGAAGAGCTGCTGCTGAGGGTCTCCCGGCTCGTCGACGACCACCCCGAGGTGGTCGCGGTCTCCCTGGAACCGGTGGTCGTGGCGCCCCGCGGACTCTCCGTCCTCGGTGCGACCGTCCGGCTGGCCCCGCCCGCGCCCCGCACCGACCTCGGCCCGCGGAGCCTGCCGCGGTACTGAGGCCTGCGGAGCCCGTCACGGCACCGAGGGCCCCCTGGAGGCCTCCGGCCACCGAGGCCGGCGGAGCCCGCCGCGCCGCGGACGGACCTGAGGGGGCCCCTCGGCCCCGTAGGATGGAGTCCATGGCAAAGAGCGGTACGACGACCCAGGGGCTGCGCGCGGCGATCGAGCGCAGCGGCTACTACCCGGCCCTCGTGGCCGAGGCGGTGGAGGCCGCCGTCGGTGGCGAGGCCGTCTCGTCGTACGTGGTCCACCAGGAGACCACCTTCGACGCGAACGAGGTCCGGCGCCACGTCACCGTCCTCGTCCTGACGCCGCACCGCTTCATCGTCAGCCACACCGACGAGCAGGCCGCCGACACGAGCTCCCCGACGCCGTACGCCACCACCTCCACCGAGTCCGTGAAGCTCGACCGGATCTCGTCGGTGGTCGTCAGCCGCGTCGTCGCCAACCCCGAGTCGTACACGCCGGGCACGCTGCCCCGCGAGGTGGTCCTCACCATCGGCTGGGGCGCCGTCTCCCGCATCGACCTGGAGCCCGCCGCCTGCGGCGACCCCAACTGCGACGCCGACCACGGCTACACCGGCAACACCACCGCCGACGACCTCAGCCTGCGCGTGAGCGACGCCGGCGACGGCCCGGACACCGTCCGGCAGACCCTCGCGTTCGCCCAGGCCCTCTCCGAAGCCATCGCGGCCACCGCCGCGCCGACCCGCTGATGGTGCAGCCCACGGCCGTGACCCACGGCTGGCCCGACGACCCGGTCCCGCTCGCGCCGGAGACCGCGCCCGTGCCCGAGTACGCCTCCGGCTCGCTCGGCGACCTGCTGCCGACGCTGGTGGCGGGTCAGGGCGTGGCCGGTTTCGAGGCGCGGATCGCGGAACTGACCCCGGCCGACCGGAACTGCGTCTTCCTGATCGACGGGCTCGGCTGGGAGCAGATCAAGGCGCACCCGGACGAGGCCCCGTACCTGACCTCGCTCCTCGGCTCCTCGCGGGGCGGCACGGGCCGTCCGGTCACCGCCGGCTTCCCCGCCACCACCGCGACCTCGCTCGCCTCCGTCGGCACCGGCCGCCACCCCGGGACGCACGGACTGCCCGGCTACACCGTGCGCAACCCGGAGACCGGCGAGCTGATGAACCAGCTGCGCTGGAAGCCGTGGACCGCGCCGCAGGTCTGGCAGCCGTACCCCACCGTCTTCCAATTCGCCCACGAGGCCGGGATCCACACCGCCCAGGTGTCGTCCCCGATCTTCGAGCAGACCCCGCTCACCAAGGTCGCGCTCAGTGGCGGAACGTTTCATGGGCGGCTCTCCGGCGAGGAGCGCATGGACTTCGCCGCCGAGCAGCTCGCCGCCGGCGACCGCTCGCTGGTCTACACGTACTACAGCGAACTCGACGGCGCCGGCCACCGCTTCGGCATCGACTCCGACGCCTGGCGCGGTCAGCTGATGTTCGTCGACCGGCTCGTGCAGCGGCTCGCCGAGCAACTGCCGCCCCGCTCGGCCCTGTACGTGACGGCCGACCACGGCATGGTCGACATCCCCTTCGACGAGCAGCACCGCATCGACTTCGACGAGGACTGGGAGCTGCGCGCGGGCGTCGCCCTCCTCGGCGGCGAGGGACGGGCCCGCCACGTCTACGCCGTGCCCGGCGCCGAGGTGGACGTCCTCACCTGCTGGCGCGAGGTCGTCGGCGAGCAGTTCTGGGTGGCGAGCCGGGACGAGGCCATCTCCCTCGGCTGGTTCGGTGCCGAGGTCGACGAGCGGGTGTACGGCCGGATCGGCGACGTCGTCGTCGCGGCCCACGACCAGGTGGCGATCACCGCCTCCGTCAACGAGCCCAACGAGTCCGCGATGGTCGGCATGCACGGGTCCATGACCCCTGCCGAGCAGCTCGTCCCGCTGCTCGAAGTCCGTTCCTGATCCCCACCCCCCACGACCTGAAAGGTCCCTGTCCCGTCATGCCCGAGCTGGTCTTCTTCTCCGGAACCATGGACTGCGGGAAGAGCACCCTGGCGCTCCAGATCGCCCACAACCGCGATGCGCGGGGGCTTCAGGGCGTGATCTTCACCCGTGACGACCGGGCGGGCGAGGGCAAGCTGTCCTCCCGGCTCGGCCTGGTGACGGAGGCGGTCGAGGCGCCGCGGGGCATGGACCTGTACGCGTACCTGGTCACGCAGCTCTCCCAGGGCGGCAAGGCCGACTACGTGATCGTGGACGAGGCCCAGTTCCTCGCCCCGGAGCAGATCGACCAGCTCGCCCGCATCGTCGACGACCTCGACCTGGACGTCTTCGCCTTCGGGATCACGACGGACTTCCGCACGAAGCTGTTCCCGGGCTCGCAGCGGCTGATCGAGCTGGCGGACCGGATCGAGCAGCTCCAGGTCGAGGCGCTGTGCTGGTGCGGCGCCCGCGCCACGCACAACGCCCGCACGGTGGGCGGCGAGATGGTCGTCGAGGGCGAGCAGGTCGTCGTCGGGGACGTGAACCGACCGGCCGAGGAGATCGGCTACGAGGTCCTCTGCCGCCGCCACCACCGCCGCCGGGTCACCTCGGCCTCCGCCCACGCGGGCGCCCTCTCGCCCGACGTGCTGCCGGTCACCTCGGACTGACCCGCGCGGGCCCGCCGCTCTCACCCGGCGGGCCCGCCGCTCTCAGCCGGATCCGCCGACGAGCGAGAGGGCCGGGAGGAAGGTCCGCACGCTCTCGCGCCGGAACCTTTCGTCGGCCTGGAGCACGATCCGCGGCCGCAAGGGCGGTTCCGCGGCGGTGCTGATCTCCGTCGCGGTCGGCGGGCCGGGGCCTCCCGGGGGACCGCGGCCGCGGCGATCGCCCGGCCCGCCGGCGTCACGGCTCCGGGATCGCGTCCGGTGTCCGCCGTGCGCGCGTCAGCCGGTCGAGGTCCGCCGCGCTCACCGGCGCCGCCCCCGTCAGGGTGTCGACCAGCGCCTGGGCGAGGACGGTCGCGGAGCCGAGCCGGGCGTCCTCGCGCTCGTCGCCGGTGACCTTCCCGATGACGGCGTCCCGGACCGCGTACGAGACGGCGAGGTCCCCGAACAGTTCGGGGAAGGACAGCGCCATCATGCAGACGCCCACGTTGGCGGAGAGGATCGATCGGCCGGCCAGCTCGGGGCTCATGCGCAGGCGCCCGGCGTCACGGCAGCGCTCCACGGCCTGCAGGAGGAGCGCCTGCGCCTCCTTGACGGCCTGCGGCTTGGCGTCGCCCGTCGGCGTGAACATCAGGCGGTAGAGGTGCGGGTTGCGCAGCGCGAACGCGACGTGGCTGTCCCAGGCCGTGCTCAGGTCCGCCACCGGGTCCTCGGTGAGCGGATTGCGCCGCTTCTCGGCGAGGAAGCGCTCGAAGCCGATGTCGGCCACCGCCGTGAGCAACCCCTGCTTGTCGCCGAACTGCCGGTAGATCTCGGGCATGCCGACCTTCGCCCGGTCGCAGATGGCCCGGGTCGAGATGGCCAGCGCGTCCTTGGTGGCGAGCAGTTCCCCGGTGGCTTCCAGGATGCGCTCTCGTGCCGTCGACATGGCCCCACGATAACAGCGCTAACACCGCGGACCTGGGCGGATCCTGCCCCGGGAGGGCCCGGACGCGGCGCCGCCTTCCCTGGTGTTATCGGCGCTAACCAACTGTGTTAGCGTATGAAACATGCCCGGGGTCGGCGCGCCCGGGCCGTCCCGCCGTTCGCGACGAAAGGAACCGCCATGACCGTGTCCACCACCCTGCGCGATGTGATCGGCCTGCCCCAGGAACTGCCGCGACTGGACGGGTCGGCGCTGATCATGATCGATTTCCAGAACACCTACCGCACCGGCGTCATGCGCCTCGACGGCGCCGAGGAGGCCGTGGCCGCCGGCGCCCGGCTGCTCGCCGCCGCCCGCGCCGCGGGCGCCCCCGTGGTCCACGTCGTCAACGACGGCGGGGAGGGCACTCCGTACGACATCCGGGCGGAGATCGGCTCGATCAGCGCCGAAGTCGCCCCGGCCGAGGGCGAGAAGGTCGTCGTCAAGCAGTTCCCCAACGCCTTCCACGCCACGGACCTGGAGGAGACCCTCAAGGAGCTCGGCGTGAGCGGTGACCTGGTCATCGCCGGCTTCATGACCCACATGTGCGTCCTCTTCACCGCCCAGGGCGCCTTCAACCTCGGCTACCGCCCCACCGTGGTCGCCGAAGCCACCGCGACCCGCCCCCTGGAGGCGCCGGACGGCACCGCCCTGACGGCGGAAGCCCTCCAGGCCGCGAGCCTGACGACGGTCCGGGACCTGTTCGGCACGGTGGCCCGCACGGTCGACGAGCTCGTCGACCCGGCACCCGTCGGGTGAGGCCGGAGGGGGCCCGGCCGGGTTCGGCCGATGCCCGGAGGGCGGCTCGGCCGGGTCCTTCGGCCCGGGCCGTGCCCTCGACTCCTCGACTCCTCGGCTCCTCGGCTCCTCGGCTCCGCCGGTGCCGACTGCCCCGCCGGCACCCGGAGTTCACCCGGAGTGTGCCTGAAGAGCGCCTGCCGATCGGTTGCGGGTCGCCCGCTTCGGCGGTAATGGCGGTCGGCCCGTGACGACCCCTCCGGGCCTCTCCGTGCCGTGCCCCCTGGAGGACGTGTGCCACCCGCCGCCGAGGCCGTGTACGCCGAGGACGAGACCGTACGCGACGAGGCGGAGCGGCACCGGGACGGCGAGCGGCGGCGGTCCGCCCTGCGGGCCCCGGCCGCCGCCGCCCTGCTCACCGCCGCGCTGCTCTGCCTCGCCACCCGGCTCTCCCGTACGCACCCCTTCGGCCCGGTGACCAGGAACATCCTCGACCTCGGCCAGCAGTACCTGCCGTTCCACGCCTACTGGCGCGCCTTCCTGCTCGGCGAGACGCACGGGGACGCCTTCCTCAACTGGAACTCCGGCTTCGGCTCCAACTTCCTCGGCGACATCGGCACGTACCTCAGCAGCCCCTTCGACCTGCTCGTCGTGGTCTTCCCGGCGGACCGCGTCGAACTCGCGCTGTACGTCGTCACCGTCGCCAAGATCGCCGCGGCGGCGGCCGCGATGGCGCTGCTGCTCCTGCGGCTGCGCCCCGGCCCGTGGCCGGTCGCCGCCGTGCTCGGCACCGCGTACGCCCTCTCGGGCTGGACCCTCGACTACGGCGCCACCGTCCCGATGTGGCTCGACGGGCTCGTCGCCCTCCCCCTGCTCTGCCTGGTCGGCGAATGGGCCCGCGCCGGCCGCCGTCCCGTCCTCGGCCCCCTCGTGGTCGCCCTGGCCTGGATCGCCAACTTCTACACCGCGTACATGGCGACGCTCGGCGCCGCCGTCGTCCTCGCCGTCCGCCTCCTCACCGCCGAGGAGACCGCCGGCGCCCGGCAGCGCCTCGCCGGGGCGCTGCGCGCCGCCCGGAGCGTCCTCATCGGCATCGGACTCGCCGCCCCGCTCGTCATGGTCGTCTTCCTCGCCACGAAGGCCGCCGACCCCACCCCCGCCGCCACTTTCACGCGGGCGCCCTGGACGGACGTCCTCGCCCGGTTCCTGCCCGCCACCGAGAGCGTCGACAGCCCCGCCCTCTTCATCGGCACGCCCGCCCTCGCGCTCGCGCTGACGCTGCCCTTCCACCGGGCCGTCGCCCCGCGCGTCCGGGCGGCCTGGACGGCCGCGATCGTCCTGGTGACGCTCTCCCTCCAGTGGGAACCCACGCATCTGCTGTGGCACGCGGGCGCCTCGCCCAACGGCATTCCGTACCGTCAGACCTTCGTCCTGTGCGGCCTGCTGATCATCGCCGCCTGGCTCTCCGCCGCCCGGGGCGTACCCCGGCCGGCCGCGCTCCTCGCGGGCGTGGCGCTGCTCGGAGCCCTGGCGTGGGCGGCCCGGGGGAGCGCCGACGTCGACCGGTGGACCTTCCCCGCCTTCGGCGCGGCGGCGCTCCTCGCGCTCGCCGCCGCCCTCCTCGCCCTGACCGGCGAGCGCCGGGGCCACGCGCGCGTACGGCCGGACCGGGTGCCACGCGCGCGCGTACTCCCCGTCCTGGCCGTGGTCCTGCTCGTCGCCGCGCAGGCCGGCGAAGCGGCCGTCACCGGGAAGCGGATCGAGGAGCAGCAGCGGAGCGAGGTCTTCTGGTCGCCCCGGATCGGTCCCTGGCACGCGACCGCCGCCGCCGAGGTGGCCCGCGCGGACGCCTGGCCGCGGTACCGCACGGACCCCGGCGAGGTGCCCGGCGGCAACGACGTGCTGCTCGTCGGAGGGCAGGGCGCCGACTACTACAGCAGCCTCACCGCGGACGTGACCTCCCGGACCCTGGCCTCGCTCGGCTTCGGCTACTACGCGAAGGGCCGGCACCCCGTCAGCCTCGACAACCCCGTCGCGGACGCCCTCTTCTCCATCGGCACCCGGCTGCGCTCGGAGCCCGCGGAGCCCCTGCGCCAGGACGCCGCGCCCCGCGCCACGGTCACCGCCGCCACCACCCCCGTGCCGCCCCTGGTCACCGTCCGTCCGCCGGGGCGCCCGGCCACGCACCCCGGGGACTCGGCCTTCGCCCGGCAGGAACGTCTGCTCGGCGCCGACGTGTACGAGCTGCCCGCCACGCGCCGCACCGGACGCACCCTCACCGCCCGCTGCCCCGCGGGCTCCCAGGTCTGGTTCTGGGCGCCCGAGTACAAGGGCACGGCGGCCCTGGCCGGTTGGGGGTTCGTGGAGTTCGACGGCAGGCCGCCCGCCGTCCGCGCCCCCATGCAGGCCCTCGGCCCCGTCTCGGACTCCGGCGCGGTGCGGATCGACCTGGAGCCCGGGGGCGAGCTGCGGCTGCCCCGGGAACCGGTCGGCTGTCTGGTCGGCGCCCGGCTCGACTCCGCCGTGCGGCGGCTCACCGCCGGCGGTGCCACGCGCGTGCGTGCCACCGGACACACCGTCACGGCCGAACTGCCGCCCGGCAGCAAGGGCGTCGCGGTCCTCGCCGCACCGCGCATCTCCGGCTGGCGCTGCGCCGCCGGCGGCGCGGAGGCCCGCCCCCCGCGCGCGTACGAGGGTCTCGTCGCCGTCCCCCTCGACGGACGGGCGAGCACCGTCAGCTGCTCCTTCCGGCCGCCGGGGCTGGCGGCGGGCGGCGCGGTCGGCGCGGCGGCGCTCCTCGCGCTCGCCGTGACGGGGTTCCTGCACCGCCGGCGGGCCCGGGGGTGACGGGGTTTCCGCCGGATACGACAAGAGTTCACCCGGAGTGCACGCGCGGCTCGTTCGCCGGGAAAAGTCGGCCGTTACCGTACCCGCCGTAGCGGTGTTGAATTGTTGATTCAGTGTGGGGATCCCGAGTGCCGAAACTGTCCGTCGTCGTACCGTTCCACAATGTCGGGGCATACGCGCCCGACACCTTGCGCAGTCTCGCGAACAACGCGGATCCGGAATTCGAGTTCCTGCTGATCGACGACTGCTCGACGGACGACACCCCGGAGATCCTCGACCGCTGGCAGGGCCGCCTGCCGAACGCCACCGTCATCCGGCACGAGACGAATCAGGGCGTCGCCCAGGCCCGCAACACCGGAATCGACGCGGCGCGCGGCGAATACCTCACGTTCCTCGACGGCGACGACTGGTACGCGCCCGGCCACCTGAGCGCCGCCGTGGCCGGGATCTCCCGCCTGGGCTGCGATTTCGCCCGCACCGACCACGTCCTGTCGGAGGGCCGGAAGCGGCAGATCCGCTATGCCCCGGCCAAACGGCGCGACACGGTGATGGACCCCAGGGACGGAATCTCCCCGGCCAGCATGGTGACGATGGTCGACTATCCCTTCGTCCCCTTCGGCATTTACAGCGGCCGCCTCTTCGAGAACGGGGAATCCCGCTTCGAGACGTCCCTCAGAACGGCCGAGGACCGCCTCTGGGTCTGGCGGCTCCACCTCAAGGCGCGCACGTTCGCGGCCCTTTCCCTGCACGGCGTCTTCTACCGGCGGGGTGTCACCACCTCGCTCACCCAGATCACCGACAACCGGCAGCTGGACTTCATCCCCTCGTACGACCTCCTGCTCGACGAGGTCTCCAGGGACGCGGAGGCCGACCGCTTCCTCCCGAAGGCGGTCCGCACCTACTGCGCGATGATCGCCTTCCACATGGGCAAGGTGGCCGCGTACGAGCCGGCCGTCGCCACGCGGCTGCGCGCCGACGTCCGCGACGCCCTGCACCGCATGCCGCAGGAGGTCCTCGACGAGACCCTCGCCACCATGGACACCAAGCGCAGCACCCTCCTCCGGAGCCTGCGCGACACCGGAAGGACCGCCTGACCCATGGCCCCCGACGCCGCCCCCGACCTGCCGGTCCAGATCTTCCAGGTGTCCACCCTGTACGGCGCGGCCACCCTCGCCGCCGCGCTCGACGCCGGACAGTTCGGCCCCCGGGACTCCGCCCGCAGGCTCCTGCTGATCTCGCACAACGCCGAGATCCCGGAGACCGCGCTGCGCCTGGAGACCATGACCGGGTACGGGCGGATCGCCGCCCGCTTCGACGGCACCCTCGACTGGAACGAGACGATCCACCCGTACCACCCCGCCGCCTGGGCCCCCCGCCCCGAGGAGGCCCCGCTCTGGCAGCGCGTCCTGCGCACCGCCTGGGACCTCGGCACCGGCCCGGTCGAGCTGATCGTCGAATCCATCCAGGTAAACCCGGCCAAGGCGCTCGCCGGCGCCTTCCCCGAGAGCGCCGTGCACGTCTACGCCGACGGCTTGATGAGCTACGGCCCGACCCGCTCCGACCTCGCGCAGTCGATCGCCTGCCGCATCCGCCGCGTGCTCCACCTCGACCTGGTGCCGGGCCTTCGCCCCCTCCTCCTCGGCGAGTACGGGGTCGAGCCCGAGCTCGTCCCCGACGCCGCCTTCCGCGCCGTCCTCGCCGAGATCGCCGAGGAGGCGGCCGACGACCCGCAGATCGCGCGGGCGGCCGCCGCCGGGCCGACGGCCCTGCTGCTCGGCCAGTACCTCGCCGCCCTCTCCCTGCTCACCGCCGAGGAGGAAGAGGAGCTGCACGTACGGATGCTGCGCGGGGCCGCCGCGGCCGGCCACCGCTCGGTGGTCTTCAAGCCGCACCCGACCGCGCCCGCCCGCTACTCCCAGGCCCTGGACGAGGAGGCCGAGCGGAGCGGCGTACGGCTCACCGTCCTCGACGGGCCGCTGCTCGCCGAGACCTTCTACGAGCGCTGCCGGCCCGAGCTCGTCGTCGGCTGCTTCTCCACGGCGATGCTCACCGCCGCCGTCCACTACGGCGTCCCCATCGCGCGCGTGGGCACCGCCGAGGTCCTCGAACGGCTCACCCCCTTCGAGAACAGCAACCGCATCCCCCTCACCGTCGTCGACCACCTGGTCGCCGACCTGGAGGGCGGCGAGGAGCCCGCCGTCCCCGGAGCGGCCCCGGCCTCGCTCACGCCCCTGGTCAGGGCCGTCGGCTACTGCATGCGGCACAAGGCCCACCCGGGGCTCCGCGAGGAGGCCGCCGCCTTTCTGGCGGAGCACCACGCCGATCCCGGCACCGCGCACCACTTCACCGCGGAACGGCTGACCCGGCTCGGCCTCCCGGGCGGCGATCCCGCCCCCGAGCGAACCGGCAGGTCCCGGCTGCGCCGCGGCCTGATCCGGAGCCGGCGCGGCTGAGCCCCGGCCGGCGGACCCGAGCCGCCCACGCCCGCCGGGGACCGCAGGCGCTCAGCGCCCGGCGGACCTGACCAGGGTGAAGACCGCGCCCTCCGGGTCCGCCACCAGAGCGAGCCGGCCCGCCTTGCCCTCGCGCGGCGGGCGCAGCACCCGGCCGCCGAGCTCCCGGACGAGCTGCGCGGCCGCGTCCGTGTCGGCGACCTCGAAGTACGTCATCCAGTGCGGGCCCCGGTCCCGGGGAAGCGCGTTGCCGACGCCGTGCAGCGAGGCCACCGGGGCCCCTGCCACGTGGAGCGTCGCGTAGTCGTGGTCGGCGGAGACCACCGGCTCCACCTCGTAGCCGAAGACCGTCCGGTAGAACTTGCCGATCGAGGACGTCTCGTACGTGAGGAGCTCGTTCCACACCGGCGTCCCCGGCGGTCCCGCCGCCGCCGTCCCGTGGTGCGCCTCCGCCTGCCAGACGCCGAAGACCGCGCCGGACGGGTCGGAGCAGATGACCAGACGGCCCGCCTCGCCCGCGTCCAGCGGACCGACGGCGACGGTGCCGCCGCAGCAGCGGATGTCCTCGGCGGTCTCGTCGGCGTCCCCGGTGGCCAGATAGGGGGTCCAGGCGATCCGCAGGTTACGGTCGGGCGGCAGCTGGCCGATGCCCGCCACCTCCTTGCCGCCGAGCAGCGCGCGCACGTACGGACCGAGCTGCTGCGGACCGGGGACGAACTCCCAGCCGAAGAGCGCACGGTAGAACTCCTGCGTGGCGTCGATTCCGTGCACCATCAGGCTCACCCAGCAGGGTGTGCCGGGCGGGCGCGGAGTCGCCTCGGTCATCGTCACACTCTCCTCGGACCGTCGTCGTGGCCGTGCCGTCCGATGGTGACACCGACGGGGGCGCGGCGCGCCCAGGCCACACCGAACGTGGCGCGATCCCGTCGGAGATCGCCGGGTCCGTCCCCCCGCTGCCGGGCGGCTGCGCGAGGATGGCTCCCATGAAGCCCATCATCTCCGCAAGCGAACTGCTGAGCGAGTCGACCGGGGCCCGGCCGCCGGTTCTCCTGGACGTCCGCTGGACGCTCGGCGGCCCGCCCGGGCGGCCCGCCTACGAGGCCGGCCACCTTCCCGGGGCGGTCTACGTCGATCTGGACGCGGAACTCGCGGGACCGCCCGGGAGCGGTGGCCGTCACCCGCTGCCCGACCCGGAGGCCTTCGGGGCCGTGATGCGCCGGGCCGGCGTCTCGGCGGACCGGCCGGTCGTCGTCTACGACGGGGGCCTCGGCTGGGGCGCGGCCCGCGCCTGGTGGCTGCTCCGCTGGGCGGGCCACCCGGACGTGCGGGTCCTGGACGGGGGCCTCGCGGCCTGGACGGGGGAGCTCACGGAGAAGGTCCCGACGCCGGAGCCGGGCGACTTCCGGCCGAAGCCCGGCGCCCTGGAGCTGCTCGACGCCGACGCGGCCGCGGCGCTGCCCGGCACGGGGCTGCTCCTGGACGCACGGGCGGCCGAGCGCTACCGGGGCGACGTGGAGCCGATCGACCGGGTCGGCGGGCACATCCCGGGCGCGGTCTCGGCCCCGACGACGGAGAACGTCGACGCCGAGGGCCTCTTCCTGGCGGCCGACGTCCTGCGGGACCGCTTCGCCTCGCTCGGCGCGACCGAGGGGACCCCGGTCGCGGTCTACTGCGGCTCGGGCGTGTCGGGCGCCCACGAGGTGCTCGCCCTGGAGATCGCGGGCATCCCGGCGGGCCTCTACGCCGGTTCCTGGTCGGAGTGGTCCTCGGACCCCGCCCGTCCGGTCGCCACGGGCCCGGACCCGCGCTAAGCCGTACGGAAGGGCCCGCGCCCTCGCGGGGCGCGGGCCCTTCCGTACGCGTACGGCGACCGGCACCGCTCGTCGAGCGGTGCCGCCCGTCGAGCGGTGCCGCCCGTCGATCAGTCCTGCTTCTTCCTGCGGGTGCCGAAGACGATCTCGTCCCAGCTCGGCACGGCGGCGCGGCGGCCCGGGCGGACGCCGTCCGCCTCGGCCTGGCGGTCCGTGGCACCGTGCAGGCGGTCGCGGTGACCCGAGACCGCGCGGGGCATCAGGACGTCGGCGTAGGCCGATCCCGCGCCCGCCGAGGCGGCCGGGGCCGGCGGCTCCTCCGCCTCCAGCTCCTCCGAGGGCTCGGTGTCCGGCTGCTCGGGCACGACCATGTCGCCGCGGAAGTTCGGCACGGCCTCCAGGAGGCTCGTCAGCGAGTCCCGTTCCTCCTCCGGCTCGGCGGGCGCGGGCGCCCGCTCCAGCTGCCGGTCGGAACGGTCGATCTGGCGGTCCAGCGCCCGGTCGAGCGGCCTGTCCCGGGGCAGCCGGGCGATGCGCGGCACGAAGGGGAAGCTCGGCTCCGGCGCGGCGGCGATCGTGTCGTCCGTCTCGCCGATCAGGGCCCGTGCCTCGTCGTCCACGGCCTGGACGAGCCGCCGCGGCGGGTCGTACGTCCAGCTGGCCGTGTGGACCTCGCCCGCGACCCGGTAGACGAGCAGCACCTCCCAGGTGCCGTCGTCGCGCCGCCAGGAGTCCCACTGCACGGTGTCCTTCTCGGCGCCGCGCAGCAGCAGCCGCTCCTGCACCGCCTCGCCGAGCTGCGGGCCGCTGTTCTCCCCGGGCCTGCGGACCGGGGTCTTGCGGGCGCGCTCGGCCATGAAGGCGCGCTCCGCGAGCACGGGGCCCTCGAAGCGGCGCACGCGGTCGACGGGGATGCCGGCGAGCTGGGCGACCTCCTCCGCGGAGGCACCGGCCCTTATGCGTGCCTGGATGTCGCGGGGGCGGAGGTGGCTCTCCACCTCGATCTCGATCTGACCGAGGCGCGCGCGGTCGTTGCGCACGGCGGCACGGAGCCGCTCGTCGATCGGAAGCGTGTACTCCGTGCTGTCAGCAGCCTTCAGCACCAGTCGTGTGCCGTCGTTGGAGACGGCCACGACACGCAGTTCGGGCATGGGGACCTCCCGGGTGGTGCCTGCCGACGTCACGTGCGTCGCTGCTTCCGCTAGTCGAGTGTGGCCTGCCCGGGTGCAGCCTGCCACTACCTTGCCGAGTTGCCCGGCGTGTCGGGCGTGGACCCTGGAACGCCGTTATGGCACGGTTACCTGTTCACTACTCGGAGTGACTGGCGGTCACTCTGTGCAGTCGGTTCCCGTGCGATGCCGAAGCGCCGCCGGTTCGAGCGCCGTGTACGGCCCCCTCCCCCTTGATTCCGGGCACCCGTGAGGGCGTCCGTACCCAGGATTCGTCAATGTACTCCATTCGGGCCACCTGGGTGGACCGGCGCGCCGCCCAACTTCTCGGGCGGTACGGGAGTTGAGTCTCCGCGATCTTCCCCCATACGTGTCGCTCTTCACAGAAACAGCAGAAACGGAACTATTCGCTTCGCCTGTTTGTCCCTTCTGGGTGCAAGGCGAACGGATGAGCCATCAGGGGTCGGAGATGCGTCACAGGCCGGAAAACGACGGGGACGAGCCGGAGGAGGGGAAGAAGAGCGGCGGAAGGATCGACCTGAGCGTGGCTCAGGTCTCCGGCAGCGCCCTGGCCGCGGTCATCGCCGCCAAGCTCGCCTCGACCCTCGGCGTGTACGGCACGATCCTCGGCGCCGGTGTGATCAGTGTCATCGCGACCTGTGGCGGTCCGCTCTTCCAGCAGCTCTTCAAGCGCACCGGCGAACAGGTCCGCGACGTGACCGCGGCGGCCAAGCCGAAGGCGCGTCAGGTCCCGGTCCCGGCCGGGCCGCAGGACGACCGCACCCTCGTGCTGAGCACCCTCCCGGCCCCGCCGCCGTCCGACGGGAAGTCCGACGGGAAACCCGGTGAGGAGTTCGGCGCGGCGACCACCCACGGCACCCGCGTCCGGGGCTGGAGGCGCCCGGCGATCGCCGCCGCCCTGGTCTTCGGCGTCACCATGGGCGGCATCACCGCCTACGAACTGGTCGCCGGACAGGACTTCAGCGGCAAGCAGGGCGCCACCACCTTCGGCTCGGCCGTCCGCGGCGGGAGCACCGGCCAGGACACGACCGACCGGAACGAGGAGCCCACGCCGGCTCCCTCGGGGTCCGCCGACGGCACCGGGCGGCAGCCGGACGGCGCCGGCACCCCCACGACGGGGTCCACGCCGACACCGGGCGGCCGGGAGACCGGGACCGGAACGCCCTCGGCGGAGCCCGCACCCTCCGGTTCCGCCGGTGACGGGACGCCGACCGCCCCGACGCCGACCGTCCCGGCGACGGAACCGACGGAGCCGACCCGGGAACCGACCGCCGGCACGGAGCAGCCCGAGGCCCCCTCGGCCCCGGCGCCGACCGGAGCCGACGCCGGGACCGGCACGGGAGCCGAGTGACCGTCAGTCGCCCAGGACCCGGCGCAGGTAGTCGTTGGCGAACAGCCGGTCCGGGTCGAGCCGGTCGCGCAGCGCCGTGAACTCGGCGAAGCGCGGGTAGGCCTCGGACAGGTAGGCGGCGTCGCGCGTGTGGACCTTGCCCCAGTGGGGGCGGCCCCCGTGCGCCGTCATGATGCGCTCCACCGCGGTGAAGTACGCGCGGTGGGGCGTTCCCCTGTAGAGGTGGACGGCGATGTACGCGGTCTCCCGCCCCGAGGCCGTGGACAGTGCGATGTCGTCCGCCGGGGCCGTGCGCACCTCCACCGGGAAGCTCACCTTGAGCGGCGAGCGCTCGATCATCGCCTTGAGTTCGCGCAGCGCGGCGACCGCCGCCTCACGCGGAAGCGCGTACTCCATCTCCAGGAAGCGGACCCGGCGCGGCGAGGTGAAGACCTTGTACGGGATGTCGGTGTACGTACGGGCGGACAGGGCCCGGCTGGAGACCTTGGCGATCGACGGGATGACCGGCGGCACCGCGCGGCCCAGCGAGCAGGCGAGCTGGAAGATCCCGTTGGAGAGGAGCTCGTCCTCGATCCAGCCGCTGATCCGTCCGGGGGGAGCGGCGGGGCCCGCGCTGCGGTTGTTGCGCTTGGTGTTGCAGTTGTCCGTGTGGGGGAACCAGTAGAACTCGAAGTGCTCGTTCTCCGCGTGCAGCGCGTCGAAGTCCGAGGTGACCCGGTCGAAGGTCATCGGCTCCTCGCGCGCGGTGAGCAGGAAGACCGGCTCCACCGCGAAGGTGATCGCCGTGACCACGCCGAGGGCGCCGAGGCCGATCCTGGCGGCCGCGAAGACCTCCGGGTTCTCCTTCTCCGAGCAGGTGAGCAGCTCGCCCGAGGCCGTGACCAGCTCCAGCTCGCGGATCTGCGCGGCGATGGACGCCGAATCGCGGCCCGTGCCGTGCGTGCCGGTGGAGGTGGCGCCGGCGACGGTCTGCTCCATGATGTCGCCCATGTTCGTGAGCGACAGGCCCTCCCGGGCCAGCGCCACGTTGAGCCGCTTCAGGGGCGTGCCCGACTCGACCGTCACGGTCATCGCCTCGCGGTCGATCCGCCGGATCCCGGCCAGCAGACCCGGCCGGATCAGCACGCCGTCGGTGGCCGCGATCGAGGTGAAGGAATGGCCGGTGCCGACCGTCTTCACCCGCAGCCCGTCCTCGGCCGCGCGGCGCACCGCCTCGGCGAGCTCCTCGGCGGAGGCCGGACTGACCTCGCGCACCGGGCGGGAGGTGACGTTCCCCGCCCAGTTACGCCACGGGCTGCCCGCCGTCCTGACGCTCCCCGACCCCGCTGTTGTCGTCCCGCTCACGCTGCCCCTCCCGGTTCGGCGCCGGCCTGCGCAGCCGGCGGTGTCCGAGGAGACCCACCGCGACCGCGAGCGCGCCCGAGACGACGGGCACCACGTACCCCGCCTCGGCCCCCGACGCGTCGACCACCCAGCCGGCGGCCGAGGAGCCGAGCGCCACGCCGATCGCGAGGCCGGTACCCGTCCAGGTCATGCCCTCGGTCAGCTTGGTGCGCGGTACGTGCGCTTCGACGAGGGCCATGGTGGTCACCATCGTCGGCGCGATGGACAGGCCCGCGACAAAGAGCGCCACGGCCAGCAACGGCAGGTTCCCGGCCAGTAGGAGGGGGATCATACTCACGGCCATCGCACAGACGCCCAGGAGCCATCTGCGGGACGGCTCGCCCTTGAGGTGGAGCAGTCCGAAGACGGCGCCGGCCAGGCCGGAACCCAGCGCGTACACGGCCAGGACGAGGCTGGCGGCGGCCTTGTGGCCCTGCTCCTCGGCGAAGGCCACGGTCACCACGTCCACCGAGCCGAAGATCGCGCCGGTGGCGACGAAGGCGAGGGTGAGGACCTGCAGGCCGCGGGAGCGCAGCGCGGAGGCGCCCCGGGTGCCGCGCTGGGGGTGGGGGGCCGGCTCCGTGGCGTGCTGCGAGGTCAGCCAGAACACGCCGACGGCCAGGAACGCCCCGGCGAACAGAGGACCGGCCTCGGGGAACCAGGCCGTCGACAGGCCGATCGAGAGGATCGGCCCGAAGATGAAGCACACCTCGTCGACGATCGACTCCCAGGAGTACGCCGTGTGCAGGCGCCGCTCCTCGCCCCGGTAGATCTCCGCCCACCGGGCGCGGGTCATCGCGCCGACGCTCGGCACGCAGCCGATCACGCCCGTGAAGACGAAGAGGGTCCAGTCCGGGGCCTTCTGCTGCACGCAGAGGAGGAGTCCGGCGGCCGCGGTCAGCGAGACCAGCGTCACCGGGCGGAGCACCTTGCGCTGTCCGTGCCGGTCGACCAGGCGGGAGACCAGGGGGCCGAGGAGCGCGGCGGACATCGCGAGCGTCGCCGAGAGCGCGCCGGCGAGGCCGTACCGGCCGGTGACCTGCGAAATCATGGTCACGATGCCGATGCCCATCATGGACAGCGGCATACGGCCGAGGAAGCCCGCGACGGAGAACGAAGCGGTTCCGGGCGCCGCGAAGATCGCGCGGTAGGGACTGGGCAAGAGAGGTCCTTGGTCAACACGTGTAATTAATAGCTAAAGCCTACGGGGTTGAAGTCGATCGGTCACCCCTGTTTCCCGGACGAACGGTTCCGGCCTCCGGAAGGACGGCTCCGGCTTCCGACGGACGGCTCCGCCGCCCACCGGCACGGACAGGCCGCGCCCTCCACCGCCGCGGGCGGGTGGGAGGATCGGTGCCATGTCCGATCAGCACGATCCCGCCCCGTACGACGCCCTGCTGCTGCTCTCCTTCGGCGGCCCCGAGGGCCCGGACGACGTGGTCCCGTTCCTGGAGAACGTGACCCGCGGCCGCGGCATCCCGAAAGAACGGCTCAAGGAAGTGGGACAGCACTACTTCCTCTTCGGCGGCGTCTCCCCGATCAACGACCAGAACCGCGCGCTCCTCGACGCGCTGCGGACGGACTTCGAGCAGGCCGGGCTCGATCTGCCGGTCTACTGGGGGAACCGGAACTGGGCGCCGTACCTCACCGACACCCTCCGCGAGATGATCACCGACGGACGGCGCCACATCGCCGTCCTCACCACCAGCGCGTACGCCTCCTACTCCGGCTGCCGCCAGTACCGCGAGAACCTCGCCGACGCGCTCGCCACCCTGGAGGCGGAGGGGCTCCCGCTGCCCCGGGTCGACAAGCTCCGGCACTACTTCAACCACCCCGGCTTCGTCGGCCCCATGGTCGAGGGCGTCCTCGCCTCGCTCGCCGAGCTCGATCCGGCCGTGCGGGACCGCGCCCACCTCGCCTTCACCACCCACTCCATCCCCGAATCCGCCGCCGACAGCTCCGGCCCGGTCACCGAGCACGGCGAGGGCGGGGCCTACGTGCGCCAGCACCTCGACGTCGCGCGGATGATCGTCGACGCCGTCCGCGAGGAGACCGGCGCCAACCACCCGTGGAAGCTCGTCTACCAGTCCCGCAGCGGCGCCCCCCACATCCCGTGGCTGGAACCCGACATCTGCGACCACCTGGAGGAGCTGCACGCAGCCGGCGCGCCCGCCGCCGTCATGGTGCCGATCGGCTTCGTCTCCGACCACATGGAGGTCCTCTACGACCTCGACACCGAGGCCACGGCCAAGGCGGCCGAGCTCGGCCTGCCCGTCCGCCGCTCGGCGACCGTCGGAGCCGACCCGCGCTTCGCCGCCGCCGTCCGCGAGCTCGTCCTGGAGCGGGCGGCCCGCGAGCGGGGGAGCAAGGCGGAGCGCTGCGCCCTGGGCGCGCTCGGGGCCTCCCACGACCTCTGCCCGATCGGCTGCTGCCCGGCCAGGGCCGAGCGGCCGGCGGCGGCCGGTGCCGACAGCCCGTACGCGTAAGGAGACAGCGTGACCGACCCCCTGCTCACCGAACTGCTCGACCTCGCCCTGGAGGCCGCCCGGCGGGCCGGAGCGCTGCTGCGCGACGGCCGGCCCGACGACCTGGCCGTGGCGAAGACCAAGTCCAGCCCCATCGACGTGGTCACCGAGATGGACATCGCCGCCGAGAAGCTGATCACCGGCTTCCTCTCCGAGCACCGCCCGCACGACGGCTTCCTCGGCGAGGAGGGCGCGTCGAGCCCCGGGACCAGCGGCGTCCGCTGGGTGATCGACCCGCTCGACGGCACCGTGAACTACCTGTACGGCCTGCCCACCTGGGCGGTCTCGATCGCCGCCGAGCGGGACGGCGAGACCGTCGTCGGCGTCGTCGAGGCACCGATGCGCGGCGAGACCTACCGGGCGGTCCTCGGCGGCGGAGCGTACGCGGGGGAGCGGCGCCTCGCCGTCCGCCCCTCGCCCGCGCTCGACCAGGCCCTCCTCGGCACCGGCTTCGGGTACCTCCAGGCCCGCCGCGCCCACCAGGCCGACGTGGCCCGGCAGATCATCCCGCGCGTCCGCGACATCCGCCGCGGCGGCTCGGCCGCCATCGACCTCTGCGACGTCGCCGCCGGCCGCCTGGACGCGTACTACGAGCGCGGCCTCAACCCCTGGGACCTCGCGGCGGGCGCGCTCATCGCCCGTGAGGCCGGCGGCCTCACGGGCGGCCGCCCCGGGGAGCCGGAGTCGGGCGAACTGACGCTCGCGGCCTCCCCGGGCCTCTTCGGGCCCCTCCAGGAGCTCCTGGAGGAGCTGGGGGCCTGGCACGACTGAGGCCCCGCACGGCGGTCCGGAGGCCGGACGGGCCCCGGACCCGTCCGGCGGTTCCCGCCGGGTCCGGCACGGACGCACGTGGGCCCCGGTGCCGGGATGGCGCCGGGGCCCACGCGTGCGTACGGTCGGACGACGTGCGGGTGGGACGGGTCAGGCGCCCGGCGCGGCCACCTCCACGCCGTGCTCGGCGGCCAGCCGGTGCAGGTCCTCCAGCTCCGCCTGCTCCACCTCCGCCAGGTAGTCGTCGCCCGTCTCACGGGCCCGCGTGAGGTCCGTCTGCGTGGTCCTGATGCGGTGCAGCAGTCCTGCGGTGAAAGCGTCCATCGTGCGCCCCCTCCTCGTGGGTCCGGTGGCACGGGGGTGTGCCGAGGGTGGGTGAGTCACGCACTGCGAACTCTGGGGGACAGAGAGCTGTATGTGGCGCGCCACATACAGGGCGTGATCACGGGGTGTTCAGTCGTCCTCCCCAGCCCTTTCCTCAGAGAAACCTCAACTGGCCCGCGAATCCGGTGAATTCTTCGTGCCGGCCCGCGCGCCCTGCCGCGCGCCCCCTCCGCCCCAGGCCCCGCACGGCCGTCTTACAGCCGGTTTACGCGCGTACGGGGCAGGATGGACACGCACAGTCAGTGCTCGGATTTCAGCCGGTCCCCACCCCGGACAGCGGCTCAACGGGAAGGATGTACGACGTGCGCGTACTCGTCGTCGAGGACGAGCAGCTGCTCGCCGATGCGGTGGCCACCGGACTGCGCCGGGAGGCCATGGCCGTCGACGTCGTGTACGACGGCGCCGCGGCCCTGGAGCGCGTCGAGGTCAACGACTACGACGTCGTCGTCCTCGACCGCGACCTCCCGCTCGTCCACGGCGACGACGTCTGCCGCAAGATCGTCGAGCTCGGCATGCCCACCCGCGTCCTGATGCTCACCGCCTCCGGCGACGTCAGCGACCGCGTCGAGGGCCTGGAACTCGGGGCGGACGACTACCTCCCCAAGCCCTTCGCCTTCACCGAGCTCACCGCGCGCGTGCGCGCCCTCGGCCGCCGCACCACCGTCCCGCTCCCGCCCGTCCTGGAGCGCGCCGGCATCAAGCTCGACCCCAACCGCCGCGAGGTCTTCCGCGAGGGCCGGGAGGTGCAGCTCGCGCCGAAGGAGTTCGCCGTCCTGGAGGTCCTCATGCGCAGCGAGGGCGCCGTCGTCTCGGCCGAGCAGCTCCTGGAGAAGGCCTGGGACGAGAACACCGACCCCTTCACCAACGTCGTGCGCGTCACCGTCATGACCCTCCGGCGCAAGCTCGGCGAACCGCCGGTCATCGTCACCGTCCCCGGCTCCGGGTACCGGATCTGACCCGATGGCCACGACCCCCGCGCCCCACCCCCAGGCGCCCCCGAAACCCACCTGGGACCCCCGGGACCCCGTGCGGCCGCTGCTGCGCCCCACCATCCGGATACGGCTCACGCTGCTGTACGGCGGGATGTTCCTGATCGCCGGCATCCTGCTGCTGTCGATCATCTACCTCTTCACCGCCCAGGCGCTCAGCGACAGCACCTCCCAGCTGCCCTTCAAGGTCGTCAACGGCACGGTCCAGCCCACCAGCTCCATCTGCCAGCTGCCCGTGAACCCCACCGGTGACCAGCTCAACGACGCCGTCACGCTCTGCCTGCGACACCAGAGCGACCGGGCCCTGGACGACCTCCTGCGCCGGTCCCTCTTCGCCCTGCTCGGCCTGAGCATCATCGCCTTCGCCTTCGGCTACGCCATGGCGGGACGGGTGCTCTCCCCGCTCGGCCGGATCACCCGTACCGCCCGCCAGGTGGCCGGATCCGACCTGTCCCGGCGGATCGAGCTGGACGGCCCCGACGACGAGCTCAAGGAGCTCGCCGACACCTTCGACGAGATGCTGGACCGCCTGGAGCGGGCCTTCACGGCCCAGCAGCGCTTCGTCGCGAACGCCTCGCACGAGCTGCGGACCCCGCTCGCGATCAACCGCACCCTCCTGGAGGTCCACCTGTCGGACCCCGGGGCGCCGGTGGAGCTCCAGCAGCTCGGCAAGACCCTGCTCGCCACCAACGAGCGCAGCGAACAGCTGGTCGAGGGCCTGCTGCTGCTCGCCCGCAGCGACAACCAGATCATCGAGCGCAAACCCGTCGACCTGGCCGAGGTCGCCGAGCGCGGCGTCGACCAGGTGCACGCCGAGGCCGAGGCCAAGGGCGTGGAGATCCGGGGAGCGCGCGCGTCCGCCGTCGTCCAGGGCAACGGCGTGCTCCTCGAACGGATCGCGCTGAACCTGCTGCAGAACGCCGTGCGGTACAACGTGCCGGAGGGAGGCTGGGTGGAGGTCACCACCGAGGCCAAGGACGGCCAGGCGGTCCTGGTCGTCTCGAACACGGGACCGGTGGTCCCCGCGTACGAGATCGACAACCTCTTCGAGCCGTTCAGGAGGCTCCGGCAGGAGCGGACCGGCAGCGACAAGGGGGTCGGTCTCGGCCTGTCGATCGCCCGGTCCGTGGCCCGCGCCCACGGCGGCCGTATCATCGCGGAGCCGCGCGAGGGCGGCGGACTCGTGATGCGCGTCACTCTGCCGATCTGACACACTGCACGAGCCGACCGGTTCCGTTCGCTTTGCGCGGAATTCCGGAGCCCCGATTCTGAGACGCTCATGTGTGATCGATCACAGGAGAGGGTGTTCGGCCCTCCACTCTCCGTGACCGGGAAATCCCTCGGAAAACCAGGAAAAGTCCGGGTTTCCGGGGCCCGGAATGACGGGAAGTACACGGGGTGGCGCCTGTGAGGGCCGTCCGGAGGACCGTGTACGGTCCGGTTCGCCACCCGAAGCCGATCACTCGTGAGAGGGCGCGACGGGTGTCGATTGAGTAACAGACCTTGATGTGAGGCAAAATCTCCGCCTCAGGTCGGGCACAAGTCCGACCTCTCACGCGTTACGTGCGCTGGAGACACCGCAACCACCCAGAGGGGGAGAGCGACATGGCAACGGATTACGACACCCCACGCAAGACCGACGACGACGTCGACTCGGACAGCCTTGAAGAGCTGAAGGCCCGCCGGAACGACAAGTCGACCTCGACCGTCGACGTCGACGAGTTCGAGGCCGCCGAAGGCCTGGAGCTTCCCGGCGCCGACCTCTCGAACGAGGAGCTGGCCGTCCGGGTCCTGCCCAAGCAGGCCGACGAGTTCACCTGCATGAGCTGCTTCCTCGTGCACCACCGCAGCCAGCTGGCCCGGGAGAAGAACGGCCAGCCCATCTGCCGCGACTGCGACTGAGACCGCTCGGCCGTGGCAGGCGACACACCGTCCCGGAAGCGGCGTCTGCGGCTCCCCGGGAGACCGGAGACGCACAAGGGCGGCTCAGGCCCGGCGGAGGGCGCCCAGGAGGCCCCTGAAGCCGAGCGCACCGCCTCCCTGCCCTCCCTCGGCGCACGTGACGACGAGCGAGGCCTCCCGGCCTCGCTCGAGGCGGTCATCGAGGTCGCCGAGACGGATCCGGCGCGCCTGCCGGCGGGACAGGGCGACGCACGGGCCGCACGGGCCGAAGACCTGCAGGGCGGACGCCTCGGCGCCGTCAGGCGGCTGGCCAACCCCGCCCGGGCCCGACTCGACCGGGTCAGGATCGGCTCCGACCGGATCGACGCCGTCCGGCGCGGCGTCACGCAGGGCGTCCGGCAGGGCGTGAAGCGCGGCGGAGACAGCGCCAGGGCCGGCCTCGGCTACCTGGCCGACCGGCTGATCGACCTCGCCCCGCGCATCCCCGTCCGCGACCTGGCGACCCTGCGCAGACAGTTCCCCGGCCTCGGCCCCGAGGAGCTCGCCGACAAACTCGTCGCCGGCGCGGCGAACGCGAGCTCGACCGTGGGCGCGGGCGTCGGCGCCGCCGCCATGCTCCCCGTGCCCCCGGCCATGCCGGCCGAGCTGGCGGCCGAGATCACCGGCGTCGCCGCCGTGGAGATCAAACTCATCGCCGAACTGCACGAGGTCTACGGACTGCGGCCTCCCGGCCGGCTCATGCAGCGCTCGGCGGCCTATCTGACCTCCTGGTCCGAGGAGCGGGGCATCGACCCCACCAGGCCCACCACGGTCAACGCCGCGCTCGGCGGTCAGCTCAAGCGCGAACTGCGCCAGCAGATCATGAAACGCCTGGTGCGCAACCTGCCGAACCTCATGCCCTTCATGGTGGGTGCCGCCGTCGGCGCCGTCATGAACCGCCGTGACACCAAGAGGCTCGCCGCGCACATCCGCAAGGACCTCCGCGCCCGCCAGGTCTCCTGGGACGCCCTCCCGGAACTGCCCCCGCTGGAGCAGCCGGAGAACCCCGAGGAGCCGGGCTTCTGACGAGAGCGGGCGCGCCGGGTCAGGCGCGCTCCGCCTCCAGGGCCGCGACCAGCGCCTCCGGCTCGCGGCTGGACAGGTACACGTACGGCGTCGGGTCCGCCGGGTCGGTCACCTCGACCCGTACCGCCCCCGGCACGTAGCTGCGCATCAGCATGAAGGCGCGCGGGTCCGCCTTGTGGGTGCGCCAGGCGCGCGCCTCCTCCGCGTCGAGCGCCTCGGCCGTCCCGAGCGCCGAGACCGGGATCCGGGCGTCACCCGCCACCAGCGAACCGGCCACCACCCGGATCCGGGCGGAGCCGTACGAGGAGACCGCCATCCCGGCGAGCACCGCCGCCACGATCAGACCGCCCAGCATCGGGACCGTGCCCAGCGGGAACATGATGAGGCCGCCGGAGAGACCGAGCAGCACCACGATCGCCCACCACGAACGGGGCGCGGTCAGCCGCTCGTCGAAGCGCGGCGCGGCGGAGGGGGCGGGGGAGGGGCTCGGGGACGGCGCGGAAGGCTGCATGCGTCCAAGCTTGGCACGGCGCGACCCGCGCCCATCCGCGCGGGTAAGGTCTGCGGCTGTGACTGCAACATCTGCCGCCCTCACCCCGCCGCCCGACGCCATACCGCCGGTACGCCACCCGGACGCGCCGGCCCCCGGCGAGCTGCTCGGTGCGCACTACGAGTACTGCTTCGGGTGCGGCGGCGGGCAGCCCCACGGCCTCCACCTGGAAGCGCGCGCGGGCGAGGGCGTGACCGTCACCGCCGAGTTCACGGTGACCCCCGACCACCAGGGCGCCCCCGGCCTCGCGCACGGCGGCGTCCTCGCCACGGCGCTCGACGAGACCCTCGGCTCCCTGAACTGGCTGCTGCGGGTCATCGCCGTGACCGGACGCCTGGAGACCGACTTCGCCCGGCCCGTCCCGGTCGGCACCGTGCTCCACCTGGAGGCCGCCGTCACCGCCGTGCACGGCCGCAAGATCTACTCGACCGCCGTCGGACGGATCGGCGGGCCCGAAGGCCCCGTCGCCGTCCGCGCCGACGCCCTCTTCATCGAGGTCAAGGTCGACCACTTCATCGACAACGGCCGCCCGGAGGAGATCCGGGCCGCCATGTCCGACCCCGACCAGGTCCGGCGCGCCCGCGCCTTCGAGGTGAACCCCTGATGCGCAACCCTGTCGACGTACTGATCCGGCGAGTGGACCCGGACGTGCCGATCCCGGCCTACGGGCATCCCGGCGACGCCGGGGCCGACCTCGTGACCACCGAGGCCGCCGTGCTGGCCCCCGGAGAGCGGGCCGTACTGCCCACCGGGGTCTCCATCGCCCTGCCGGACGGGTACGCGGCCTTCGTGCACCCGCGCTCCGGTCTCGCCGCACGCTGCGGAGTGGCGCTCGTGAATGCCCCCGGGACGGTCGATGCCGGGTACCGTGGAGAGATCAAGGTGATCGTGGTCAATCTCGACCCGCGCGAGGACGTGCGGTTCGAACGATTCGATCGGATTGCCCAACTTGTCGTCCAGCAGGTCGAGAAGGTCCGCTTCCACGAGGTGGCGGAGCTTCCCGGTTCGGCGCGGGCCGAGGGGGGCTTCGGGTCCACCGGCGGTCACGCCGCCGTGGACGGCACAACGGGTGGGAATCGATACGCTTCGGTCGTATCCGACCGGGAAGGACAGTGACGTGTTCGGACGTCGCAAGAAGAGCGGTGCCGCCGAGGACGCGGCGGGCGAGGCCGAGCAGGTCGTCGACGCGGTGGAGGGCGAGGACGCGGCCGAGCCGCGCCGCGTGAACCTTCCGCCGGCGCCCCGGCCCGACGGGCCCTGGGACATCTCCGAGGTCGCCAAGCCCGACGAGGGCCGCGTGGACCTCGGCGGGATCTTCGTGCCCGGAGTCGAGGGCATGGAGCTGCGGGTCGAGGTGGCGGGCGACGCGATCGTCGCGGCCACCGTCGTCCTGCGTGACAGCGCCGTACAGCTGCAGGCCTTCGCCGCGCCCAAGAACGAGGGCATCTGGGGCGAGGTCCGCGACGAGATCGCCACCGGCATCATCCAGCAGGGCGGTGCCATCGACGAGGTCGAGGGCCCGCTCGGCTGGGAGCTGCGGGCCCAGGTCCCGGTGCAGCTGCCGGACGGCAACCGCGGCGTGCAGCTGGTGCGCTTCGTGGGCGTCGACGGACCCCGCTGGTTCCTGCGCGGAGTGATCTCCGGGCAGGGCGCGGTCCAGCCCGAGGCCGCCGGCCTCCTGGAGCAGATCGTCCGGGACACCGTGGTCGTCCGCGGCGACGGCCCGATGGCCCCGCGCGACCCGATCGTCCTCAAGCTGCCGAACGACGCGCAGATGGTGCCGGACGGCGTGCAGCAGGAGGAGCAGGAGGGCTCCCGCTTCTCCGGCGGCATGGGCCAGCTCCAGCGCGGCCCGGAGATCTCCGAGATCCGCTGAACCCTCCGCCGGGCCGCTCCGGTGGTCCGGCGTGCCCGTCGGTCCGCTCCGGTGGTCCGGCGCGATCGAGACACGGCCGGTGGGCCGCTTCCCGTACCCCTCGTACGGGAAGCGGCCCACCGGCCGTTTCCGCGGGGCCGGACACCGGCGCCCCGGCTGTTCTCCACAGCCCCGGACACGCCCCGGCCGTTTTCCACAGGCCCGGGGCCCGGCTCTGGTCCTCCGGCCGGGCCCCGGACCATACTGACGGCGCAGATGTTCGAGGAGGGGGAGCACAGGGTGAGTGAGAGCAGCACCAGGTCCGCTACGGCCGTCGTCGAGGACCCGGCCGGACCGCCGATGGTCCGCGTCGAGGACCTGCGCCGCTCGTACGGAACGGGCGAGGCCGCCGTCCACGCCCTGCGCGGCGTCTCCTTCGACATCCCGCGCGGCGAGCTCGTCGCGCTCAAGGGCCGCTCGGGCTCCGGCAAGACGACCCTGCTCAACCTCGTGGGCGGTCTCGACACCGCCGACGGCGGCCGGATCGTCATCGACGGCACCGACCTCTCCACCCTCGGCGAGAGCGGGCTCCTGGAGCTGCGCCGCGACCGGATCGGCTTCGTCTTCCAGTCCTTCGGGCTGCTCCCGATCCTCTCCGCCGCCGAGAACGTGGGCGTGCCCCTGCGGCTGCGCAAGGCGGACCCCGAGGAGCGCGAGGAGCGGGTCGCCCTGATGCTCGGGCTCGTGGGCCTCGCCGACCACGCCAACCAGCGGCCGGGCGAGCTCTCCGGCGGTCAGCAGCAGCGGGTCGCCATCGCCCGCGCCCTCGCCAACAAGCCGGCGCTGCTGATAGCCGACGAGCCCACGGGCCAGCTGGACGCGGAGACCGGCCTAGCCGTCATGCAGCTGCTGCGCGCGGTGGTGCGCAGCGAGGGCTGCACGGCCCTCGTCGCCACCCACGATCCCCAGCTCCTGGGCCTCGCGGACCGGGTCCTGGAGCTGCGCGACGGCGAGGTCATCGAGCACTGACGCCAGGGGCACGCCGACGGCGGAGCGGGTCGCGGGCACATCAGGATCACGTCAATACCGCCCCCGGCCTCTCCCGCGTACGGAATGTCCGATTGGCTGGACGTATGGTCGAGCCATGGGACGCGGCAAGCTTCGTATCTACCTCGGCGCTGCGCCGGGCGTCGGCAAGACCTACGCGATGCTCGCCGAGGCCCACCGCCGGGTGGAGCGCGGCACGGACTGCGTGGTGGGGTTCGTGGAGCACCACGGGCGGCCGCGTACGGAGGTCCTGCTGCACGGCCTGGAGGAGGTCCCGCGCCGCACCCTGGAACACCGGGGGGCGACCTTCACCGAGATGGACGTCGACGCCGTCCTCGCCCGCCGTCCCGCCGTCGCCCTCGTCGACGAGCTCGCCCACACGAACGTGCCGGGCTCCCGCAACCCCAAGCGGTGGCAGGACGTCGCCGAACTCCTCGCGGCCGGCATCGACGTCGTGTCGACCGTCAACATCCAGCACCTGGAGTCCCTCGGCGACGTCGTCGAGGCGATCACCGGGGTGCGGCAGCGGGAGACCGTCCCCGACGAGGTGGTGCGCCGGGCCGACCAGATCGAGCTGGTCGACATGGACCCGAAGGCGCTGCGGCGACGGATGGCCCACGGCAACGTCTACACCTCGGACAAGGTCGACGCGGCCCTCTCCAACTACTTCCGCCCCGGCAACCTCACGGCCCTGCGCGAGCTGGCCCTGCTCTGGACCGCCGACCGGGTCGACGAGTACCTCCGGCAGTACCGGGGCGAGCACGACATCCGCTCCACCTGGCAGGCACGGGAGCGCATCGTCGTCGGTCTGACCGGCGGCCCCGAGGGCCGCACCCTCATACGACGCGCCACCCGGCTCGCCGAGAAGGGCGCCGGCGGCGAGGTCCTCGCCGTCTACATCGCCCGCAGCGACGGCCTCACCGCCGCCTCTCCGAAGGAACTGGCCGTCCAGCGGACCCTCGTCGAGGACCTCGGCGGAACGTTCCACCACGTCATCGGCGACGACGTCCCCTCGGCGCTCCTGGAATTCGCCCGCGGGGTCAACGCCACCCAGATCGTCCTCGGCTCCAGCCGCCGCCCGACCTGGCAGTACGTCTTCGGCCCCGGCGTCGGCCAGACCGTGGCCCGCGACTCCGGGCCCGACCTCGACGTCCACATCGTCACCCACGGCGAGGTCGCCAAGGGCCGGGGCCTGCCCGTCGCGCGCGGAGCCCGCCTCGGCCGCGCCCGGATCCTCGGCGGCTGGATCGTCGGCGTCGCGGGCCCGGTCGCCCTGGCCCTGCTCCTCACGCACATGGACGCCGACCTCGGTCTCGCCAACGACATGCTGCTCTTCCTCGCCCTGACCGTGGCCGCCGCGCTGCTCGGCGGGTTCCTGCCGGCGCTCGCCTCGGCCGCCGCCGGCTCCCTCCTCCTCAACTGGTTCTTCACCCCGCCGGTCCACCGCCTGACCATCGCCGACCCCCTGAACATCGTCGCCATCGCCGTCTTCTTCGGCGTCGCGATGTCGGTCGCCTCCGTGGTGGACCTGGCCGCCCGGCGCACCCACCAGGCCGCCCGGCTGCGCGCCGAGTCCGAAGCGCTCTCCTACCTGGCCGGCAGCGTGCTGCGCGGCGAGACGAGTCTGGACGCCCTCCTGGAACGGGTCCGCGAGACCTTCTCCATGGAGTCGGTGGCCCTCCTGGAGCGCACGGACGGGGCCGCGCCGTGGACACGGGCGGCGAGCGTCGGCCCCCACCCCGCGGCCCGGCCGGAGGACGCGGACGTGGACATGCCCGTCGGCGACCACCTGGCGCTCGCCCTGACCGGCCGGGTGCTGCCCGCCGAAGACCGGCGGGTGCTCGGTGCCTTCGCCGCCCAGGCCGCGGTCGTCCTCGACCGGCAGCGGCTCGTCGGCGAGGCGGAGGAGGCCCGGAAGCTGGCCGAGGGCAACAAGATCCGCACCTCCCTGCTCGCCGCCGTCAGCCACGACCTGCGGACCCCGCTCGCGAGCATCAAGGCCTCCGTCTCCTCCCTCCGCTCCGACGACGTCGAGTGGTCCGAGCGGGACCGGGCCGAGCTCCTGGAGGGCATCGAGGCCGGCGCCGACCGCCTCGACCACCTCGTGGGCAACCTCCTGGACATGTCCCGCCTCCGGACCGGCACCGTCACCCCCCTGATCCACGCCGTCGACCTCGACGAGGTCGTCCCCATGGCCCTCGGGGGAGTGCCGGACGGCAGCGCCGAACTCGACATCCCCGAGACCCTGCCCATGGTCGAGGTCGACAAGGGCCTCCTGGAGCGGGCGGTCGCCAACATCGTGGAGAACGCCGTGAAGTACAGCCCCGAGGACGTGCCCGTCCACGTCGCCGCCAGCGCCCTGGGAGACCGGGTCGAGCTGCGGGTCGTGGACCGCGGTCCCGGCGTCCCCGACGAGGCCAAGGACGGCATCTTCGAGCCCTTCCAGCGCCTCGGCGACGCCCCGCGCGGCTCCGGCGTCGGCCTCGGCCTCGCGGTCGCCCGCGGCTTCGTCGAGGCGATGGGCGGGACGCTCGGCGCCGAGGACACCCCCGGCGGGGGCCTCACCATGGTGCTCACCCTGCGCGCCGCGGCGGGCGGCCCCCAGGCCCCGCCCGCGGGCCTCCCGGCCCACGCCGTGACCTGACCCGCGGGCCCGTGACCCGGCCCCGCCGCCGGTCCCGTGCCCCGCACCCGCACTCACCCCCGTATCCCCCCGTATCCACCGACATGACGAAGAAGGCAGGCCCCTCCATGACCCGGGTCCTCGTGGTCGACGACGAGCCCCAGATCGTCCGCGCCCTGGTGATCAACCTGAAGGCGCGGAAGTACGAGGTCGACGCCGCGCCCGACGGCGCCACCGCCCTCCGGCTCGCAGCCGAACGCCATCCCGACGTCGTCGTCCTCGACCTCGGACTGCCCGACATGGACGGCGTCGACGTGATCAAGGGCCTGCGCGGCTGGACGAGGGTGCCGATCCTGGTCCTGTCCGCCCGGCAGACCTCCGACGAGAAGGTCGAGGCGCTCGACGCGGGCGCCGACGACTACGTCACCAAGCCCTTCGGCATGGACGAGCTGCTCGCCCGGTTGCGCGCGGCCGTGCGCCGCGCCGAGCCGGTCGGCGGCGCCGAGGACGGGGTCGTCGTGGTCGAGACCGAGGGCTTCACCGTCGACCTGGCCGCGAAGAAGGTGCACCGCGACGGACGCGACGTCCGGCTCACCCCCACCGAGTGGCACCTCCTGGAGGTCCTCGTCCGCAACGCCGGCCGGCTCGTCAGCCAGAAGCAGCTGCTCCAGGAGGTCTGGGGACCCTCGTACGGCACGGAGACCAACTACCTCCGGGTCTACATGGCGCAGCTCCGCCGCAAGCTGGAGACCGACCCCTCGCACCCGCGCCACTTCGTCACCGAACCGGGCATGGGATACCGCTTCGAACGCTGAAACGGGAGGCGCACGGACGGGTGGTCCGGGGCCGCTTCCGGTGACAGCGCAGGCCGGTACGCTTTCTGTATGAGTGCTGCACCGCGTACAGAGAAGCCGGCCGGAAGGTTCCGCCGGATGCTCGACCGGCTCTCCTCCTCCCCGGAGGACCTGGAGTCGGAGGAGCTCCAGGAGGACGCCGAGGCCTCGGGGTGCACGCGTATCTCCGACTGCTCCGACCGCCAGATAGTCAAGGTGACTGGTACCTTGCGCACGGTCACGCTGCGTCCCCGGGCCGGTGTGCCCGCGCTGGAGGCCGAGCTCTTCGACGGCACGGCACCGCTCGACGTCGTGTGGCTCGGCCGGCGCTCCATCGTGGGCATCGAACCGGGCCGCAAGCTGATCGCCTCCGGCCGGATCTCCATGAGCCACGGCCGGCGGGTCCTCTTCAACCCCAAATACGAGCTCCGACCGCTCGGACAGGAGTAGCCGGTGACGTCCCTCGACAAGCCGACCGCGGACCGGTCGACCCCGGACCAGGACGCCCAGGCGGACAAGGCCGTGACCGAGGCCGCGCTCTTCGAGGCCTTCGGCGGTCTGCGGGGCATGATCGAGACGGTCCTGCCCGGCCTGCTGTTCGTCACGATCTTCACGGTCAACAAGGACCTGCACGTCTCGGCGATCGCCGCGCTCGCGGTCTCGCTGGTCCTGGTGGCCGTCCGGCTGATCCGCCGGGACACCGTCAAGCACGCCTTCAGCGGCGTCTTCGGCGTCGCCTTCGGCGTGGTCTTCGCGATGATGACGGGCAACGCCAAGGACTTCTACCTGCCGGGCATGCTCTACACCCTGGGCCTCGCCCTGGCGTACATCATCACCGCGCTCGCCGGAGTGCCCCTGATCGGCCTGATCCTCGGCCCGGTCTTCAAGGAGAACCTCTCCTGGCGCACCCGCAACCCGGGCCGCAAGAAGGCCTACACCAAGGCCAGCTGGGCCTGGGGCCTGATCCTGCTCGGCAAGTGCGCGATCCTCTTCCCGATGTACTGGTGGGCCGACACCACCAAGTTCGGCTGGGTGCTCGTCGCCCTCAAGATCCCGCCGTTCCTGCTCGCGGTCTACCTCACCTGGGTGTTCCTCGCGAAGGCCCCGGCGCCGATCGACGTCTTCGCCGAGATGGAGGCCGAGGAGCGCGCCGAGAAGGAGCGCAAGGCGGCCGCCGCGCAGCGCCACCCGGAGGCCTGAGACGCGCTACGTGGAAGGGCCCGGACCTGACGGACAGGTCCGGGCCCTTCCACGTACCCACTCAGGAGGTCAGGACTCCGACCCGGTCTCGCGGCGCACCTGGAGGAGGTCCTCCAGCTGCTCCTCGCGGGCCTGCGCGGCCACGAACAGCAGTTCGTCGCCGGCCTCCAGGGTCTCCTCGGCGCTCGGCGTCAGCACCCGCGAACCGCGGATGATCGTCACCAGCGAGGTGTCCTGCGGCCAGGCCACGTCCCCGACGGCGGTGCCGGCGACCGCCGACTCCGGCGGGAGCGTCAGCTCGACCAGGTTCGCGTCGCCGTGGCTGAAGCGGAGCAGCCGGACCAGGTCGCCTACGCTCACCGCCTCCTCGACCAGGGCCGACATCAGCCGCGGCGTCGAGACGGCCACGTCCACGCCCCAGGCCTCGTTGAACAGCCACTCGTTCTTCGGGTTGTTCACCCGGGCGACCACGCGCGGCACGCCGTACTCGGTCTTGGCGAGCAGCGAGACGACCAGGTTCACCTTGTCGTCACCGGTCGCCGCGATCACCACGTTGCAGCGCTGCAGCGCCGCCTCGTCCAGCGAGGTGATCTCGCAGGCGTCGGCCAGCAGCCACTCCGCCTGCGGCACCCGCTCCACCGAGATGGCGGTCGGCGCCTTGTCGACCAGCAGGACCTCGTGCCCGTTCTCCAGGAGCTCGCCCGCGATGGACCGGCCCACCGCACCCGCGCCCGCAATAGCGACACGCATCAGTGACCGCCCTCCTCGGGACCCTCGGCGAAGGCCGCCTCGACCTTCGCGATCTCGTCCGTACGCATCATCACGTGCACCAGGTCACCTTCCTGGAGCACCGTCTGCGAGGTCGGCAGAATCGCTTCGCCCAGTCGGGTGAGGAAGGCGACGCGGACGCCGGTCTCCTCCTGGAGCCGGCTCACCTTGTGGCCGATCCACGCCGGCGAGGTGTGCACCTCGGCGAGCTGCACGCCACCGCTCGGGTCGCGCCACAGCGGCTCCGCGCCCGAGGGCAGCAGCCGGCGGAGCATCTGGTCGGCGGTCCAGCGGACCGTCGCGACCGTCGGGATCCCGAGGCGCTGGTAGACCTCGGCGCGGCGCGGGTCGTAGATCCGCGCCGCCACGTTCTCGATGCCGAACATCTCGCGCGCGACCCGCGCCGCGATGATGTTGGAGTTGTCGCCGCTGCTCACCGCGGCGAAGGCACCGGCCTCCTCGATCCCGGCCTCGCGCAGCGTGTCCTGGTCGAAGCCCACGCCCGTGACCCGCCGGCCGCCGAAGCCCGAGCCCAGACGGCGGAAAGCCGTCGGATCCTGGTCCACGACCGCGACGGTGTGCCCCTGCTGTTCGAGGGTCTGCGCGAGGGCGGCTCCCACTCGCCCGCAGCCCATGATGACGATGTGCACGTCCCCTTACCCCGCACTCCTGATCGCCTTGCTGACCTGCGAATACACCCTGCTCACAACTTTCCTCGCCCGATCGGCCCGGGCCGTGGCGGGCGACGCCCTGCCGGGTCGCCCGGTCCGAGCTTAAGCGGCAACGCTGGCGGGGACCGCATTCGAGGTGGTACCCAGGGAGATTCGGTGCGGATCGGGGGTGCCGGTGCGCGTGGCTCTTTTCGAACGCTTACGATCCTCTCCGTGTCCAAACTGACCGACGTGCCCAAACGGATCCTGATCGGGCGGGCCCTGCGCAGCGACAAGCTGGGAGAGACCCTTCTCCCGAAGCGGATCGCCCTCCCCGTCTTCGCCTCCGACCCGCTGTCCTCGGTGGCGTACGCCCCCGGCGAGGTGCTGCTCGTCCTCTCCGTCGCCGGCCTGTCGGCCTACCACTTCAGCCCGTGGATCGCGCTCGCGGTCGTCGTCCTGATGTTCACGGTGGTCGCGTCGTACCGGCAGAACGTGCACGCGTACCCGAGCGGCGGCGGTGACTACGAGGTCGCCACCACCAACCTCGGGCCCAAGGCCGGGCTCACCGTCGCGAGCGCCCTGCTCGTCGACTACGTCCTGACCGTCGCCGTGTCGATCTCCTCGGGCATCGAGAACCTCGGCTCGGCCGTTCCGTTCATCGTCGAGCACAAGGTGCCCTCGGCGATCGCGGTCATCGTCCTCCTCACCCTCATGAACCTCCGGGGCGTGAAGGAGTCGGGCAGCCTCTTCGCCATCCCGACGTACGTCTTCGTCGCGGGCGTCTTCATCATGATCGCCTGGGGCGCCTGGCGCGGCATCGTCCTCGACGACACCATGAAGGCCCCCACCGCCGACTTCGAGATCAAGGCCGAGCACCAGGGCCTCGCCGGCTTCGCGCTGGTCTTCCTGCTGCTGCGGGCGTTCTCCTCCGGCTGTGCCGCCCTCACCGGCGTCGAGGCCATCTCCAACGGCGTCCCCGCCTTCCGCAAGCCGAAGTCGAAGAACGCCGCCACCACGCTCGCCCTCATGGGCGGCCTGGCCGTCACCATGTTCTGCGGCATCATCTTCCTGGCCATGGCCACCGACGTCCGGATGGCCGAGAAGCCGAGCGAGGACCTGCTGCTCAACGGCAAGCCGCTCGGCGAGGGCTACGTCCAGGACCCGGTGATCTCCCAGGTCGCCGCCGCCGTCTTCGGCGACGGGACCTTCTTCTTCGTCGTCCTCGCCGCCGCCACCGCGCTCGTCCTCTTCCTGGCCGCCAACACCGCGTACAACGGCTTCCCGCTCCTCGGCTCGATCCTCGCCCAGGACCGCTACCTGCCGCGCCAGCTGCACACCCGCGGCGACCGCCTCGCCTTCTCCAACGGCATCGTGCTCCTCGCCGGAGCCGCCGCCCTCCTCGTCTGGATCTACGGAGCCGACTCCACCCGGCTGATCCAGCTCTACATCGTCGGCGTCTTCGTCTCCTTCACGCTCAGCCAGATCGGCATGGTCCGGCACTGGAACCGGCACCTGAAGACGGAGCGCGACACGGCCAAGCGCCGCCACATGATCCGCTCCCGCGCGATCAACGCCTTCGGCGCCTTCTTCACCGGCCTCGTCCTCGTCGTCGTCCTCGCCACCAAGTTCACCCACGGCGCCTGGGTCGCCCTGCTCGGCATGGTGATCTTCTACGGGACGATGACCGCGATCCGCCGGCACTACGACTCCGTGGCCAGCGAGATCGCCGCCGCCGAGGAGCGCCCCGACGAGTACGTCCGGCCCTCCCGCGTCCGCTCGGTCGTCCTCGTCTCCAAGCTCCACAAGCCGACCCTGCGCGCCCTGGCCTACGCCAAGCTGCTGCACGCCAGCGAGCTGGAGGCGCTCACCGTGAACGTCGACCCGGCCGAGACCAAGGCGCTCAAGGAGGAGTGGGAGCGGCGCGGCATCAACGTACCGCTCAAGATCCTCGACTCGCCGTACCGCGAGATCACCCGGCCGGTCATCGAGTACGTGAAGAACATCCGCCGCGAGAGCCCGCGCGACGCCGTCTCCGTCTACATCCCCGAGTACGTCGTCGGCCACTGGTACGAGCACCTGCTCCACAACCAGTCCGCACTCCGCCTCAAGGGCCGGCTGCTCTTCACCCCCGGCGTGATGGTCACCTCCGTCCCGTACCAGCTCCAGTCCTCCGAGGCCGCGAAGAAGCGGGCCGGGAAGCGCCAGGAGTGGAACGCGCCGGGCTCCGTCCGCCGCGGCCCGGTGGAGAAGCGCCAGAAGGAACCCGCCGCGAAGAACAACTGAAGAACAGCAACTAGACTGGTGGGCTGCCGTCGGACCGAGGTCCGCGCGTCGGCCCACCTTTCTTCTCTCTCTGGAGTCCCCGCTCATGCAGAACACCCCTGTTACGTCGCTGGTCGGGGCGGAGTACGAGGTAGAGGTCGGCCCGGTCGCCCACGGCGGCCACTGCATCGCCCGTACGGAAGCCGGCCGGGTCCTCTTCGTCCGCCACGCCCTGCCCGGCGAGCGCGTCCGGGTGCGGGTCACCGAGGGCGAGGAGACCTCCCGCTTCCTGCGCGCCGACGCGATCGAGATCCTGGACGCCTCCAAGGACCGCGTCGAAGCCCCCTGCCCCTTCGCGGGCCCGGGCAAGTGCGGCGGCTGCGACTGGCAGCACGCCAAGCCCGGCGCCCAGCGCCGCCTGAAGGGCGAGGTCATCGCGGAGCAGCTCCAGCGCCTGGCCGGGCTCACCCCGGAGGAGGCCGGCTGGGACGGCACGGTCATGCCCGCCGAGGGCGACAAGCTGCCCGCCGGCGAGGTCCCGCAGTGGCGCACCCGCGTCCAGTACGCCGTCGACGCCGAGGGCCACGCGGGCCTGCGCAAGCACCGCTCCCACGAGGTCGAGATCATCGACCACTGCATGATCGCCGCCGAAGGCGTCTCGGAGCTGGGCATCGAGAAGCGCGACTGGCAGGGCATGGCCTCCGTCGAGGCCATCGCCGCCTCCGGTTCGAACGACCGCCAGGTCATCCTCACCCCCCGCCCGGGCGCCCGCCTCCCCCTGGTGGAACTGGACAAGCCGGTCTCCGTGATGCGCGTCGACGAGAAGGACGGCGGCGTCCACCGCGTCCACGGCCGCGCCTTCGTCCGCGAGCGCGCCGACGACCGCACCTACCGCGTCGGCAGCGGCGGCTTCTGGCAGGTCCACCCGAAGGCCGCGCAGACCCTCATGCTCGCCGTCATGCAGGGCCTCACCCCCCGCAAGGGCGAGACGGCCCTCGACCTCTACTGCGGCGTCGGCCTCTTCGCCGGCGCCCTCGCCGACCGCGTCGGCGACCAGGGCGCGGTCCTCGGCATCGAGTCCGGCAAGCGCGCGGTCGAGGACGCCCGCCACAACCTGGCCGGCTTCCCGCGCGTCCGCATCGAACAGGGCAAGGTCGAGTCGGTCCTCCCGCGCACCGGCATCACCGAGGTCGACCTCATCGTCCTGGACCCGCCCCGCGCGGGCGCCGGCAAGCAGACGGTCCACCACCTGGCCGGCCTGGGCGCCCGCCGCATCGCCTACGTCGCCTGCGACCCGGCCGCCCTGGCCCGAGACCTCGCCTACTTCGCCGAACGCGGCTACAAGGTCCGGACCCTGCGGGCGTTCGACCTGTTCCCGATGACGCACCACGTGGAGTGCGTGGCGATTCTGGAGCCGGTGAAGAAGGACGCCTGACCTGGGGTTTTGTGGGTGCGCTTTATGTGCGGTGTGGGCGTTACGGGCGATATCTTGACGCTGAAATGACGCTCGTGACGCTCATTTGACGCTCGTTCTGATGGGGTGTCAGGTCAGGGCTGGGTCGCTCAGGTCGTTCCCCTCCCTGTCCTGCTGACCACGCAAGGCGTCTTCTACCCCCACTGGGTGGCGCTGGGCGTCGTGGCGGCTTCCCTACGGCTGAGAGCCCCGTCCCGCGTGTGTTTGGATGCCGCACGCGCTCGTCTACGAGCCCTCGGTCGCCCGTTCCGACATGGGCGTCCAGGTGCTGATGGCCAAGGCGCGGGGATGCCCCCGGGTGGCGAGCGCCGCTGTCACCCGCTTGACAGCGCCGTCGACGGTCTCGTGCTCCCAGACGCGGAGGGGCAGCCAACCGATCAGCGCGAGGTGGGCATCGGTCTCCTCGTCGCGGCGGGCGTTGCCCCGAAGCTTCTGCCGCCACCACTCCGCGTTGTGCCGTGGCTCGTGTAGATGGCTCGGGCACGCGTGCCAGAAGCAGCCCTGTACGAACACGGCGGTGCGCCACTTCGTGAACGTGACGTCAGCACGGCGACGTGGCATGCCGACGATCGGCAGGTCCACGCGGTAGCGGAAGCCCAATGAGTGCAGAGCCCGGCGGAGCGCAAGCTCCGGAGCCGTGTCCCGGCTTCGCTGGGCGACCATGACCCTCCGCGCGTTGGCATCGCGCGGCGCCGGCGTTTCTCTGCGGCGTTCCTGGATTCCCACGCCTGATCAACCATCGGGTTGCCTCACCGTTACGGGCGTCGTACCGGTGATCTGCCCGAGCCGTTCACGACCGCCGCTCATGCTGCGACCGAACCCGGCATCGCGTTCTTTCCCGGTCTCAGCGAGGGGTTTCGTAGCGGCGGTCGGGCGTGGCTGTGCGACGGGGAGACATCAGGAGCCGGGCAGCAGCGCCGTGACCGTGGATTGAACGAGTTGGGCCGCCGCCAGGACGCCGGGGATGCCTCCGCACCGTTCGACCAGGCTCTCGATCATGTAGCGGAGGGCTCCGGGGTCTCGGTCGGGCTCGTCCAACCGTGGGGCAATCATGTCGAGGTCGCGCAGGGCGCCGTCCACTCCGGGGTGCTGGTCGCGCAGCTCTTCCAGGCGTTGGCGCAGTTCGTCGATGCTCTCGCGGGCCCTGTCCACGGCCTCGTTGGTGAGGTTGTTGGTCTGAGCGGCGTTCTGGGAGAAGGGAGCGGCTTGGGCGGGTCCGGTCATGCGGCCGGTGTTGATGATGCCGAAGTTCACGCCGTTCGGGACGGGGTCGGGCTGGCTTCGGAGGGGCATGCTGGGCTCCTGCATTGTTCGAAGGGTCAGTTGCTCATGGACGGATTGGCCGAGAGGGGCGCTGCCTGGACGGGGCCGGTCATGGTGCCGCCGTTCATGACGCCGAAGTTGTAGATCGCGGTGGACTGCTGGCGGTAGGCGGCGATGTCGACGTTGTGGTCGCGCAAGAAGATCTCCGTGGAGTCGAAGACCCTGCGTTGCATCATCTGCACGTAGTAGCGGGCGTCGTCGTAGGCGTGCATGTCGTCCAAGCGACGTGTGCTGTAGACCTCGCGGAGGCTCAAGGGGCCGCTGCCGGGGTCGAGCTCGGGGCGCGGGCGGGCCTTGCGGCGTAGGAGACGGTCAAGGCCGACGTAGACGTCCACGAACGCGTTGAAGGCGGACCGGGCCAGCCACGTGGGAGTGAGCGGGACGGCCGGGACAATCCCGGCCACCTTCGGATTGAGGGGCCCCATGATGTGGGGGCGAACGGTGACGCGCAGGAAGCCGCCCTGGTACGCGAAGTGGACGAGTACTGTCGCCACGAGCTCCCCGTTCCAGGCGGTGACGCGGGCCCAGATGTACCGACGGGCGATCTCCTCGGCGGGCTTGTCACCGGCCTCGTCCGCGGCGAGGGCATGGAGGCTGCGCCAGGTGTCGTCATCGATCTGGCTCCACCGCTTCTGGTGGATGCCGGCGATTCCCACGACCTCCACCCGGAGTTTCGGATGGCTCTGGTGATGGGAAGGTGCCGGGTCGTCGAGACGGCGTGCGATGTAAGCATGCAGCTGAGCGGCGGTGAAGTGCTTCAGCGGTTTCTTGGCCACCGGCTCGTTGTGCTTCGTCAACGCGTCAAGCACCGCCTTGGCCACCGCCGCCATGTCAGGGCTTCCAGAGCGCACCGTCGGTGAGCCAGGGCTCGGGAACGGTTCCGCCGCGGCATCGTGCTCGGCGTCCTGGTTCTCAGGGGCTGGCTCGACGTCGATGCCGATGACGGCCTCATGCCACGCTTGGAGACCCGCCCCGATGAATCGGTGCCGGTCGCCGGTCGGGCGGCGTTCGTATTGGTAGGGCAGGGCGTGGGCCTGCTCCGCTGCCACAGGCGCTTGCAGTTCCCCGGCCAGCAGGGCATTGAGCCGCAACTGCGCCAAGTAGCGATCCACCAGGTGCACGCCCCATGACCCGGCCAGTAGGACGAGGGCCGCCCACCCCGCGCCGAGGGCGCCGACGACCGTCTGCCACGCGACGGCAGCGACAAGGATCACGATCGCCGTCCGGCGTCCACGCATGTGCCGGACGGCCCGGTCGCACGCGTGCACCACCGGCTCCTGGTGGAAGCCGTAGACCGGCACCGGTCGTGCCGGCTTCTTGATCCGACGACGGACCCAAACGGCGTAGTCCTCGCCCAGTACGACCGCAGGGGGCGCCAGCTCTTCTTGTCCGGCGACCTGTTGGGCCTTCTCTGGGAAGATCCATCGCAGACGCTTCCGCACCGCGGCCTTCAGCGCTTTCCAACGCTGCGCCAGGACGGTCCGGAGGACGGCCCACCAGTCGGCACGGACGAAGGCGGCAGCGCTCAACCGACGGGTGACGCCTTCGGTGTAGGTGCCGTGGCCGATCGTCTCTCCAACTTTGGCTGCGGTGCCCAGAGGTACCGCAGGAGCTGAGAACACCGACTGGTGCTCCGCGTACGACAAGGTCCCACCCCCGTGTCTCCTCGTGTCGACCGCGCTGAAGATCAGGGGCGGACACAGAGGGGCATCGTCCTCGGGTGGAGGAGGGGGCGCCATACCGCAAACCCGCACAAGGCGGTCGGGGAGGTGTTCCGGTCGGACAATGACCGAAAGCCGCATCCTCGCGGAGGGGCTGTTTAGGTGCTCAAGATTTTCGGTTCGGGCCGAATTGAGTGCTTGGGAGCGGCCGACGGTCCACCCTCGCTGTCTACGCGAAGGACGCGACGTGTGTTCATTCCGAGGGACGGGGCCTCATCCGGAGCTTGGGGGCGGACACATCGACCTCGGGGGCGCCGATCGTTCGATCGCCATTGAAGAGCTGTGCGTAGCCGGAGAATGCCTTCCGGCGTGGCCTCCGCAGGACTCGAACCTTCGGCCAAGTGCTTAGAAGGCACTGGGTGGATGGGGGAGTGGGGTGGTACTGACCTGCGCGAACGTACCCAATCGCTGGCCGCTCCCGAAAACTTCGGGCGTTTTCGGGACGGCGGGGCTGTCAGTGGTGGGGGCTAGCGTGCGTCGCATGGGAGCGAAGACGGCGCTACTAGCGTACGCGGACGGAGACGTGGCCTCGGCACTGCGGGAGGCCGGCGAGCCGGCGGCTGAGGCAACGGCGGCGTTGATCGCCCAGGTCTTCCCGGGCTGGGGGATGGAGTCGACGAAGGGCGATGTACTGGGGGAATCGACGTACCCGCCAGAGCGCCTCACGTATGCGGCGAGCTTCCCGGGCGTGGACCTGGTCTGCGATCGGCGTCTGATGTTCGACCGCCCGTCGGAACTCCCGGCGCACCTCCTGGAGGCCGCCGCGGGCCGTCGTGTGATCCTGCACGCGATGCACAGCGTCTCGGATTGGCTTGCCTTCGCGGTCTGGGAGGAGGGCCGCCTCCGCCGCTCGCTGAGCCTCTCGCCGGACGGCGGCATCGTGGAGAACATCGGTGACCCGTTCACCTTCGAGATGCCCTACTGGGCAGGTGACCGGCCCGTGGAGTCTGACCCGGCGTGGGACGAGGAGCCGTACGCGCTGCCGTTTCACCCTCTGGAACTGGGCAACGATGCCCTTCGAGCCCTATTCGGCTTCCTCCTAGAAGGCCGGCCGTTGCCCGAGGACGTTGACCCGGACGAGGTCCCGCTGCTCGGCTTCGAGCTCACGGACCCGGATACGTCCCGGCGAGCCCAGGAACGGGCAGCACTCGAAGAGGCGGCCCGGCGGATGCAACGCAGGAGTCTCCACCGCGGCCCGGATGGGAGCTGGAGCGAAGTCGTCGGTGCGTAACTGAACCTCTTTCATCCTGTGCTGGAGGGTGAAATGAGCTGGTCAGCGGGTGCGGTGACGAGGCAGGGCCCCTCGTCGTTGGCGTGGTGATTCCACTCAACACGCCGGCGACCGAAGGGGCCCTGTTGGTTCCGTATCCTGCCACGCTCGACGTCTCACATGAGCTGGTCGAGCATGTGGCCTGGCTGCTGTATGAGCATCGGCTGGCCCGCAACATCCGTTGGCGCAAGCTCGGCTGCTTCAAGCAGGCGTTGCTCGCCCTTGTCCACCTGCGGAAGAACGAGACGTTCTCGCAGCTCGGAGCGGGTTTCGGGATATCCCAGGCCACCGCCTGGCGGTACGTCGACGAGACCTTGGAGGTCCTGGCCGGCTGGGCACCCGGTCTCCACGAAGCCCTCACCGGCCTCGGTGAAGGCGACCACGTCATCGTTGACGGCACTCTGATCCTCATCGACCGGATCCGCGCGGACGAGCCGTACTATTCGATGAAGCACCGCCGGCATGGCATGAACGTGCAGGTCATCGCCCGGCCCGACGGCACACCGCTGTGGTTCTCCCGCGCGACACCAGGCCGCACTCACGACCTGACCGCGGCCCGGGCCCATGGCATCGTCCAGGCCTGCCTGACCCGGCAGGTCCTCATTCTCGCGGACCGCGCCTACCAGGGCGCCGGCGCCACCGTCCGCACCCCGTACTACCGTCACCGCGAACAGCCCGAGCACTACCAGCAGTTCAACCGGGACCACGCCCGGTTGAGGGCTCCGGGCGAACGCGCCTTCGCTCAACTCAAGACCTGGCAGGTCATGCGCAGAGCGCGCTGCTCGACCCGCCGCATCAGCCGCACCGTCCAAGCCATCCACACGCTGCTGATCTGCAGCTATTCAGGATGAAAGAGGTTCACTGGCGTGCACGCCGCTCGCCCCGACCGTGATGCCCGCCAGGCGTCGGTGATACAGCCCTCTTCCATGTCCCACCATTCTTGAGCCACGCCGTGATCGAGGATCCGCTGGACCCTCGCGAGGTCCGCCTCCGGTGGCACGTCGAGGGCGACCATGCCGAATCGCTCGATCCCCGCTCCACCCACTCCCAGTTCCGCGAAGGCGTTCAGAACGCTCTGCCGTGCCGCGCCAGATCCTTTGTTCCGCAACACGATGAGTCGGATCGTGCAGTTCTGAGACGGCTCGACCACATGGCCCGCCCAGAGAACGCCCTCCTCGTCGGGGTGGGAGGCGAGGACGTCTCCACAGGCCACGCCGCGTACGAACCAAGGAGTGTTGTCGAGTTGCACGGTGCCGTCGCCTCGGTCGAGAGCCCAAAGACTCTCTATCGAGGCGGGAGGCCAATCGCCGTCCGCCTCGAGGTGGAAATGCACCTTCACATGTTCGGCTCCGGTCTACGTCATCCGGTCAGGATGCACGACCTCTCCGATTCGGGCCCCGTGGGGCCCCGTGCTTGAATCGGCGAATGATCGAGTGGCAGTTGCCGAGGTACGGGCGCGGACCGTACGACGAGGTTCCGCCTGTTCTCGAGCGGGTTCTGCGATCGCCGTCCCTCGACGAGGAAGCTTGGCGGGAACTCTGGCACCTCCTGGCCACCGAGGGGCTCACCGTCTCGGCCGCCAGCTTTGCCGCGCTCCCGTATCTGAGAGACCTCGCCCGCTCCGGCGAAACGGTTGCGGTGGACCGGGCACTGGAACTGGCCGGGGCGATCGTCGCGGGAGTCGTTCAGGACCATGGCGCCGACGAGCTCATACGGGAAATGGCTCCCGTCATCGCTGAGCTCAGGGACGTACTTGCCCGCCGTATCGGTGACGGTGGTCTTCCACCGACGCTCGCGGTGGCGTTCTTCCGGGCGGACCTCGCGTTCGCCGGCGCGACCGGATGGAGCATGGCCGAGTACGACTTCGATGACGGCTTCTATAGCGTGAGCTGCCCCCACTGCGACCTGCCTGTCACCGTTGCGATCGGCGACCACGGCCGGTACTCCGCCTATCGGGACTGGTGTGAGGGGGATGTCCGCCGCCGCCCCCTCAAGCCGTGCTCTGTCGAGCGACTTGGCAGTCTGGGCAGGCGAATGCATGGCACCGCCCGCGCACTCGGCCTCCTCCGGATAGCCGAGGGCCTCACCTACCTCTTCGGCCAAGCCGAGTGCCCGGACTGCGCCAGCGCATTCGTCGTTGCCGATCGGTACGCAGCCGACAACGAGCCCCATCACTCAACAAGTGGCCCTGTCCCGATCGGTGGCTGGTGACACAATTCTGCTGAGCCACCAGCAGAGCTCAGACCTGACATCGGCATCGCGCATGTGAAACAGGAGCCGGAGCGAACCCCTCGACGTCCCACCGCTTACCATGCGCGAGCCCGTTAGCGGTAGTCACACGAGTACCATGTGCTTATGAGTCGCTGTACAGCCCCAGTTCAGGGTCATCGGACCGCTAGCGCACGCGCGTCGTGCCCCGCGTGCAGCAGCGGCTACGGGTACTCATCGTCGCGGCCCTACTACCCGCCGCCGGTCTACACGCCGCAGAGCAGTGGCCGGGGCGGTACGACCAGCAGCGGCAGCTCCAGTAGCAGTAAAATGCGGGCGCCTTGGTCACTGAGCACCTCCTCCGTGATCTACACGCCTGGCGAGGTGAAGAGCCTGACCCCTGTTCGCGACGCCGCCGTGCTGCGCGCGCATCAGCAGCCTGACCTTCGCGACGTCTTTCTCTGCCACGCGTGGGATGATCGGCGCGGTGCTGCCGCGGAGTTGTGCGGCCTGCTGGAAGCAGAGGGTGTGTCGGTCTGGTTCAGCGAGAAGGACATCGCGCTTGGCCTACCGTTCATGCGGGAAATCGACAGAGGGCTGGCGAGGTCGCGTACGGGTCTTGTTCTTGTGACCCCTGCGCTACTGACACGCCTGAAGCGCGGTGGTGTCTCTGACAAGGAGCTCTCGGAGCTCCTTGCGCGTGACCTACTGCTCCCTGTCATACACGAGACGACCTACGGCGAACTCCGGGACGTCAGCCCCCTACTTGCATCCCGAAACGGGTTGGACACAGCTGAGGATTCGATGGCGGTAGTTGCCATCAAGATCGCAGAGCTGGTGGCCGTTGAGGACGACCAGCTGTCGGCGACCTAACTGATCATTTCAGAATGAGTCGAGTTGCGGGTCTCGCGTTCGACGATCTTGGTCGGCAGGGTGTCCGGGTGCCTGCCGATTTCGTTTCTGAAGAGCTGTGAGGGCGGGCCCCCACGAACTTCCGCAGAGCAGCACTAGCGTTCCGTCCCTGTCGCCAGCCGCGTACGGGGCGGGGAACTCAGCGCGTTGACCCGTGCCTCCACCACCGCGAGCCGGTATGTCGCCTCCGTGTGGAACATCCGGCGCTGTCGCCGCTGGTAGCGGTACGCGCACTCCATGGTGGTCCAGGACAGCCCGAAGCCCACGGCTCCGGCGGCCACGGGGGCTGCATGCAACCGCGCCCAGTCCCAGCCTTCGAGTCCGCCTCCGAGGGGGAGGATCCAGGCGAGCGTGAGGGCGACGGTGAGCGCCAGCCACAGGACGTACCCTGAAGACCCAGGGCTGCGCCTCACGCAGCCACAGCAACCGTCCGCGTTCCGCCGCCCGTCCCTGAGCCGCCACCGCTTCCGCCAACTCTGCGAGCGCGAACCGTGCCCGGTCCCGCTGCTCTCGCCGGATCGGCGCGTTCCACCCTTGCGTACGCACATCGAGCCGGGCGATCTCCCGCCGTACCACCGCCACCGGAGCCGCCGCAGGCATCGCCTCCGGCCACCGCACCCACCGTTCGCGGTCCCTCTTGAGGGAGCGCACGAAGCGGGCTGCCATCGGGCCGACGGCGATGCACATGCCCAGCATCAGTACGACGGCGAAGCCGGGACTCCGCCCCCACGCCTGGATCACGACGACCGCCGCGAACAACAGGAGGAAGACCGGCACCGGATAGGTCGCCCGGAGGTAGTTCTCCTGCGTGGCGTCCTGCAGGTCACGTTCCCACGCCTGGACGGGGCGGCGCACGGGGCCGCAGGACAGCAGCACGGCGCCCAGGACGAGGCCCATCAGCCCGAGGGACGCGAGGGCCAGCAGCAGGGCGGCCGGATCGTCGCCCGGTTCCGGGGCCGGCCCTCCGGCCGTCGCGGCCCACGGCACGAGGACGCAGAGCGCGGCGGCGAGGAGGCCGGTGGCCCATCCGAGCAGCCGGCCGGGCCGTCGTGGCGGCCGCTCTTCGCAGGGGATCGGCACCCACTCCGGTGCCACCAGGGTCTCCAGCGTGGCGACCAACTCCTCTACGGCCTCGTCCCAGCCGTCCGCAGTGACGCGATGCGCCTGCCGCAGGGATAGGTCGCGGATCGACGCGGGAAGCAGCTCGGGCGGCGGCGGCTCCGCGGCATCGAGGAGCAGGGGGATCACGGTCTTACCGGCGGCGAGCGCCAGCTCGATCTCGTGCCGCACCCAGTCGCCCGCGCGGTCGAGGCATCGCTTGCCCGAGGGGTCCCGCGCTTCCAGCCAGCCCTCCGGGATGGTGACGAGCAGAACCTCGCATTCGTGCACGCGGCGTCTGAGGTCGTCCGGGTAGCGGTTGCCCGGCAGCATCGACGACGTGTCGAGGAAGACCTGAGCGTCGCCGAAGTGGCGGCCGAGCCGTTCACGCAGCCGGTGCACCGCAGGTGTGGCGCGCGGGCTCCTGCGGTAGTTGATGAAGACGCCTCCCATGGCGGTGTCGCCCCTTCTCGTCCGTTCCTTCTGTCAGGGTGGTGGCCGGGGGCCGTTTCGAAGAAATCCGCACGTCGAAGGCGAGGACGTCCATGGATCCGTGCCCGTTCTGTTCCATCGCGTCCGGCCGCGGCCCGGCGCGGATGATTTTCGAGGACGACCACGCCGTGGTGTTCTTCCCGTTGGTTCCGGCGACCCTCGGCCACACACTCGTGGTGCCCCGGGTCCATGCGCCGGACCTCTGGGCCATGACGCCGACGAGGGCGGAACGGCTGCTCGCGACCGCGCTCCGCGTCGGAGCCGCTTTGCGTGACCACCTTGCCCCCGAGGGCATGAACGTCATCCATTCCGCCGGTTCCGCGGCCTCCCAGACGGTGTTCCACGCCCATGTCCATCTCGTTCCACGGTGGCGGGGTGATGCCATGGGCCCGCTGTGGCCGGGGGGCGGGGCGGGGGTCCGGGACGCGGCCGCGCTCGACGTACTGGCCGATGAGATGGCCGCCCTGCTGCGCCCGCCCGCGCCCCCGAGGGCGTGATTCAGCGGGCCACGAGGGCGACCACGAGATGGGCGATCAGCAGGGCGCCGTAGAACAGCACCAGTGTCTGGGAGAAGGCGACCTTTGCTAGGGTCACCCTCGCCAGGTACGGCCCGACGTTCAACGACAGCATCTCCACGGTGCTTTGGGGCGTCCGCGCTTCTTCGTACAGGATTCGGAAGAGCCGTTCCTGGCGCAGGAAGTACGAGTCGAGGAACCAGAAGCCCAGCAGAGGGAAGATTCCGCTCAGCGCGATCTGCCAGCTGAGCCGCCCCGCCGAGAGGGCTAGGACGGCGGCGGTGAGGGTCATCACCCAACCCTTGAGCAGGAACGAGTTGTTGCCCAGTCGGGTGACGATGGCCTGGATGAACTCCAGGTGCTTGATCCGGTCGGCGCTCAGTGAAGTGCCGCTGATGGCAGCGGTGCTGACGTCCGCTTCGTCGCTGCTGATGCTCACTGACACGGTTCCCCTCCGTCGGACACGCCCACGTCGAGAGACTATCGCGGGGCCGGTGCTCCGGGCTCCGTCCCGCTGATGAGGGTCGGGTCCGGCCCCCGCCAGGTTCCGCGTCCCGCGTGAGGCCCTGGCCGCGTCCTCCGAGCCGGACGAATTCGACGACGCTCAGGGCCACGGTGATCAGGAGGCCAGTGAGCGAGAACGGGTCCTTTGTACGGTCGGGACCTTCGTGCGCCCTGCTGGGCGCTGGCGGAGGAAACGAGATTCGAACTCGTGAGGGGCTGCCCCCAACACGCTTTCCAAATGTTCGTACGGGGGGCCGGCGGGAGCCGTAGGTGTCCTGACCTGCGGCGGAGCGTTCGGGGTGACCCCGTCCGGACGGGCCCGGACGGGGGTGAATGCAACCAGAACTGCAACCATGCCGCCGCTCGGGCGGGCTCTCGGGTGAGCTCCTAGTCGAGGATGTCGAGGGCCGGCAGCGCGTCCACGATCTTCATTGTCTCCAGGCTGACGGTCACGATCCGCTTGAGGAGGTCGATGATGTACCTCGGGTCGTCGGACCAGTCATTGGGGTCGTTGGTGATCTCCGACGCCTTGTCGACCTTGACCTGGTAACGGTCGATGATCCACTCGATCGCGGAACGAGGGCCGAGTTGGTAGCGGTACACCTCGGCCGGGACGTTGGTAAGGGTCACCCGATGGTTGTAGACGATCGTCGAGCGGTCTGGCTGTCCCTTCGTCTTCGGGATCTTCATCTTGGTGACTCGGTACAGCTCACTCGCGGGCGTGGCAGACGCGTCGCCAGAGACCTTCTCAACGATGCCTGCGTGCGGCTCTGCCTGCTCGTAGTTGACGTGCAGGTCGGTGAGCTTGCGTCCGGCCTCGACGAAGCTGTGGAAGTCGCGCACCTTGGGGATGCGGGGAAGAGTCTTCTTCAGGTCAGCGGCGAAACGGTCTCGGTACTCCTGGGAGTGGAGCAGGCCGTAGGCGTAGTAGAAGATGTCATCCTTGGTGATGGCGCTATCGCCGTAGGTCTCACGGTATGCCCGGAGTGCCGCATCAGTGATGTTATTGACCCGCTCGTAGGCGTTCTCGTCGTCACCGAAGTCAAACCCACCTTCGGTGGCCAGCTCGCGGTAGGTGTGGAGGGGGAAGAAGTAGCCGCCCTTGCCGAACACGTCCAGGCAGGGGATTAGGTTGGTAGCCAGGACCGCGAAATCAGCTGTCGCGTGAAAACCATTAACATAGAAGCCGATGTTCGGATGGTCTGGCGTCGGGAACATCTGCGGCAGCTTGCCGGGGCGGTGGTTGAGATCGCGATCGAAGTAGATGGCCTGCCGACTGAAAGGCCGGTACGTGCTGGTGGTCACTTTAGCCCCGTCGAAGGTGATCTTTTTCCCGCGAGCTACCTTGGGAATAAGGCTGGATGACCAGCTGATCTTCAGGGGGTTGCGGTCGATGAACTTTTCTGCATCGGGAGCCTTGGGGTGGGTCAGCCCTTTAGTCTTGCAGTGCTTAATGAACTCATCGACCTGTTCGTTATAGAAGTCGATGGTGGACTCGACATTCTCCTTTACGATCTGCTCCGAGTAGTTGTACACCCATGCATCGCGATTCGTGCCGAGGCCCAGGGAGTGAGTTTCGAAAATTGCGGCGGGCTGGAGCGTCTTCTCCGCATCTACGAGGGCCTGGAGCTTAGAGAAGTGCTCGTTTCGCTGGTGGACCCAGTCGCCGGACTCGTTGGGTGTGATTTCCTGCCACTCCACCGAATCCAGGGATTGGCCAGCCAGGATGCTGAGCTTCCGTTCGCGGCTAAGGTATTCTCCGATATCCCGGTAATGCAAGGTGTAATCCTCGCTCGTCTTCTGACCCCCCTTGACGAGGATTAGAATGGCCACCGTGTTCCGGCTGCCGGAGCCAAAAATCTTGCCGCCTTCCCTTCGGGACTGCTCTCCGGCAGTGCGCTGGTTACCCCGAAGGTTGTAGCAATAGATCGCGTCGAATTCTCTGGCAAGTGACTTGCGGAGGCCGTCGTACGTATTCCCATCGATGTAGCCGCCATTTGAAACATAGGCGACGATACCCTCGTTGGTGATTCGGTCCGAGGCCCACCGGATGGCTCGGATGTAGGAGTCGTACAAGGTGCGTACAGAGCTGGCAGTGGAGAGCGAGGCGTAGGTTTCCTTGATACGCTCGTCCAGGACGTCGTACTTAAGATTCTGGTTGTCGTCGTTCGCGCTGTCCTGGCCTACGGAATATGGCGGATTGCCAACCACCACGGTGATGTCCTGGACCTGTTGCTTCTTAGCGCGCTCGCTGTTGCCTTCCAGGACCTCCATTCCGTCGAGTTTCGCCGTACCTTCAGCGAGCTGGAAGGTGTCGGTGAGGACGATGCCTTCAAAGGGCTGGTACTCGCCCCCGGCAAGATCGTGGAAGGCGGCTTCGATGTTGACGGCCGCGATGTAGTACGCGAGGAGCACGATCTCGTTGGCGTGGAGTTCGCTCGTGTACTTGCGTAGCAGGTCGGCGGGCTTGATCAGGCCGGACTGGAGGAGACGGACAGGAAAAGTGCCAGTGCCGACGAAGGGGTCGATGATCTGGACGCCTGCGTCGGAAAGAGAGCGCCCCAGGTGCTTGTTCAGGGCCTGCTCGGTGGCACGGAGGATGAAGTCGACGACCTCGATCGGGGTGTAGACGATGCCGAGAGCGTCGGCGGTCTTGGGCAGGGCGGTCTTGAAGAACTTGTCGTACAGCTCGACGATGACGCGCTGGCGTCCCTCGTGGTTGTCGATGCCCTCTGCCCGGACGCGAACCGACTCGTAGAAGCCCTTCAGGGTCTTGGCCTCAGCGTCCAGGCCCTGGTCGTCGAGGATGTCAAGCATCCGCTGCATGGCCATAGAGACCGGGTTGTGCTCCGCGAAGGCGTAGTCCTTGAACAGGGCGTCGAAGACTGGCTTCGTGACGATGTGCTGGGCCAGCATGTCGATCGCGCTGTCGTCGGTGACACCGGGGTTTATGGTGGCCCGCAGTTCGCTGACGAACTCCTGGAAGGCTGCCTGCTTGTCCGGGAATTCCAGGGCCGCCTTGATGCGGGTGACATGGCGTTCGGCAATCTGGGCGATGTCCTTGGCCCAGTCCTCCCAGTAGTGGCGCTCGCCGACCTTGTCGACGATGCGGGCGTAGATGGCGTCACGCCAGTCGCTGATGGAGAACAGGACGTCCTGGACGTGCTGGGCGGTCTGAGCCTCCTTGGCCTTGGCCTCCTGGGCGCTGTCCGCGGTGCTGGAACCGTCCTGGTCACCGACGGTCTCGTCATTGGGCCCGATGGCCCCGATGCCGATCTTGTTGTCGGGCTTGTGCTTGTTGAGCTCGATCTGGTTGACGGTGGCGTTGAAGCGGTCGTCGTGGGCGCGCAGGGCCTGGAGGACCTGCCAGACGGTCTTGAAGCGCTGGTTGTCGGCGAGGGCCTTCTCCGGCAGCATGCCGGCCGGCACGGCGACGGGCAGGATGATGTAGCCGTAGTTCTTGCCGGGGGCCAGGCGCATCACGCGGCCGACGGACTGGACGACGTCGACGACGGAGTTACGGGGGTGGAGGAAGAGGACGGCGTCCAGGCTGGGGACGTCGACGCCCTCGGAGAGGCAGCGCGCGTTGGACAGGATGCGGGCCTGGTTCTGGCCGGGATCCTGCTTGAGCCAGTCGAGCAGGCGGTTCCGCTTCAGGGTGTTGAAGGTCCCGTCGACGTGGTCAACCTCGCAGTGCAGGACGTCGTCGTCGGCGTCGTCGTACGCATCGACGACCTCGTTGAAGCGTTCTGCGATGGACTTGGAGTCCGCGATCGACCGGGCGAAGGCGACGGCCCGCTTCATGGGGGCTTCGTCCTCGGCGAAGCCGGAGCCGTCGGCGAAGGTGCCGGTTCGCTTTGCGAGGGCGTTCCAGCAGCCGATGATCTTTGCGGCGTCATCGAGGCCAAGCTCGGACGATCCGCCAGCTATGCCCTGCTGCAGGGTCTTGGCGACGACGCCCTCGTCGATAGTGAGGATGAGGACCTTGTAGTCAGTGAGCAGGCCCTGCTCCACAGCCTGGCCGAACCCGAGGCGGTGGAACTCCGGACCGAACGTCGACTCGTCGTCCATCGAGGCCAGGACCGCGTCGGCGTTCTTCGCGTCGGCCTTGGTGTCCTCGTTGTAGATGCGAGGGGTGGCCGTCATGTAGAGGCGGCGGTCACCAGCGAGGTAGTCGTTGTCGTGGACGCGGACGAAAGCGGACTCGTCATGGCCGGCGAGTGTGACACCGGTGGTCCGGTGGGCTTCATCGCACAGGATGAGGTCGAAGTTGCCCAGGCCCTTTTTCTGCGCCTCGGCGATCGTGGCGATCGACTGGTAGGTGGAGAACACGACCGTCAGGCCGGGGGCGGCCTCCACGCTGGCCATCTGCTTGATCAGGCGGTCAGGGTCGGTGGTGGCGGGCAGGGCCAGGTCGTGGGTGGCCATGTCCTGGTCGTCGCTTTGGGGCTGCCCCCTGCCGACCTTGACGTCGGAGCACACTGCGAAGGGGCGCAGCGTCAGCTCGGTCTCGAAGGACCACTCGCGCAGCGTCTGGGACAGCAGGGCGATGGACGGGACCAAGAAAAGGACAGTGGTGTGGTCGCCTTCCCCAGCCGCCGCTCGCTCCTTCTGGAGCCGCTCGACGATCTTCAGGCCCGTGAACGTCTTGCCCGTGCCGCACGCCATGATCAGTTTGCCGCGATTGTTCTCCGCAAACCCGGCGAAGACGGCGTCGATGGCCTCGCGCTGGTGCTTGCGCGGGCTCTTCTTCGTCTGGAGGCTCAGCTCGAAGGGCTCGTTGGCCGCAGGCATGTACCACTCGACCGGGCTGTTCGCGATGTCGGACATGCCGAGCCGGGTAACAGGGATCTGCTGATCAGCCAGCGCGGCCTCGGCGTGCACGCTCCACTTCTCCGTCGTGGAGATGATCATGCGACGGGTGAAGCCGCCCTTGCCGGAGGCAGTGAAGAAGGAGTCGATGTCCTCCTTCTGGAGCGTATGGCTGGGGTCGTAGAACTTGCACTGGATCGCGCAGAAGCCGCCGGTTTCCCGGTCCTGCGCAACCAGGTCGATGCCGGTGTCCCGCTTGTCGTGCTCGGTGCCCGGCCAGTCCCCCCACATCCACACCCGGGTGAACTGCTCGGTCCACTGGGGGTCGGTGCTGAGGTATTGGAGCATGAGCTCCTCGAAGCGCGTACCGCGGTCGCGATTCCCGTCGACGCCGTTACGGATCTCCCTGATGACGTCGTGCACCGTCGTGGTCGTGGCCACTGCGCCTCGTTCCCTCACAGCAAGCGGCCCGCTTGGCCGCGAGCCGGAACAATTTCCCCAGAGTCAACCAGGAACCCTACTGCCCTCTGCGGTTTTGGAACCGAGCGTGGCTGATTCCGTACGTACAGGCAGGTTCGATGGCGCCAACTGGGAAGGCCGACTCCGCCGGATCAGTCAACTCCGGCGAGAGCATCGAGGTGTGCCGAGAAGCTTGACCGCAGGCTTTCCAGGATGGCTTTCCCCTTCTCTGCAGTGGCGAGCGAGGGGAAGCCAGCCACGCGGTCCGCATGTACACGCTCATTTCTCCGGACCGGGAGGAACGGGCGGGCGTCTGCAACCCAGAGCAGCTGTCACGCTCCGGTCTGCGGCAATGCTGGATCGCCCGGTAGAGCGGTCGACGCCCGACCCTCGATGGACGGCAACGTACCGCGGTAGGGGCTGGGGTGTTGGTGCAGCGCCAGGGTGAACAAGCGGCGCTCGACGAACTGCCAAGGCGTCCTCGCAGCGGTGATGAAGGCAGCGGGGCCTTCTGGGAGGTGGGTGAGGACGCCGAGGAGGAGGGTGTGGGAGACAGCCAGGAGGGGGCCGTGGCGCCCGGCGGTGTGGTGGAGGAAGGCGGCGCAGTGGCGGGCGCGGGTGTGGAGGTCGGTGAGGCTTTCGCCGTCTTCGCAGCGTAGGGAGGGGTTGGCGAGGCGTCGGGCTCGCCAGGCGCGGTAGGCCGGCGGGTAGGTCTCGGCGGTGCGGCCGAGGACGATGCTCGGGGCTCGCCATTCGGCCAGGAGGCCGGAGGTGGCCACGATGGGCAGGCCCGTGAGGTGCGAGACGAGTGTGGCGGTCTGGCGGGCGCGGGGGATGGGGCTGGTGACGATCGCGGTGATGCCCTCGGGAAGGGGTAGGGAGCGGCGTACCTGGTCGCGGCCCTCCTGAGTGAGGGTGGCCTCGTGCGGGGCGTGGTAGCCGGGGCGGTGGCCTTCGTAGGCGCCGTGGCGCATGAGCCAGATCTCAGGCAAGGATCCAGCCTCCGTCGACGCGCAGGGTCTGGCCGGTGATGAAGCCGGCGTCGTCGGTGGTGAGGAAAGCGACGGCGGCGGCGACGTCGTTCGGGCGGCCTCGGCGCTGGACGCACTGGCGGGCGATCTGGCGGACGGTCATGGCCTCCGGGTCGTCGACGACGGTGTCCTCGGCGGGTACGCGGATGGAACCGGGGGCGACGCAGTTCGCGGTGATGCCGGCGGGGCCGAGTTCGCGGGCGAGGGCACGGGTGAGTCCTTCGAGGCCCGCCTTGGCGCTGATGTAGCCGGAGAGGTCGTGGCGGCCCGCCGTGGCCAGGACGGATCCGATGGTGATGATCCGGCCCCAGCCGGCGGCCGTCATGGCGGGGGTCAGCTCATGTGCGAGGAGGTAGTGGCTGGTCAGGTTGGTGGCCAGGGCCTCGTTCCAGTGGGCCGGCGTGGTCTCCGGCCACGGTCGGCGGGGATAGGCGCCGGCGTTGCTGACCAGGATGTCGATCGGGCCGAGTGCGTCGCCGGCCTGGTGGCAGAGCGTCTGTACGGCCTCGGTGTCGCGGAGGTCGGCTGCCAGGGAGATTGCGGTGCCGCCGCTGTCGGTGATGTGGGTGGCGAGCTGGGTCGCGGCCTGGTCGTCGCTGAAGTGGGCGAGGGCGACGGTGGCGCCGTCGGCGGCGAGGCGGCGGGCGATGGCCGAGCCGAGGCCGCCGGTGGCTCCGGTGATGAGGGCGGTGCGGCCGTTCAGGGGGCCGGGCATGGCGACTCCAGCGGGCAGAAGTAGGTGGTGGGGTCGAACGTGGGGCTCATCGCCTCGGCGAGCCGGGCGAGCAGGACGAGCCGGTCCTCGGGGGCCAGGTCGGCCAGGTTGTAGACGCCGAGGATGCGCATGGCCAGGTAGGGGCGGAGCAGGTTAGCCAGGTCCGACCCTGGCCAGAGGCGGTCCGCGACCGGCCGTACGAGCTGGGTCCAGTACGCGGTCACCGCGGCTTGCCGGGGAGCCGAGAGGTGCGGGGTGTAGTCGATGTGGATGGTGCTGGTGGTGTGGTCGATGTCCGCTCGTCGGAGCTCGGGGGTGTTGGCCGGGACGCGGGCGAAGGTGGCGGGGTGGTCGGCGAAGGCGGTCGGGTTGTACGTGGGCACGAGCCAGCCGCCGAGGGCGGAGGCGTACCAGAGGAAGTTGGCGAACTCCCCGGGGATGCTGTTCATCCCGGCGGTGTCGTAGTCGAACCACGCGAGCGGGTGGGCGAGGTTGACGTCGGTGGGGTCGCCCTGGGTGAGGGCCGCCCAGACCGGCTCCGCGGAGGCGAAGTGGGTGCGGAGCCAGCGGAGGGTCGCGGCCCAGTCCAGGTGGTGCCGGCGGCCGTTGATGTTCAGGGCGTAGGTGTCGAGGCGGGAGACCGGGACGTCGATGAGGCCGCCAGCGAACAGGAAGTCCCTACCGGCGTAGTACGTGTCAAGGCGGCCGCCGGGCGCCGCGCGGTCCCAGTACAGCTTGCGGACGACGTGCGTCGGCTCGGCCGGCCATGCTGTCGTGAGAATGACCTCGCGGTACGCCGCCGTGAGCTGGTCCATGTAGCTGCGGAGATCACTGCTCGGTTCGTCCGCGTTGAGGAGGTCGAGCAGGAGTCCCTGGTCGGTGCCGCCGGGGAGACGTTCGTACGTGAGCAGGTGCCCGCCCGGCACGCGCAGGTGGGCGTGGAGGGCAGGGACGCGGTAGTGCCGGGACAGGCGGGCGTGGCCGCGGATCTCCTCGCGGGCCTCGGCCGGGTCGCGGGTGTACTTCAGGAGCAGCGCGCGGCCGAGGAGGTCGACGGGGCGGAGCAGGTTGCGGGTGAAGCGCCGTACCGGACCCAGCCGGAGGAGAGGCTGGAAAGTCATGGTCTCACCCCGTTGAGTAGTTCGAGGCCGACCTGGGCCAGCGCGGCGGGCGGGAAGGCGTCCATGTGGATGTTCGTGTCCGGGGCGATGGCGTCGCGGACGGGACAGAGGTCGCCCTGGTGCATGCGGTCGGACAGGGCGGTGGCGACGGCGTGGTGGTGCGGCAGGCCGGTGCGCCATTTGCTGTGGCTGTGGCGGGAGTACAGGCCGATGACGGGCGGGGAGCTTCCGTCCCGGCGGCGGGCCATCGCGGCGAGGTGGGTGAGGCCGGTGTCGTTGCCGACGATGAGGTGGCAGTGCGGGAAGAGGTCGGCGAGGCCGTCGGCCGGCATGCCGTCGATGCGGAGGGCCTGTACGTGGCGCCGGGGAGCTTTTGCGGCGATGCGGAGGCCGTCGCCCGGGTTGCCGCCGATGAGAAGCAGCCGGGCCTGGGCCTGCTGGGCCTCCGCGATGTGCTCGACGAGTTCGATGTAGCGCTGGGCGGTGTAGTCCTTGCGCTCCGGCCAGCTGGTGGCGGTGATGGCGGCGACGGTCAGGCCGCCCAGCCAGCCCACCGAGCGCAGTTCCTCCACGAGGTTGTTCGGACCGGTCGCGAGGGTGGGAGCGAAGGGGGCCGTGTCGGGCAGGCGGATGCCGAGGCGGCGCTCCAGGGCCAGGTAGTGGCGGGTGGGCAGGTCCGGGTGGGCGCGGCCGTCGCTCGACCAGCACGGCGGGGCCGCCGGGTCGAGCACCAGGCTCACCACCGCCTCCGAGCCGTGCGCCTCGATCCCCGCGCGGTCGCCGATCACGGCCCGCCAGCCGCTGGGCGGGGTGGGCTGGGGCTTGGTGATCAGCCCGGTGCGGGCGATCAGCCCCGCGTACGGACCCACCGCCCGGACGGCCACGCGAACCGACCGCAGCCGCAGCCAGTCGAGGACCGCGCGGACTCCCGAAAGCGCGAGGAGGGTGTCGCCGAGCTTCCCCTCGAAGGCCACCACGACCTCGCCGCACCCGCTCAGGCGGTGGACGAGCTCGGCGGAGGCGGCCAGCGGGAGCGGTGCGCCGATGGGAACGCTGTCGCGGTCGTACCCGAGCGGGGTGGTGTGCACGGCCCCGGCGGGGATGACCAGGGAGCCGTGGTGGAACCGGACCCCCGCCGGGGCGACCGCTGTCACGCCGCGCCCTCGATCGTGGTGAGGGAGACGAGCGGCAGACCGAGGTCGGTGAGCAGGTCGCGGGCTCCGCGAGTGGTGTCCTCCACCAGGCAGACCGCCGCCAGCGGAACGGCGCCGGCCTCGTGGAGGCGGCGGGTGAGGTCGGCCAGGGTCCGGCCGGTGGTGATCTCGTCGTCCACGATGACGATCCGCTGGCCGGGGGCGATGCCGTAGGCGAAGACGTCGGTGCGCATCGCGTGGGGCTCGCTGAAGCGGACCGCGCCGTCGAGCGGGAGGTGCAGCTTCCAGGCGATCTTGTACGGGAGGTGGGCGGCACCGGCGAGGGAGACGGTCGGCAGGATGCCGCCGGCGTCCAGGCCGAGGAGGAAGTCCACGGAATCGAGTCCGTCCGGCACCTGCTTCTGGAGCAGATGCCAGAGGTCGGCTCCGGTGTGGGCGAGGGTGTCGGGGTGGACCGGGGTCTCCAGGCCGTCGAGGGAGTGGATGACACGCTCGCGGCGGCTCGTGGCTCCGACGCTGAGGCGCTCGACGATCCGGGCGGAGAAGGACGACACGGCGGTGATTTCGGGCATGGCGAAGCTCCTGTCGGGTGGAGAAGGAGGAAAAGGACTGTTCAGGCTGCGAGCTGGGCGGCGTACCAGGCAAGGAACTGGTCGACAGCCGCGCAGACGGGCTTGAGCACGAGCTCGGCCTCGCCGTCGCGCCAGGCGCTGGCGATCTCGGCCAGGGAGGGCACCGAGAGGGCGGGAAGGCCCGGCATGCGGGAGGCCGAGGCGAGGATCCGGTCGGGGCCGGACTCCCACTGGTTGTGTTCGCGCAGGAGGAGGCGGCAGGCGAGCACGAGGTGCTTGTAGAGCTGCCGCAGAGCCGTCGGTCCTGCATGGGCGCGCAGTCGGCGCATGGTCAGGATGACCTGGGGGAGTTCCCGGACGGCGGCGAACGCCAGATCGTCCCGGCTGATCGTCGGAAGTTCGAGGTCGGGTGCGGCGTGGAGGACGGGGCTGCCCTGCTGGAGCTGGTGGAGGACGAACGCGAGGCGCGGGGTGAGGCGTCGGGCGGTCAGTTCGCCGGGGGTGACGAGGGTGGGGCCGAGGGAGGCCGCACCGCCCAGGGCGGTCCCGTACTGCTCCAGGGCCTCGTGTACCTGGCCGATGGTCTCGTGCTCGGCGATCACGAGGAGGTCCAGATCGGACCAGCCGGCGATCCAACTGCCCTCCCCGGGGCTGCCGGTCAGGGCGGCGAGCCTTACGCCGGGGCCGTAGGCCCGTACCGCGTCGGTGAAGTCGGCCGTCGCCGAGGCGATGGCGGCCGGCAGCCCCAGCCCGTACGGGGTGGCCACGCGCAGCGCCGTGGCGGCGGGCGGGGCGGCGATGTGCCGGAGGCGGGCGCGGAGGGCGGCGATGCTGCTGGTGTTGTCGATGACGTGGTCGGCGAGTGCGGCGACCTGGTGGGCGCCACGGCTCATCTTGATCTCGTCCTTCGCGGCGACGGCCTGGGCCGGCGTCCCGGACCGCTCGACGCGTACGGCGAAGGAGGCGTCCAGGTAGACGATTTGGAGGATGTCGCCCATGAGCTGCTTGAGCTCGGCGATCGAGGCGTCGTCGTGGACGGACTCGATGGTGAACAGCCGCGTGTCGACGTGGGCGTCCGCGAAGCGGTTCAGCTCGCCGAGCAGCAGTTCTGCCTGCCGACGGGCCGAGAGCGCGTACGGGTCCGCGAGGCCCTCCCGGTGAGCCGCCTGCCGCAACAGGAAGCCGATCTTGAGGCGCTGGGCACCGCACGTACGCTGGACGAACTCGGCGCTGGTGCTCTTGCCGCACTCGCTCAGCCCACCGAAGGCGAGGACCCGGCGCAGGTGCCGGCTCGGCTTGATCTCCGCGGGGGCGGCGTCGTCCCGGCCGTACAGCTTGAACCGGGCCGGTACGGGAAGCCGGCGGCGGCCGGCGACGACGTCGGAGACCAGCGCGTCGAGGGCGGCGCACAGCTCCTCCCGCTGGCCATGGAGGGCAGGGACTCGCCGGCGGGCCAGCTCGTCCCGGGCCGCCGCGCGCTCGCTGTGCCAGATCCGCAGCGTCAGCACCGACAGACGGTCGACGACGGAGGCGAGCGTCTCGGTGTGCAGCGGCGCGTCGGCGCGGCCCGCGTCCGCCAGCGAGCCGAGGACCTCGTCGGCCCGCTCGGCCAGCGTGTTGCGTTCGGCGTTGAGCTGGTCGATCTCCCGCTTGCAGTCCGCGACCTGGGTGGCGGAGAGCAGGGCGCCGCGCACCCGGTCCTCGGTGTCCCACAGGCGTCCGTTGACGGTGTGGAGCCGGGTGACGGTGTCGTCAAGGCGGTGCAGGTCCTTGTCCTGGAGCGTGACTATGGCGCGGGCTAGGCCGGGCGGCAGGACCAGGGGCGGGGAGTTCTGGGTCATCGGGGACTCCCATCAGCGAGGGGGCTGAGGCCAAGGCGATCGACTACGTCGCTGTGTACGTCGTCCAGGGAGCGGTCCTCGCAGTCCACGACCGCGGTGTACGCGCCGTGCTCTGCCTGGTGGAGCAGGACCGCGTGCAGCGTCTTCTGGTAGGCCGGGTAGATCCCGGTCCACGGGCGGCCCTCGCGGGCGCTGGTGATGGCGTAGCTGCGCTCAACATCGAGGGACGGGAGCAGGAGGATCGAGACCTCCGGTGCTGTGGCTCGCGAACCGGCGATGCCCGTCACGGTTTTGAACGCCTCGCCGACCGTCAGCCCGTCCTTGACCACGCAGGTCGCGGTGGCCACGGCGAGGAGCATGGGCAGGCCCCGGTCGAGCAGCCCTGTACGCCCGGCTTCGCGGGCGGCGGCGCGCTTGGCGTGGCCGGCGAGCAGCATCTCGGTCAGCTCGACCGTCGTGGACGTCTCGAACCACCACCGGGCGTAGTCGCCGGCCGCCGCCCGCGCCCACGGCTCGGGGTCGTGCTCGTGGACCGCGCCCAGCGGCTGGAAGCCGTCCCACCGCTCGGCCAGCCGTACCAGGTGGGTCGTCTTGCCCACGTTGTCAGGGCCGTTGAGGCTGACGAAGTCCGGGACCTGCGCCATCGCTCACGCCTCGCGGATCGGGGTGTCGAGGACGGAGACGATCGCGTCCGTGTTCGCGGCGATGAACTCGGCGAGCTCCGGCGGCATCAGGTTCAGCTCGCGGACGGCCTCGGCGGTGAAGGGCACCCGGACCACCTCGTACCCGCCCCGCTCCGGCTTGGCGAACTCCGTCCCCGTACGCGCGGCCAGGTCCATCGACTCCAGGCGCGCGGCGAAGATGTGCTGCACGCCGACGCCGCCTTCCAGCTCGTCGGTGACCAGGTGGACGAGCTCGGCGCGCTCCAGCTTGCCACCCAGCTCCTCGAACACCTCCCGGTGCAGGGCCGCCTCGATGGTCGCGTCGTCCGCCTCCACCCCTCCGCCGACGGACACCCAGTACGGCTCCCTGTCCGGCTTGGTGCGCTTGATGAGGACGAGCTCGTCGCCGTCGAGGAGGATGGCGCGGGCGTTGCGTTTGACGATGTCGGTCATGCCGATTGCTCCTTCTGGTGGTGGTACAGGAGAGAACGGGCGGAGGGCCGCCTGGTCGCGGCCGGCAGCTCCCCGGCTCGGTGGACCCAGCATGGTGGAGGCCGATGGCGGGGTGTGACGTACGGGTGCTGCAGCAATGCCGCACCACTGCTGAACAAGGCTGGCTACGCTGGCCGTTTCGGCGTTCCACCGGGTGACGGACAGGGGGTACGACGGTGGTCACGGTGCAGCGATGGTCCGGCCGGGAAGCCCGGCTGTTACGCGACGCCCTGCGCATGAGCCTGCGGGACTTCGCCGCCTACCTGGGCGTGAGCGACCGGACTGTGTCGAACTGGGAAGGCGGCGGAGCGGGTTACCAGCCCCGTGGTGAATCCCAGGCTGTCCTCGACACCGCGCTCGGCCGCGCGTCGGACGACGTGAAAGCCCGGTTCGCAGCAGCCCTGGGAACGAACGGCGCTGCTCCACCCGCCACAGGCCGGATCGGCGTTGACTCCCACAAATTCCTGCCGGTCTTCATCGGCGCCGAGCGCGCTGGCCTACTCCGCGCACACATGACGCCGGGCGCGGGCGACCAGTGGCTGGAATCCTCCTCGGTCCGCATCGACCACCCCGAAGCACAGGAGTGCGTCCTGCACGTCTTCGCTTGCGGGGCCGCCGTCTTCCACCTCGTCCAACCCCACGAGCCTCCCGCGCTCACCGACCTCGCTGTCTGGCGCTACCGCTCGTACGCTTCCGACTTGCCTTGGGCTAGGAACAAGCTCCGCGACCTCCTCGACGAGGACCATGACCGCATCCCCAACCCCGAGTACGTCCTCTCCCTGTACTGGCTCACCTCCGGTCCCTGGTCCGGCGACGCCTACGACACCGCACTGCGCCTGCTGTCCACACCCTCGGTCCTGGTCGACCGCGGCGCCCCGGGCGGGCCCGCACCCCTGGATGGCACGGTCGAGGCATCGCTCCTCGCCTCCGGCTTCGACCACCCGGACATCGTGTCTTTCGGCGTAAGGGGAGTCTCCACCGGCTATGCCGGCTGGTCCGGCGTCGCCTACTCCTCCCACTCCCGCGAGCGCAGCCTCTCCATCGAAGAGCTGGTCACCTGTGAGCTGACCGTCCAGGCCCTCTGGTGCTTCACCCGCCAGATCCAGCAGATGATCGAGGACGGCCAGGACCCCTCCACGCCCGAGCAGTACGGCTGGCGCTTCCTGCGCGCCGCCTACTCCCGGCTCACCACCGCCCGAGCCCAGGAGACCGCACAGCACGTCCTGATGCGGGAGGCCATCATGAAGACCAGCGGACTGGCCGAACGGCTGCGCGCCGCACAGGACGCTCTACGCGAGAGCGTCGGGTGAGAACACGGGGCAGGAGACAGCGGATGGACATCGGCAGCGCCGCGCTGGTCGTGATCGACATGCAGAACGGCTTCGTGAACCACCACAGCCGCCACGCCGTTCCCGCGGTCTCCGACCTGGTCGCCCAGTGGTCCGCCGCCGGACGGCCTGTGGTCTTCACCCGGTACTTCAACTATCCGGACAGCCCCTACGAGCGCTTCTTCCAGTGGCGTCGGCTCCAGGAACCACCCGAGACCGACATCGTCCCCGAGCTCGCCAACGCTGCCGCCGACGCGCACGCGGTCGTCGACAAAACCGGGTACACGCTCCTCACTCCGGAGGCAGCCGAACTGATCCGCCGGGCGGGCTGGACCGACCTCGTCTTCTGCGGGATAGCCACCGAGAGCTGTGTCCTGAAGTCCGCCGCCGACGCCTTCGAGCACGGCTACGCGCCCTGGATCGTCACCGACGCCTGCGCCAGCGACGCCGGCCCCGACGTCCACGACGCCGGCCTCGTCGTCGCCCGCCGCCTGATCGGAACCGGTCAACTCGTCACCACCGACCACGTGATCGGCCAACTCGCTGCGTACGCCGGGACCCCGGTGCTGGAATAGCCCCATGGCCGACACGCTGTACGACACCGACCTGATCATCATCGGCGGCGGCCCGGCCGGCTGCGCCGCTGCCCGCATGGCCGCCGGCGTCGGCATGCGCTCGATCCTGATCGAGCCGGACCGGCTGTGCCGCAACCTCTACCGGATCCCGGCCCTGAACAACGTCCTCGGCGGCTACACCAGCGGCCCCGAGCTCGCCGACGCCGTCGTCGCGGAGCTGAAGAGCACGGAGCTGTGCCGCCTCGAACTCGGCAGACACGTCACCGAGCTCCGCGCCGACGACGACCGGGTGACCATCACGCTCGACACTGACACCCGTCTCACCGCCCCGTACGCAATCGTCGCCACCGGCGTCGGCCCCCTCCAGCCCCGCGACGTCGCCTGGATCACCGCCCCCGACGGCTTGACCCTGCCCCCGCTCTGGCAGGCCGAGGCGGATGACGCCGAGGGCCGCACCCTCCTTGTCCTCGGCGGCGACCGCCCGATCGGCACCTTCCTGCGCGCTCACCCGACCACCGACACCCGCCTGCTCGTGGCGTACCCGGCGGCCGACGCGTACAAGATCGAGGAGATCCGCGAGGACCCTCGGGTCACGCTCCTTCCCGTGGAGCACCTGACGCTCCGGACCGGAAAAGGCATCGCGGTGTCGGTGGAAGCGGTGGGCCGGAACGGCGAACGGCAGGCGATCACGGCGGATGCAGTCCACCTCAGCATCGGCAATGCCCCGACCGCCCCGTCCGGCGACTTGACTCGCGGTCTGGACGGGTACTGCCCGCCGACCGATCAGCACCCCCGCGTCATCGTGGCAGGCGACCTCCGCTCCGCCCGCTTCCAGCGGATCATGACTGCCATGGGCTCCGGAAGCGAGGCCGCACTGCACGCTTACTACGCGGCCAGGGAACTTCTCGCCAAGGGCTGAGACCACGCCGGCGGGATGCGACGACGATGGCATTCAGAGAAGAAGCTCCGCGATCAGTGAGGCTGGGGTGGCGATCGGGCCGGGAACCGGAGGCATCGAGGTACGGCGTCTGGGGACGGAGCGGTTCACTTCCCACCTCAGCGGCAGATCGAAGGTCCGGGTGTATGGACGTCTCACTCCGGCGACGGGTGAGGTGCTGGTAGGTAGCGCTGCTGGCGTTGTGACCCGTGGGGACCATGGACATGTGAGCGAGAACCGAAGGGCTTGGACGCCATGACAGAGAAGACCTCCCGCAGCTCGGGCGATGCGAATGGAGCACCGGTCATCCTGAGCAACGAGCCCGGCTCGTTCGCCTGGGGCGTGCTGGCCAAGCGCCACCCCGCCCTCATCCAGCAGGTACGAGACGCCTTCCCGTACGGCCGTGAGCAGCACGAGGCCCTCGACGCCCTGCTGGACGAGATCACCAACGGCGTCATCGAGCCGCTCGCCCCCGGGGAACACGACCGTGAGCGCTGGGCGGACTGGGGGCAGGAGCACTTCGGGCGCTCCTGGTACGACGCCCCGTTCCTGTGGGCGGAGAGCTACTTCTACCGCAGGCTCCTCGGCGCGGTCGGGTACTTCGGCACCGGGCCGTGGCAGGGAGTCGATCCGTTCGCGCCGTTCAAGCGGGCCGAGCTGCGCGGTGAGGCCGTGGAGGAGGAACTGCGGGCCCTGGACGCGCTCGCGAGCGTTCCGGCGGACGAGCGGGCTGCTGCCCTGCTCCACGCGTCGCTCTGGGGCAACCGTGCGGACCTCGGCTTCCGCGTCTCGGCGGGGGAGCCGGCAGCCGGTGACGCCGCTGCCTCCGGGCTGGTGGCTGACGACAGCGCCTTGTTGTGGCAGCTGTTGCCCGTCGGGGGCTCCTCGACCGTCGCCGTGGTGGCGGACAATGCGGGGCGCGAGCTGATCCCGGACCTGATCCTCATCGACCACCTCCTCGAACAGCGGCATGCCGAACAGGTCGTGCTTCACCTCAAGCCGTACCCCTACTACGTCTCCGACGCGATGACGGCCGATGTCGTCGACTGCCTCCGCCGCCTCACCGAGGCACCCGGCGAAGCCAGTGTGATCGGCGACCGGCTGTGGAAGGCCATGGCAGCAGGGAGCCTGGAGGTCCGCACCCACCCGTTCTTCTGCGCTCCGCTGCCGTACGAGGACATGCCCGAGGACCTCCGCGGCGAGTTCGAGAGCGCCACGCTCACCCTCCTGAAGGGCGACCTCAACTACCGGCGCCTGGTGGGCGACCGGCTGTGGGACGCCAAGGCGTCCTTCGCCGATCTCACCGCGTACTTCCCGGGGGCCGTCGCAGCGCTCCGGACCCTGAAGTCCGACGTCATCGTCGGCTTGGAGCAGGAAGTGCTGGACGGGCTCGAACGGTCCGGGGCTGCCTGGCGTACGAGTGGAACGCACGCGCTGGTCCAGGTGCGACGGTAGGGGATCTTCGTGACGGTCGAGGCCCAGAGAGCGGTCGCCGCTGCCGTCGTCGTGCGGGGTGGGCGAGTCCTGCTCGTGCGGCGACGTGTGGCGGAAGGGGTGCTCTCGTGGCAGTTCCCGGCAGGGAAGATCGAATCCGAGGAGACTCCCGGGGAAGCCGCAGCACGTGAGACCGAGGAAGAGACCGGGCTCCTGGTGGTGCCCCAGAGTGTGCTGGGACAACGGGTGCACCCCATGACAGGCCGGGAGATCCACTACATTGCATGCCGCCCTGTCGGCGGCCAGGCGCTCGTGGCGAGTGCTGATGAGGTGGCCGGCCTGGCCTGGGCCACGCATGGTGAGATCCCGCAGTACGTGCCGTACGGGTTGTTCGGGCCGGTGCAGAACTACCTCGATAAGGCTCTGCTCTCGTGAACTCCGGCGCGTCCTTGAAGCGCGAGGTGCGCGTTGTCGTTGTCGGGGCTGGAGTGGCAGGGCTCACCACCGCTGTCGTCCTGGCCGAGGCCGGAGCCTCGGTGCACGTGATCGCCGAGCAGGTGCCGGGCGTCACCTCGCTGGCGGCCGGGGCGATGTGGGGACCATACCTAGTCGAGCCGAAGAACAAGGTCGACCAGTGGGGGCAGCGGTCCCTGGAGATCTTCCGCAGATTGGCGGAGGACCCGTCCACGGGCGTCCGGCTCACCAGCGGCATAGAGACGTCCCGCACGGCCGAGGCACCACCGGACTGGGCCACCACCCTGCCCGGCTTCCGGCCGTGCGAGCCGGCCGAACTGCCGGCCGGGTTCTCGGCCGGCTACCGGTTCACGGTGCCGCTGATCGACATGCCCACCTACCTCGCCTACCTCCTGCGCCGGCTCGACGCCGCTGGAGGAACGGTCGAGCGGCGGCGCCTGGTCTCGCTCGCGGACGCTGGCCCCGCTGCCTTGATCGTCAACTGCACGGGCCTGGGTGCCCAGGAACTGGTCCCGGACCATGACCTGCGGCCCATCCGCGGCCAGCACGTCGTCGTCACCAACCCGGGGCTGACCGAGTTCTTCTCCGAGGACACCGGCCTCTTACCAGACCTGCTGTGCTTCTACCCCCACGGCGACACCGTTGTCCTGGGCGGCACCGCTATCGATGGCGAAGGCAGCCTTGCCCTCGACGAGAAGGCTGCAGCCGGAATCCTCGCTCGCTGTGTCGAGGTTGAACCCCGTCTCGCCAAGGCCCGTGTCCTGGAGCACCGGCTCGGCGCCCGGCCGACCCGGGCCATGGTGCGCGTGGAGGCGGAGCGGGCGGAGGACGGCACCGTGGTGGTGCACAACTACGGGCACGGAGGCGCCGGCGTCACGCTCTCGTGGGGCTGCGCCGAAGAGGCTGCGAGCCTCCTGGCCGCCGACAGGGCAGACAGGCCCTGAAGGACCAGCCGGAGATGCCTTCCCGCACGTCCGCCTCACTGGCATTACGGGCGACACCCACCAGTTGATCGGTGCCCTGGGCGGGTGCCTCTGACACGAACGGCAGCCGCGGATGATCCCGGCTGCCGTTCGTGTTGTGCGAGGTTCCCAGGCCAGCCTGCTGTCGGGTCGACCGGTGCTACGGGCTCAGGTGCCTGGGGCTGGTGTTACTGCCCGTCGGGGACGAACCCGTTCATCACGTAGGCGAGGCGCTCGATGTCGGAGGGGCCGTCCTGTGGCCGGTGGGTGATCACGTCTCCGAGCGTGAAGACCTCGTTGGGCTGGTCGTCGTACGGGGCCAGGACGATGTTCAGTCCGGCGGTTCCCACCTTCTTCTGGATCTCGGTGTCGATGAGGAGACGGACCTCGAGGGTTGCTTCGAGCTCGTCCCGGTTGGCCAGGAGGACGGTGGCCTGTTCCTCGTCGGTGAAGGGGCGGCCGTCGTAGTGGGAGAAGGTGCCGGTGTCGGGACGGAGCCGGAAGTCGGTGTCGACGAGCAGGGTGAAGACGTCGGCGCGGAGGTAGGAATCGGTTTCGGGCAAGGGTGTACTCCTCACATGGTGGGGTGGGTGCTGATAGGTCCATGGTGCGGAGAATCCCCGGTTAGGCTAACCGGGGATTCTCGGCTATGTTGCGCCGCTCGACCTGCGGCTTAGCGTCGTCGGACGGGGCCGTTTGTGGTGCCGGCTCCCAGCGCATCGGCTGTCCCTGGCACGGCAGAATCACGCTGGAGGCTGGCAGCGGTCACGTACTCGGGATACGAGTCGGCGGGCAGATCGGCCATCCTCCGTACGCGCCACACCAGTACGTCGCTGACCGACTCTGCGGTGCCCAGCTCGCGGCGTCCTGCCACGCGGGCAAGAAGGTCGGTGGAGATGTGGCCGACGGCCTCGGCGTCAGCGAGTGTGGCGGCGAGGGACGGCCAGCCGGGCTCAGCCAGTACCTGCTCAGCCAGCTCCGGCATCGCCGCCCGCACGGCGTCGGCCTGTCTTTCCAGCAGTGGGCGGGCGAGGTTCCGACCGCGCTGGTGGAGGACGGCGAGCGGCTGCTCGGCGGCGACCCGGTAGGCGCCTCGTAGGTGCTCGGCGGCCCGGTGGGCCGCTTCGGCCTGTTGGGCGTGGCCCTTCCTGGCATGCCAGTGCGCGACGGCGGCGATCAGGAAGAACAGCATGTCGATGACCATGGCTGTCGTGGCGCCGTCCTCGCCGCGACCGAGAGCCGGGCCACTGCGGACGAGGTCGCGCGCGGCTCGGCGCAGGGCGTGGTTGTGGCCACGTGTAGCGCGTATGTGGGAGCGGGAAGCACGTTCGAAAGCGGTGGCAGCCGACTGGAGTTCGTGGCGGGTGTGGGCGGCGGAGGTCTTGGCGAGGGCATCGAGGACTTCCCCTGCGGCGGCGATCTGCGCGGCGATGACGCCGTCGTCGCCGTCGTCGATGAAACGCAGGGCCTGCCAGGCGGCGCCAGCGGCGCGTCGGCGTGCGGAAGCAGGCCCGGTCACCGCCGGCTGGGCCGGTTCCTGGGCGGTGTCGCCAGGGGGCCGGGCCCAACGTTCGCGAATCCGGGGCAGCGAGAGGTCCGGGGCGAGCTTGGAGCCGGAGTAGAAGACCGGTTCGCCCTTGCCGTTGCGGTCCTCGGGGAGGGCGACGGTGTAGCCGAGGGTGTCGCCCGAGGGTGCGATGCGGCGTCGGACGATCAGGCCGGCCGAGGCGAGGCGGTCGAAGAATTCCTTCTCACTGGCTGTGCCGGCCGCCGATCGGCGGACCGCCTCGCGCAGCTCCTCGCGTGGGGTGCGCTGCCGGCCGAGGCGTTCGGCTTTGTGGCGCTCGGCGCTGGTGGGCCGCTTGGCGGCGGTGCCGTCGCCGGCTGCCACGCGGTGGAGGTCGTAGTCGGCTTCGATCTGCCGGCATTCGGTCTGGGCGCGCTTGGCGGAGCGGTGGTGGCTCGGGCGGCGGCCGTCTTCGCGGACGAGGGTGGCGATGAGGTGGATGTGGTCGTCGGCGTGGCGGACGGCTGCCCAGCGGCAGCCCGCGCCGTCGCCGGGGTCGATGCCGGTGGCGGCGATGACGCGGCGGGCGATGTCCGCCCATTCGGCGTCGGTGAGAGTGCGGTCGCCGGGGGCGGAGCGGACGGAGGTGTGCCACACGTGGGTGGTGGGGCGGGCATCTTTGTCGAGGAGGTGCAGGGGCTCGTCCAGGAGCTGGGCGAGGTCGGCGAGGGTGGTGCTGGGGTTGCGGCCGGGGTCGGGGGCGAGGCCGTCGAAGGAGGCGACGAGGTGGGGGTCGGTGTGTTCCTCGCGGCGGCCGGGGCCGTAGAGGTAGGCGAGCAGGCGGACGGTGTTGCGGCCCTGCTTGTGGATGCGGGGGATCAAGCGGTGGTGCCTTCGGAGTTCGGGTCGGTGAGGCGGGCGGTGACATGGCGGACATCGTCGGCTGCACGGCGGATGGCGGCGATGGTGTCCTTCAGGCCGTCGGGATAAGTGCCGCTGTTGAGTGCGTGGGCGGCCTGGTTGAGGTTGTTGTTCGCGTGCCCGAGCTGGCGCCGGAGTGCGAAGAGGGCGGTCAGGGTGTCCTGGCGGGTGGCGATGGCCGCTGCCGTGCGGTCGAGATCGCGGGCGGCGGCGAGTCCGCTGTGGGCGAGGAATCCGGCGATGCTGATGCCGACCGCTTCGGCGCCGGCGGCGATGGTCGCGTGCTCGGCGTCGCTGAGACGGACGCTGTGCGCGCGGCGCTGCGTACGGGCGCGTACGCGGGACTTGCCCCGGCGACGCCGCACCGGCTGCGGTCCGCCCTCGGCCGCAGTCCCTCCCTCCCGCGCCCCCTGGAGCGGGAGGGAGTCCGCCACCCCCGGGGCGGGCACTGGTTCGGACGCGCCCCCGACGGGGGAGTGTCCGAACCTCCAACTTGCTCCGGCTGGGGCAGCGTGGGTGGGTTTCTGCGGCAGTGAGGGTCGGTTGTTCGGCTGGGGCGGGATCGTCGAGGCAGGGGCGGGGTGCTGCGGGGTGGGTGTCATGCGGGGATCCTTCGGTGGGACGGCGGGAGGGGAAGTCCGCGCTGCGTGGACGTCTCAACGGGGCTGGAGGCTGTCCGGAAATGCGGAGGGGACGGGCCGGCCGGTCCGGACCCGCGTGGTCCGGACTGACCGGAAGCGGGTTGACCTGCGGTTATTTCCGGTCAGTGGTCCGCGGGGGTTTCGGACGGCCCTTTGGGGCCGTCCCGCCGAGGAGCTCCTGGAGTTCCGTGAGCCGCTCGTTGCTGATGGTGTGGCCGATGGCGCGGAGGGTTGCCCGGATGGTCTTTCGGGTCTGCTTGCCCTCCATCTGCTCGACGATCCGGACGAACTCGTCGAGTTCTCCGGTCGGAGGGCGGCCGACCTTGCGGGGACGTACCGGGGGCTCGCTGTCGGACGTCTCCTTGGCGGCGGACGGCGCGGGGACGGGATGCGGGCGGGGGCGGTCCCCTTCTCGAGGATGCGCGGTCCCCGCAGGTCCGGCTGCCGGGAGTTCGGTCGGGCCGGCCTCGGAGTTCGGGTGTGCGAGGTGCTGGTGGATCTGGCGCATGAGGACGCCGAAGGCGAGGAGGGCTGCGGTCGGGGGTACGGCGGCGACGACGTAGTCGAGGACGGGGACGTCGGCGGGATTGCGGGTGCCGGTGACGCCGGCGACGTTGAGGGCGATGGAGCCGAGGGAGCCGGTGGCGGTGAGGGCGATGGCCCACCAGTCGGGCTTGTGGTGCAGGCCGGCCCGGAGCATGAGGAGTTCACCGGCGACGACGAAGGCGTCGAGGGTGGCGGGCCAGGCCCACATGCGGGCGGGGGAGTTGCCGAGGCCGTATTCTCCGGCGACCTCGGCGAGGTGGGCGTAGGAGAGCCAGAAAGAGACGGCGGTGAGGGCGATGATCACGGCACCGGCGGCGAGGAGGACGTACCGGTCGGCGCGGTGCGGGGCAGGGGAAGGCGTGGTCAAGCGGAGATGCTCCCAGGGCAGGGCAGGGCAGGGCAGGGCAGGGCAGGGCAGGGCAGGGCAGGGCAAGGCAGGGGGAGGTGCGGCGTCCGTGGTGATGGGGCCGGACGGCCGGGAGAGGGGCCGCGATAGAGCGGCGGGTGTCAGGCGGTGGGTCTGGTGCGGCGGCGGTCGGGGCCGTCGAGGGTGACGCGCTCGGTCATCTGGGCCAGGCGCGAGGCGACGCGGTCGCCGAGGGCCGCACGCAGCACGTCGGTGGCGAGGTTGCTGGTGATCAGGGTGGGGCGCAGGTGCTCGTACCGGTGGTTGATCAGCCGGTAGGTGAGCTCCTCGGTCCACTCGCTGGTCTTCGCCGCGCCGAGGTCGTCCAGGACCAGTAGCGGGCAGCGCATCAGGCCTTGCAGGTCGCGCTCGCTGTCAAAGCCGGGGCGCGGGCGCAGGCGGGCGTACAGGTCGGCGGCGGTCACGGCTTCCCAGCGCAAGCGGACCCCGGCAGCCAGCAGGGCACGGATCGCCCCGTACGCCTGATGGGTCTTGCCGGTGCCCGTCGGGCCGACAAGCCGCAGTGAGGGACCCTCCGCGATGCCCGGAGCGCCGGCGGGACCAGGCCGCCCGGTGCGAGCGATCTCGTCCACCCAGGCGGTGACCTGGGGGTGGTCGGCGAGGGCATGGCGGTAGCGGGCGGGGATACGGGCCTCGGCCAGTTGCAGCGCGGTGACCGGCTCGGGCACCGGCTCCTGGGCAGCGGTGTCGGGGGCGATGCCGCGCTGGGTCAGGATGTCGCCGAGTCGGCTGGAGATCCGGGCGGGCGGCTGGGGAGCGCGGGTGAGAGCGGTGGCGGTCAGAGGTCGCCTCCGTAGGCAGCGGTGGTGTCGGTGGGGTTGGTCCACGCCTGGTGGGGCGTGGTGGTGGTGAGGGTTGCGTTCATGGCCTCGTGCACGAGGCTGGGCAGGGTGCTGGGGTGCAGGCCCTTGGCGCGGTGGCGGTCGAGGCCGGCGCGGATGTGATCCGGGGAGATGCCCTCGGCCAGGAGCTTCTTCACCTCGCGGCCGAGATGGCCGAGCACGTCCTGCGGCGGGCGGTGGGGGCACGCGGCGGCGTACTCGCCGATCAGGTCCTTCGCGGAGACCGAGTCGGGTGCGGGGGCGCTTGCGCCCCCCAACGGGGTGGATCCTAGATCCCTGTTCCTAGGTCCTAGATCCGGACGGTGAGGGCTCACGGGGGGCTCGGTGAGCCCTCCATGAGGCTGCGGCGAGTGCTCACGGAAACGGCTCTGAACTGCGGATTCGCCGTTCACGGAGGACTCGGTCAATCCTCCCGGGCGTGTCACGGAAGGCTCAGTGAGCCCTCCCGGGCGACTCCCGGAACTCTCCGCGAGGGCTCCCCGCATCTGCGGTGAGGGCTCACGCGGCACCCCGAGATCATGGTGCGGGCACGGGGGAGTGCGGACGCCGCTGGGCCGGTTGATCTTCTGGTGCTGGGCGAAGGTGACGATGTGCAGGTACCGCCTGCCGTCCTCGCCCTCGTAACGGCAGATCAGCCCGGCGTTGTCGAGCTGGATGAGGTCGTCCTCGACCGCCTCCGGCCCGTGCTCGCGGCGCAGCGACCACAGCTGTCCGGCGATGACGGCGGCCTGGTCGCGAAACCGGCCCTTGTCATCGGCCTGGGTGAGCAGCCCGAAGAAGGTCCGCTCGGCGGACAGGGACACCGCCGCGAGCGACTCGGACGAGAACGCTTCGGGCTTGATGGTGCGGATACGGGCGATGGCGATCGACCACCTTCCAGGGGAGAGGGCTGGGAAATCCGGCGTCGTCGGGGTGCATGGCCAACACAGCCACACCCAGTGCGCAGAAGTCCAGACTTTCCACAGGAATTCTGCACAACCCGTCGGCATGCCGCGACGACGGGTCCGGTCACTGTAAGGGCGAATTCCCGGTTGGCGAAATCTCCGCCGGAAACCGCTATGCGGCCCGCATCGCTCACAGCAGACAGGAATGCCCTTCCGGACCGGTAGGCGCGCAAGCTACAACACCACCCATGCCGCCACGCCCCCTCGCCATCGGACCCGCCGGACACGGCGCCGCCCACGCCATCGAACGCACTCGCACCACCCGCGGCTACTCCCAGCGCCAGCTCGCCGCCCGCGTCACCGCACTCGGTCGCCCCATGACCTTCACCGCGCTCTCCCGCATCGAACGCACCGTCCGCCGCTGCGACATCGACGACCTCGTCGCCATCGCCACAGCTCTCGGAATCGCCCCACAGATGCTTCTCGTCGACGCCCTCGCGTGCTCAGGGGCGGCCGGGCTGGGCGAAACATAGCCGACGATCCCCGGTTTCCCTAACCGGGGATTCTCCGGATCATTGAGGGTCCCGGGACGCCCCTCGATCCGGCCCCTGCCAGAACTCTGCCCACTTGCCCAGAGGACGCCTTGCTCGATTCGCCTACGCGCCGATTTCAGATTCCCTGCCTCGCACACGTGATCCCGCTCGCTTCCCCATCTGTTCCACTTAGAGGCTCTGGACGTACGTAAGAGTCCTATTCGGCGACCCCGTCGCATCGATTGTGCTCGTTGTCCGCTTCCTGGCTAGACCCCTCAATTCTCGCCGCTCTTTTTCACGCAAAGGAACCGTTTATGGCCCCGCGCCTGCTGTCCATACCCGCCGTCGCCGCAGCCCTGGACGTCGACCGTCGAACGGTCTACCGCTTCATCGCCGCTGGCGAGCTGCCCGTCGTCGACCTGCGCACAGGACCGGCTCGCTCTCGCGTCCGCGTCCCCGCCGCGAGCCTGGACGACTTCATCAGCAGCAGGGCGGTCGCACCGCCGGCGTGGCGCCGCTGACCAGGCCCAAACCCGTCCGTACGCGAAACAGGAAGGACCGGAACCACGTACCTCCGGAAGCTGAAGTCCGGCAAATGGCAGGCGACCGTCCGCAACCGGGCTGGAGACCGGTTCAGCGAGTCGTTTCCCCTCAAGACACAGGCCCGCGCCTGGGGTACCGAGATGGAGACCCAGTTCGCGCGTGGCAGCATGCGGGACCCGCGAGCGGGCGAGATGGCGTTTCGCGAGTGGCACGCCCGCTGGTGGCAGGCCCGCGTCGTCGAGCCCCACACGCTGCGCGGTGACGCCTCCAGCATCAAGAACCACGTGCTGCCCCACTGGGCCGACTGGGAGATGCGGGCCGTCACCCGCATGGACGTCCAGAGCTGGATCCGCGGACTGGTCGAGAAGGGGGTTGGTGCCTCGGCGATCAAGAGGGCGTACAACCTGCTGTCGTCCATCATGCGTGCGGCCGTCGACGACGACGTCATCGCGGTCAGCCCCTGCCGGAGCGTCGACCTGCCGCAGATTGCGATCAAGCCCCCGCAATGGTTCACCCTCGACCAGGCGCAGAGCATCGTCGACGAGCTCCCGGCCCCATGGCGCACCATGTGCCTGCTCGGCTTCTACACGGGTCTGCGCTGGGGCGAGCTCGCCGGCCTGCATCGCCATCGGATCGACCGGCGCCGTTCCCGCTTGTTCGTGGTGGAGGTCAACACCAAGAGCGGCATCAAGGAGTACCCCAAGAGTTCGAGGAGCCGTCGGGAGGTCCCGCTCCCGCCACACGTCCTGGACGTCCTCGAACGGCACATTCACCCACTCGGCCGCGATGCCCTGGTCTTCACCACCGTCACCAAGGGCCGCGCCGGCCGTCGGCTCGACGACGGCAACTGGCGCCGCCAGACCTGGTGGCCGGCCATCGAGAATGCCCACTACTTCGATGCCGACGGTGAGCAGCTTCCCGTCCCGCACTATCCGCCGCATTCCATGCGTCACACCTGCGCCTCGTGGCTCGTCCAGAAGGGAGTCTCGCTCTACGAGGTCCAGCACCTCCTCGGCCACGAGAGCTTCCAGACCACCCAGCGCTACGCCCACCTCCAGCCTGATGCCCACAAGGCAGTGCTCGGGGCGTGGGAGCGCCTGGACGTTCCGCTCACCATCGCAGCATGAGCCCGCATGAGAGGTGTGTCCGCCCTAGCCTGCATGGTTAGGACCGGAGACGTCTGCGTGCTCAGGTGGCCTTGGGTTCCTCTCCAGACTGCGATCAGCTCCTCCCTGCCTAGCTCGGGAACCGAGTACGTTCCCACTCTGGAGCCCCATTCCGAGGTAGCTAGGGAGCGTCTGGGCAAAGGCCCGAACGGTACGGCTCCCCTCGCTGCATATCTCGCAGAACGGCTGCTTGGCAGCGCAGCTCGCTGGCATGATGGGCGTCCGGGGCGAGCTGCGATCGCAGCAAGGTTGAGCGAGGAGCAATGGGTGGGGACGACGATCAACGGCCGGTTTCTGTTGCTTGCTCAGGAGCCCCGGCGCGGGGGTCTGTCAGAGGTCCGTAAGGCGGTCGATGTCACCACCGAGGGTGGTGACTACGTCGCCGTCAAGCTGCTCAAGCAGCGCGATGACGCTGCTACGAAGATCTTCCTGGAGCGGGAGACGGGAGCGCTTAAGACTCTCAAGCATCCCAACATCGTGCGCATGCTCGACTCCGGCTGGGATCCCGAAAGTGAGCGGTACTTCATCGCACTGGAGTGGATCGAACGCAGTCTCAAGGATGAGATGGCGGACGGCCGGCCTCTGGACTGGCAGGCGTTCTTCGCCCGTATCGGCAGGCCACTGGCCTCCGCGCTCGCGTATGCGCATGAGCACCAGATCCAACACCGCGACATCAAGCCAGGCAACGTGCTGTTGAGTGGTGACGGCACGGTCAAGCTCGCCGACTTCGGAATCGCCAAGATCCTTTCTGCGGCAACACTCGTCACGGACGAGACAGTGGCCGACTTCCGTTCCAGTCTGTACGCGCCGCCGGAGCAGAGCGAGGCCATCCCGTACGTACGGGATGTCTACGCATACGCGGTTCTTGCGATCCAGGTGCTTTCCCGGAGCAAGGCCAAGGACTATCCCGAACTGTCCACCGTTCTGGACGGGTTGGAACTGGATGCGGAGATCCGAGCGATCCTGAAGTCCTGCATCGACTTCGACCCGCAGAAACGGCCGGCCAACGCCAGTGTTCTGGAGCACCAGCTCCTCGAGGCCGAGCGGGTCTGCGGCAACCGAGACGCACGCCGCCGCAACGGGCTCTGGCTGAAGATGACCCGACGTGCAGCCGAGAGCCTCAGCAATGCCCCGACTGGCGAGGAGATCGACTGGGTACGCATGAAGGCAGATGTACTCCAGGACATTTCTGGCACCGTGCACGTCGACTACGGCTACAACACGCAGACCCAGGAGGTCGACACCAGCACGGTACGGGTGTTCGGCCGGGCGCTGTTCCTGCGTTTGGTCAACGACGAGAACTATCCAGACCGGTGCGTGATCCTCTCTGCAGAGGAGCGGCCGGAGGAATGGATGGCCAAACGCCGTGCCTCAGCCCTCAAGCTCGGCCCTGTTCTGACCTGGACCTTCGACGATCCAGGCGAGGATCCGGCACACCTTGGGCTCAACCTCCTGCTGGACAGTCTTGACGCGCACCTGGAGGCGCGCGAGCAGCGGGACAATGCCCGCGCGAGTAACCAGCTTGGTGACTTGTTCGACGGCTGGCGCCGGGTGCTGGACGCCCGCGAGGACGTCGCGGCCGAGGGGCGGCAGCAGATCGGGTACGAGCGGATGGAAGGGGGTGGCCAGACCCGCGTGTTCCACCTCTCCTCGCCCGATACGGTCATGGAGATCGGCCAGGAGTGGTCGGTTGCTGAGTACCCCTACAGCCGGACCATCGACCGCGGCGAGGTGACCAGCTACACCGGCGATACCGCCGTGCTGCGGATGACGCGGCCTGCATCGGTGCTTCCCTCCCGGGGTGTTCTCCTACCGTTTCTCGGGCCGAGTCAGGTCGCCATCAACCGTCAGCGCGATGCTCTGGGCGCTGTTGCTGCTGGCCAGACAGCCAACCCTCGCCTCCGGCAAATCATTGATGATCCTGCGACCATTGCTTCGAGGCCGCCGGCAGAGGTCACCAGCTGGTTCCGTGCCGACCTCGACAGGAGCAAGCGGGACGTCGTCACCCACGCCCTGAGCAGTCAGGAGCTCCTGCTTGTCGAAGGGCCGCCCGGCACTGGCAAGACCACCGTGATTGCCGAGATCGTCGAGCAGACCCTCAAGCGCGATTCGCATGCCCGGATCCTTATCGTGTCCCAGACCCACATCGCCATCGATAATGCGCTCAAGCGCATCGAAGACGCCGGCATCCAAGGCCTCGTCCGCTTGGGCAACGTTGGCGATCCGAGGGTGGCCGAGAGTGTTCAGCCGCTGCTGCTGGACCGGCAGATCAAGAAGTGGACCCAGGGCGTGCGGGCGCGGGCGGAGAAGTACCTGGACGCGGTGGCTACAAGACGCCAACTGGAGGCTCGTCACCTCAAGGCAGCCGTCGTGCTGGAGGAACTCGCCTCCGTGGCGGCCAGCCTCGCGCACGTGACGGCCAAGCTCGCGGAGTTGTCGAACCGGCCGGCTCCCGATCGAACCACCTCCGCCAGGGATCTCGCCGAGGAGCTCGTCACCACCCGCGCCCGCCAGGAGCAGCTCCTCCAGCAGCGCTCCGAGCTGTTCGCTCAGGTCCAGTCCATGCTCACCGGCGAGCTCACCCTGCGCGAAGACCTCAGTGCTGCCGACGCCCGTGATGCTGTTGAGGTCCTCCTCGGCCCGTCCGGGCCCGGACGGGAGCTGATGGATCTGCTGCGCCTGCAGGGTGAGTGGCTGCAGCGCATCGGCACCGACCAGAACCTCATCGGCGCGTTTCTCCGCACCCGGCAAGTCATCGGCGGTACGGCCCTGGGGTTCCTCGGCCACCGCGCAGTCAGGGATCTGGAGTTCGATCTGTGCATCTTCGACGAGGCGTCGAAGGCGACCGCGACCGAGGCACTAGTACCGCTGGCCCGTGCCAAGCGATGGGTCCTGGTCGGCGACACCAACCAGCTGCCGCCCATCGATGAGGATCTGCTGCGCGACGAGAAGGTCATGGCTGACCATCAGCTCATTCCTGAGCTCGTGCAGACCACGCTGTTCCAGTACCTCGCCAACCACACGAATGAGCCGGTCAAACACCTGCTGCGCGAGCAGTATCGGATGACGCCGGCGATCGGCAACATGATCAGTACCTGTTTCTACAAGGGACAGCTGATCTCGCCCAGCAACCATGAGCTAACCGGATATGCCACGATCAACAAGCCGGTGCTTTGGCTGGACACCAGCGCGCTGCCCGGCCGACGTGAGTCCGACCGGAGCTCTGCCGAAACCAGCATCTCCAATCCCCTGGAGAGCAGGCTGGCGATGAGCCGTTTGGAGGTCATCGACCAGGCCATCGACAAGAAGGTCATCCAGGTTCCCGGCAGCAGGAAGCTGGACGTGCTGGTCATTGCCCCGTACGGGCGCCAGGTCACAGAGCTCACACGACGACTGGCTTCTCTGAAGCTCAAGCACATCACCCCAGAGGTTCTGTCGGTGGACGCCGTGCAGGGCCGTGAATGCGACCTCGCCGTGTTTTCCGTGACCCGCAGCAACGCCCAGGGACGTTTCGGGTTCCTCGGCCAGCCCTACTGGCGCCGCATCAATGTCGCCCTCAGCCGTGCCCGCTTCGGTCTGATTATCGTTGGTGACGCCGGCTTCTGCCGCAGCAAGCCCGGGGCCCTGCGCGACGTCCTCGACTACATCGGCGCTCACCCGCAGGAGTGCGAGATCCGTGACGCATAGTTTCAGCCCGGACAGCCTGCTGGCTGTCCGCTTTCACAACGCCCGCCCTGGCCTCGAGCTGATCACCGTCATCGATGCCGCGTTGCCCGTCGCCCTGGTCACGGCCGACGTACTCGCCCAGGACAGCAAGAACCTGCCGTTGTTGGACGAGTTCGTGCTGCGGCTGGTCCAGCAGGGGGTGACCAGCCAACGCGGCATCTCCGGAATGCTCGGCCTGCCTGAGCGCATGGTCGACCAGACCCTCGCCGAGTTGTTCCGTTCCGACGACCTCAGGTGGGCTCCGCCGGCACCAGGAACCGAGCCCGCCAACCTGCGGCTCCGACTGACGGACAAGGGCCGCGTCACCGCCGAGACGGCGGCTGCCGTGGAGCCTGTGCGCGTCAACCAGGCCGTGGTGTACGACCAGATGTTGTGGAAGGTGGCTCCCTACAACCGGAACGCCACCATGCGACGTGGCCAGGCTGAGGATGACGGTCTGATCATGCTGCCCGCCGCCCGGTCCGGGCCCGTTGAGGACGGCGACATCACCGCGGCCGACATCACCGCCCTGCTCCGTGAGAATGGCACGACCAACCGCGAGGTACTCCAAGTCAAGAGCATCTCCCAGGCCCCGTCACGTCGTGTGCTGCCCGTCAAGATCCTCGTGTACGCCGACGAAGAACGCGCCGACATCCAGCTCGGCGTCGTCGTCGACGGCGAGCTCAGTCACGCCCACGAGCTTGTCCTGATTGGCCACGGTGGCGCCAAGGCGCTCGGCATCACCGTTGCCCCGCCGCCCGAACGCCCCGTTCTCGAAGCCGACCTGGAAGCAGCTCGGGTGCCGCTTCAGGAAGTCACCCAGCACCGTGCGGAGCAAGCTGCCTTCCAGCTTGGCGCCCAGAACCCTACCCCAGCACCGCCGGCGGCATTGGAGCCTCAGGCGGACGAGATCCGTGCCATTGGTGTCTTCGAGCACCCGGAGATCCTCGAGCAAGCCCTCACCCACGCCCGTCGCCGTCTGTTGCTCATCTCCCCGTGGATTAAGAACGCGATCATCACCACCTCGTTCCTTGGCAAGCTGGAGGCCCGCCTGAACCGTGGCGTGAAGATCGACATCGCCTACGGTTACGAGGAGAACGACACCAAGACCGACCCGGCGGCCGTCCGCAAGCTCAATAACCTCGCCGCCCGATACCAGGACAAGTTCACCTTCACCCGCCTGAAGAGCACGCACGCAAAGGTCCTCGTTTACGACGACGTCTGGGTCACCACGTCCTTCAACTGGCTCTCCTTCAAGGGCGATCCCGACCGCACCTACCGGATGGAAGAAGGAAGCCTCGTCCGCAACCGGCAGATCACCGATGTCCAATACACCCGCTACCTCGAACTGATTGACGAACAGCGTCGGTAGCTGTATCCAAACAGAGTTTCGGTTTCGCAGTTCCGCATCGGGGAACAGCGGCTTCGTCGTGGCACTGTGGCGCGCTCGACCGCCGTGGGCAGACTGATTAGCGCAATGCGTGGTCGTTGAGTCGCGCCCATCGAAGGTCAAGCGGCATCACTGTCAGTGCAGCTGTCACCCTGCTGGTCATGACGCACACGGAATTCGGGAACATCTCGTTTCTCTGGGGCTGGTGGACTTTCTTCGAGGCCGTGTGGATCGCCACGCTGTGGCGGAGCCGCACCCGTGTACTGGGCGGTGGAGTGTATCGCCTACCTGGGGTGAGGCGTGTTCGTCGCAACGCTGCCGAAAGGCGCGTCGATGCGCTGCTCGCTGAACTGGAGCGCCTCGATGTACCGGCGGAAGCCTGGCCGGACAGGTGCGACCTCGTTGACCGGTGGCACCGTATCGTCGCCGGGCGGTGCGTCTCAGCTCTTCTGCAGGTGGTTCCCGTCGTGGTTACGGTGGTTCCGTTCTGGTGGGCAGCGTGGTCCGGGGGCGCGGTCGCGCCTTGGATGCCCGGGGTCGTTGCTGGCTTCACTGCCATCTCGCTTACGCTCATGGCGGCTGACTACAGGGCTGCCGTTGTTTCGGACGCGGCTGGGGTCGCTACGGTGGATTCAGTCCGCTTCTTGGAGTTGGTCCTCTTCCCGGCCACCCGCCGTACGCAGGATTCGGCACTTGAGGTATACGGCAGGGGCCTCAGTCGGCTCTGTAACTCTCTGAGTGCGCAGGCACGCCACACAACCCGCACGATGCCGCCGGAGGCCCGTGAAGGGGCGAGGGTCACCGCAGAACGCCTGACTGCGGCACTTTCCAGTGCAAGCCAGCGCTACCTCTTCTCTCAGGGAGCAGACCGCGACAGAGCGGTTCGAGGCATGGCCTTGCTCGCTGCGGGCGCTCTACGTCAGAGCTGCCGCCCACGTCACCAGCACGACAGCCTGGTGATCATTGAGGGCGTACTCCTGGCGGAAGCGCCAGAGGTGGAGGTGGTGGGGGCAACGGCTGAGCCGCTTAGGGCCCGCCTACTCGCGGGTTTGAGAAGGATGGCGGTGGCTGTGGGCCTCGTTGTCGGGGCATTCCTCTTCCCGGAAGGGGGCATCGTCCCCGATCTCTTGGGTGCTGCTGGGCTCGCCAGCATTGCCTTGGTGTGTGCACCCCTCCGCGAGGCCTTGCATCGAGCCAGGGAACTTATTGTCGGCGGCTCGCCCACCAGCGTCGGTTCCCCTGAGCTGGAGGTAGGAGCGCCGGCTTCTCCCGCGGCGGCGTCCTGCGCTCGATGTGCCGGCCGCGAAGGGGGGTCACGGCAGGGAGAGTAAGGAACGGCAGGCACGGCGGCAGATGACATGGTGACCAAGGAGAGTGGGCGGTCTGCTTGTGGAAGACGTTGAGGTCCGGAGAGGCGTGTCCCCTGATGGCCATGACGCTCATTTGACGCTCCGGGCCGCAGAAAGGGTGCTCGGAGCGGGCACAGAAGCGCGGTGACCTGCGACTATGAGGGTCTCGGGTTCGGCTGACGTCTTTCCGATGACGCACCACGTGGAGTGCGTCGCGATCCTGGAGCCGGTGAAGAAGGACGCCTGACCTGCGGTTTCGTGGGTGCGCGGTATGTGCCGTGCGGGCGTTACGGGCGATATCTCGACGCTGGGACGACACTCGTTCTGACGGGGCGTCAGATCTGTGATCACGCAGGTCACCTGGGTGCTGAGCTCGGCCCGGGTGGTCCGGCTCTGCAGAGACGTGAAGAAATCGGTCCGTTCCGGCGGCGCCGGTTGCGGCGGGCGCGTTGCCTGGTGCGGCATCGTGGCCGGCAGCCGGGCAGCGCGTCGCGCTGATCAGGGCCGCCCGCCGGAGTCCGTGCGGGCCGGGATCGAGCAGGTGTACGCGCGACGGCCGGTCCCGTCGTGGATCCGCGCCCTGCACGGCGGGACCGCCGACGCCTGGCGGACGCTCGGTCGGGCCCGGCGGGCGGCCCGCGAGACGGTAGTCGCGCCGGTCTGGCCCTTGTCCGATGCCTGCACTGGACGGAGTCCGGGAAGGGCCCGGGCCGGGTGCCGGGGGGCATGCGAGAGATACACCTCGGACGGACGCGGAATGATCATGCGCCCGACATTCCACCGGCGTCGCGACCCGCTCGTTCAGCACCTGCCAGACCGTCCGACGGTGCTCACCTACCCGGCGGGCCGGAGGCTGCCGCTCGTCCCGGAAGGGGCGGCCGGGCGGGGGAGCCCCTCGCGGGAGTGCTCGGGCGCACCCGGCTCGCGCTGCTGCGCTCCTTGGACGAAGGAGGTGCGGCCAAGGACCGGCCCGCCGCATCGGCGTCAGCGACGCCACGGCCTCGGCTCGCGCCGCGGCCCTACGCGCCGCTGGTCTCCTCACAACCACGCGCACAGGCCGTTCGGTGCCCCACGCGCGAACGCCCTTCGCAGAGCTGCTGCTGACCGGCGGCTGACCCGGGAAGAGGGACGCGCTTGCCGCACGCCCCGGGATTGTGGACGTTCGCGAAGTTCCTCAGGCGCCCGTCCTCCGGGGCTGGCGACTCGTCCTGTCAGAGGTCGACGCGGTGCTCGGCGGCCGACGGGTCATCGACCGAGCCGTAGCGCAAGATGACGTGGGCCGGGCGGAACGGGAGGTCGTGCAGGACGGGTGCCATCACGGCGAAGAGCGCGTCGGCGTCCGGCCCGTAGGCGTAGAGGGCAACCTCGCCGCCTCCGTATTCGTTTCCGTCGAGCTCGCCGACGTCGGCTTGCTCGACAGCCTCGGCCAGCCGGGACCGGGCCTGGCGGACGACCTCCCGTCGGCCGGCTTCGCCGAGGCCGTCATCGGCCAGTCGGTAGCGGGCGATGACGGCGTGCTCGACGTCGGTTTCTGTTTCGTCCGTGTCGGCCATGCGGGAACGATCTCATCCCGGACGACATCGTCGTCAGTCGGCTGTCCCAGGTGATCGATCGTGGGCTTGGCCGGTTTGCCGGTCGGTTCGTCGAGGCTGCGGAGCTGCGGCCCGGCCGCCTCGGTCAAGGGTCCTCCGCCCGGCGGGCACAGCCGGGGGATGGGCCATAGGCTGAAAGGCGGAGCCGCTGGGGGCGGAGGGAAGTGGTCACCGGTGGTATCGGAGGTTGATCACGCGGCGCTGTTCGCCGCCACTCCGAGCCCCTACCTGGTACTGGGCCCGGACCTGGTGATCGTCGATGTGAACCGGGCGTACCTGGCGGCCACCGGGCGCACCCGTGAGGACCTGGTCGGCCGGCACGTCTTCGCCGCGTTCCCCGACAACCCGGCCGACCTGGACGCGGACGGGGTCCGCAACCTGGATGCCTCCCTGCACCGGGTGCTGGCCGGCGGCAAGCCGGACTCGATGGCTCTGCAGAGGTACGACATCCCCGTCATGGGCCGGCCAGGAGTGTTCGAGGAACGCTGGTGGTCCCCGGTGAACACCCCCGTCCCGGGCCCGGACGGACAGGTGGCCTACATCATCCACCGGGTCGAGGACGTCACCGCGTACGTCAAGGCCCACCAGGACGCCCACCCCACGAGCATCCGGGTGGGGGAGCGCCTGGAGAGCGCCCAGAGCCTGGAAGCCGAGCTGTACGCCCGGGCCCGGGAACTGCAACGCCTGAACGAGGAACTGCGCCAGGCCCACACCCGTGAACGCGAGGTCGCCGTCGCCTTGCAGGAAGCCATGCTCCACGCACCCGACCTGGACCATCACCGTGATGTCGCGGTCCGCTACCTGCCCGCGGTCGGCTCCCTCAACGTGTGCGGCGACTGGTACGACGTGGTCGACATCCCGCCCGACCTGCTCGCCTTCGCCGTCGGCGACGTCATCGGCCACGGTCTTCAGGCCGCCGCCGTCATGGGCATGCTCCGCAGCGCCCTGTCCGCCACCATCCGCGCCGTACCGCGCCCCGCCCAGGCCCTGGAGGTCCTCGGCCTGTACGCCCGGTCCGTGGACGGCGCTCTGGGGACCACCGCCTTCAAAGCGGTCGTCGACACCCGCAGCCGCCTGATCACCTACAGCAGCGCAGGCCACCCGCCACCCGTGCTCTCCCACCCCGACGGCAGCTGCGAATTCCTCGACCAGGCCACCGACCCGCCCCTCGGCGCCCGCCCCCTGCACGTCCCCCGCCCGCAGGCCAGCCTGCCCTACAAGCCCGACGACACCCTCGTGCTGTACACCGATGGACTGATCGAACGACGCGACGAGGACATCGACGTCGGCCTGCGCCGCCTGACCGACGCACTCGGCGACTGCGGCCACCTGGGCACCGAACAGGTCGCCGACACCGTCCTGGCGCGCCTCGGCGTCGCAAGCGGAGGCCGGGACGACATCGCCCTGATCACCGTCCGCCTCTGACCTGCCCACGCGATGGAGCCCCCCGCCTTCCGCTTTGCGGCCTGCGGGCCACTGACCTGCGGTTTCCTTTCACATGTTTCTGTCGGATCCTTTTCCGACGACGCACCACGTGGAGTGCGTGGCGATCCTTGAGCCGGTGAAGCAAGGGTTCTGATCGCCCTGATGGGTGCGGTGGCCGTCATCGCGCTCCTCGATCCTGGCGCGCCGGAGAGCGGCCCGGTGTCGTGGTCGTTTCGGGTTACCAGGCGTCGTCCGGCAGGGACATGAGGGTGTGGTCCTCGTGGGTGGCGATGTCGTGGTGGGCGGCTACCAGGGGGAGCACCTCCCGGGCGAAGAAGATCGCCGTCGCCACCTTGCCCCGGTAGAAGGCGCGTGGGGTGCGGCGCGGGGGGTCGGCCAGGTTGCGGGTCGCCACTTCCGCCTGGCGGAGCAGGAGCCAGGCCACCAGGACGTCGCCTGTCGCCATGAGGAGGCGGGTGGTGCTGCGGCCCACCTGGTAGATGGCGGGTGGGTTCTCCAGGGACGCGAGGAGGTGCCCGCCGAGGGTGGTCGCCATCGCCTCCAGGTGGGCCGCCGCGCGGGCCAGGAGGGCGTGGGCCTCGGCCAGTTCGCCGTTCGCCGGGGTGTCCGCCGCTGTTCTCCTCACCTCGGCCAGGAGGGCGGCGAACGTCCGGCCCTGGTCCCTGGCGATCTTGCGGAAGAAGAGGTCCATGCCCTGGATCGCGGTGGTGCCCTCGTAGAGGGTGTCGATCCTGGTGTCGCGGATGTACTGCTCCAGTGGGAAGTCCTGGGTGTATCCCGCGCCACCGAGGGTCTGCAGGGCGTGTCCCAGGTGCTCGCAGGCCTTCTCGGAGCCGAAGCCCTTGACGACCGGGAGGAGCAGGTCGTTGAGGGCGTGCGCCGCGTCGTCGCGGAGGCCCGCCGCCTCCGCCTCGGCGATCCGGTCCTGCACGGTGGCCGTGTGCAGGACGAGGGCGCGCAGCCCCTCCGCGTACGCCTTCTGCAGCAGCAGCGAGCGGCGTACGTCGGGGTGGCGCAGGATGGGCACCCGCGGGGCCGACTTGTCCGCGAGGGCGGTCAGGTCGGCGCCCTGGGTGCGGACCCTGGCGTACTCCAGGGCGTTGAGGTGGCCGGTGGAGAGCGTGGCCATCGACTTGGTGCCGATGATCATCCGGGCCTGCTCGATGATGTGGAACATCTGGCGGATGCCGTCGTGCCGCTCGCCGAGCAGCATGCCGACCGCCGGGGTCTCCGCGCCGAAGGTCAACTCGCAGGTGGCGGAGGCCTTCAGGCCCATCTTGTTCTCCAGCGAGGTGGCGAACACGCCGTTTCGGTCCCCGAGTTCACCGGTCCTCCAGTCGGCGATCCGGAACTTCGGGACCAGGAAGAGGGAGAGCCCCTTGGTGCCGGGGCCGTGCCCCTCGGGGCGCGCCAGGACGAAGTGCACGATGTTCTCGCCCAGATCGTGCTCGCCCGAGGTGATGAACCGCTTCACGCCCTCGATGTGCCAGCTGCCGTCCGCCTGTTGGACGGCCCTGGTCCGGCACGCGCCCACGTCGCTGCCGGCCTCCGGCTCGGTGAGGACCATCGTCGCGCCCCACCCGCGCTCCACCAGCAGCCGCGCGAGCCCGCGCTGCTCCTCCGTGCCCAGGCGGTCCAGCATCTTCGCGAAGCCGGCCGTCGACTGGTACATGTACAGGGCCGGATTGGCCCCGAGGACCAGCTCGGCGACGGCCCAGCGCAGCGAGGGCGGTACGTTCGCTCCGCCGAGCGACTCGGGCAGGTCGAGCAGGTGCCAGCCCGACTCCGTCCAGCGGGCGTACGCCTTCTTGAAGGACTCCGGCAGCGTCACCGTGCGGTTCCCGGGGTCGTACGCCGGCGGGGTGCGGTCCGCCTCGACGGCGGAGTCCGCCAGCTCGCCGACGGCCAGCCGCTCGACCTCCCCGAGGACGTCGCGGGCGGTCTCCGACGTGGTGCCCGCGAAGGCACCGCGGCCGTACGCCTCCCCGCGGCCGAGGACCTCGAAGAGGTTGAACTCCACGTCCCTGAGGTGTGATCGGTAGTGGCCCATCGATTGTCGTCTCCCTCCTTGACTCTCCTGCGCAGGGGCGGGGCGGGCCTTTTCGAGGCCCGCCCC
>NZ_JAINVG010000129.1 GCF_020400725.1 Streptomyces sp. NK15101 | reverse complement strand
CGGGGGCGGGGCCCCCGCGGGGTCGTCGCCGCCGAGGGGGGCCCCGCCCTCGGGGCCCCGGCGGCCCGCCTCGCGCAGGACGCCCCGCGCGCCGGCCGCCATCACGTCGGAGGCGGCGAAGACGGCGTCCAGGTCCGGCCGGCGGTCCAGGAGCTCCCGCATGGCGCGGCGGCCGCCCTCCTCGGTGAAGTCGCCGTTGGCGACGAGCGTCTCGTCGGGCGCGAGTCCGGCCTCCGCGAGGCCCTCGCGGTAGCCGTCGAGGCGGCAGCGGGCCACGTACATGTCGAGGGGACCGGTGACGGTGGCGATCGCGCGCCGGCCGCGGGCGGCGAGGTGGGCGACGGCGGTCCGGCCGGCGCCGGTGTTGTCGGAGTCGACGAAGGCGACGCGCTCGGCCTCGGTGCGGCGGCCGTTGAGGACGGCGGGCAGGCCGAGGGCGCGGACCTGGTCGGGCAGCGGATCGTCGCCGTGCACGGAGACGAGGAGGACGCCGTCGACGCGCTGCGCGGCGAGGTACTGCTCGAAGCGCTGCCGCTCCTGCTCGCTGCGGATGAGGGTCAGCAGCAACTGCTTGTCGGCGTCGGCGAGTTCGGCGCTCACCCCGCGGATGATGTCGAGGAAGTACGGCTCGGCGAAGAGCCGCGCCTCGGTCTCGGGGATCACCAGGGCGACGGCGTCGGTACGGCTGCCGGCGAGGGCGCGGGCGGCCCGGTTGGGGATGTAGCCGAGTTCGGCGACGGCGCGTTCGACGGCGGCCTTGGCCTGTTCGCTCACCTTCGGAGAGCCGTTGATGACCCGGGAGACCGTGCCGCGGCCGACTCCGGCCCGGGCCGCGACCTCCTCGAGGGTGGGCCTGCCGGTCTGCCGCCCGCTCACCGCCATGTGCCGCTTCTCCCCTCGGGGCGCCGCCCCACCTGCGTCTCACGTGACGTTCCACGCGAACCTATCAGGCGGGGCGGGGCGCGCCGGAGCCGTCGGCGGAGGACTTCAGACGTCGGTCGGGGCGAGCTCGGCCATGGCGCCCCAGCCCTGCTGCGGGACCTCGACGTTGATGATCTCGGGGGTGGCGGCGATGGCGCCGGCCATGGCGGAGAGTCCGGCCGTGAAGTGGTCGGAGGCGACGTGGACGGCGCCCGCCTCCGCGTCGGCGAAGGCCTCCAGGAGGACGAAGACGTTCGGGTCGTCGACGCTGCGGGACCAGTCGAAGAAGAGGTTGCCGGGCTCCGCGCGGGTGGCGCGCGTGAACTCGTCGACCAGGTCGAGCCAGCGGTCGGCGTGGTCGGGGCGGACGGTGAACCGGACGGCGATGAAGATCATGCGTCCATCCTGCGGCGACCGGCCCCGTGGGGCGAGCGGGACGGTTCAGGATTCCGGCAGGGCCGGAAAGGCGGGTGCCGGAAGGGAGGGCGTCGGGGAAGCGGGCGTCGGAAAGGCGGGGACGGCACGGGTCAGCGCGGCCCGGATCCCGCCCTGACGCCGGCCGAACTCGGCGGTCGGCAGGGAGACGGACAGGGCGTGCACGATGCCGTCGCCACGGTCGGGCAGGGCGACGGCGAGACAGGTGTACGCGAGGTCCGCCTCCCCCACGGAGACGGCGAAGCCCTGGTCGCGCACCCGGTCCACCTCGGCCTCGAAGCGCTCCGCGCTGGTGATCGTCCGCGTGGTGAAGCGGGCCATGCCGTGCTCCGCCAGGTAGCGGCGGCGCAGCGGACGAGGCAGCGCGGCGAGCAGCGCCTTGCCGTGGGCGGTCGCGTGGGCGCGGGGCTCGGGGCCCGGGACGAAGGGGTGGCCGGCGTCCGTGACGGGGGCGGTGGTGTCGACGACCGTGATCAGGCCGTCGCGGTAGGCGGTGTGGTACGCCTCGGCGCCCGTGGCCCGCCGCAGCCGGCCCAGGAGTTCGCCGGTCCCGGCGCCCAGCCCGTGGTGCCGCTGGTGGGAGCGGTGCAGGGCCGGGACGCGGGGGCCGGGCGCGTATCCCTCGGCGGTGCGGACGAGGTAGCCGCGGGCGAGCAGGGGCCCGGTCAGGTGGTAGACGGTCGAGAGGGCGCAGCCCAGCTCCCTGGCCAGCGCCTTCGCCCCGACGGGCCGGTCGGCGTCGGCGACGGCGTCGAGCACGGCGAGGGCCCGCTCGACGGACTGGGGGCCGGGGTGGGCGGGGCGGGGGGTGACGGGCATCGGTCCAGCTTAGGCGCGGGGCGCGCGGCGGATGCCCACCTGTTGCGGGCCGCGCCCTCACGGACCCGGGTCGCGGGCGGCCGCACCGCCGGGCTGGCGCCCACCCCCGTTGTGGGCAGCCGTTCCGCCGGGGCGGCGCCCACCCCTCGCGCCCCTGTTGTGGGCAGTCGTTCCGCTGGGGCGGTTCCCACCCCCACCGTTGTGGGCGGTCGTTCCGCTGGGGCAAGGGGGTCCCCCCTCCTCGAGCGGAGCCGAGAGCTTGGGGGAGGGGGGGCACAACGGAACGGCGCCCCTTGCCGGCGCCCGAGGCTCATGAGCCTGGACCCGCACCCCGTGCACGGCTCCCCGATGGTGCGGGTCCAGGCGCGGAACGCGGAGGCCCCGCTGGAGGGCGCCGTCCCCTGTGCCCACCCGTCCCGCCCCAGCGGGACGACTGCCCACACGGGCGGAAGCGCGGCCCGCACGGGCGGGGCGGGGGCGCCGCCCCGCCGGGCGCGCGCCCATGTGGGGTGGATGGCGGTGCGCCGCCCACGCAAGCGCGGCCCCGCACGGCCGGGGCGCCGTCCAGCGGGGTGCGGCTGACGCGGCAGGGGGCGGGTTTTCCGGGCGTGTGGTGCTCGCCCGCACCCGTTCGGCCGTACATTCCGTGGTCAATTCACCCCACTCCGTATCACCGCAGGTCAAACCATCTTTATGTGCATAAGACACTCTTTCGGCGTACCGTCGTGGGGTTGCCCCATTCCTCGACGCCCCGGGAGAGCGTGTGCCCCGCTCCAGGACCGACCTTGCCCCGACGCCCCGCGAGGGGCGCCGTTCGCGTCTCCGGACGGCGGCGATCGCGACGGGTGTGGTGGCCGTCGCCGCGGGGGGCCTGTACGTGGCGGGACTGGCCGCCACCGGGGACGACATATCCGCCGGCACCCGGGTCGACGGCGTGGACATCGGCGGCATGAGCCGCGCCGAGGCCCGGGCCAAGCTGACGGCCGCGGCCCCGGCCTCCTGGAAGGCTCCGATACCCGTACGGGTCGGTGACCGCGCCTCCACCGTGGACCCGGCCTCCGCCGGCCTGACCGTGGACGTCGCGAAGACCGCAGACCTGGCGGCCGACCCGTCCCGTGACCCCTTCACCGTGATCGGGCGGCTGTTCTCCTCCGAGGAACGCGAGATCCGGCCGGTGCTCGCGTACGACGAGGCCAAGACCCGGGCCACCGTGGCGGAGCTGGCCAAGGAGAACGACCGGGAGGTCCGCGAGGGGTCCGTGGCCTTCCGTGACGGCAAGGCCGTCGCGACCCGGCCCGTCACGGGCAGCAAGCTGGACACCACCCGCGCCGCCGAGTCCCTGCGCGCGGCCTACCCGGCCGCCACCGGCGCCGCCGCGGTGACGCTCCCGGTCTCGGTGACCGAACCCAGGCTGCCCGCCGCCGAGGTGTCCCGTTTCCTCGACACGTACGCGAAGCCCGCCGTCTCCGGCCCCGTGACGCTCACGGCGAGCGGCCAGCGGCTGCGGATCTCCGCCGCCACGCTCTCCGACCACCTCACCGTGAAGAACGACGACGGCCGCCTCACCGCCTTCCTCGACGAGGACGCCCTGCTGCGCGACCCGGACGTGGCACGGCCCCTCGCCGCGCTGACGAACGCGCCGGCGGAGGGGTCCCTCGGGGTGCGGGACGGCAAGGTCGTCGTGGAGTCGGAGGGCCGGCCGGGCCACGAGGTGACCGCGAAGGCCCTGGGCGACGCCGTGCGCCCGCTGCTCACCAGGTCGGGCGACGCGGCCCGTACGGCTCCGGTGGCCACCAAGGTCACCGAGCCGGAGCTGACCACCGCCTCGCTGGCCCGTCTGGGCATCACGGAGCAGATGTCGACGTTCACGGTGAACTTCCCCACCGCGCCGTACCGGACGACGAACATCGGCCGGGCGGCCGAGCTCATCAACGGCTCGCTGGTGCAGCCGGGCGAGGTGTGGAGCTTCAACAGGACGGTCGGCGAGCGGACCCCGGACAACGGCTTCGTCGACGGCACGATGATCCTCGACGGCTCGTACCGCTCCGCGCCCGGCGGCGGCGTGTCGGCCATGGCCACCACCGTCTACAACGCCATGTTCTTCGCGGGGGTGCAGCCCGTCGAGCACGGCGCCCACTCCTTCTACATCGAGCGCTACCCGGCCGGCCGGGAGGCGACCGTCGCCTGGGGCTCGCTCGACCTGAAGTTCCGCAACGACACGGGCAAGCCGATCTACATCAAGGCGAGCGCCACGGACTCCTCGGTCACCGTGAGCTTCCTCGGCACGAAGAAGTACGACTCCGTGGAGGCGGTCGCCGGACCGCGCACCGACATCACCCAGCCCGTGAAGCGCGAGGGCACCGGTGAGGCCTGTGTGCCGCAGCCGCCCCTGGAGGGCTTCGACATCTCGGTGGACCGCGTCTTCAAGAACGACGGCGTCGAGGTCAAGCGGGAGACCTACAAGACCCACTACACCCCGCGCGACGAGGTGACCTGCAAGCCGACCGCCCAGGAGGGCGACGGCCACTGACGGAAGGGTGTCTTCCGGTACGCCCGGGGCATGACTTCGAAAGGGCGGTCCGTCGGCATCTCGACGGTCCGCCCTTTCGAACCTCCCCGGACCGTCGGAGGCACGCCTTGGCCCTGCGCAGCGACCCCTTCGAGCGGCTCCTCGGCGAGGCGGCGCGCGCGGGCACGTACCCGGGCGCCGCATGGGCCGTCGGAGACGCCCGCGCCACCCTCTCGGCCGGGGCGGTCGGGCTGCTCGACCCGGCGCACCCCGGCGTGCCGACCCGCCCCGACACGCTCTTCGACGTCGCGAGCCTCACCAAGATCCTCGCGGTCTGGGCGGTCGTGGGCACGCTCGTCGACGCCGGGAAGCTCGACCTGTCCGCCCCGCTCGGCGCGTACTGGCCCGAGGTCGCGGGCCGGCCGCTCGCCGGGGCGACGGCGCACCACCTCCTCACCCACACCGCGGGCCTGCCGCTCCGCGCCAACCTCCGGCACCTGTACGGCTCCGATCCGCAGGACGTCCGCGACGGCGTCCTCGCCGAGCCCCTGCGGCACCGGCCCGGCGAGGCCGTGGCGTACACCGACCGGGCGGCGCTGGTCCTCGGCTACCTCGCCGAGCACCTCGCCCGGCAGCCGCTCCCCCGGCTCGCCGGGGACCGGATCTGGACGCCCCTGGGCATGACGGAGACCCGGTACGGGCCGCTGCCCGCCGAGGCCAGGGAGCGGTGCGCGCCCACCGAGTACGACGAGGAGAGCGGCGCCCCGCTCCGGGGCACCGTCCACGACTTCTCGGCCCGGCTCCTCGGCGGCGCCTGCGGGATCGCGGGGGTCTTCACCACCACCGCCGACATCGGCCGGTTCCTGCGTCACCTGCTCGTCCCGGTGCCCGGCACCTTCTCCGCCGGGTGGACGGCCGCCTCGCTGCGCGTCCACACCGGCCGGCTCCTGCCGCCGCGCGGGCTGTTCTGGCATCCGGCGCCGGGCACGGAACCGGCGGAGGACGTCTGGGCGCACTTCGGCTTCACCGGCACGGCCCTGTGGGTGTCGCCCACGCGCGGCCGCTGGGCGGTCCTGCTCACCAACCGGCTCCGCCTCACCCGGGACGCCGGCCCGCTGGCCCGGGTCAGGGACGGCTTCCGGGCCCTCGCCTTCGGCTGACCACAGGGTGAGATCGAGGTGCCGTACGGGCCTCCGCTCTGCGACCCTGCACCCTGATCGAACGGTCGTGGACGGCTCGACGGGCACGGGGGCGGACTGATGGGTTTCACGCTGGAAGGGCCGGTTCTGGAGGGTGAGTTCGTCCGCCTGGAGCCGCTGGGGCACCACCACGCCGCCGGCCTCGCGGAGGCGGCGGAGGAGAACAGGGACTCGTACGGGTTCACCTGGGTGCCGCGCCGGGAGGAGGCCGGGGCCTACGTCGACGCGCAGCTCGGCCGCGCCGCCGAGGGCCTGGTCGCCCCCTACGTCCAGGTCGACCCGGCGACCGGCCGCGTGGTCGGCGCCACCGCCTTCCTGGATCCGCGCCCGTGGCCCTCCGGTGAGGGCCTGTGCGCGATCGAGATCGGCTACACCTGGCTCGCGGCCTCCGCCCAGGGCACCGGGGTGAACGCCGAGGCCAAGTACCTGCTCTTCCGGCACGCCTTCGAGGACTGGGACGTGGCCCGGGTCGACCTCAAGACCGACGCCCGCAACGCCCGTTCGCGGGCCGCGATCGCCGGCGTCGGCGCGAGCTTCGAGGGCGTCCTGCGCAACTGGGCCGCCTCCTGGGCTCCGGGCGAGGCCGGCCGCCTGCGGGACTCCGCCGTCTTCTCGGTCGTCGCCGAGGAGTGGCCCGAACGCCGGGCGGCGCTCGAAGAGCGCCTCGCCCGCTTCCGGGAGCGCCGCGCGTCGGCTCGGTGACCCTCCACGGGGCCACCGCGAGAAGACCGTTCGCTCCGTCGGCGCCCGGGACGCCAGGGCCTTCAGGCCTTCCGGGCACTCGTCGATCCGCCCGCCGGGATCGTACCGGCGGGTGAGCGGTTCGTGGGCCGTGCGCCACGTTCACGGCGAGGGCGGTCCTGCCGGCGCCGCCCATGCCGGAGATCCGGAGACCACGAGGGCCCGGGACCCGGGCGCGGGTCGGCCGACGGGCGCGTCCGCGCGGGTCTCCCGGGCGGCCGGCCTGGAACAGCGGGGCGGCGAGGAGGACGCGGACCTCGGGGCCGGGCACCGTCCGCGGCGGCTCCCGACGTGACCCATCGTACGGTCCGGCACCCCTTGATTGATCAAACCGACCGGGGGTTACCATATGAGCGCCGCCTAGCTCGAAAGATAATCTTGTGACTGTCAATGACGACTCGTTCACCAGCTGGAAGAACCGCGAGGAGATCGCGGAGTCGATGATCCCGATCATCGGGAAGCTGCACCGGGAGCAGGACGTCACCGTCCTGGTCCACAGCCGCTCCCTGGTGAACAAGTCGGTGGTCAGCATCCTCAAGACCCACCGCTTCGCCCGGCAGATCGACGGCGAGGAGCTCTCGGTCACCGAGACCCTGCCGTTCCTCGAGACCCTCACGACCCTCGACCTGGGCCCGTGCCAGATCGACATCGGCGTGCTGGCCGCGGACTACAAGACCGACGACCGCGGTCTGTCGGTCGCGGAGTTCACCGCCGAGGCCGTCGCCGGCGCCATCGGCGAGAACAAGATCGAGCGCCGTGACGGCCGCGACGTCGTCCTCTACGGCTTCGGCCGCATCGGCCGCCTCGTCGCCCGCCTCCTCATCGAGAAGGCCGGCTCCGGCAACGGTCTGCGCCTGCGCGCGATCGTCGTCCGCGGCGGCGGCGACCAGGACCTCGTGAAGCGCGCCTCGCTGCTGCGCCGCGACTCCATCCACGGCCAGTTCCAGGGCACGATCACGGTCGACGAGGCGAACAGCACCATCGTCGCCAACGGCAACACGATCAAGGTGATCTACGCCAACGACCCCTCCGAGGTCGACTACACGGCGTACGGCATCGACAACGCCATCCTCATCGACAACACCGGCAAGTGGCGGGACCGCGAGGGCCTCTCCAAGCACCTGCGCCCCGGCATCGACAAGGTCGTCCTGACCGCGCCCGGCAAGGGCGACGTGCCGAACATCGTGCACGGCGTCAACCACGACACGGTGAAGCCGGACGAGCAGATCCTGTCCTGCGCCTCCTGCACCACCAACGCGATCGTCCCGCCGCTGAAGGCCATGGACGACGAGTACGGCGTGCTGCGCGGCCACGTGGAGACGGTCCACTCGTTCACGAACGACCAGAACCTGCTGGACAACTACCACAAGGCCGACCGCCGCGGCCGCTCCGCGCCGCTCAACATGGTCATCACGGAGACGGGTGCCGCCTCCGCCGTGGCCAAGGCGCTGCCCGACCTGAAGGCGCCGATCACCGGCAGCTCGATCCGCGTCCCCGTCCCGGACGTCTCGATCGCCATCCTGAGCCTGCGCCTGGGCCGCGAGACCACCCGCGAGGAGGTCCTCGAGTACCTCCGCGACGTCTCGCTGCACTCGCCGCTGAAGCGCCAGATCGACTTCACCACGGCCCCCGACGCCGTCTCGATGGACTTCGTCGGCTCGCGCCACGCGTCCATCGTCGACGCCGGCGCGACCAAGGTCGACGGCGACAACGCGATCCTGTACCTGTGGTACGACAACGAGTTCGGCTACTCGTGCCAGGTCATCCGGGTCGTCCAGCACGTCTCCGGCGTGGAGTACCCGACCTTCCCGGTTCCGGCGGTCTGATCCCCACCACGCCCGACGGCACGGCGGCGCGCCGCGCTCCCCCTCCCGGGAGTGCGGCGCGCCGTCGTTTCCGTCCGCCGGGACCGGCGAACCGCTCACGGCCCGCCGGCGTCCCTCCCGCCATGGAGACGCTCACCCACGGGACACGTCAACTGCTGCGCTTCGCGGTCCTGGAGGCGCGCTGCTGCGCCTTCGCCGTCGCGCTCGTCGGCGGCATCGCCGCCTCGACCCTGCTGCCCGAACTGCCGGTCGCCCGCTACGACCTGCTGCTCCTGTACGGCATCGGGCTCACCGTCCTCGCGTGGAAGGTCGGCTGGGACACCGGCCGGGACGTCGCCGTGATCGCCGGGTGCCACGCCATCGGCCTCCTCTTCGAGCTGGTCAAGGTGCGGATGGGCTCGTGGAGCTATCCGGAGGACGCCCTGACGAAGTTCGGCGGCGTGCCGCTGTACGGCGGATTCCTGTACGCGGCGCTCGGCAGCTACGTCTGCCGCGCCTGGCACCTGTTCGACCTCCGGCTCACGGGCTACCGGCCCCGGATCACGGCGTTCCTCGCCGGGGCCGTGTACGTGAACTTCTTCAGCCACCACTGGCTGCCCGACGTCCGCTGGGCCCTGGCCGCGCTGCTCCTGGCCGCGACGGCGGGCACCTGGGTCCGCTTCCGGGTGGGCGAGAGCGACCACCGGATGCCCCTGGCCCTGTCCTTCGTCCTGATCGGCTTCTTCCTCTGGGTCGCCGAGAACGCGGCCACGTACGTCGGCGCCTGGAGCTACCCGGACCAGCTGGACGGCTGGCAGCCGGTCTCCCTCACGAAGTTCGGCGCCTGGGCGCTGCTCGTCACGGTCACGTTCGTCCTCGCGGCAAATCGGACATTCTTCGTGCGTGCCCGCCGGAACCGTGCTACAGTCGAGATCAGTTGCAGTCGTGGTTCCCATTGAACTTACAAGTGCCTTCGACGATTCGACATCGTCAGGCACTTTATGTGTTTTCGGTGCAGTTTTCCGGACGGGGCAATCATCACGGCGACGCCGGGATCCGCACAGTGCGGCTCCCAGGGCTACGCCCCGAAGGAGATATGACATGGCTACTGGCACCGTGAAGTGGTTCAACTCGGAAAAGGGCTTCGGCTTCATCGAGCAGGAGGGTGGCGGCCCGGACGTGTTCGCCCACTACTCCAACATCGCCACCTCCGGCTTCCGTGAGCTCCAGGAAGGCCAGAAGGTGACCTTCGACGTCACGCAGGGCCAGAAGGGCCCGCAGGCGGAGAACATCCTCCCCGCCTGACGTTGACACGTCCGACGCGGCCGGGGTCCCCACTCGTGTGGTGGGGGCCCCGGCCCGTCGCGTTTACCGGACTTCCCCACGGACCAGGTGCCGCATGAACACCACGCCCCACACGGACGCCACCGCGGCGGCCGCGACCTTCGCCGCCTTCGGCCTGCCGGCCGGCCTGCTCGCGGAACTCACCCGCCACGGCGTCGAGACCCCCTTCCCGATCCAGGCCGCCACGCTCCCGGACGCCCTCGCGGGCCGCGACGTCCTCGGACGCGGGCAGACCGGCTCCGGCAAGACGCTCGCCTTCGGTCTGCCGCTCCTCGCCCGCACCGCCAAGCGCCGGGCCGAGGCCCGCAAGCCGCTCGCCCTGGTCCTGGTCCCCACCCGCGAGCTGGCCCAGCAGGTCGCCGACGCCCTCGCCCCCTATGCCGGCGTCCTCGGGCTGCGCCTGGCCACCGTGGTCGGCGGCATGTCGATCGGGCGGCAGGCCACGGCGCTGCGCGACGGGGCCGAGGTCCTGATCGCCACCCCAGGCCGGCTCATGGACCTCGTGGAGCGCAAGGACTGCCGTCTCGACCGGGTGGCCGTCACCGTCCTCGACGAGGCCGACCGGATGGCCGACATGGGCTTCCTGCCGCAGGTCACCGAGCTGCTCGACCGGGTCCCCGAGGGCGGCCAGCGGATGCTGTTCTCGGCCACGCTCGACCGTGACGTCGACCAGCTGGTCGAGCGCTACCTCCAGGACCCGGCCGGCCACTCCGTCGACCCCCCGGCGGCCGCCGTCTCCACCATGGAGCACCACGTGCTGCACGTGCACGGCGCCGACAAGTTCGCCACCGCCACGGAGATCGCCGCCCGCGACGGGCGCGTGATCATGTTCCTGCGCACCAAGGCCTCCGTCGACCGCTTCACCAAGCACCTCCTCGGCAGCGGCGTGCGGGCCGCGGCGCTGCACGGCGGCAAGTCGCAGCCGCTGCGGGCCAGGACCCTGGAGCGCTTCAAGACCGGCGAGGTCCCCGTCATGGTCGTCACGGACGTGGCGGCGCGCGGCATCCACGTCGACGAGCTCGACCTCGTCGTCAACGTCGACCCGCCCGCCGATTCCAAGGACTACCTGCACCGCGGCGGGCGCACCGCCCGCGCCGGCGAGTCTGGCGTCGTGGTCACCCTGGTCACGCCCGAGGAGCGCCAGGACGTGGCCCGCCTCATGGCGGAGGCGGGCATCCGTCCCCGCGTCACCCGGGTCCGCTCCGGCGAGGCCGAGCTGACGCGCATCACCGGAGCCCGGAAGCCCTCGGGCGTGCCGGTCGACGGGGCCGCGCCGAGCCAGGAGGGCGTCAAGCGCGGCGGCGCGGCCTTCCGGGGCATCGGCACCGTCCCGGGTCGCCCGGGCCGCGCGAAGAACGAGTCCCGCCGGGCCGCCGAGGCTTGCAGGACGGCCGAGGCCCGCCGGGCGGCGAAGATCCGCCGGGGCGGCTGACCGGACGGCTCCACGCGTCTCGAAAACGCGCGCCCGGAAACGGCGCCCCCTCGTTGAGCCCGGTGACGGGCGGTCAGGCCGCCCGTCACCCGACCGCCCGTCGTCTTCGTCCGAGGAGGGCTCATGCAGGACAACACCCCGTGGGAAACGATCGGTTCGCTCGCCGCGCTGTTCACGCGGCTCGACTCCGAGCGCGGGCTGCCGTCGGAGGAGCAGTGGACCCTTCAGGTCCTCAAGCTCTCCGAGGAGGTCGGCGAGGCCGCGCAGGCCGTCATCGGCGCCCGGGCGACCAACCCCCGGAAGGGCCGCAGCCACGGCTGGGAGCACGTCCAGGAGGAGATCGCCGACGCGGTGATCACCGGCATGGTCGCGCTGGCCCGGATGCGGCCCGACGACGCCGCGGAGTACCTGGCCGACGTGCTCGCGGAGAAGTCGGCGAAGTTCCTCCCGCCCGCCTGACGCCGGGCCCGTCGGCCCGGCTCCGGTCTCCGGGGTCACCGGTCTCGTTCCGGTTCGATGAACGACCGGTCCACGTCGACACCACGGTCGAGGCGCTCGTGGTCCGGTGCGGGATCACCCGGACCACGGCCGTCCGGGCCGTTCACGGTGCCGCCGGGGCGAAGGACAGCACGCGGGCCCGGTGCCGGCCGTCGTCGCCGCTCACGTTCGGCGGGGTGATCACGATGCGGCCCTTCGCGTGGGCCGGGTGTCCGGCGAGCATGGCGTACTCCTGGGACGCGGCCGGGACATACGGATTGCCCGGCACCGGCTGCTGCGGGGAGTACCAGGGCCGCGACGGGCGCTGCATCGGTCTTCTCGCTTCCTCCGTCCCCGTCCGGCGGTGGTCTACGCCGCCACGCGTTCGCCGGACGGCTCGGCTACGACGATCTGGAGGTGCGCCGGGGCGTACTTGCGTGCCTTGACCACCATCTTCCGCAGGTCGAACTTGGCGCGGAGGACCGCGACATGGATCGGCGCGGGCATGTCCGGGTCGTGGGCGAGGACGGTCCCGCCCGCCGGGAGGGAGACGCCGGGGCGCAGCCGCGCACCGATCAGGGCGTGCGGGCCGCCCTCCGGTGTGGCCACGACCAGCTGGGTGACGTCGCTCCAGGGCAGCAGAACGGTGCCGAACCGGGCGCCGGCCGCGTCGAACTGGAACGCCGTACGCCGGCTCTCGTACCAGGAGACGACGAAGGGGAGCGTCGCCACGATGACGACACCGCCCTTCATGTCGAGCGCCCATCCGAGCAGGACGGCGAGGCCGACGACGCCCGCGATCGCGCCCCACAGTCCCGCCTGGTCCCGCGCGGAGAACGGGTGGGTCACCCGGTAGCGCTCCCATCGGCCCGCGCGGCGGGTGGGCCGCGTGCCGGGCCTGCTGCCGGCGTGTGACATGACGGTGTCTCCCTACTCTCGACGGCACGGGTCGGCTGCCGCCCCCACGGCGGCAGCCGACCCGACGGGGCCACCCTGGCGCGGGGCGGTGGAAGACCGATGAAATGCTGCTGAAGCGAAGGTCTCGGGAAGCGGTGCGGGCACCGCGCGGGCGGGGGACGTGGGGGCGAGGACGTGAGTGTGGAGCCGGCGGGCCGGGGCGGGGGCCCGGCCGGGGCGCGCGGTCCCTTGCGGATCGACCTGCTCGGACGCGTCCGGGCCCTGCGCGGCGACGTGCCGGTCGCCCTCGGTCCGGTCCGGCGGCAGGCGGTGCTCGCCGCCCTGGTCCTGCGCGCCCCGGGCTTCGTGACGTACCGGCAGCTCCTCGACGACGTGTGGGGCGCCGAACCGCCGGGCACGGGCCACCGCGTCCTGCCGAGCTACGTGTACGCGCTCCGCAGGGCACTGGACGCGCCGGACTCCGGGCCGGACCGGTCGGTGATCGGCGGCGGGCGCGGCGGCTACCGCTTCGAGCCCGGCGGGGCCCGCACCGACCTCGCCGAGCTCGCCGAGCAGGCGGCCCGGGGCAGGCGGGCGAAGGCTTCCGGCGACCTCGCCGCCGCCCTCGACGCGGGCGGCCGGGCGCTCGCGCTGCTCCGCGGCGAGCCCCTGCCCGGTCTGCCGGGACCGCTCGCCGACACCGAGCGACAGCGGCTCGCACGGCTGCGCCGGGCCCTGCAGCAGGAGCACGCGGAGTGCCTCGTCCTGCTCGGGCGTCACGCGG
>NZ_JAINVG010000128.1 GCF_020400725.1 Streptomyces sp. NK15101 | reverse complement strand
CAAGACCGCCAACGCCAACGTGTACATCATCGACACCGTCCTGATGCCGAAGTAACACCGCTCGCCCGCAGCGGCAACGGCCGCCGGCCCCGTTCCTCTTCCGTGAAGAAGAGGAACGGGGTCGCCCTCATGGCCGCACTCCGCCCGGGAGGCACGGCGCAGACCCGGGCCCGCACGCCAGTCCTGGGGCGCGGGCCCGGGCGTTTAAGGAAGGGCTACTTCTGGTTGATGGGCAGGGCCAGGTCGGTGACCTGGTACTCGGCGGGGAAGGCGCCCTTGCCGGTGGCCCTGCCCGTCAGTACGTCCACCGCGTACAGACGGTAGGAACCGCCGCTTCCGATGGCGGCGAAGCCATGGTTCATGGCGGTGGCGGCGTTGTAGTAGATGTCGAAGCCGGCGTCCAGGGCGGCGTCCACACCGAGGTTGCCGGTGGGGGCGAGGGTGCCGGCGTTGGCGGGGGACTGCAGGGAGATCCGGTCGGCCATGGTGTCCAGATCGAACAGAGTGGTCGCGGTGGCTGCGCTCAGGTCGTTGTTGGTGTACGCGGCGCCGGTGACTCCCGTGGCGGTCGACGGCGGCATCGTCGGGTTGGTCAGGGTGCCGTCGACGGTGGTGGTCAGCGGGGCGGCGGCATCGTCGATGTTGTGCCGCAGGTTCTGTCCGGTGTCGGAGATGACCCGGAGGCGGTTGGCGGCGGGGTTGAAGTCCACGCCGAACGCGGTGCCGACCAGCGCGACGGTCAGCTGGGAGACCTTCATGGCCTTGGCGTTGGTGGTGTTCAGGGTGTAGATGCCGCCCTTGTCGCCGACGCCGTACAGCTTCTCGTTCTGGACGCGGAAGTCGATCCCGACGAGCTTGGTGTCGCCGAACAGCCCGGAGACCTTGCCCAGCGACCAGGTCTTGGCCGGCTTGTGCACGTCGAACTCGACGAGGCGCTGGTCGCCGGTCAGGCCGATCGCGTGCAGGGCCTTGTGCTGCTTGGCGGGCAGCGTCTGCGGTGCGGCGGCGGACGCGGCCGGCGCGCACAGGGCGGCCAGAACGGCCGCAGACGCGGCGGTCAGGGTGCGGTTCCGCATGTTCACTCCTTCATCGGCCCCTGGGCCGGGGCGGCCAGGGCTCATGAGGTCTTCGGTACCGTCACTGCACCGGACCGGTGCTTGCGGCGGATACCACCCGCATGGCGCAGCAGGCGTCGCCCAGGCTGAGCCGGTCGGGTGGGCTTGCTGCGCGCCGTCTCGACCCCGGCATGGTGCGCTGTCGCCTGCGGTGACTGTGTGGTCATGGCTACGGATCCGAGATGGCAGCCGACGGACTGTGCGGGACTTGAGATCTACCGGGACGGCACAGGAGTGCATGGGCTGCGGCTGTTGGGATGGCCCGAAGCCCCACCCCGCTCCCTGGCCGTCGTCCTGGAGATGCCGGCAACTGTGCCCCCGGCCTCCCGTGGGCACCGGCGGCCGACCGGCTGGCTCTGCCCGCCGGTCTGAACAGAGCATCCCTCACGGTCCGGCGTGCTCGTCCAAGCCCTGACCAGCAGGCTGCACGTCCCATCAGCCTCAGGGACGGGTTGCGCAACCCGGAACGCCGACTGCTCGCACTGCGCGACCTGGACTTCAAGGATTCGCCGGGCCCATGGGTGGCGGAGCGGGATGAGGTGAATCATCCATTTCCGACCGGCCGCCGCTGTTGCAACTCGTTTGTAGCAAGATGCTGTTGTCTCGTTCGGACTAACGTCGCGTCGCGTGTCGCCGGTGTCTCCAAGCCCGCAGAGGTGACCGCGCTCGTGTCTCTGGCCTGCGTATTCATCATCCTTCCTGAGCCTGGTGCGCGGGCGGCGGCCGGAAGGCGTGCGCACACCGACGCCCGGGCGTGGTTTTCTCCGGCCTGCGCAGCCCTGCGTGATGGTGTCTTCGGGCCTGATCAGTCCCCGTTGCCTTTCCTGACCCTGCCTGAGCAGCGCGAACCCCGGTTCGCCGCGGTGCCGACCGCCACCTCAGCCCTCGTCGTCGCGGTCGGAATCGGACTGACCGTACGCGCCCTCGCGACCTGAAGCCCCCGGCAAGACGGTATGGGCTACCTCGCCCCTCGACACCGAGCCCCCTCGGACCGCGAAGCCGACCGACCCGCGGTGATTACCGCACGCTTCGACGCCGGCCTTTACTGTCGGACGCGCACGTGACCTCCAAGGGGCATTCCAGCGAATCCAAGCTGTTCATGGCTCACCCGGACGTCTTCTACGCAGCCAGCTGGTCCGATGCCAGGCTGCACCTGGGATTGAGGGCGTGTGCTGCGGCGGTAGGGTCGGGGTTGTCCTTGCGGAGATTGGCGGACACCAACAAGGACAATCCCGTCCGTCAGGTGCGGCTGAGTTTCCTGGGCTGATCGAGCCGGGCGAGATCGTCCTGGGTGGGGCCGCCGAATCTCCTTGCGCTCTGGCGAGACGGGAGAAAGGCGCGCGGTACCACCATGAACGAGGTCGAGCGGCCGTACAACGAGGTCGAGCGGCCGTACGACGGCTGCGGACAGTGCCTGCTCGGAGTGCGCCGGCCATCGAGGGGCGTTTCCGGTTCAGCCGGTGCCGCAGGAGCGGGTGCGGCCGCGGGACGCGTAGGTACGGCGGACCTACGGCAGCAGCGAGACGCCTGATTCCCCGAGGAACACGATCCAGGCACGTGTGTTCACCGCCCCCTTTTGACGCGCGGCCACTCGTGGGCGATCCAGCGGGCGATCTCGAATTCGTTCCTTTCGGCCGCCCGCCGATCGGGCCGCTGCAGACTCCATCCGAAAGGTGGGAAAGCCACCGCATCGGAATCCCGCCAACGGCCCCGACGCACCCACGGAACTTACGAAAAGCCCAGGAGGGTCGTTCCGGTCCCCTCAGGCTGGAGACCACGACGCGTGAAGCGACCGGACCGGAACGGGCAGGGCGAAGCCGTGGCCGCGCAGCATCGACAGAGGTTTCTATCCTTCGTCGCCGGAGCCGGGTTCGGCCATCTTCCGGTGTGCCTCCGCCTTCAGACTGTCGGGAAGCACCCTGTTGGCGGCGGCCTGCGCCTTGGTCTTGACCGAGCCCGCGACGATCTTGTCCTTGCCTGCGAGGAGGGCGTCCAGGCCCTGCCGCGCGACCTGGGCGGGGTCGTCCTTGTCCTGTCGGCCGACTTTGGTGTCGTCCATGCCGGCGCGGTGGAAGAAGTCGGTCTCGGTCGGGCCGGGCATCAGGGAGGTCAGGGTGACGCCCGTGGCCTTGAGTTCGTTCTGCAGGGCCTCGGTGAAGGACTGAAGGAAGGACTTGGACGCGTTGTACACGGCCTGGAAGGACCCGGGCATCGTCGAGGCGATGGACGAGGTGACCAGGACGCGGCCCTCGTCGCGGGCGGCCATGTCGCGGAGGACCAGCTTGGCCAGGTGCACGGTGGAGCGGACGTTGAGGTCGATGATCTCCAGCTCGTCCGCCAGGTCGGTGTCGACGAACGCGCCGCCCCGCCCGACACCGGCGTTCAGGACGACGACGTCGAGCGGCCGGCCGAGGGTGGTGGCCGCGGCGAAGAGGCGCTCGATCTGGCCGGGGTCGCGCAGGTCGGCCCGGACGGCCTCCACCCGCGCCCCTGCCGCCCGGATCCGCTGTGCCGCCTGCTGGAGCCTGGTGTCGTCCTCGGCGTTGACGACGAGGTCGTAGCCGCGTTCGGCCAACTGCCTGGCCAGTTCGAAGCCGATGCCGCTGGAGGCGCCGGTGACGAGGGCGAGGGGCTTGCTGTCGCTCATGTGTGATCGCTTTCGGTTCGGGCGTCGGAAGACCGGAGCCGGCACCGGCTCCGGTCGTGAGGGGGGACGGACGCGAACGGGGCACGGACGGTCCTGTCCGGGGAAACCGGAGTGGTCGAGTCCGCGGTTTCCCGTTTGCGCCAGGAACCGGTTCGAGGGTCGCGGGAGACCAGTCCGAGGCGGGCGAAGTCACGGAGCCAGCCCTCCATGGGCCATTCGCCCCATCTGCTGTGGAAGAGGGCGCCGTTGCGGAGGATGTCGTCCAGGTGTTCGACGGGCGGGCGGCTGACGGGGTGGTACTGGTGGTGGGCGGGGGCGCCGCCGACCCACCACAGGTCCACGCCCCGGGCGGCAGAGGTCCTGGCGAAGTCGGTGTCCTCGCCGCCGTAGCCGGTGTAGTCCTCGCAGAAGCCGCCGATCCGCCGCCAGGTGGCCGCGGTCACGGCGAACGACAGGGACCAGAACAGCCGGTGGTCACCGCCGGTCAGTACCTCGTCCTCCGGCGGGATGGGCCGTCCGGGATGCGGGCGTGCCAGTCGGGGCAGCTCGTCGAGGCGGTATCCGCCGGTGGGCGGGGGCGGGAGGTAGGCGACGGTGCCGCACAGCAGGGCCCCGTCCTCGGCAACGTCGGCGTAGCGGGTGAGCAGGTCCGGCCCGGGTACGCAGTCCACGTCGAGGAAGACCAACAGGTCGGCACCGGCGTCCAGCGCGTGCCGGGCGCCGGCGTTGCGGGCGGCGGCCAGGGGAAGGCCGCCTCCGTCGGCGCGAGAGAGGGGTACGGGGTCAGCTGCGGGCGAGCGGCCCCGTAGCACGTCGGCGGCGCCCGGGTCGCCCATGGAGACGACGACGTAGTGGTCGGGCCGACGGGTGCCGTGGGCCAGACCGCGCTGCTGCAGGGCCAGGTGGCGGTGACGTCCGGCCACGAGGGTGATCACCGCGACGCGCACGTGCCGCTCCCGCTTGTTCGCGAGGCGGCGACCGGATCCGCGTCCGCACCCGGGCCCGTGCGCGGAGTCGGCGAGGTCAGGCGGTCCAGCAGCCGGGCGGCCCGTTCCGCTCCGTCACCCGGAGCCCACAGGCTCCACCGCGCGCTGCCGGTCCGTACGGCTTCGTCCAGCAGACCGGCCCAGTCCCCGGGGTCGGGCCAACGGTCCCGTACGACGGCCAGTCCGCCTGCCGCCAGGGCGCGGGCGGTGGCGTGCTGTTCGCCGTGCGGCCGGGACTGCGGAACGATCACGGCGGGGACGCGAGCGGCAGCGCATTCGGCCACGGCGTTCTGCCCGGCATGGGTGATCACCACGTCGGCCCGGCACAGCAGCGGCCAGGGGTCGTCGGTCCAGCCGCCCGGGCCGCCCAGCACGGTCCAGTTCCATCCCGGGGTGGCCTCCGCCGCCGTACGCAGATCGGTCGCCGACACTTCGGCGCCTCCGGCGCCCAGCATCAGCAGCACTTCCCGGTCGGTCACGGACCTCTCGGCACGGGAGTCCGCGTCGGGGCGTGGCTTTCCGTCGTGGCGGGAGAAGGCGCCCGTGTGCTCGGTCTTGGCACGCCACTCCCGCGGCCAGCCGGGCTCCGGCAGCGCCGCCGGCCAGGGCGCCAGCAGGGCGTCGGCCAGGTCGTACGCGAGGCGGTGGGCCGGGTCGGAGCGGTCGCCGCGCATCGCGGAGACGACGACGGGCACGCCCATGAGCCGGGCCAGGAGGGCGACTTCGACCGAGACGTCGCTGACGAGCAGCGCGGGGGCCGTGCGTTCGATCCAGTCGGCGACGGCGGCCATCCGGGAGCGCAGTCCGGCGTGGTGGCGGGGCACCCAGTGCAGCCTCCCGCGCGCCGTGGGATCGGTCGCGATCGTGTCCGGCCCGGTGTCCGGGGGGAGCCGGATCCAGTCCCCGTTCCAGTCGTCGGGCCGGGACAGCGAGGACAGGCCGGTGAGGGGCGTGCGCGTCCGGCGGGCGATGCACCGCGCGCGGTGAAGGTGCCCTTTGCCCTGGTGGTGGATGTAGTAACCGATCACGGGGTCAACTCCTCGTAGATCGCGGTGTACTGCTCGGCCATGGCGTCCAGCGAGCAGAACTCGTCGGCGCGTTCCCGCGCGGTCCGGCGGTCCAGCCGCACGACGTCAGGGACGAGGGCGGCGAGGGCGGCGGCGTCGCCAGCCGGGGCGAGCCGACCGCACTCGGGGGTGAGGATCTCGCCCAGTGCGCCCCGGTCGAAGCCGCACACCGGAGTGCCGCAGGCCAGCGCCTCGGCGACGACCAGGCCGTAGGGCTCGTCCCAGCACGGTGTGACGAGCGCCGCAGCCGCCCCGCCCGCCAGCCGGGCCAGAGCCCGACGGTCCAGGTGGCCGACGTACTCGATCCCGTCACCGAGCAGGGGCTCGACGCGGTCGGCGAAGTACCGCGGGTCACCCATCGGCCCCGCCATCCGCAGCTGCCACCCGGCCCTGCGGGCCGCCTCCGCCGCCAGATGAGCCCCTTTCTCCGGGACCAACCGCCCCGACCAGACGAGATAGGGACCGCCCGGACCGGGAACCCACAGGCGGGTGTCGATCCCGTTGCGGATCACCCGTGCCCCGGGCGCGGTGGCGTGCCAGGCCTTCGCCGTGTGGGCGCTGACGGCGGTGAACGTCACCGGGCAGCGGTCCTGGGCCTGGACGGCCGACTCCAGCCAGGGAGTCGGCGGGGTGTGCAAGGTGGTCACCATAGGGAGCCGCAACGCCGGCGCCATCGCCACCGGAAGGTGGTGGAGGCTGTTGTTGTGCACCAGGTCGAAGCGCCGCTCGCCGTCCCGGGCCAGGTCCAGCATGAGTCGGAGGTAGGCGTGGTGCTCGGCCATCCAGACGGCGCCGGGCATGCTGACGTCCGCGCGGGCGTCGCCGCTCAGCACCGGTCGGTGCACAGGCAGCTCGCGCACCCTCAGAGCGGGGTCGGAGCCGGGGGCGGCGAACAGCTCCACATGGTGCCCGCGCTCGGACAGTGCCTTCGCGAGCGTCCAGGTGTGCGCCTCCAGGCCGCCGGCGAACGGCTCGCCGACGGGGAAACGGGCGGAGGCGATCAGGACGATCCGAAGCGGACCCCTCATCGGGCCAGATCGCGGTAGAGGTCCCGGTGCGCACGCGCGACGGCGGCCCGCTCGGCCGCCCGGGCGGCGCCTGAGGCCCGCCACGCGGGACGCGTACGGTACGCCTCCAGGACCGCGGCGCGCAGGGACTCCTCGTCGAGTCCGTCCTCCGTGCTGTTGCCGTACGACAGGCACGGCCGCTGCTGGGCGTAGAAGCCGCAGGTGGGGGCGGCGACAGCGGTGCCGAGGTCGTGGCACGCCTCCAACCAGCCCGAGTGGGTGCCGAAGGCGTACGGCAGGACGGACAGATCCAGGCCGCTCAGGTAGTTTCACAGCGCGTCGTCGTCGAAGTAGTCGTGCACGTGCAGGTGCAGCAGACCGCGTGCCTCCAGCGCCCGCAGCCCGTCCAGCACGGCCGGGGCGTGGGCGTGCGCCCCGGGGTCGCCCACCTCGTGGTGGACGTTCACCACGAGATCTGCGTCGGACAGGTCGGCGAGCGTCTCGGCCAGCACTCGCGCCACGGGCAGAACGGCCATGTTGTGCCGCACGCTCTTCGCGTGCAGACCGACGCGGAAGCGGTCGTGGAGCGGACGCGGCCGGGTCAGGCGCGGCTGCTTCACCACGTGGGGGTGGGGCAGGACCGTCGCCGTACGGTTCCAGCGCCGGGCGATCTCGGCGGCGGCACCCGGCGTGAGGGTGATCAACCGTTCGGTCGCCGGCACGAGCACGTCCAGTGCGGCGCGGTGCGGCGCCGGATCCACCTGATGCGGGTTGCGCAGGTCGTGCACGGTGTAGACCAGGGGCTTGCCGTGACGGCGCAGCGCGGCGACGAGATCGGCCAGCGCGACCGGGCCCTGTGCGTCGAAACCGAAGTGGAGGTGGAAGACGTCGAACTCAGTGTGGTGTCCGTCCACCCAGGCGGGATCGAGCATGACGGGCGGCCACCATCGCTCGGAGGTGCTGGGCGCGCCGTTGGGCCGCGGATCGGCGAGCCGCGCCACGCCGTCGGCGGCCTCCTCGTCGCCACAGTGCCGGACGTACACGTGGCCGGAGGGCACGGAGGCCACCCGCACCGAGCGGTCGAGCCGACCGCGGGAGTGCGTGGCGGGCGGAGCGGTCTGATCGGTCATGGGCGTATCGGCTCCCGCCTGGTTGTTCCGGTGCCCCGGACACAGCGCTCGTGCCCCTTGCCGCGACAAACACGCACCAGACCGACGCGAAGATTCGGGACGGCCTGCTCTCTGATGGTCGTACGGCTGTCTCGCCCGCGCCTCCTGTGACGCCGGACGGCCGAACGCCGGCGGAAACCATGACCACGACAGGATCCGGCGTCCACCGGTGCTCGACGGACAAGACCTGGGCCGGGCGCGGTCCCTCGGACCGGTACAGCCCGTGCGCCATCCCGTTCGGAGGCCGACGCTCTGTCTCATGCCTCGTCCGCCCCCCCCGGAAGCCACCCGTCCTGGTTCTGACCTGAACCACGCGATTACCGCCGTACGACCTGGGCAGACGGGCGGCACGGGGCGCACGTAACCCATTCGGAACGAGGAGACGCCTGATGCTGATGGCACACCCCACGGTGCTGAGGAACCTCATCGAGCAGTACGAGGCGCTCCTCCCGCGCGCGGAGGACGGCTCCGCCGAGGCACGTCGGCGGATGGAGGACCTCACCTACACCCTGTGCGTGTCCACCGGAACGCGTGACATCGACACCGCGCTGGCCACTGCCCGCCGCCAGCTGTCCGGCATCGGCTCCGAGAACGGGTTCGCGCTCGCCGGCTGACGGAGAGGCCCGTCGGCCGAGGCCGAAGGACCCGCGCGCCGGGACCCGGGCGCCGGGACCCGGGCGCCGCGCTGCGGCGAAGCGTGAAGGGGTCCGACGACGCGTGACGACGGGGTCAGGGCCGTCCTGCCCGGTGCCCGGCGCAGGGAAAAGGCCGGGTCGTCCCGAGGGGCGTGAACTTACCGACGGGGTGAACTGGCGGTAGCAACCGCACTCGCTGGAGACCACGAGGGGCGTCATGCGCGACGGCAAGGGTGCGACCGCAGGAGTGCTGGTCTCCTACGGCGGCAAGAACGTGGGCGACGAGGCGATCCTCACCGCCATGCCGGACCGTGTGCAGGGCGCCCGGACGCCCGCACGGTGGTGTCCTCCCGCGCCCCGGACCACAGCTGCGACGCCCGCCCGGGCCTCCGGGGCGTCGGCTGGGAGGACGTGACGCGGGAACGGAGCTCCGAACACCTGCGCCGGCTCGACGTCCTCGTCCTCGGCGGCGGGGGCATCCTCTACGACGCGGAAGCCCGTCGGTACCTGCGGCTGGTGCGCACCGCCCAGGCCCACGGCGTACCCGTCTTCACGTATGCCGTGGGCACCGGTCCCCTCACCGACGAGGTCGACCGCAAGTGGGTCCGCTCGACAAGGCCCAGGAGCCGGAGATCGCCACGATGTCCGCCTGGCTGACAGGCTGGTGCGAAGAGGCCCCCGGGCCATGGACGGGTGCGGACAGCAGCAGCAAGATCCCGCTCGGAGTCACCATCGAGGCGTACGGGAACAACGGGTTCACGTTCACCCCGAGAGGATCCGGCGGGCCGGGCGTCAACACCGTCACCATCATGAACGTGCCCAAACGGTGATTTCCCTCTGTGAGGCTGCCGTCCCTGGCGGACGGACCCCCATCGACAGGATGCGACAGTGAACATGCCACTTGCCCGGTTGACGGAACTCCTGCCCCGCCCCGGAACCGCCCCGCCCGCCAAGGACTGGGAGGCGGTGGAGCGGGAGCTCGGCGTCCGGCTACCCCATGACTACACCTCTCTGATGGCCACGTACGGCGGGGGGTTCATCGACGACTACCTGCTGCTGCTTGAGCCCGGATGCGGCAACTCCGTGTACGACCTGCTTCGCCACGCCGAGGAACGGGACGAGGCGTACGAAGAACTCTGGAAGTACGAGGACAAGCCGGCCGAGATGGAAGAACCCGGAAACCGCCTGATCCCCTGGGCGACCACCGACAACGGCGAGTACCTGTTCTGGCTCGTGCGCCCCGGTCGGAATCCGGACGAATGGACCCTCATGATCAACGAAGAGGGAGGCGAGGAATGGGAAAGGCACGCGATGACGGCAACGCAATTCCTGTTCCGGGTGCTCTCGGGTGAACTGCGCTCGGAAGTCCTGTGGAGCCGGTTCCCCGAAGAGGTCCACAGCTTCCGCCCGGCGCTCGGTCTGCAGGACTGAGCGTTCTGCGGGACCGTGCCCGAGGCTGCGAAGACCCCGTGAGCGGGCGCTGCTCGACGGTCCACGAGAGGAAGCCACGTACGCTGAGGGTTGTCCTTGCGGAGGTTGGCGGACACGAACAAGGACAATCCCCACCGTCAGGTGCGGTTGAGCTTCCTGGGCTAGGACGCCGACTCGGTGCGGGCCGCAGACGGCAAGCCCGGCGGCGCCGGCTGACCTTCGGAGTGTGACTGCTGTCCAGGCGGTCGGCAGGTTCTGCGTCTGCTGGTGGTACTGGCCGGACATCCTTCTGGCCCGCAGGAACGATGGAACATCGCGTCATCGGCTGGGCCGTCAACCCGTCCTCGCATCTCCTCGGCGAGGGTGTCGCCGTCGGCGTCCGGTGCCATCCTGAAAGGCGCTTTCGTGGGCCTGCCGGTGCCGGTGCCGGTGCCGGTGCCGGTGGCCGTCGCGCGCTTGCTTGCCGTCCGCGACGGCCACCGCATTGCATCACCGTCCCCTGGGGGTGCCGGACAGCGACTGACCTGCCTCATAGGGCCCGGCAGAGGAGGGCGTCGGGCTTGTTGCCCCTCGCCCAGGCGCCGCTGTGGGCGACGCCGGCCGCGTACTCGTCGCTCTCGCACTGGCCCTTGTAGTCGCCGTGGGCGAACTCGCCGCCGGGCGCGCCCGCGGGGCGGTTGTCGCCGCGGTCGAACCAGAGGGTGCGGCCGGACTTCGGCAGGGCACGGACCGCTTCGGCGCAGAGCACGGCGGACACGGCCCCGCCGCGGAGGCTGTAGCCGACCATGAACTGGTCGGCGGGGCACTGGAACTTGGTGTAGCCGCCGGCCCAGTCGCCGTCGGTGACGTGCCGCTCGTCGCGTACGACGGTGAACGTGTGCGCGGGCGCGGCGAGTTCGCCGGCTCCGGTGTCGGTGCACAGGCCGCGTCCGCCGGTGTGGGAGAGGCCGACGAGCCGCTGGCCCTCGGGACAGGCGGCCTTGCGGGCGCCGTAGTCCCAGTCGCCCTGTGCGCGGGCGCGGAGGGACTGGACGAAGTCGGAGTGGTCCGTGGTGAGCATGTCCCAGGTGTCGGCGACGGGCACGGCGCCGGTCCGTCCGGGGGCGTCGACGAGCCGCTGCCAGTGCGGGGCGCGCCAGTCGTCGCCGTCGAGGATGCCGGAGCGGCGGCCCTGGGTGTCGTAGTCGAGCAGCTTCCACCGCCCGTGGCCGGTGAAGCCGACCGCCGGCCAGTAGGCGAAGTCGGCGTCGTGCTCGATGAGGTAGTCGACGAAGTTTCCGAACCAGGTCCGGACTTGCGGGTTGGTCTCGTCGGCGCCGATGCCGAACTCGCTGATCCAGACGGGCGCGGTGTAGTGACGCCGGGTGTCGTCGGTGACGAAGAGGGCCTGGCGCGTCAGGGTCGCGAAGAGTTCGTCGCGGGAGAGCTCCTGGTAGCGCCGGTCGTGGGTCTCGCCGGTGCCGGTGGCGCCGGTGTGGTTCGGGCCCGTGTAGCCGTAGAAGTGGGCCGAGTACACCAGCTTGTCGGAGGCGACCAGGGTGTGGGAGAGCTCGCGGGCGGGTTCGAGGGTGGGCCGCCAGTGCCGGGTGAGATCGGTCGGTATGCCCTGCCAGTTGATGCCCTCGACGATGACGAGGAGGTCGGGGTTGGCCTCGGTGAGCAACCGGTCGCCGAGGCGTTGGGAGGCGGCCCACCAGTCGTGGTCATTGCCCCAACCCCAGTTGGCGTCGTCCCAGACCGTGCGGCGGACCTCGTTGTAGAGGTCGGCGCCGACGACGCGCTTGTCGTCCTTGTAGCGCCTGGCCATGAAGAGCCAGTCGTTCTGCCACTGCGCGGTGGTCTGGCTGGTGTTCCAGCGCTCGTTGCCGTCGAGGCCGCAGCACCAGCGGGACGTGTTGGTGTGGTTGTTGAGGACCACCGCGAAGCCCTCCGCGGTGGTCGCCGCGATCACCGCGTCGAAGACCTGGAGGGGCGTCTTGCCCTTGAGGGACGGGTTGGCGGCGACGGAGGCGTCGGGGACCGGTCGCTGGTCGTGCAGCATCTCGTTGGAGAACGGCAGCCGGATGCTGTTGGCGCCGAGCCGGTGGAAGTCGGCGAGGATCGTCCCGATCGGCGCCCGGTCGAGGCCCAGCGGCATCTGGTCGGACTTCTCGGCGTCGTGGTGATCGGCCGGGTCGTTCACGTCTCCTGAGCCGTTGTACGAGCCCTGGGCACCGTGCCAGTTCACGGACTTGAGCTTGAACCGATCGCCGTCGGCGTCCACGACGTAGCGGCCCCGGGTACTGAGCGGGGCCTGCCAGCTCTCGGTGAGAAGGGCGCCGGCGGGCGAGGGCGTGGATGCGCTCGCGCGGGCTGGTGCGGCGGTGGCCGGGGTCCCGGCGGCGATGAGGGCCGCGGCGAGCGCGGCTCCCAGCAGTGATCGCTTCATGACGGCCTCTGGTGGGTGGGGGTGGGAGCCGTGCCGCAGCATGTTCGCGTGCGGTACATGCGGCTGACAAGACTCCGTACCCACAAGTAACGGTTGGCCGTGCTCCGTTCCGCAGTGATTCACCGCCGTGAACCGCTCGACGCAGCCGACGCAGCCGACCGGGCCGAGGGCGCGGCCGCCGGTACGGCGCGGTACGCGAAGACCCGCCCGCGATCCTGCCGGAGTGCGGATCCGGGGAATCGCGGGCGGGCGTGCGGGGGTCGGCCGGGTTCAGCTTGGCCGCCGATCCCGGTGCCCGCTACGTGCGGGTCTTCCCGCACGGCGGCGACGCCCCGGCGGCGGAGGCCGACGTCCGGGCGGCCCGCCGCCTGGCCGCCGTCGCCGACACCGCCCGGGCCTTCGGGGTGGGCGTCCTCCTGGAGACCCACGACTCCCACCGGGGCGGGAGGGACGTCGCCCGGGTCCTCGGCCTGGTGGATCACCCGTCCGTCGGGGCGCTGTGGGACGTGATGCACACCCGTCTCGCGGGCGAGCCGCCCGCGCGGTCCTACGCCGAGCTCGCACCGCGCCTGGCCTACGTCCAGGTCAAGGACATCGCCTCCGTGGACGACCTCACCCCGCTGCCGCTGGGCACGGGCGTGCTGTCGCTCGCCGCGTGCCTGCGCCTGCTGCTGGCCGATCACTGGGTGTCCTGGGAGTACGAGGCGCCGTGGTTCCCGGCGGCCGCCCAGTTCGACGGGCTGCTGGCCGCGGGCGGGGACTTCCTCCGATGTCGTGGATAACGCTCTGCTCGCCGGTGCGCTCCGCCTCTGGCGGCGTGCGGACCAGGGTGGGCGCTTCGCGCCGGCCGGAACGTATCAGGCTTCCTGTACGGGGCG
>NZ_JAINVG010000127.1 GCF_020400725.1 Streptomyces sp. NK15101 | reverse complement strand
CAGCACCGCCCAGTCGGTGTCGCGGCGGAACGGCGGCGACCCCACGAGGGTCTCGAAGACCACGCACGCCAGGCTGTAGACGTCGCACCGGCCGTCCACCGGCTTGCCGGAGATCTGCTCGGGCGCCACGTAGTCCAGCGTCCCGACGAACTCGCCCACCGTCGTGAAGCCCGTGAGGGACAGCGACTTCTTCGTCAGTCCGAAGTCGGTCAGGTAGACGTGCTCCGGGTGGTCGCCGTCGGTGCCCTCGGCGACCAGGACGTTGCCGGGCTTCACGTCCCGGTGCACCAGGTCGTGCGCGTGCGCCGCGTCCAGGGCCGAGGCCACCTGCACCGCGATCCGGCCCGCCTTGACCGGCGGCAGCGGCCCCTCGCGGTCGAGCAGGGCCGCCAGGTCCTGTCCCGCCACGTACCGCATGGCGATGTAGAGCACGCCCTCCGTCTCGCCCGCCTCGAAGACCGGCACGATGTGCGGGTGGTCGATCGAGGCGGCGACCCGGGACTCGTGCGCGAAGCGTCTGCGGAAGGTGTCGTTGCGGGCCAGCTCCGGGGCGAGCAGCTTCAGCGCCACCGTCCGGTCGAGGCGCAGGTCCCGCGCCCGGTACACCACCGCCATGCCGCCGCGCCCGATCTCGCCCTCCACCCGGTAGCCCGCGATCTCCTTCCCGACGAGCCCGGAAGGCCGGCCCGCCGGGATCTCCGGGTCCCCGTGCGCCCCGCCGGCCATCAGCCCTCACCGTCCGGTCCCGGGGGCCGTTCCACCACCTGGGTCGGCGGCGGCCCGGCGGCGACGGAGGGATCGCCGCGCAGCACCACCTGGGTCGGCTCGTGGGCCGGGGGCGCGGTGCCCGCCCGTTCGTCGTCGGGTTCCCGGGACGGGGCGGCCGACGGCGCCGCCGAAGCCGCGTACGTACTGAGTCCCAGGCCGTCGCAGTACACCCAGCGCTCGTGCTCCGCGTCGTACAGCCACACCGACTCGCCGTCGACGACCATGCCGACCCGCAGGCCGCGGGTCCGCAGCCGGAAGCCCTCGCCGTCGAGACGGCCCGCGCCCAGCTCCTCGGCCGCCCGCCGGTAGCGGCCGAGCGCGTCCTCGGCGCGCGCGATGAGCGGCCGGGGGTCCGCGGTCCTGGTGAGGGGCCCGCCCGCCGCCGGAGGGTCGTCGGGCACGCTCACCAGGAGGCGCGCGTCGACCCACGCGGTCCAGCCGTTGGAGCACAGCACCCGCCCCCAGTCGCCGGCCCGCTCCACGAGCCGTACCGGCAGGAAGGCGTCGAGGGGCGCCGTGGGCAGCGCCGGATCGGGCGCCTCCCAGGTGGAGAGCCCGGAACGCGGCACCACATGGGTGGGCCGGAAGTCCGGCACGTCGTACTCGGGCACGGGGACGCTCACCGCCTCACCTCCACCGCGGAAGAGCTCATGGCCCTACCTCCGCATCACGACCGGCTCGTGGCGGCGCAGCAGCCGGGCCACGAGCAGGCCGAGGACGAGACAGAGCACCACCAGGACGCCCATGTCGAACAGCCAGGCCTCCGCCGTGTGCCGCATCAGCGGATCGGCGGTCTTCTCGCTCGGCGCGGTCTTCCCGATGTCGATCGTCGCGCCCATCGCCGCGAACGCCCACCGCGAGGGCACGAGCCAGGCCAGCTGCTCCAGGACCGGCGTGCCGCGCACCTTCAGGAGCGCTCCGCAGAAGACCACCTGCACGATCGCGAGGAGGACGAGCAGCGGCATCGTCACCTCCTCCTTGCGGACCAGCGCCGAGACCAGCAGGCCGAGCATCATCGCCGTGAAGGCGAGCAGCGCGACCGCGAGGGTGATCTCCACCAGGGGCGGCATCAGGACGCCCTTGCCGCCGGGCACGTTCAGCGGTACGCCGATCAGCGCCACCAGTGTCAGGACCACCGCCTGCACGACCGTGATCAGACCGAGGACCACCACCTTCGAGGCGAGATAGGCGGAACGGGAGAGGCCGACGGCTCTCTCGCGCCGGTAGATCGACCGCTCCTTGACCAGCTCGCGCACGGCGTTCGCCGCGCCCGTGAGGACACCGCCCACGCAGAGGATGAGCAGCACGTTCATCGTCGACTCGGGGTTGAGGCTGCCCTCGGACAGCGCCCGGGCCATCGCGCCCATCACGAACGGCAGCGCGATCATGATGGCGAGGAAGGTCCGGTCGGCGGAGAGCGCCGCCGCGTACCGGCGCGTGAGCGTCCGCAGCTGGGAACCCCAGCTCTGCGCCTTCGGCGGAGGAGCGGGCTCCCCGGCCGCGGCCCCGCGCGCGGAGGCGGAGGCGGCGGGCACGGGGACGGGGGCGGGGGCGCCGGGGCCGGCCGTCGCGTCCGCGATGTACCGGCGATGGAATCGGGAGGCCCGGTACTGCCCGGCCCAGTCGCGGTCCCGGTCGTTCTCGAAGGCCTCGAAGGCCTCCGGCCACTGCTCGAAGCCGAAGAAGCCGAGCGTGTCGGCGGGCGGCCCGTAGTACGCGACCCGGCCGCCCGGCGCGAGCACCAGCAGCCGGTCGCACACGTCGAGGCTGAGCACGCTGTGCGTGACCACGACGACCGTGCGGCCGTCGTCCGCGAGCCCGCGCAGCATGTGCATCACGGAGCGGTCCATGCCCGGGTCGAGCCCTGAGGTCGGCTCGTCCAGGAAGAGCAGGGAGGGCTTGGTGAGCAGTTCGAGGGCGACGCTCACCCGCTTGCGCTGGCCGCCGGAGAGGCTGTGGATCGGCTGGTCCGCGCGCTCCACGAGCCCGAGCTCCCGGATCACCTCGTCGACCCGGGCCCGCCGTTCGGCCGCCACGGTGTCCTCGGGGAAACGCAGTTCGGCGGCGTACCCGAGGGCACGGCGGACGGTGAGCTGGAGGTGCAGGATGTCGTCCTGCGGGACGAGCCCGATGCGCTGGCGCAGCTCGGCGTAGTCCCGGTAGAGGTCGCGGCCGTCGTAGAGCACCGTGCCCCGGTCGGCCGGGCGCTGACCGGTGAGCGCGCCCAGGAGCGTCGACTTCCCGGCGCCGGACGGGCCGACGACCGCGAGCAGGCACTTCTCGCCCACCGGGAACGACACCTCGTCGAGGAGGGTCTTGCGCCCGTGGTCGACGGTCACCGCGAGCGACCGGACGTCGAGGGAGACCTCGCCGGTGTCGGTGAACTCGACGAGCTGCCCGCCGATCAGACAGAACGCGCACCGGCCGATGCCGACGATGTCCTCCGGCGTCACGCGGGCGTCCACGACGGGGGCGCCGTTGAGGAAGGTGCCGTTGTGGCTGCCGAGGTCGTGGATCCAGTAGGTGCCGTCGGGATGGGCGCGGAGCTCGGCGTGCCGCCGGGAGACGACCAGGTCGGGGACGACGACGTCGTTGTCGGGGGCGCGCCCGATCCGGATGCTGTGGGCCGGCAGCGGCCGCACCGACGTCGGCTGCCGGAAGGTGCCGGTCATGGCGGGATGCGAGACGGAGGGCGGCCGGAGGCCCTCGGACCGCAGTACGGGGCCGGGGAGGGGCTCCGGGAGGGGCGGGGCCTCGGGCGGAGGCGATGGCGGGGTCTCCCGTACGGCCTCGGGCGGAGGCGATGGCGGGGTCTCCCGTACGGCCTCGGGCGCGGCATCCCGTACCGGCTCCGGCGCGGGAGGAGGTTCCGGTGCGGGCGGGGGCTCCGGGACGTCGCGGGGCTCCGCGGGCCGGGCCGGGGCGCCGGTCGAGAGCACCGCGCGCGGTCCGTCGGCGGGATGGCCGAACCGTACGACCGTCCCGGGACCGACCTCCCGCGTCCGGGCGACCCGCAGGCCGTCCGCGAACGTGCCGTTGGTACTGCCCTCGTCCGCCAGGGTCCAGTGGCCGCCCGCGGCGCTGAGCACCGCGTGGTGCCAGGACGCCCGGGCGTCCGCGAGCACGATGTCGCTGGTGGGATCGCGCCCGATGCGATAGACGCGACTCGGGTTCATGAGCGTCGCGTCCCCGTCGATCTCGAGGACCAGATCGGGCGCCGCGGGCACGACGGGCCGCTCTGCCATGCGTGAATTTTATCCGCCTGCGCTGATCGCCGCCCGGGAAGGAGACGCCGGTAAGGTGGGCGTCCGCCGCGCGAGCGGCCCGAACGAGGAGGACGCACCCGTGCCCAAAGGTGTCACCAGGCGGCGGCCCCGCACCCGCGCGGCGCTCCTGAAGGCCGCCCTGGAGACCTTCGCCGAGCACGGCTTCCACGCGACGACGATCGAGCAGATCTGCGAGCGCGCCGGTTACACACGGGGTGCGTACTACTCGAACTTCGCGAGCAAGGAAGAGCTCTTCCTCGCCCTCTTCGACGAGCACAGCGAGCGGACCGTACGGCGTCTCGCCGAGTCCATCGACGCGCTGGCGCCCGAGGAGTACACCCTGCCCCGGCTCGCGGAGCTCGCCGCCCGCGTCGAACCGGACGAGCGGGAGTGGTACCTCGTCACCACCGAGTTCACCCTGCACGCCATCCGCGACCCGCAGGCCGCCTGGGTGCTCGCGCGCCACGACGAGCGGCTGCGGGCCGAGATCGCCCGCGGCCTCACCCTCGTGCTGCGCCGGGCCGGACGCGAACTGACCGTGAGCGCCGACCGGTTCGCCCGCCTCCTCATCGCCCTGCGCGAGGGCGGTCTCGCCCAGAGCTACGTGGAGCCGGCCGAACTGCCGCCCGGCACCCTGGAACGGCAGTTCCTCGTCCCGCTCCTGGAGGCGGCGACGCGTGAGCTCCCCGGTCCCTCCGACCGGCCCGGGGATCAGTCGAAGAGGTCGGGGTCGGACGCGGTGATCTGATCCCACAGGGGGCGCGCCTGGAACCAGCCGGCCAGGTGTCCGCCGATCTGCCCCCGGGTGAGGAGGGCCGTCTCGCGGTCGATGAGGTGCGGGGTGCCCGCCGCCATCGCGAGGAGCTGCGCCTGGCAGGAGCGCTCCATGGTGACGAACCACCACACGGCCTCGGCGACGGAGTGGCCGACGGTGAGCAGTCCGTGGTTCTTGAGGATGACCGCCTTGTGGTCGCCCAGGGCCTTGGCGACCCGCTCGCCCTCCTCGGTCTCGTTCACGACGCCCCGGTAGTCGTCGTAGATCCCGTGGTCCTCGAAGAACGCGCAGGCGTCCTGGGTGATCGGGGCGAGCGGGATGCCGAGGCTGGAGAAGGCCTTGCCGTGCAGGGAGTGCGAGTGCGCGGCGGCGATCGCGTCGGGACGGGCGGCGTGGACCCGGGAGTGGATGACGAACGCGGCCCGGTTCACGGGCCGGCGTCCTTCGAGGACGTTCCCCTCGTGGTCGACCAGGATCAGGTCCGAGGCCTTGATCTGGGTGAAGCTCATGCCGAACGGGTTGACCCAGAAGGCGTCCGGGTCGCCCGGATCGCGCACGGTGATGTGCCCGGCGACGCCCTCGGAGAAGCCGAACCTCCCGAAGATCCGGAATCCGGCGGCGAGCTGTTCCTTGCGGTACGTGCGCTCCTCCTCGACGGACTCGAAGGTGGGCGGCAGCGGGACGACGGCCCCGTCGGGCAGGGGTCCGACGGCGGCGGCGATCGCGGGCGGCACGGTGCTCATGGCGGCTCCTCGGACGAGCGGGACGCGTGGGTGGTGCACGGCGCGCCAAAAGATACAGAGATGTATCCGATACGCCAATGCATCGAGAGTCGGTGTGGCGTACGGCTCAGCCGACGGCCCGGCCCGGAGGCAGGCCGGCGCGCCGCCCCGGGTCCCGGCACGCCGCCCCGGATCCCGGCGCGCGGTCCCGGATCCCGGCACGCGGTCCCGGATCCCGGCACGCCGCCCCGGGTCCCGGCGCGCCGCCCCGGGTCCCGGCGCGCGGTCCCGGATCCCGGCGCGCGGCCCCTGACCGGGGCACCGCTCAGCTCGTCGGGGCGCCGAAACGGGCCAGGTAGTGCCAGACCTTCTTCACGTCCTGCGGGTCGTACCGCCCCGACCCCGCCGCCTCCTGCACGATCCGCGGATCGAGCCGGCCGCCGACGGCGATCCGGGCCGCGAGCTCCACGTACTGGGGCCCCCGGAAGCCGGGATGCCGCCGCAGCTCGTCGACGGAGACGCGGAAACCCCCGTGCCACTCCACCGGGCACGGCAGCCGCCGCGCCGCCTCCTCCACCTCCGTGCCCCGGTGGCTCGGGTCCAGAACCAGCGCCTCCACGTCCCGCCCGATCACGACCGGTCCGTGGACCTGCGCCTCGATGTAGTCGTCGAGCGGATCCTGCTCGTCGGCCTCGGCGAGGGCGATCAGCCGCATCCGGGACGCCACGCCGAAGTCGCCGGGCTCCAGGAAGCTGTCCGGGTAGCAGAAGCTCGCGCGCTCCACGGCGGCCGCCGTGAGCCGCAGATGGGCGGAGCCGAAGCGGGGCGCGGCGCCGTAGGGGCGGCGGCGGAAGTCGAGCGCGCCGTAGACCGGGCGCGTCTCCGCCGGGGCCGCGTCGTACGCGCCGCCGAAGATGCGGCTCTCCCAGCGCCAGCGGTCCCCGCCGGGGTGGGCGGTGAGGCCGCCGTTGCCGGTGCCGGTGACGAACTGGGAGCGGTAGACCCCCTCGTCGGCGAGCCGGTGCAGGAAGTGCGGATGGAAGTTGAGGGTGACCCGCAGGTCCGGGTCGAGCGGATCGCCGGTGGAGCGGTCGGCGACGTGGGCGAGGGCCCGCCGGGCATGATCGTGAAGGGGTGTCATCGGGGCAGTGTGCAGGAGCGGAAGGGGTTGCGGCCCGCGGTTTTCGGTGGCTACGGTCGCGGGGACGGGGAAAGCGCTTTCTCCCTTCCCTGCCGGACCTGTCTCCCTTCCCCGCGCACCCGCCCTGGAGCTCCTCGCGTGACCATCGCCGACGTCCTCGTCCACACCCGCACGGCGGGATACCGCCACGAATCGATCCCCGCCGGCGCCGCAGCCCTCGTCGAGCTGGCGGCGGAGCTCGGACGCGGGGCCGAGGTCACCGAGGACCCGGCGGCCTTCACCCCGGAGCGCCTGGCGAGGTGCGCCGTGGTCGTCCTCCTCTCCACGACGGGGAACGTCCTGACGCCCCAGGGGCGTGCCGCCCTGGAGGCGTACCTCCGGGGCGGCGGTTCCCTCCTCGCCGTCCACGCGGCCGCCAACGCCGAGCCGGACTGGCCCTTCTACGGCGAACTGCTCGGCACCCGCTTCGCCGGCCACCCGGAGATCCAGCCGGGCAGGGTGCTCGTGGACGACCGGGACCACCCGGCGACCGCCCCGCTCCCGGAGCGCTGGGACTGGACGGACGAGTGGTACGACTTCACCTCGGACCCCCGGGCTTCCGGGGAACCGGTACGGGTCCTGGCCCGGGCCGACGAGACCGCCTACCGGGGCGGCGCCCACGGCGCCGACCACCCGCTGGTCTGGTGCCGTGAGATCGACCGGGGCCGCGTCTTCTTCACCGCCCTGGGGCACGCGCCGGAAGCCTACGGCGTCCCCGCCTTCCGGGCCCACCTCAAGGGAGCCCTGACCTGGCTGACGACCGGCCAGGCGCCACGCGTGCCGGGGCGGGCGGGAGTTTGACGAGCCTGGAGCGCGTCTTTCGGATCAGGACCCACCGCGAGTCGCGGAAGCGGGTCGCCCTCCGGCTCGCGGTCCACGCGCGGGGGCGCCACCGGGTGCGGGCAGACTGTGCACATGCAGCTCCCCGTCGAAGCCGTGGCCGCCGCCGTGTTGCTCGAGGTCGTGAGGATCTCCGAACTCCCGGCGAAGCGGGGCATCCCGTATCCCGGCAAGGTGGGCGCCCACTGGATCGGGAGCGAGGCCGTCAGCGCCCTGGCGTTGATCGAGAGCCTGCCCGGCAGTGAGCAGCACCGCTGCGGCTTCCGGCCGGGCTGGAGCGTCCGGGCGTACGCGGACGCTCTCGACCTGGTGCTGTTCGAGGCGGCGTTCTGCTTCGGCTGCCATGAGGTCCGCATGCACGGAACCGCCGTGCCACCCGCACTGGCCACCCAGTTCTTCGACGCGGACGCCCCGCAGGCGCGCGCCCTCCTGGCGCTCTTCCGCGAGGCGGCCCCGTAGCCGACCGCCCGGCCGCCACGGACCTGCGACGGCGCCCCGCGAAGTCCGGGCGGGAGCCTGCCCGGCGTGACCCGCCGGACCGGTACGATCCGTGGAAGACCGTCCAGGAAAGGCGTCGTCTCTGGTCCGTCGACGGCACCCGGGGGCGGCGGGGGCCGTTCCGGCCGGTTCCGGCGGCATGAGGGGACCGCGGCCCCGTACGTATCGAGCTCGTGTGCCGAGGGTCGCGCGAAGGGCCGCCCCCTTCAGCTCTCCGCCGCCACCCGCCGTACCTCCGCCAGTGCTTCGCGCACCGCCTCCGGGATGTCCGTCACCGGGAAGCGTGCCTGGCGCACCACGCGTTCGCGGTCCACCACCAGTACCGCCCGCTTCAGCCGCAGTGCCTGTCCGGCGCGGAAGACCGGTAGCCGCAGGGCGGCGGCGAGGCGCAGGTCGACGTCGGAGAGCAGGGTGAAGGGGATGCCCTCCTCCACGGCGAACGCCCGCTGTTCGTCCGGGCGTTGAGTGCTCACGCCGCGCACGTCGGCGCCCGCCGCGCGGAAGTCGTCGTAGGCGTCGCGGAACAGCCGGTTCTCCAGCGTGCAGCCGATGGCGCCCGGGATGTCGGACCAGCCGTCCGGCAACGGGCCGGGCCTGCCGGTCGCCGGGTAGGAGAACACGACGGTGGCCGCGGCCCCGGTCACCGGGTCCAGCGGTTCGCCGTCCCGGTGTCCCGGCAGTTCGAGGCGCGGCAGCCTCTCGCCCACCAGGCCCGCCACCCGCCGTCCTTCGGCGCTGTCCTCGTCGGCCGTGCCGCTCAGGGAGCCGTTGCCGAGGAGCCAGCGGTCCGCCCAGTCCTGCATCGAGAGGAGCACGGGCAGCAGCCCCCTCCCGCTCTCCGTCAGCCGGTACTCGTACCGCACCGGGCCGCTCTGGTACGGAACCCTCTCCAGGACCTCCGCCTCCACCAGGTGCGCGAGGCGCTCGGCCAGCACCTTGCGGGAGATGCCCAGCTCCTTCTGCAGCGCGTCGAACCGGTGGTGCCCGCGTGCGGTCTCCCGTACCAGGAGCAGGCTCCACCAGTCGCCGACCACCGCCGCCGCCTGCGCGATCGCGCAGGCGGCGTCCCGCTCGGGCACCGACCTGACCATGGGTCTCCTGCCTTCCGGATGTGGCGTCCTGTCTTCGGAACCATCTTGCGCCATGCGGTCAGTTCCCGATAGGAACTCTATCGGCGCGAGTAAGTTCCCATTAGAGACTCACTGGAGGGCGGGCATCACATGAGCGAGGCACCAACGGTCCCGGAGCAGGACCGCCGCAGCACCCACCACGCGACCTCGCCCCCGGCCGTCTTCTGGCGCTACTGGGCCGCCTCCACCGTCAGCGACGCCGGCACCGCCGTCACCGCCCTCGCCCTGCCCCTGGTCGCCCTCACCGTCCTCGACGCCACCGCGCTCCAGGCCACCCTGCTCGCCGCGGCCGGGCAGGTCTCCTGGCTGCTGCTCAGCCTCCCGGCCGGAGTGATCGCCCAGCGCGTCCCGCTCCGCCGCCTCCAGGTCGCCCTCGACCTCGCACGGTTCGCCGCCGTCGGATCACTCCCGCTCGCCTGGTGGCTCGACCGGCTCGGCTACGCGCACCTGTTGCTCGCCGCGCTGGTCACCGGGGCCGCGACCGTGCTCTTCGACATCGGCAACTCGACCTTCCTGCCCGCCATCGTCCCGGCCCGGCGGCTCGCCGCCCGCAACAGCCTGATGTCCGGCACGCACGCCGTCACCGAGACCGCGGGACCCTCCGGCGGCGGCCTTCTGGTGCACGCCGCGGGCCCGGTCGGCGCGCTCCTCGTGGACGCGGTCAGCTATCTGCTCTCCGCCGTGCTGCTGCGCACCCTCCCCGAGCGCCGCCCCGCCGCCCGCGCCGGCGGCGGCACCCTCCGGCTGATCCGCGACGGCTGGACGTACGTGACGCGGCACCCGGTGATGCTGCCCTGCATGCTCTGGGCCACCGCCACCAACTTCGTCTGCGCCGCCCTGGTCGCCCTCACCCCCCTCTACCTGGTCCGCGAGGCCGGACTGACCCCCGTACAACTCGGCCTGGTGCTCGCCGCGGACGGAATCGGCGCACTCGCCGGATCCGCCGCGGCGGTCCGGCTGACCCGGCGCTTCGGCACGGCCCGGGTGCTCGTCGGGACCGCCCTGGCCGGCGGCGCCGCCGCCCTGCTGATCCCGCTGACCACCTCCGCGGCCGACGCGTACTGGTTCGCCCTGGGCAACGCCGGCTTCGCCTTCGGCGTCGTCATCGGGTCCATCACCACCCGCACCCACCGCCAGACCGAGTCGCCGCCCGAGCTGCTCTCCCGCGTCATGGCCACCGTCCGCTTCGTCTCCTGGGGCGCCCAGCCGCTCGGCGCCCTCACCGCCGGCCTGCTCGCCACGTACGCGGGGGCGCACGCGGCCCTGTGGACGGTGTGCGCGGCCGCACTCCTGCCGCCGCTCCACCTGCTCGCGGTGCCGGTGGGCCGCCGCCGGGACCTCACCTGACACCTGCGCGACCCCCGGCACCACGTGGAAGGCCCGCACTCCGCACGGGGCGCGGGCCTTCCCGCCGAGACCGTGGACGCCAGGGCCGGTACTGCGGCCCCGCGTCGACGACGCCGACGCGAAGCGGCCGTGCGAGCGGCCGGACGGGTCCTAACCGGCGAACCCTCCCTTGGGCTCGATGATCTCCAGGTTGGTGCCGTCGGGGTCGTTGAAATAGGCGACCCTGGTGCCGAGGGCCGCGTCCGGGGTGACCTCGCCCGCGAGGAACGTGTAGTCGTCGCCGAGGAAGTCGTAGCCGGCCTCCTTCATGCGCTTGTACACGGCATCGAAGTCGTCGACCCTGAAGCACAGGTGCATGGAGCCGGGGCGGTTCGCCGCTCCGTTCGTCCGCCAGCCCACCGGGTCCTGGAACTCGATGAGGTCGATGCCGAGGCCGTCGATGTTGATCGTGGCGTACCGCAGATGCGCGTCGGGCAGCCCCTGGGACCTGCCGAAGGACGCACTGTGCATGGTCCCCTGCGCGACGGGCGGCCGTCCCGTCAGGGCCTGGTAGAAATCGATCGCCACATCCAGGTCCGAGACCGAGATCCCGACGTGGGCGCCCCGGGTGAGCCCGATCGGAGTGCTGGAAACAGCCATGACGAATGCCTCTCGTTCGTGAGCTCCGTGCGTACACTTCTGTGCACATAATCCCGAAGAGTCTGGATTGCGCACCCCTGGGCTCGGTCCCGCTCCGGCTGATCGGGGCGGCGGATCACCCCACCGCCCCGCCCCTGTTGCGCCGACGGCCGGGGAGGGGAAGGTTACGGACGGGGGGCGCCGGCAGGAGGAGGCACGTCATGGGCATCGCCACCGTGAACCCCGCGACGGGTGAGACGCTGCGCACCTACGAGGCCCACGGGCCCGAGGAGGTCGAGCGCCGCATCGCCGCCGCGCACGAGGCGTACCGCCAGTACCGCACGACTTCCTTCGCCGAACGCTCACGGCTCATGCGCGCCGCCGCGACCCTCCTCGACGAGGACGCCGAGGACATCGCCCGCACCATGACCACCGAGATGGGCAAGCCGATCACCGCCGCCCGCGCGGAGGCCGCCAAGTGCGCCAAGGCCATGCGCTGGTACGCCAAGCACGCGCAGGAGCTGCTCGCCGACGAGCACCCGGCGGAGAGCGACGTCCAGGACTCGGGTGCCGACATGGCCCGGGTCCACTACCGCCCCCTCGGCCCGATCCTCGCCGTCATGCCGTGGAACTTCCCGCTCTGGCAGGTGATCCGCTTCGCCGCGCCCGCCCTCATGGCGGGCAACACCGGCCTCCTCAAACACGCCTCCAACGTGCCGAGGACCGCGCTCTACCTGGGCGACCTCTTCCGCCGCGCCGGATATCCCGACGGCTGCTTCCAGACCCTCCTCATCGGCTCCCGCGACGTCGAGGGCGTCCTCCGGGACCCCCGGGTGGTGGCCGCCACCCTCACCGGCAGCGAACCGGCCGGCCGGGCCGTCGCCGCCGTCGCGGGCGGCGAGGTGAAGAAGACCGTCCTGGAGCTCGGCGGCAGCGACCCGTACATCGTCATGCCCTCCGCCGACATCGTCGGAGCCGTGAAGACCGCCGTCACCGCGCGCGTACAGAACAACGGGCAGTCCTGCATCGCCGCCAAGCGGTTCATCGTCCACCAGGACGTGTACGACGACTTCTCCGAGCGCTTCACCGCCGCCATGAACGCCCTCACCGTCGGCGACCCCCTCGACGAGTCCACCGACGTCGGTCCCCTCGCCACCGAGCAGGGCCGGGCCGACCTGGAGGCGCTCGTCGACGACGCCGTCGAGCGGGGCGCCACCGTCCTGTGCGGCGGAAACCGCCCGGAGGAGACGGCGCTCCGGAACGGCTGGTACTACCGTCCCACCGTCCTCACCGGGATCACGCCGGAGATGCGGATCCACCACGAGGAGACCTTCGGCCCCGTCGCCACCGTCTACCCGGTCCGTGACGTCGAGGAGGCCGTGGCCGTCGCCAACGACTCCCCGTTCGGCCTCAGCTCCAACGTCTGGACGCGCTCCCAGGAGGACGTCGCGTTCTTCGTCCGCGACCTGGAGGCGGGCGGCGTCTTCGTCAACGGCATGACGGCCTCGCACCCGGCGCTCCCCTTCGGCGGGGTCAAGCGCTCGGGGTACGGCCGGGAGCTCTCCGGCCACGGCATCCGCGAGTTCTGCAACGCGACCACGGTCTGGCAGCGCGCCTGACGCCCGGGGGAGCCGGCCTCCCCCGGGCCCGTCGCCGCGTCAGCCCCGCGTCCACTCCAGCAGCCGCTCCGCCGGCCAGGTGTTGATCACCCGCTCCGGCGGGACCCCGCACTCCTCGGCCCGTGCGCAGCCCAGGATCTGCCACTCCAGCTGACCGGGCGCGTGGGCGTCCGTGTCGACGGCGAAGTACGTGCCCGCCGCGACCGCCGCCCGCAGCAGCCGGCGCGGCGGATCGAGGCGCTCCGGGCGGCTGTTGACCTCCACCGCCGTGCCCGACTCGGCACAGGCGGCGAAGACCCGCTCCGCGTCGAACTCGGACTCGGGCCGCAGCCGCCCGCCCGCCACCAGACGCCCCGTGCAGTGTCCGAGCACGTCCATCAGCGGGTCGCGCACGGCCCGTTCGAGGCGGCGGGTCATCGACGGGGCGTCCATCCGTAGCTTCGAGTGGACCGAGCCGACGACCAGGTCGAGGCGGTCGAGCAGCTCCGGTTCCTGGTCGAGCGAGCCGTCGTCCAGGATGTCGCACTCGATCCCGGTGAGGAGACGGAACGGCGCCCACTCCTCGTTGAGCCGTGCCACCACGTCCAGTTGCCGCCGAAGGCGCTCGGGGGACAGGCCCCGGGCCACCGTGAGGCGCGGCGAGTGGTCGGTGAGGACCGCCCACTCGTGCCCGATCGCCGCCGCCGTCCGCCCCATGACCTCGATGCCGGCACCGCCGTCGGACCAGTCCGAGTGCAGATGGCAGTCGCCGCGCAGGGCCGCCCGCAGGGCCTCGCCCGCGCGGCCGTCCCCCTCCGCCCGATGGGCCGGGTCCAGG
>NZ_JAINVG010000126.1 GCF_020400725.1 Streptomyces sp. NK15101 | reverse complement strand
CCGGCCTCGTCGGGGCCGGGCGGCGGCCCCCGCGGGTCGCCGCCGCGCTGGTCCCCGGCCACGTGCCGACCGGTCCGCCGCGCCCGTCGGCGCCGACGGGCGCGCCGCGCCTCGTGGAGTGCAGGGGCGCCCGGCACCGGATCGGCCTGGTCGACGGCGTACTGACACCGCTCGACCACGATCCGGCCGAACTCCGGCGCGAGGAGCTCCTCGTCGCGCTGACCGGCCGCGCGCTGCCCTGCGTGCGGGCCGTGGACGAGGCGCACCGGCGCCCGGACTGCCTCACCGGCGTCCGGGAACGGCTCGACCACGGTGACGTCGCCGGCGCGCTGGCCGTCGTCGAGGGCCTGCTCGGTCCCGCGGCGCTGCTGCGCGACGGCGCCCTCCGGGACGCGCTCGAGACGGCGGCGCGGCAGCGCGTCACGTACGGCCTCTACCGGGCCGGGCTGGTCGGCCCCGCACCCGGCCGCGACCCCCTGCCCCCTCCCCCGCGCCGGACGCGTCCGGACAGCCGCCGCACGCGCACGCGTGGCGCGGGTGCGCGCCACGCGACGTCCGCCGCCCCTTCCGCGTCCTGCTGACGGATTCCGCGTACCGCCGGCGCGATCCCCCCACTCCTCTCTCCTCCTTCCTCCCTCAGGTGATCTCCCATGCCCACACCCCTGCCCTCCGCCCCGGCATCCTCCGGCGAACTCGACGTCGCCGCCGCCCTGTTGTCCCTCCTGCGCGACACCGACACCGAGCCCCGGCCCGATCCGCAGCTGGAGGCGCTGACCCTGGCGGTCGCCGCCGATCTGCCGGTGCTCCTGTGGGGTGAGCCGGGCATCGGCAAGACCGCGGCCCTCACCCGGCTCGCCGCCTCGCTCGACCTGCCGCTGACCACGGTCATCGCGAGCGTGCACGAGCCCACCGACTTCTCCGGCCTGCCCGTCCTCGGGGAGGACCCCGCGGAACAGGGGGTGCCGATGGCACCGCCGGAGTGGGCCGTGCGCCTGGTCCGCGCCGGCCGGGGCCTGCTGTTCCTGGACGAGCTGTCCACCGCTCCCCCGGCCGTCCAGGCGGCCCTGCTCCGGCTCGTCCTGGAGCGGCGGATCGGGACGCTGGTCCTCCCGCCCGACGTGCGGATCGTCGCCGCCGCCAATCCGCGGTCCTCGGCCGCCGACGGCTGGGAGCTGAGCCCGCCGCTCGCCAACCGCTTCGTCCACCTGCGGTGGACGCACGACGCCGAGGTCGTGGTCCGCGGCCTCGGGGGCGTCTGGCCGCGCGCCACGCTCCCCCGCCTCGACCCCGCGCGGCTGGCGGAGGCCGTGGACGTCGCCCGGCGGGCGGTCTGCGGTCTGCTGACGGCCCGTCCGGCGCTCGTCCACCGGCTGCCCGGCGGCGAGGCGCTCCGGGGCGGCCCCTGGCCCTCGCCCCGGAGCTGGGAGACGGCGCTGCGGCTCATCGCCTTCGCGACCGCCGCGGGCGTCTCGCGGGACGTGCTCTCGCAGCTGGTGAGGGGGGCCGTCGGGGACGGGCCGGGGCTCGAACTCCTGGCCTGGCTCGACCGGATGGACCTCCCGGATCCCGAACTCCTCCTCGCCGACCCCGAGGGGGCCGAGCTGCCCGAGCGCGGCGACCGCCGCCAGGCGGCCCTCGAAGGGGTCGTCGAGGCGGTCGGCCGACGCCCGGAGAAGGCCCGCTGGGACGCGGCGTGGGCGCTGCTCGCGCGGGCCCTGGAGTCGGGCGCCCCGGATCTGGTGGTCGTGCCGGCGACGACGCTGGCGGGGCTGCGCCGCGAGGACTGGGACGTTCCGGCGGCCGTCGAGCGGCTCGCCGGCGTCGTGTCCCTGTCCCGGCGCGCGGACCGGGCGGGCGACCGCGTGGCGGCGGCCGCGGCGGCCGGCACGGGGGCGGGGAGATGAGGCCCGGCACGGAGGTCCGGCCGACGGGCGGGCTGGATCTGGAGAAGCTGTACGCGGCCCGTCTGCGCGCCGTACGGGTCCGGCCGTATCTGGCGACCGCGCTGTTCGCCCTGCGCGCCGTGGAGTCGCGGGAGGTGCCGACGATGGCGGTGGACCGGCACTGGCGCTGCTACGTCTCGCCGGCGTTCGTCGACCGCACCCCGGTGGAGGAGCTCGCCGGGGTGTGGGTGCACGAGGTGACGCACCTGCTCCGCGACCACCACGGGCGCAGCGACCGGGTGGCGCGGGAGCGCGGTCTCACGGGTCCGGGCGAGCGGCTGCGGATGAACATCGCCGCGGACTGCGAGATCAACGACGACGTGTTCGGCGACGGGCTGCCCATGCCCGAGGGGGCCGTGCATCCCCGGCTCCTCGGGCTTTCCGAGGGGAGGCTCATGGAGGACTACCTGCGGGAGTTCCAGCTCGGTCCGCGGACCAGGGACGCGGGCTGGCTGGACTGCGGCAGCGGTGCCGACGGGCTCGAACGGGCCTGGGACCTCGGAGCGGACGGCGCCGAGGGGCTGAGCGTCCAGGAGCAGGACGCCGTGCGGTTCCGGGTGGCCCGGGCCATCACCGGCCGGCCGGGCAGCACGCCGGCGGGGTGGCGGCGGTGGGCCGAGGAGGCCTTCCATCCGCCGCAGGCGTGGCGGGAGTTGCTCGGTGCGGCCGTCAGGTCCGCGGCCCACGGTTCCGGCGCCGGGGACGACTACTCGTACGGGCGGCCGTCGCGCCGCTCGGTCTCCGTGCCCGGAGCGGTGCTGCCGAGCCTGCGGCGCAGCCCGCCCCGGGTCTCCGTCGTCATCGACACCTCCGGTTCCGTCAGCGACGCCGAGCTGGGCAGCGCGCTCCTGGAGGTCGCGGCGATCGCCAGGGCGGTGGGCGGCCGGCGTGACCTGGTGACCGTGCTGCCGTGCGACGCGGCGGCGCGGATCGTCCACCCGCTGTGCCGGGCGGAGGGCATTCCGCTGGTGGGCGGCGGCGGTACGGATCTGCGCACGGGTTTCGCCGCGGCTCTGCGGGCGCGCCCACGTCCGGACGTGCTGGTGGTCCTGACCGACGGCCAGACGCCGTGGCCGGCCGGGCGACCGGGCTGCCGGACGGTGGTGGGCCTGTTCCCGCGCGCACGACGGTTCCGTTCGTGGGACGAGGACGACCCCGACCACGTGCCGACCGGGCCGCCGGAGTGGGCCCGGGTGGTCGAGATCGGGGAGGCGGCGCACGGCCGCGCGTGAGCCGGATCGCAGGGAACCCCAGGCCGGTTCGGCTCCTCCTTCGGGTCCGGCGCCGCGCGGCGCCGGACCCGCCGCGAATGGTCGGACAGGTCCTAGACCTCGTCCTGGATCCGGCGGAACGGCCGGTCCGCCTCCAGGGTGAACGCCACGTCCAGGAGGGTCCGTTCGCTGCCGGGGCGGCCGGAGAACATGACGCCGACGGGCAGCCCGTCGTCCGTCGCCCGGGTGCTGGGCAGCGAGATCGACGGGGTGCCCACCACGTTGTCGACCGGGGTGAACGCGACGTACGCGAGGATCCGCTCGATGAGCTCCGGGTACGGGACGGTCGGTGCGAGCCGGCCGATCGGCGGCGCGGGGTGGGCGAGGACGGGGGTGAGGAGGAGGTCGAGTCCGCGGAACGCCGCCGCGTACGCCACCTTCGTGCGCTTCAGTCTCCGCAGCACGCCCGGGGTGTGCCGCCAGTTCTCCAGGTAGGTGGCGCGCAGGCCGCGGCTGAGGCCGTCCATGCGGTGCCGGTCGAAGTCCGTGCCGAGGGTCCGGCCGCTGACACCGATGAGGAACGACAGCATGCCCCAGTAGGTGAGGAAGTCCTCGGTGAAGCGCGGGTCGATGGCCATCTCGACGGGCTCCACGCTGTGGCCGAGGCGTTCGAGCGTCGTCGCCGTCTCCGTGACGGCCTCCCGGGTGACGGTGTCGGAGGTGACGCCGTTCGGCGAGTCCAGCAGGAATCCGATGCGCAGCCGCCGCCCGGAGGGCCCTTCGACCAGGCCGAGGGGCGGCAGCTTCGGGTTGCGCCAGTACGTCTCGGCGGCGGCGAGGAACGCGGCGCTGTCCCGTACGGAGCGGCTCACGACGCCGTCGGAGACGAGGTCCAGGGGCAGTTGGCGGCTCTGGGCGTTCGGCACGACCCTGCCCCGGGTCGGCTTGAGGCCGACGAGCCCGCAGCAGGCGGCGGGGATGCGGATGGAACCGCCGCCGTCGTTGGCGTGGGCGATCGGCACCGCTCCGGCGGCGACGAGCGCCGCGCTGCCGCCCGAGGAGCCGCCCGAGGAGTGTCCGGTGTTCCACGGGTTGCGGACGGGCTCCGCGGACTCGTACTCGGTGGTCGGGCTGAAGCCGAACTCGGGCAGCCGCGTCTTGCCGAGCACCGTGACGCCGCTGCTCAGGAACTGCCGGGCGAACGGCGCGTGCCGTCGCGCCGGCCCGGGGGTGAAGGCGGCGCTGCCGTGGCCGGTGGGCAGTCCCCGGTGGTCGGTGTTGTCCTTGACGAAGGTCGGGACGCCCGCGAAGGCGCCGCCGGTCGCGCTGCCGGGCACGGGGGCGTCGACGTACGTCTGGACGGCGTGGAGCCGTTCCTCGACGGCCCGTACCCGCTCGGCCGCGTCCCGGGCGGCCTCGGCGGCGCCGACCTCGCCGCGCCGGATCGCCTCGGCGAGTCCGACGGCGTCGTGTTCTCCCAGGGCGTCGTCCCGGAAGGCGTGCACCCTGGTCCGTTCGTCGAAGGTCTTCTCGTCGAAAGTCTTCACCGCTGCCTCAGCCCCCGGCCGTGTGGATGGTCACCTCCCATCATTGCCTACCGACGGGTAACGGGCGAGGGGTCCGGAGCTGTCCGTGCGGTCGGCGGACGGCGGTCGGCCGTCGGCGGCTAGCGGCCCTGGAGGGCCTTGACGTTGTCGCCGAAGGTCCAGCCCTTCGAGCCGTCCCAGTTGGCCGACCAGGTCATCAGGCCCTTGAGCGAGCCGCCGTAGTGGTTCCAGGCCTGGGCCACCGCCGAGGGCGCCATGTATCCGCCGCCGGCGCCCGGCTGGGCCGGGAGGCCGGGGACCTGCTTGTCGTACGGGACCCTGACGGTCGTGCCCTGGACGACGAGCCCGCGGTTCAGGCAGTCGGTCTGGGCGACGAATCCGGCGACCGTGCCGGCGGAGTAGGAGTCGCCGGAGCATCCGTACATGCTGCCGTTGTAGTACTGCATGTTCAGCCACCACAGGCGGCCGTTGTCCGCGTACTTCTTGACGATCGGCAGGTACGCGCCCCAGATCGACCCGTAGGCCACGCTGCCGCCGGTGACGTACGCGGTCTCCGGCGCCATCGTCAGCCCGAAGCCCGCGGGCATGCGGGCCAGGACTCCGTCGATGATGCGCACCAGGTTAGACTGCGAGGTGGACAGGGTGCCGATGCCGCCGCTGCCGACGAGACCGGTCTCGATGTCGATGTCGATCCCGTCGAAGTTGTACGCCTTCAGGATGGGCACGACGGTCTCGACGAAGCGGTCGGCGACGGCGCGGGAGCTCAGGTCGATCCCGGCGGCGGCGCCCCCGATCGACATCAGGATCGTCGCTCCGGCCGCCTTGGCCCGGCACATCTCCGCCGGCGTGGGGACGCGGACGGTGCTGTCCATGCCGTCCTCCCACAGCACGGTGCCGTCCGGGCGGATCACGGGGAACGCGGCGTTGACGACGTTGTAGCCGTGGGCGGCGAAGCGCGGGTCGTCGATGGGCGCCCAGCCGAACGGCGGGTGGACACCGTTGGCGGACCCGTCCCAGTTCTCCCAGTACCCCTGGAGCACCTTCCCGGCGGGCTTCGGCTTGAGGGCGCAGGTGTCCGCGGCGGCGGACGACGGGGACGGGACGGGCTTCGCGCCTTCGGCGGCGGCGGGGCCCGCGAGGACTGCGGCGGCGAGCAGGGTGGCGAGCCCCGCTCCGAGGACACGGGTGATCCGGGGGCCTGGCATGCGTGCTCCTGGGGACGTGGGGGGGTCGGTCCTGGACGTGGCGCGCGCTCCAGGAGACCGTAAGTTGGTCCAGACCTTTCGTCAACCACCCTTGCCGACAAGGGAATTCACGGCTCCCGGGACGGGGCCCCGGGCGTCACCGCCGTCGTCTCCCGGCGCGCGTCGGCCGGGACGGCTCCTCGTCGGCCAGGCGGCCCGTGAGCGCGCCGCCGAACACGACGACGCCCACGGCGACGAGCCAGGTCTGGATGACGAGGAACGCGCCGAACGGGCCGTACGTGACGGCGCCGGACGCGATCGGCGGGGAGAAGGCGAGCCGGGAGAGGACCCTCGGCCCGAGCAGTCCGAGCGTGGTGCACACCGCCCCGGGCGGCAGGGCGCGCCACGACACGCGTCCGTCGAGGAGCAGCCGCTGCGACCACCGGAAGAACAGCGTGCCGATCGGCAGCGTGACGGCCCCGCTCACCGGGGTCTCCCGCCGGAACGGGAAGACCGCGAAGAGGTGGAGGACCCCGAGGAGCACGGCGAGCCGCAGCACGTGCCGCCACCGGGCCCTCCGGTGGGCCGGAGGGAGGTCCCGGACCTTCTCGTACCCGTTCTCTGCACCACCGTGCCGAACGTGAGGCCGAAGACGGCGAGCAGGGCGAGGCCGAACGCCGTCGCGGTCCGCCGCGCCTGGCCCGGCAGCGCGAAGAGCCGCTCGATCCCGGCCCCGGCGGCGTCCGGCACCCCGATCCCGTCACCGGGCCACTGCGCGAACCCCTTCCCGCTGCCCGCGCCCGCCGCCGACACGACGACCAGCAGCGGCACCAGCGCGAGGAAGGCGAGCGCCGCGAACCCCGGCGAGCACTGCGAACCCCGGCGAGCGCTGCCACAGCCCGAGGTCCCTGGCCGGCGCCCACCGGTGGCCGGCCCGGAAACGGCGGATCGCCCTGCGCGTCCGCCCGGCCCGGGGCCGTCGCCCGGCGGGGCGGGAGACCGTCCCTCCACGGCCGGACCGCCCCGCGCCGGCGACCAGCGGGGCCGCGCGGCGCCCGCGTCAGCCCTCGACGCCGGTGGCCTCGTGCGAGGCGCCGACGGGCTTGGACTCGGGTGAGCCGCGCTGACGGAGGTAGACGGAGAGGATGGCCATCGACGCCACGGCCAGGAGTTCCGACTGCCAGTTCTGCAGGGAGCGGTTCCAGAAGTCGGCGGAGGCGAGGTAGGAGGGCCAGGAGACGGGGGCCTGGAGCTGCCGCAGCCGCAGTTCGTTGAAGGCGGCCGCTCCGGAGACCGACTGGGCCAGCCAGGACAGCAGGAAGAAGACGGCCATGACGAGACCGAGCGAGCGCGAGTAGACGAGCTGCCGCCAGTCCTTCGTGCCCGCCCAGCGGGGCGAGTCCGGCCGCGCGTGGTCACCCATGCGCTGGTCGCGCTCGCTCTCCGTACCCGCCTTGTGCAGCTCCTTGGACTCCGGCGAGCCGCGCTGGAGCAGATAGACCGTGCCGAAGATGTAGAGGAAGAACTGCAGGAACTCCGACTGCCAGTTCTCGGTGACGTCGACGGCGAAGTCCGAGGACATCAGGTAGTCGCCGAGTCCGATCTGCTGGAGCCCCTGGACGGCGAGCTGTTCGTTGAACTCCGCGCGCCCGGCGACCGCTTGGGCGCCCAGGACGATCAGGAAGGCCCCCCCGAAGAAGAGGGTGAGGCTGTTCGACCGCCAGAATCCGCGCTCCCGGGACCGGTCGGCCGTCACCGCTGCATCACCCCGATCGCGGTGAAGTAGGCGAGGCCGCCCACGATGGTCACCACGCACGCCACGAACAGGGTCTTCACGTCATGCCCCCTTCAGTACACAGCTGTACGGCGTGTCGCCCGGTCCGGGCGCGCAGCCGGCGGCGGTGACCAGCCACCCCTCGTCGAACTGCGAGAGGAACAGCGTGTCGCCGTGGAGGCGGAGCAGCGCCTGCCTGCCGTGGACGTCCACGCTCCGCACGCCCCCGCCGCGCGGCAGGTCCTGCGAGGCCAGGGCCTGCGCGCAGGGCTTCTTCTCCTCCTCCAGCTGCTCACGGCTCTCGGGAGCGAGCAGCTCGCAGGCCACCCGGAAGCTCCCGGACCCGAGGGACTCCTCGAAGAACCGGCCCGCCCGGGTCGCTCCGTCCTGACGTGCCTGCGACGCACCGCAGGCCGACAGGGCGACCACGGCCGCCGCCGCTCCGAGGAGGAGCGGGGCTCGCCGGAGCGAGGGGGTCCGCCGGATCAGGGGGATCCGCCGGAGCGGAGGGACTCCGGGGAACGGGGGGACTCCCGGGAACGGGGGGACCCGCGGCGGCGGGGGGACTCGGAGGAACAGGGGGGCTCTCACGCTTTCAGCCTGGCGTCGCGGGCGGGCGCGGCAAGTGCCGGGGGGCCGAACGGGGTACCGCCGCGCCCGTCCGGGGCGCCGCGGACGACGACGTGCGTGCGTCGGCGGACCACGGGAGGATGGAGACGGAGAGGGGTGCCGCCATGAGCGAGTTCGACATCTGGAACTACCGCCCGAGCACGGGGTACCGGCAGGGCCACGACCTCGTCGGCTACGGGGTCGAGGCCACGGACGGCACCATCGGGAAGGTCGACGGGCACTCCGAGGACGTCGGCTCGTCCTACCTGGTCGTCGACGTCGGGGCCTGGATCTTCGGCAGGCGGGTGCTGCTCCCGGCCGGGACGATCGAGCTGATCGACACCGCCGAGGAGAAGGTGTACGTGGACCGCACGAAGGAGCAGATCAGGGCGGCCCCCGACTTCGACGAGGCGAAGTACGGCGCCGAGCCCGACTATCTGGAGCAGTTCGCCCGGTACTACGGCCAGCCGCACATGTGATCGCGTCCTGCGCGGGCGCTCCGCGCGGCGGTCGCGCCGGACCGGGGGCGAGGGCCGCGAGCGCCGGGACGGCGGTGGGGGCGAGTGCCCACGGGCGGCCGGTCCGGCCCGCGAGGACCCCGAAGCCGACGGCCCCGATGCCCGCGCCCGCGCCGTCACCGCAGGTCCCGCGGCGTTCGGCGCCCTCCTCCGCGGCCGGCGGCCCGCGTCTCGGAACGGCTGCGAAAAAAACTTCGGCGGAAGGCGAATCCTCTCGGGACCTCCCCGTCTCTTATGTGTGTACCGGCCGAACGGGCCGGAGGGACACGGAGGGAACAGTAATCATGTGGACTGCCATCATCGTGGTCGGCGTCGTGCTCGTGGGTGCGTGCAGCTGGCACCTGATGCGACGCTTCAACAAGAGCCGCACCTGACCAGGGCCTGCGCGCGGGACGCCTTCCGGTATGAGTAGCGCATGAACCAACGCTTCCCCTGGCCCGACGAGCGGTTGATCAAGGCCGCTCAGGACGGCGACGTCACGTCGCTCACCACCGTCGTCATGGAATCGCAGCCACATGTGCGCAAGTTCGCCATATCACTGTGCGCCTCGCCGCAGGACGCGGAGGACGCGGCACAAGAGGCGCTGATCATCCTCTACCGGAAGATCGGCACCTTACGGGCCACCGGCGCGCTTGCCTCGTGGATGTTCCGGATCGTCCGCAACGAATGCCTCCGGCAGGTACGGCTGCTCATCGCCATGCGCGACGAGCCCTCGGCCGAGCCGGAGGCGTGCGCGGAACCGTCCGCCGAGGAGGCCGTGCTGTACAGGCTGGAGGTGGAGCGGATCGCGGCCGCGGTCAGCGCCCTTCCCCGCGAGCAGCGGCAGGTCCTGATCATGCGGGACGTGCAGGGCCTGCCGGGCAAGACCGTCGCCCACACGCTCGGTCTGAGCACCGCCGCGATGAAGTCGCGGCTGCACAGGGCACGCGCGGCGCTGCGTCACGCGCTGGAAGCGAGCGACCAGGCATCAGATCAGGCCATCGACCGACCAGTCGAAGGAGACGCACGACCATGAACACCGTGAACATCGTGAAGCCCCCCGAGGGCACGAAGTCCCCGGTCATCGCACCGTCCGGGGTCACCGCACCGTCCGGGGCGCCGAACTTCGCCAGCAAGTCCGTCCCGCGCCACCTGGCGCGCGGCGTCATCGGCTTCGGGCTCATCATCGGCTCGATCGCGATGGTGCCCGTCGCCGGCCCGGCCACCCTGCTGGCGGCCCCGCTGGCCCTCATCGCCTTCCGTGGCTGCCCCACCTGCTGGATGGTCGGCCTGGCGCAGACCATCTCGCGGGGGCGTCTGGAGCGCCAGTGCGTGGACGGTGTCTGCACGCTCACCAAGGCCGACCCCGCGGCGAAGGCCAAGTAGGGTCCACGGCTTCCGGCCTCCCGCCCCGGTCCGACGTCCGCCCTCCCGCCGGAGGCGGTGTCACCGGGCCGGGAGGCTTCGGCCGTTCATCGACATGGCGCGAAACGACTCCCCCGGAAGCACACCAAAGCGTTTCTTTGATTAGCCATCACATTAATTTTGTGCACCAACCCCCCGCTCTGGCCATTGGTTTACGGAGCGCCGCCTCGGTGCTAGGGTCCGAAACGAGATTGAGAATGGCAGGGCCGCCGAGTCGGCAACGCCGTTGATCGTGCTTCACGGGGGGAGCAGAACACCATGATCCGCCATGCCCAGATTGAGGCGGCAGCACCACAAACCGGTACGGGAAGCCCGACGCCCGATCAGATGGACGACCGGACCGTCGCCGTCGTCGGGCTTTCGTGCCGATTTCCCGGCGGGGCGAGCCCTGCCGAATTCTGGAATCTGCTCAGGAACGGCCGCGACGCCATAGCGGAACCCCCTGCGGATCGCGCGCACCTCGGCGCCCTGGGGGACGGCTCGTCGCGTCCCGGTGGTTTTCTGCCCGGCGTCGACACCTTCGATGCCGAGTTCTTCGGCATTTCCCCGCGCGAAGCCGCCGCGATGGACCCGCAGCAGCGACTGGTGCTCGAGCTCGCCTGGGAGGCGCTGGAGGACGCCCGCATCGTCCCGGCCACGCTCGCCTCCACCGCCACCGGCGTCTTCGTCGGCGCGATCGCCGACGACTACACGACCCTCACCCACGCGGCCGGCCCCGAGGCCACCTCCGCGCACACGGTGACCGGCTTACACCGGAGCATCATCGCCAACCGGGTCTCCTATGTCCTCGGACTCCAGGGACCGAGCATGGTGGTCGACAGCGCACAGTCGTCGTCGCTGGTCGCGGTGCATCTGGCCTGCGAGAGCCTGCGCCGCGGCGAGTCCGTGACGGCGCTGGCCGGCGGCGTCAACCTCAACCTCGCGCCGGAGAGCACCCAGGCACTGGCGGCCTTCGGCAGCCTCTCGCCCGACGGGCGATGTCACAGCCTCGACGCCCGGGCGAACGGCTACGTCCGGGGCGAGGGCGGCGGCGTGGTGGTGCTGAAGCTCCTCAGCCGGGCCCTCGCCGACGGGGACCGCATCCACTGCCTGCTGCACGGTGGAGCCGTCGGCAGCGACGGCGCGAGCGACACCCTCCCCAGCCCCGACGGAAAGGCCCAGGAACGCGTCATACGCGACGCCTGGGAAAACTCCGGTATACCGCTGGAACAAGCACAGTACGTCGAAATACACGGGTCGGGCACCCGGGTCGGCGATCCCATAGAAGCCTCTGCTCTGGGCGCCGTATTCGCCTCGTCCCGCACTCCGGATAACCCCCTCCTCCTCGGATCCGTCAAGACGAACATCGGCCACCTCGAAGGCGCCGCGGGCATAGCGGGACTCGTCAAGACGATTCTCTGCCTCAAAGAGCGGGAACTTGTTCCCACCCTCAACTATCACACTCCCAATCCGCAGATCCCCTTCGAGGACTTACGGATCGCCGCCACCACCGAAGCCGGGCCGTGGCCGAATCCCGATGGCCCCCTCGTCGCGGGTGTGACATCGGTCGGAATGGGCGGTACGAACTGCCACCTGGTCCTCGGCGAATGGCGGGGAGAAGCCGCTCCGGCCGTCGGTGACAAGCCGGAGGAGACAAAGGCGTCGGACGCGTCCGACGCCGTCGCATGGGTGATTTCCGGACGCGGTGACAAGGCCCTGCGTGCCCAGGCCGCCCGACTGCGCGAACACCTCGCCGGACGTCCGGATCTCGACGTCGCCGAGGTCGCCCGGGCCCTCGCCCACGACCGCACCGCCTTCACCCATCGCGCCGTGCTGGCCGGCTCCGGCCGCGACGAACTGCTGACCGCCCTGGACGCGGTCGCCGACTCCCGGGGCACCCAGGCCGCGGTCGAGGGCAGCGGCCACCGGTCCGTCCGCGAGGCGGTGTTCGTCTTTCCCGGCCAGGGCTCGCAGTGGGCCGGCATGGCCGCGGAACTCCTCGACGAATCCCCCGTGTTCGCCCGGGCCGTCGAGGACTGCGAGCGCGCGCTGCGCCCGTACCGCGACTGGTCGCTGACCGATGTGCTGCGCGGACGCCCCGGCGCGCCCGCCCTCGACCGCGACGACGTCGTGCAACCCGCGCTGTGGGCCGTGATGGTCGGACTCGCCGCGCTGTGGCGGGCGGCGGGCGTCGAACCCGCCGCGGTCGTCGGCCACTCGCAGGGCGAGATCGCCGCCGCGACCGTCAACGGCGCCCTCACCCTGGACGACGCCGCCCGGCTGATCGCCGTACGGAGCACCGCCCTCGGCGCGCTCGCCGGGCGCGGCGGCGGCATGATGACCGTGGGGCTGCCCGCCGACCGGGTCCGCGAGGACCTGGCCGGATTCCCGCACCTGAGCGTGGCGGCCGTCAACTCGCCCGGCATGACCGTGGTGGCCGGTGACGGGGACGACCTGGACGCCCTGGCCGCGCGGTACGGCGAGGACGTGCGCACCCGGCGCGTTCCGGTCGCCTACGCCTCGCACAGCCCGCACGTCGACGCCGTGCGCGACACGCTGCCGGCCGAGCTGGCCGGGATCGCGCCGCGCGCCGGGAGCGTGCCGCTGCACTCCACCGTGACCGGCACCGCCCTCGACGGCTCCGAGTTGGACGTCGACTACTGGTACCGCAACCTGCGCGAGCCCGTGCGTTTCGAGCCCGCCGTGCGGGCGCTCCTCGACGCCGGGCACGAGCTGTTCATCGAGATGAGCCCGCATCCCGTCCTGGCGCTCGCCGTCCAGCAGACGGCGGAGGCCGCCGACCTGCCGGTCGCCGCGCTCGGCACCCTGCGCCGCGGGGAGGGCGGGCAGCGGCGACTGCTGCTCGCGTTCGGCGAGGCGTTCTGCCACGGCGCGGAGGTGGACTGGTCCGCCGTCCTGCCCGCCGGCACCACCCGCGCCGAACTGCCGACGTACGCCTTCCAGCGCCGCCGCCACTGGATCACCGGGCAGCCCCGCGCCGCCCGGGCCCTGGCCCCGGCCGGCACCGCACCGGCGCAGCGGGCGGCGGTGCTCCCGGAGGACGCCGCGGACGCCCCCGAGGCCGAGCCGAACCGCTCGCTGACCGGCCCGGCCGCCCTGGAGCTGGTGCGGGTGCACACGGCCGCCGTACTGGGCTACGACTCGGTCGCCGAGGTCGAACCCCGGCGGACGTTCAAGGAGCTGGGCATCGACTCGGCGATGGTCGTCGAGCTGCGCAACCGGCTCGTCACCGCCACCGGACGCAAGCTCCCCACCACCGTCGTCTACGACCACCCCAGCCCCGTCGCGCTGGCGGCGCTGCTCGCCGACGCGCAGGACGAGGCCGCGGCCCCCGAGGTCCGTGCCGAGCAGGACGATCAGGACGATCTCGTCGTGATCGTCGGGATGGGCTGCCGCTACCCGGGCGGGGTGGACTCGCCCGAGGCGCTGTGGCGGGTCGTCGCCGAGCGGCGCGACGTCATCTCGGGCTTCCCGGCCGACCGCGGCTGGGACCTCGACGGCCTCCACCACCCCGATCCCGCGCACGTGGGCACCACCTACGTCCGCGACGGCGGGTTCCTCGAAGGCGCCGCGGAGTTCGACGCCGAACTGTTCGGGATCTCGCCGCGCGAGGCGCTGGCGATGGACCCGCAGCAGCGCGCGTACCTGGAGGTGTGCTGGGAGGCCCTGGAGCGGGCCGGGATCGCCCCCGACTCGCTGCGCGGCACCCAGACGGGCGTGTTCGCCGGTGTCATGGCCCAGGAGTACGGTCCCCGCCTCGGCGAGGCGGGCGCGGGTGCCGCCGGGTTCGGTCTGACGGGGACGACGTCGAGCGTGGCCTCGGGCCGCGTCGCGTACACCCTCGGTCTGCAGGGCCCGGCCCTGACC
>NZ_JAINVG010000125.1 GCF_020400725.1 Streptomyces sp. NK15101 | reverse complement strand
CATGACGCCCGTGGTCTCGAAGGCGAGCGAACAGATCAGGGGCACGTCCACGCCCAGGGCCTCCATCGCGCGGCGCGCGCCGATGAGGCTGGACTTGGTCTGCAGCAGGTCCTGGGTCGTCTCGACGATCAGGGCGTCGGCGCCGCCGGCCAGCAGGCCCTCGGCGTTCTGCTGGTAGCCGTCGCGCAGCACGTCGTACGCGATGTGGCCGAGCGAGGGGAGCTTGGTGCCGGGGCCGATCGAGCCGAGCACCCAGCGCTGGCGGCCGTCCCTGGCGACGAACTCGTCGGCGACCTCGCGGGCGATCCGGGCGCCCGCCTCGGAGAGCTCGAAGATCCGGTCCGCGATCTCGTACTCGCCGGCGGCCGAGTGGTTGGAGCCGAACGTGTTGGTCTCGACGCAGTCGACGCCCACCTCGAAGTACGCCTCGTGGACCGAACGGACGATGTCGGGCCGCGTGACGTTCAGGATCTCGTTGCACCCTTCGAGGTTCTGGAAGTCCTCGAGGGTGGGGTCCTGGGCCTGGAGCATGGTGCCCATGGCTCCGTCGGCGACGACGACTCGACTGGCGAGTGCCTCGCGGAGGGCGGCGGCGCGGTTCCGGCTGTCAGCGGAAGGGGTCGGCAACGAGGCCATGGATGAGCTCCCTGGGATGCGACGGCTGTCGGCTTTGCACCCTCGGGGGAGGGTGCACGGGGCCAGCGTAACCGCGCGGGCGCCGGGGTGGACACGGCGTCCCACGGGCCGGACGGCATCCTGTGTGCGGGGACTCCCGGTCCTGCCCTCCTTGGCCGACACTGTGTGGTGTGACGCAAGGTCGGCATCGACCGATAGTGTTCAGCATTGTCGAACAGTAGGAGAAGGGTGAGGGGCCGGGCGATGGCGAAGAACATCCAGTCGCTTGAACGGGCGGCGGCCATGCTGCGACTGCTCGCGGGTGGAGAGCGCCGGCTCGGTCTGTCCGACATCGCGTCCTCGCTCGGACTCGCCAAGGGGACGGCCCACGGCATCCTGCGCACCCTCCAGGCGGAGGGCTTCGTGGAGCAGGACGCGGCCTCGGGCCGCTACCAGCTGGGCGCGGAGCTGCTGCGGCTCGGCAACAGCTACCTGGACGTGCACGAGCTGCGGGCGCGCGCGCTGGTCTGGACGGACGACCTGGCCCGGTCCAGCGGCGAGAGCGTGCACCTGGGGGTGCTGCACCAGCGGGGCGTGCTGATCGTGCACCACGTCTTCCGGCCGGACGACAGCCGCCAGGTCCTGGAGGTGGGGGCCATGCAGCCACTGCACTCCACGGCGCTCGGCAAGGTCCTGTCGGCGTACGACCCGGTGGCGCACAGCGAGGTGCTGGAGGTCGAGCGGGAGGCGTTCACGCCCCGGACGACCACGGAGCTCGGCGACTTCGAGTCGCTGCTCGACATGACGCGGGCCCGGGGCTGGGCGGCGGACGTGGAGGAGACCTGGGAGGGCGTGGCGTCGGTTGCGGCGCCGATCCACGACCGGCGGCGGATGCCGGTGGGCGCGGTGGCGGTCACGGGGGCCGTGGAGCGGCTCTGCCCGGACGGGGAGCTGCGCCCCGAGCTGGTGGCGGCGGTACGGGACTGCGCCCGCGCGGTCTCCCGGGACCTGGGGGCCGGCCGCTTCTGACCGCCCGCGGGAACGACTTCCGACCGTCTGCGCGACCGCCGGTTCCCAGCCCTCCGCAGGCGCGGCCCGGCCGCTCGCGCGACACGGCTCCCGACTTCCCGCGGGGGCGGCTCCGGCCGCCCGCCACACCGAACCGAACCCGCCGGTAACGATCGCGTTATCGGCGGGTTTTTCGCTTCCCAGACCCTTGACGCGCTGTTAACCCGGGGGCAAAACTTCCGTTCATCGGTCGGCATTGTCGAACACCTAACGGCAATAGGCGCTAAGGTGTGACAGTGCCAAGGGCCGGCAACGCCCTCACACGAGGGCGCGGACCACCGGAGGGACCCGGGGTTCGCCTTCCCCTGGACGAAGGACAAAGGAGTCGCGGGTGTCCACCTCCGACATCTTCCTCGGCGAGACCATCGGTACCGCCGTACTCATTCTGCTCGGCGGTGGTGTGTGCGCCGCCGTCACGCTCAAGAGCTCCAAGGCCCGCAACGCGGGCTGGCTCGCGATCACCTTCGGGTGGGGCTTCGCCGTCATGACGGCGGTCTACATGACCGCTTCCCTCTCGGGGGCCCATCTGAACCCCGCCGTCACGGTCGGAATCGCGATCAAGGACGGGGACTGGGGCGACGTCCCCGTCTACATCGCGGGCCAGATGCTCGGCGCGATGATCGGTGCGGCGCTGGTCTGGGTGGCCTACTACGGCCAGTTCCAGGCCCACCTCACGGACCCGGAGACCGTCGGCGAGAAGCCGATCGAGGGCCCCGGCCCGGTGCTCGGCGTCTTCTCCACGGGCCCCGAGATCCGTAACACCTGGCAGAACCTGGCCACCGAGATCATCGGCACCGTCGTGCTGGTCCTGGCCGTGCTCACCCAGGGCCTCAACGACAGCGGCAAGGGCCTCGGCGTCATCGGCGCCCTGATCACCGCGTTCGTCGTGGTCTCCATCGGCCTCTCGCTCGGCGGCCCGACCGGTTACGCCATCAACCCGGCCCGTGACCTCGGCCCGCGCATCGTGCACGCCCTGCTCCCGCTGCCGAACAAGGGCGGCTCCGACTGGAGCTACGCCTGGATCCCGGTGGCCGGTCCGCTGATCGGTGGCGCCATCGCCGCGGGTATCTACAACATCGCGTTCGCCTGAGCCGTCCTTCTTCCAGACTTCCCTTGGAGCACACCGTGACCGACGCACACACCTCCGGCCCGTTCATCGCGGCCATCGACCAGGGCACCACCTCCTCGCGCTGCATCGTCTTCGACAAGGACGGCCGGATCGTCTCGGTCGACCAGAAGGAGCACGAGCAGATCTTCCCGAAGCCGGGCTGGGTCGAGCACGACGCCGCCGAGATCTGGACCAACGTCCAGGAGGTCGTCGCCGGCGCCCTGGAGAAGGCGAACATCACCGCCGCCGACGTCAAGGCCATCGGCATCACCAACCAGCGCGAGACCACGCTGCTCTGGGACAAGAACACCGGCGAGCCCGTCCACAACGCCCTCGTCTGGCAGGACACCCGCACCGACGCCCTCTGCAAGGAGCTCGGCCGCAACGTCGGTCAGGACCGCTTCCGCCGCGAGACCGGCCTGCCGCTGGCGAGCTACTTCTCCGGCCCGAAGGTCCGCTGGCTGCTCGACAACGTCGAGGGCCTGCGCGAGCGCGCCGAGCGCGGCGACATCCTCTTCGGCACCATGGACTCCTGGGTCATCTGGAACCTCACCGGCGGCGTCGACGGCGGCCACCACGTCACCGACGTCACCAACGCCTCCCGCACCATGCTGATGAACCTCCACACCATGGCCTGGGACGAGAAGATCCTCCAGTCCATGGACGTCCCGGCCGCCGTGCTGCCGGAGATCCGCTCCTCCGCCGAGGTGTACGGCACGGTCAAGGGCGGCGTCCTCGACGGCGTCCCGGTCGCCTCCGCGCTCGGCGACCAGCAGGCCGCGCTGTTCGGCCAGACGTGTTTCGCCGAGGGCGAGGCCAAGTCCACGTACGGCACCGGCACCTTCATGCTGATGAACACCGGCGACAAGATCATCAACTCCTACAGCGGCCTGCTGACCACGGTCGGCTACCAGATCGGCGACGCGAAGCCGGTCTACGCCCTGGAGGGCTCGATCGCCGTCACCGGCTCGCTCGTCCAGTGGATGCGCGACCAGATGGGCCTGATCAAGTCCGCCGCCGAGATCGAGACCCTCGCCTCCTCGGTCGAGGACAACGGCGGCGCCTACTTCGTGCCGGCCTTCTCCGGCCTGTTCGCCCCGTACTGGCGCTCCGACGCGCGCGGTGTCATCGCCGGCCTCACCCGGTACGTCACCAAGGCGCACATCGCCCGCGCCGTCCTGGAGGCCACCGCCTGGCAGACCCGCGAGATCACCGACGCCATGACGAAGGACTCCGGCGTCGAGCTGACCGCGCTCAAGGTCGACGGCGGCATGACCTCCAACAACCTGCTGATGCAGACCCTCTCGGACTTCCTGGACGCGCCCGTCGTGCGTCCGATGGTCGCCGAGACCACCTGCCTCGGCGCCGCCTACGCCGCCGGTCTCGCCGTCGGCTTCTGGCCGGACACCGACGCGCTGCGCGCCAACTGGCGCCGGGCGGCGGAATGGACCCCTCGCATGGACGCCGACAAGCGTGACAGCGAGTACAAGAGCTGGCTCAAGGCCGTCGAGCGGACCATGGGCTGGATCGAGGACGAGGAGTAATACGAGATGACCACCCTGCAGAGCGTCCCTGCCCTGGGGACGCACCCGGCTGCCGGTTCCCTGCCGAGCCGCGCCGAGACCCGGGAACAGCTTTCCAAGGCGACGTACGACCTCCTGGTGATCGGGGGCGGCATCCTGGGCATCTCCACCGCCTGGCACGCCGCGCAGTCGGGCCTGCGGGTGGCCCTGGTGGACGCCGGCGACTTCGCCGGCGCCACCTCCTCCGCCTCCTCGAAGCTCCTCCACGGCGGCCTGCGCTACCTGCAGACCGGCGCGGTGAAGCTGGTCGCGGAGAACCACTTCGAGCGGCGTGCGGTCTCCCGCCAGGTGGCACCGCACCTCGCCAACCCGCTCACCTTCTACCTGCCCGTCTACAAGGGCGGTCCGCACGGCGCGGCCAAGCTCGGCGCCGGTGTCTTCGCCTACAGCGCCCTCTCGGCCTTCGGCGACGGCGTCGGACACCTGCTCTCCCCCGCCAAGGCCGCCCAGGACGTGCCGGAGCTGCGCACCGACAACCTGAAGGCCGTCGCCGTCTACGGCGACGACCAGATGAACGACGCCCGGATGGCGCTGATGACCGTCCGCGCCGCCGTCGACGCCGGCGCCACCGTCCTCAACCACGCCGAGGTCACCGGCCTCCGCTTCACCCGCGGCCGGGTCACCGGCGCGGAGCTGAAGGACCGCACCACCGGCGACGAGTTCGGCGTGAACGCCCGGCTCGTGCTGAACGCGACCGGCCCGTGGGTCGACCACCTGCGCAGGATGGAGGACCCGAACGCGGCCCCCTCCATCCGCCTCTCCAAGGGCGCGCACCTGGTCCTCAAGCGGACCTCGCCGTGGAAGGCCGCGCTGGCCACCCCGATCGACAAGTACCGCATCACCTTCGCCCTCCCCTGGGAGGACATGCTGCTCCTCGGCACCACCGACGAGGAGTACGAGGGCGACCCCGGCCAGGTCGAGGTCACCGAGAAGGACACCGCACAGATCCTGGACGAGGCCGCCTTCTCCATCCGCGACCAGCAGCTCTCCCGCGACCTGATCACGTACTCCTTCGCCGGCCTGCGGGTGCTCCCGGGCGGTCCCGGCGACACCTCCAAGGCCAAGCGCGAGACGGTCGTCACCGAGGGCCGCGGCGGCATGCTGTCGGTGGCCGGCGGCAAGTGGACGACCTTCCGCCACATCGGCCGCACGGTGATGAGGAAGCTGGAGCAGCTCCCCGGCCACCCGCTCGGCGAGGACTACGAGCCGGTGTCCGCGCTGCCGAAGCGGCTGCCCCTGCCCGGCATAGCCAACCCGAACGCGGTCGCCCACCGGCTGCTGGTCGACGGCCCGGCGCCCGGCCCCCGGATGGCCGCCGACACCGCCAAGCACCTGGCCACGCACTACGGCTCGCTCTCCTTCGACATCGCCCGGATGGCGAACGAGAACCCCGAGCTGGCCCGCCGGATCCACCCGGACGCGCCGGAGATCTGGGCGCAGGTCGCCTACGCCCGCGACCACGAGTGGGCCGAGACGGCGGACGACGTGCTGCGCCGCCGCACGACCCTGACCATCCGCGGTCTCGCGACGGACGAGATCCGGGCCGAGGTCGAGTCGATGCTGCGGAAGTAACTCCCCCACGGACAGCGGTCGTCAGGGGCGGTTCCTCGTCGAGGGGCCGCCCCTGGCGCGTGCCACGCGCCGTCCACACGGCCGCAACACTCGGCGCGCAGAGTGGGGTCATGAAGTTTCAGGTGCTCTCGATCGTCCACCACTCCCCGCACCCGCTCACCGGCGAACTGCTGTCCGCCGCCGACCGGTTGGAGCAGGTCGTCGCGCTCGGCGAGACCGCCGAACGGCTGGGCTTCGACGCGTACGCGGTCGGCGAGCGGCACACGGGCGCGTTCCTCTCCTCGTCCCCCACCGTGCTGCTCTCCGCCCTGGCCGCCCGCACCAGCCGGATCCGGCTGCTCACCGGTGTCACCGTGGTCGCGGTCCTCGACCCCGTCCGGGTCGCCGAGGACTACGCGACGCTCGACCAGCTCTCCCGAGGCCGGCTCGAACTCGTCGTCGGCAAGGGGGCGGAGGCCGGCCACTTCGACCTCTTCGGCCTGGACGAGGAGCGGCAGTGGGACCTCCAGAAGGAGAAGTACGAGCTGCTGCGCCGGCTCTGGACGGAGGAGGGCGTCGACTGGGAGGGCGAGTTCAGGCCCCCGCTGAAGAACGTGACCACGGTCCCGCGGCCGTACGCCGGTCCGCCCCGGATCTGGCACGGCTCGGCCATCAGTCTCCACTCCCCCGAGCTGGCGGCGAAGCACGGCGACCCGCTCTTCACCGCCAACGCGATCCAGCCGCGCGAGGCGTACGCGCGGCTCATCGCCCACTACCGCGAGAAGTTCGAGGAGTACGGGCACGACCCGGCCCACGCGCGCGTGGCGGCCGGTTCCGGCGGGCTGCTCGTCGCCGACACCCCCGAGCAGGCGGTGAGCCGGTACAAGGAGCTGTACGAGGCGAAGGTGCGGCAGAGCTTCAGGCCGCACCTGGAGGGCAGGGCCGGGTACAACACCCCGTTCCGCACGATCGAGGACGCGATCGCGGACGGCCCCCAGCTGATCGGCTCGCCGCAGCAGATCATCGACAAGATCCTCGGCTACCACGAGCACTACGGGCACGACCTGCAGTCCGTCACGGTCGACACCTTCGGCCAGTCGACGGCCGAGCAGGCCGAGACGCTCCAGCGCTTCGCCGAGGAGATCGCGCCCGTCGTGCGGAGGGAGGCGCCGAGCACCCTCTGGGAGGAGTGAGGGGAGGTGCGGGAGCGCCGTGTGCGGAGGCGAGTTCCTGGGTAGTCGATCAAGGCCGCACGGGTTTTCGGGGACGTCCGGGGACTGCGGGCGGACCACCGGAAAGCCGTAAGGTGGGGCCGTACGACAGGAACTTCGAATAAGGAGGCGCTGGGTGATCGAGCTCGAGGGGGTACCCGAGCTGATCGACCCGGTCATGGTGGCAGCGTTCGAGGGCTGGAACGACGCCGGCGACGCCGCCTCCACCGCGGTCGCCCACCTGGACCGGGAATGGAAGGGCGAGGTTTTCGCGGCACTCGACGCCGAGGACTACTACGACTTCCAGGTCAACCGCCCCACCGTCTTCCTGGACAACGGTGTCCGGAAGATCACCTGGCCGACGACCCGGCTCTCCGTGGTCCGGGTCGGCGGCGACAAACCCCGCGACCTGGTGCTCGTGCGCGGGATCGAGCCGTCGATGCGCTGGCGGTCCTTCTGCAACGAGCTGCTCGCCTTCGCGCACGAGCTGGGCGTGGAGATGGTGGTGATCCTGGGCGCGCTGCTCGGGGACACCCCGCACACCCGGCCGGTCCCGGTCAGCGGAGTGACCTCCGATCCGGACCTGGCGCGGACGATGGACCTGGAGGAGACCCGGTACGAGGGACCGACGGGCATCGTGGGCATCCTCCAGGAGGCCTGCACGCACGCGGGCGTGCCGGCGGTGAGCCTGTGGGCGGCGGTGCCGCACTACGTGTCGCAGCCGCCGAACCCCAAGGCGACCCTGGCGCTCCTCAACCGCCTGGAGGACCTGATCGGGCTGCGGATCCCGCTGGGCGAGCTGCCGGAGGACGCGCGGGCCTGGCAGCTGGGCGTGGACCAGCTGGCCGCCGAGGACAGCGAGGTCGCCGAGTACGTGCAGACCCTGGAGGAGGCGCGGGACACGGCGGAGCTGCCGGAGGCCTCGGGCGAGGCGATCGCCCGCGAGTTCGAGCGGTATCTGCGGCGGCGCGAGCCGGGCTCCGGTCCGGGGGTGGCGACGGAGGGCGGCGAGTTCCTGCGGGACTCCGGGAGCGGCCGGACACGGCCGCCGAAGCCCGAGCAGCCGGGGCCGGAGTCGGTGCCGGGGACGGACCCTGGGTCCGAGCCGGAGCCGCCGTCCGACTCCGCGGAGGGCGAGGACGACGGGGACGAGTGACAGTGCCGGGTTCGGCACGACGGGTCAGGGGCCGCACCGATGACGGTGCGGCCCCTGACCCGTCCGTCCGGCCACTCGACGCGAGCCGCGTCTCGCGCTGCCGGGCTTCGGCTGCGCGTCGGAGCGGGCGTCGGGCAGTGATGCCGTCGGCGGTGAAGTCGGGGCCCTGTGCCCAGCCGCCGACCAGGCGTACGGGCCGTGCCCGATCGCGACGCCCTCCGGCCGGAAGCCCCGGGGAGGGGAAGCCGGTGGGCCGTCGCCCGCCGGGTGCGGCCGCGTGCGCCGTGCCTGCGGCGAGGGGAGCGGTGGGAGCCGCCGCGCCGAGGGCCGCGGCGGCTCCCGGGATTCCTCTGCGTGCGAGGTGATGCCGCACCGAGTGCCTCTCGCACAACCGGCCGATCGGCACTCCCACCTCATCACGACAGGCGCCTCTGACAGGTCAGTTGGCCGGATCCCGACTGCCGGCGCGCATCAGGAGCAGCCGAACCTGGCCGCCGCCCAGTCGCCGTGGTCGCCGCTCTTCGACCCATTGGTGTCCGTGATCCGCAGCCGCACGTGGCGGGCGCCGGTCACGTCGACGTTCACGGGCAGGGTCGCGGAGGCGCCGGTCAGCCGGGGCGAGGTCCACAGGACCCGGCCGTCGGCCTCGACGGAGAAGGCCACGTCCCCGTAGCCGTTGATCTCGTCGTCGATGCCGACGTCGGCGGTGAAGGTGGTGCAGCGGCCGCCGAGGTAGACCTCGATGTCGGAGTCGGCGTGGGCGCCGATGCCCTTCTCGTAGGTCTGTCCGGCCAGGGTGAGGGTGTGGCCGTCGGCGGCTCCGGACTCGCCGTTGGAGCGGTCGCGCTCGGGCGGCCCCCAGCCGTTGGTCGCGCGCAGCCACACGAGGTCGCTCGCCCAGGCGTCGGCGGTCGGCGCCGGGGGCATCACCCCGACCGCGAACCTCTGGACGGCCGTGCGGTCGGTGCCCGCGGCGCGGTGGCGGGCGGTCGCCGTGAGGGTGGCCTCGCCGGGCTTCGCGTCGGCCGCGGGGGTGACGGCGACCTCGACCCGGCGGGTGGTGCCGGCCGGGACGCGGGCGATCGGGGCGGCCGGGGTGACCTGCCAGCCGGCCGGGGCGTCCAGGGAGACCCGTACGTCGGTGGCGTCCCGGGTGCCCGCGGTGACGTCCACGGCGACGGTGCCGGGCGTGCCCGCGCCGAGCTCCTGCCCGGTGGGGGCGGCGAGGACGGCGGAGGCACCGGGGACGGCCCCGCCGACGGCGCTGGTGTCGGTCAGGCGCAGTTCGAAGCCCTGGCCGGTGGAGAGGGCGGTGGTCTTGATCCGGACCACTCCCCCGCGCTCGTCGCGGTCGTACCACCAGCCCTGGCCGGCCGCGTCGAAGGCGGCGCGGGAGGTGAGGGCGGGCAGTGCGCGTCCGTCGAGCCTCACCGTGCCGGGGGCGTCGCCGGTGTGGACGGTGAAGGCGTACGGCCGGGCGGCGGGCTTGCCGGTGTACGTGCCGGTGCTCGCGCCGATCCGGACGGTGACGTCGCCGGGGCCGGACCGGGGAGCGCGGACCTCGGCGCGCTGGGTGGCGTACTTCCCGGTGCGGTGCTCGCGGGTGACGCCGTCGTCCTCGTACAGCTCGAAGGAGGAGCTGCCCTGCGGGTAGACGTCCCAGGCGATCGGGTCGCCGGGGGCGCGGTCCTGGTACGAGCGGATGGAGCCGGGCCACATGGGGACGGCCGCCCCGGCCCGTACGAAGAGGGGCAGGGTGTCGAGCGGGGCGCTGTAGTCGTCGACGGTGACGGGGCCTTCGTAGGTGCGCCCGCTCCAGTAGTCGATCCAGGTGCCCTCCGGGAGATAGATGCCGTCGCGCTCCACGGCGTCCCGGTAGACGGGGGCGACGAGGAAGTCCTCGCCGCTGAGGAACTCGTACTTCGCGGCGTCGGTCGCGGCCTTCGGGTCGTCGGGGTACTCGAGGGCGAGCGGGCGGGCGAGGCCGACGCCGGTCTTCGTGGCGCGGTGCGCGTGGCTGTAGATGTACGGGAGCAGGGCCTCGTGGAGCTTGAGGGAGGCGCGGTTGATGCTCGTGTACGGCTCGCCGTACCGGAAGGGCTGCTTGTCGTTGGCCGCCCAGCCGTCCATGGTCATGGTGACGGGCAGGAACGTCTTCCACTGGAGGTCGCGGGTGTACGTCTTGGCGCTGCCGCCGAAGATGCCGTCGACGTCGCCCGTGGTGTAGGCGAGTCCGGACATGGACGCGCCCGCGTAGGTGGGTATCTGCCAGCGGATGTACTCCCAGCTGCCGGACTGGTCGCCGGACCACTGGACGCCGCAGCGCTGGGCGCCGGACCAGCTCTCGGGGGCCCAGGTGAAGCCGCGGGCGTCGCTGTTGGCCTCGATGCCGGCGTGGGCGTCCTTGCAGCCGTCCAGGGCGAACTTGTAGCCCTCGCCGACCCAGGCGACGTCGAGCTTGGCGACCCGCTGGCCGGCCTTCACCTGGTCGGCGAGCCGGTCGATGCCGTCCTCGGTCCACAGACCGAGCTTCATCTTCCGCTCGGCGAGGCCGGCGTTGGTCTCGGCGAGGTTCTCGTAGCCGCAGCCGTAGCCGTCGTTGACGAGCATCCAGCCGTTGGGCATGTCGTGCTGGACGTAGCCGTCGGCGACCTTCAGGGCGTCGAGGGTGTGGCGCTCGCCCCGGTTGGCGTTGTGCAGGTAGCAGTCGGAGTCGCCGATCTCCAGGCCGTACACCGGCGGCATGAAGGGCTTGCCGGTGAGCCGGGTGTACTGGCCGATGACGTCCTTGAGGGCGTCCTTCCCCTCGCCCGCGAAGTAGTAGGCGTCGAAGCGCCGTTCCTTCGCGCTGGTGGTGACGGGGTCGGTGAAGGCGTAGGTGCCCGGCGCGTAGGTGTTGCGGTAGACGCCGTAGCCGGCGGAGGAGAGGTAGAAGGGCACGGAGTTGGGGTGGCCGCCGTCGTTCCAGTTGTAGTCGACGCCGACTTCGACGGTCTTGCCGCGGTGGGAGGTGTTGCCGCGGCCGTTCTGCATCCCGGCGCCGTAGAACTGCTCGTCGGCGCCGCGGGCGAGGGTCTGGACGGTGCGGTCCTGGTTCCAGGTGAGGCCCTGGGTCTCGGTCCAGAGCGGGGTGCCGTCGGCGCGTACGGCCGAGAAGCGCAGCGGTGACTTGGCGGCGCGCAGGGTCACCTTGGCGGTGGCGAGTTCGTACCGGTCGCCGAGGTCGCGCCAGCGGGTGGCCGGGGGCGGGCCCTGGGGCAGCGTGATGTCGGTGCCGGTGGGGTCGGTGAACTTCCCGTCGGGGGCGAGTTCGATGCGGAAGGTGTCGGCGGTGACGAAGGAGACGCGGGCCTCGGTGTGGCCTGCGGTCAGCCGGTAGACGGCTCCGTCGGCGGCGAAGCCGGTGACCTCGCCGACGGTGGTGTCGGACGGGTCGGCCGACGCGGTGGAGCCGGGTCCCGCGAGAGCCGCGAAGAGCCCGAGGACGGCTCCGGCGAGTGCAACTTTCATGCGTGATGATGATTGCATGGAGGTTGTTTAGCGCAGGAACGAGCATTCACGCCAGGACAAAACGGAACCGCCCTCGGACTTCGGCGAGAAGTCCAAGGGCGGTTGCCTGAAAGGGAGTTGCGCGAACCTGCTCGTTACAGGGCCACACCGAGCAGTGCGTCGACGGCGCGGGAGACGAGGCCGGGGGCGGACTCGTCCGTGCCGCCCTCCGCCGTCTGGAGCTCGGCCCAGCGGTCGACCGCGGCGAGCGCGGTGGGCGTGTCCAGGTCGTCGGAGAGGGCCTCGCGGAGCTCCTCGACGAGCGCGTCGGCGGACGGGCCGTCGGGGCGTGAGACGGCGGCGCGCCAGCGGCCGAGCCGCTCCACGGCCGTCTCCAGGACCTCGTCGGTCCACTCCCAGTCGTCGCGGTAGCGGTGCGAGAGGAGCGCGAGCCGGATGGCGGCCGGGTCGACGCCGTCGCGGCGGAGCTTGGAGACGAAGACCAGGTTGCCCTTGGACTTCGACATCTTCTCGCCGTGCAGGGCGACCATGCCGGCGTGGACGTACGCCTTGGCCATGGGGAACTCGCCCGTGAGGGTCTGGGCGTGGGAGGCGCCCATCTCGTGGTGCGGGAAGATCAGGTCGGAGCCGCCGCCCTGCACGTCGAAGCCCATGCCGAGGTGGTCGAGGGCGATGGCGACGCATTCGATGTGCCAGCCGGGGCGGCCGGGGCCGAGGCTGCCGCCGTCCCAGCTCGGCTCGCCCTCGCGGGCGGCCATCCACAGCATCGGGTCGAGCGGGTTCTTCTTGCCCGGCCGGTCCGGGTCGCCGCCGCGCTCGGCGGAGAGGTGGCGCATCAGCTCGGTGTCGTAGTTCGACACCTGGCCGAAGTGCGGGTCGGCCTCGACGGAGAAGTAGATGTCCCCGTCGAGCTCGTAGGCGGCGCCGGAGTCCCGGAGCCGCTCGACGAGCGGGACGATGCCCGGTATGGCCTCGACCGCGCCGATGTAGTGCTGCGGGGGCAGCATCCGCAGGGCGGTCATGTCCTCGCGGAAGAGGGCGGTCTCGCGCTCGGCGAGGCCGACCCAGTCGATGCCGTCGCGGATCGCGCGCTCCAGGAGCGGGTCGTCCACGTCGGTCACGTTCTGGACGTAGTGCACCTGCCGCTTGGTGTCGAGCCACACGCGCTGAACGAGGTCGAACGCGTTGTAGGTCGCCGCGTGACCCATGTGGGTCGCGTCGTACGGCGTGATGCCGCAGACGTAGATACGGGCGACGGGGCCGGGGGCGAGGGTCACTCGTCCGCCGGTCGCGGTGTCGTGGATCCGGAGGTCGCGGCCCTTGCCGGGAAGGGCGGGGACCTCAGAAGCGGGCCAGGCATGCATGACCCGAGCGTAACCGGACAGGTGTTCCGGATACGAACCGGATCCGGGATCTTGACCGATTAGGCGCTCTTGCGGGTCGGAGCCGTGCGTGCATACCCCCCAGGGGTGCAGAGCTCCCCGGGAGTGTGGCCGAAAACAATCGCCGGAGGGACGGGGCCGGGCCTCAGACGGGCGGCCAGGGGATCGCCGGCCACTGCCCCGAGGGCTCCGGGTGCCGCCCGGTGCTCCGCAGCGCCTCCACGCGGGCGCGTACGGCCGCGACCTCGGCGCCGGTCAGGAGTTCCGCCAGTCGGGTGGCGAGCGGCGCTCCCGGGGCCAGGGACCGGCCGAGCGAGTCGAGCACGCCGGCCGCCTCGGCGGGCAGCTCCTCGCCCGCCCATCCCCACAGCAGGGTGCGCAGCTTGTCCTCGACGTGGAAGGTCACCCCGTGGTCGATGCCGTACAGCCGCCCGCCGGGGGCCGGCAGCAGGTGCCCGCCCTTGCGGTCGCCGTTGTTGATGACGGCGTCCAGGACCGCGAGCCGACGCAGCTCGGGGGTGTCCGCGTGGACGAGGAGCGCGGTGCGGTCCTCGTCGATCTGCGCGGGCCCCACGGCCTTCCAGCCCTCGCCCGCCTCCTCGTCCTCGGTGAGCGCCAGGAGCCGCGCGTCGGGGTCGGCCTCGATCCACAGCTGGACCATGCCCTCTCCGTACGGGCCGTCGCGGAGCACGGTCGGCGGGACCAGACCCCAGCCGGTGGCCTCGGAGATCTCGTACGCGGCGACCTCGCGCTGGGCCAGGGTGCCGTCGGGGAAGTCCCACAGGGGCCGCTCCCCCGCGACCGGCTTGTAGACGCAGGCGGCTTCCCGGCCCTCGTGGGCGACGGAGCAGTACAGCACGGCGTTGGACGCCTCTCGGACCCGGCCGCGCACGGTCAGCTCACCGCGCGCGAGCAGCTCCGTGTCGCGCGGGCTCTCGGGGCTGCTCATGCTCCGCGGCGGTATCCGTTCTGGCGCGGGCAGACGTGCCCCTCGGGGTCGAGCGGCAGGCTGCACAGCGGGCACGGCGGCCGGCCGGCGTTGACGACGTCCAGGGCCCGCTTGGCG
>NZ_JAINVG010000124.1 GCF_020400725.1 Streptomyces sp. NK15101 | reverse complement strand
TACGGCTCGGTTCCGACGCCCAGGACGACGTTCCGGGTGTAGGCGCGGCCCAGGGCCTCGGCCTCGCCCGCCGGGTCGACCTGGGTGAAGTCGACCTCGAACAGGCGCCGCTCGGGGTTCCAGCGGACGGAGTCGACCTGGTGGCCGAAGCGGAGTCCGGGGAGCCGCTCGCTGACCCAGCGGCAGTAGGCGTCGTACTCGGCGCGCTGGATGTGGAACTTCTCGGCGAAGTAGAAGGGGAAGAGGCGCTCGCGGCTCTTCAGGTAGTTGAGGAAGGTCCAGGGGCTGGCCGGGTCGGCGAGGGTCACCAGGTCGGCCAGGAAGGGGACCTGGAGGGTGGCGCCGTCGAGGAGCAGCCCGGGGTGCCAGTGGAAGGCCGGCCGCTGCTCGTAGAAGGTGGCGGCGAGACCTCCGGGAACGCCGTGCGCGAGGGCGGCGAGCGAGAGGTTGAAGGGGCCGATGCCGACGCCCACCAGGTCGTGGGGCTGGTCGAGGTCCTGCTGGGGGGTGTCGCCGGTCATCGGTGCGTGCCGCCTTCCACGAGGGTGAGGATCCGGTCCAGGTCGCCGGGGGTGGTGTGGGGGTTGAGCAGGGTGGCCTTGAGCCAGAGGCGGCCGTCGGCCCGCGCCCGGCCGAGGACCGCGCGGCCTTCGGCGAGGAGGGTGCGGCGGATCGCGGCGACGGTCTCGTCGTCGGCGTCGGCGGGCCGGAAGAGGACGGTGGTGAGGGTCGGGCGGGCGTGGAGGTCCAGCCCCGGGGCCTTCTCCACCAGGTCGGCGAACTCCTGGGCGAGATCCATGCACCGGTCGACGAGCGCGCCGAGGCCGGTGCGGCCGAAGGCCCTCAGCGTCACGGCGGTCTTGAAGACGTCGGGGCGGCGGGTGGTGCGCAGGGAGCGGCCGAGGAGGTCGGGGAGGCCGGCCTCGGTGTCGTCGTCGGCGTTGAGGTAGTCGGCGGTGTGGCCGAGGACCGCGAGGTCGGCGGCGTCGCGTACGGCGAGGAGTCCCGCGGCGGCCGGCTGCCAGCCGAGCTTGTGCAGGTCGACCGTGACCGTACGGGCCCGGTCGAGGCCGTCGAGGAGCCGGCGGTGGGTGCGGCTGAAGAGGACGGGGCCGCCGTACGCGGCGTCGACGTGCAGTTCGGCGCCGGCGGCCGCGCATACGTCGGCGATCTCCGGGAGCGGGTCGATGACGCCCTCGTCGGTGGTGCCGGCGGTGGCGGCGACGAGGACGGGCCCCGTCTCCCGGCCGAGGGCCTCGGCGAGGGCCGCCGGGTCCATGCCCCCGGTCGGAGTGGGCACGGTGACCGGCTCCGGGAGGCCGAGGAGCCAGGCGGCACGTCGGAAGGAGTGGTGGGCCCCGGCGCCGACCACGATCCTCACGGCCGGGTGGCGCTCCCGCGCGAGGAGCAGGGCCAACTGATTGGACTCGGTGCCGCCGGTGGTGACCAGCGCGTCGGGGGCTTCCGCCCCGGGGAAGACCTCGGCGGCCAGGGCCGCCGTGACCTCGGCCTCCAGGGCGGAGGCAGCGGGCGCCTGGTCCCAGGAGTCCATGGACGGGTTCAGCGCGGAGGCGGCCAGGTCTGCGGCCGCGGCGAGCGCGAAGGGCGGTGTGTGGAGGTGGGCGGCGCAGAGGGGGTGGGTCGGGTCGGCGGCGCCCTCCGCGAGTGCCCGCACGAGGGTACGGAGGGCTTCGTCGGGTCCGGTGCCGGTGTCGGGCAGTACGGCTCCGAGCGCCGCGACCTTGCGGGCCACGGCCTCCGGGCCCCCCGCCGGCAGGGGGCCGCCCCTGACCTGCGCCCCTTCGCGAAGGGCGTCGAGGGCCGTGCCCAGGAGCCGGCTCAGGGCGGTGGGATCGGAGGCGAGGGGCGGGGGTGCGGCACGCATGGACGACAGGGTGGCGGGCGGGGTGGGGCGTTGTCCGGGGAGTGCGCGGACGTGACCCGAACGAGCGACGCGCCCGTTGTGGGCGGTCGTTCCGCCGGGGCGGTGTCCGCCCCGCGCCCCGTTGTGGGCGGTCGTTCCGCCGGGGCAGGGGCCCCCTGCTCGAGCGGAGCCGAGAGCTCGGGGGAGGGTGGGCACAACGGACGGCGCCCTTGCCGGCGCCCGAGGCTCCTGGGCCTGGACCCGCACCCCGTGCACAGCTCACACCTGGTGCGGGTCCGGGCGCGGAACGCGGAGGCGCCGCTCAGGGCGCCGTCCCGTGTGCCCACCCTCCCCCAAGCTCTCGGCTCCGCTCGAGCAGGGGGGACCCCCTCGCCCCTGCGGGACGACTGCTCACACGGGGGGTGGGCGAGGGGCGCCGCCCGCAAGCGCGTCAGGTCACTTGCAGGTTCGCCATCATGCCCATGTCCTCGTGTTCCGCGTTGTGGCAGTGGAAGAGGTACCGGCCCCGGTACCCCTCCCACCGCGTGATGATCTCCGCCGACTCGCCCGGCCGAAGCGACACCGTGTCCTTCAGGCCCCCGTCGTGCCGCGACGGCGCCCGGCCGCCCCGGGAGAGGATGCGGAAGCCCGTCAGGTGGAGGTGAACCGGGTGGTGGACGTCCGCGACCAGGCGCCAGATCTCCACGTCGCCCAGGCGGACCGTCACGTCCGGACGGGCCGGGTCGAAGGGGAGGCCGCGGATCAGCCAGCCGTGCCGGTCGTCCTCGCCCATGCGGCCCGCGCGGAAGGAGAAGTCACGGACCCGGACCGCCTCCGACCGCCGCCACGCCGGGAGGTCGGTCGACAGGACCGCCGGGACCCGGCTGTCGTCGGCCGCCCTGCGCGCGACCCTGAAGGCCATGACGTCACGCGTGCGACCGGAGCCCAGGCGGTTGACGAGTTTCACCAGGGTGCCCACCGGGACCTGGGCGAAGTCGACCACGACGTCGTAGCGTTCCGCCGGGGCGACCGGCAGGGACCCGAGGGACACCGGCCCCGCCAGCAGGCCCTGGTCCGCGCCGATCTGGACGAGGTCGAGCCGCCGCCCGTCCTCGGTGACCGCTTCGAGCTCGTAGTGCCGGGCGTTCGACGCGTTCAGGAGGCGCAGCCGGTAGCGGGCCGCGTCGACCTCGTGGACGGGCCAGGGCGCGCCGTTGACGAGGACGACGTCGCCCAGGACGCCGGCCACGTAGGGCTCGCGGACGCCCGGGCGGCCCCGCGGCGTGGGGTCGAGGGACGGGTAGTCGAGGCTGCCGTCGGCGGCGAACGCCCGGTCCGCGATCATCAGCGGCAGTTCACGCGGCCCCGACGGCAGTCCGAGGGCCTCCTCGGCGTCGTCGCGCACGACGTGCAGTCCGGCGAGGCCCCGCCAGATCGCGGGGGCGGTGAAGTCCATCCGGTGGTCGTGGTACCAGAGCAGCGCCGGCCGCTGGTCCAGCGGGAAGGTGTAGTCCCGGGTGAGTTCGGTCGTCACCGCCATCGGGTCGTGCATGACGTGACCCGATCCGTGTCCCCCGTGGCCGCCGTGCCCCCCGCCGTCGCTCCAGCCCGCCGGCAGCACCAGGTCCGTCGGGTACCCGTCCGACGCCGCCGGCGTGCGTCCGCCGTGCAGGTGCACGACCGTCGGCACGGGCAGTTCGTTGCGGTGCGAGACGGTGACCGGGCGGCCGCGCCGCGACTCGATCGTGGGACCTGGGAACGTGCCCCCGTACGTCCACAGCCGGGTCCGTACGCCGGGCAGGATCTCCGCCGTCGCCTCCCGCTGGACGATCTCGTAACGGTCGGTGCCGCCCGAGGTGGACACCGGCGCGAGGACCGTCGGGAGCGGCAGCGGCATCTCGAAGGGGGCCGGCAGCGGTACTCCGCTGCGGAGTTCCGCCCCGGTGGACGCCGGTCGGCGTGACAGTCCGGCCGCGGCCGTCAGACCGCCGGCGGCCATCAGCCCGAGCGCCCCTCCGACGGCCAGGACCCGGCGTCGCGTGAGGTCAGGCATCGACGGCCTCCCGGCGCTCCAGCGGCCGCAGCCACACCGCGGTGAAGAGCACGACGACGGCCGCGACGGTGAACACGCCCAGGGGGATGTGCAGCCACAGCGCCCCGGCCGTCCCGGCGAAGTACTGCGCGGTCTCGGCGACCGCGAGCGCGAGGGTGACGTGGAAGGGCCAGGAGACGCGCAGCCGCGCCCAGACCACGATCGCGACGACGAGCTGTACGAGGCAGAGCGAGGTGACGACGTCGGCGCCCACCCCGTGCATGCCGAGACCGTCGAAGTCGCCGCTCAGATAGACGCCGGCGAAGACCGGCTGGCCGAAGACCGCCACCACGTGCGCCGTGACGACGGCCCGCCACACACCCCTCGGCATGTCGTGCCCTCCCCCTTGTTGTCGGTGCGGGAACGTTCACGACGCTATGACCCGGCCGATACCCTGTCCAAGATCAATATTGCTATCGGGTGATGTCCCTGGGGGCATGATGGATCTCCACGCGCTCCGGCAGTTCGTCGTCGTGGCCCGCCTGGAGCACCTCAGCCGTGCGGCCGAGGAACTCCGTGTGGCCCAGCCGTCGTTGAGCCGCACCGTCGCCCGGCTGGAGAGCGAGCTGGGCACGCCGCTGTTCGACCGGGTCGGCCGGCTCCGGCTGAACGACGCCGGGAAGGTCTTCCTCCGGCACGTCGAACGTTCCCTCGGGGAGCTGGACGCGGGGCGCCGGGCCGTCGCCGCGATCACGGGCGGGGAGTTCGGCACCGTACGGCTGGCCTCGGAGACCTTCCTGACCCTGACCGGGCCGCTCGGGGCGTTCAAGCGGGCCCACCCCGGCGTGGAGGTCGAACTCCACCAGATGGCCGCCGAGGAGATGACCCGCGGCCTGCGCGCCCAGGAGGTGGATCTCTGTGTCGCCTCGCAGCCGTTCGCGCCGGAGGGCCTGGAGGCGGTCCGGCTGCTCGACGAGGCGGTGTGGGTGGTCGCGCCGCTCGACCACCCGTTGGCGGGCCGCGCCTCGGTGACCGTCGGCGAACTGGTCGGGGAGCCCTTCGTCTCCACCCGCACGGGGCACTGGCAGCGCAGGCTCCTCGACCGGCTCTTCGCGGGGAACGGCCTGGCGCCGCCGAGGATCGTCTGCGAGGGCGACGAGCCCAGCGCGACCGCGATCCTGGTCGCCGCGGGGCTCGGCGTCGGCCTCATCCCGGACATGGCCCGGCGCAGCGCGACCCGCGCCCCCGTCGCCTGGATCGCCGTCGACAGTCCCGACTGCCGGCGCACCCTCACCCTGCTCCGGTACGCCGACAGCCGCCCCTCGGGCGCCGCGCGCCTGATGCACGCGGCGCTGACCGGCTGGGACTGGAGGGGAGGACCGGTCTAGCCGCGCACGCGCAGCGCGCGGCGCAGGTCGTCCAGCTGGTCCACCAGCTTGCGGTGGAGGGCCGGGATCATGGTGTCGGCCGCGAGGTGGGACTCGCCCAGGGCCAGGGACTCCGCGTCGATCGCGTACGACGGGAAGGCGTAGCGGCCGGCGGCCTCGGCCATCGCGGGGCCCCGGCGGTCGCCGAGCGCGACGGCCGCCTCGTAGAAGCGCGGCACGTACTCCCGTACGAGCTCGGCCTGTTCGGGCTGCCAGAAGCCCTGGGCGGTGGCGGTGAAGAGGTAGTTGGAGAGGTCGTCGGAGTCGAACATCGCCGACCAGGCCGCCGTCTTCGTCTCCGGGGTCGGGAGGGCCGCCCGGCAGCGGGCCGCGCCCTCCTGGCCGGTGGCGCTGGGGTCCCGCTCCAGTTCCGCGGCGATCACGGTCTCGTCGGTGGCGCCGAGGACGGCGAGGCGGGCGAGGATCCGCCAGCGGAGTTCGGGGTCGAGCTCCGGGCCGCCGTGGACGGTGCCCTCCTCGAGCCAGGAGGCGATCTTGTCGGGTGTGGTGGCGCTGTCGATGCAGGCGCGGACGGCGGTGAGGCGCAGTCCGGGCGCCTCGCCGTCCTCGGTGCGGCGCAGCAGGGCGCGGGCGATCTCGCCGATGGTGGCGAGGGCGGCCGGGCGCTCCTCCTCGGTGACGTACCGGTCGGCGATCTGGGTGCGGGCGAAGCCGAGGACGCCCTGGACGAGGGCGAGTTCGGTCTCCTCGGGCAGGTGCGCGAGGGCGGTCTCCAGGTAGGCGGCGGGCTCCAGTTCGCCGTCGCGGACCATGTCGCGCAGGGCGTTCCAGACGACGGCCCGGGTGAGGGCGTCGGGGATGCGGGAGAGGCCGCGCAGGACGGCCTCCTCGGAGGCCTCGTCGAAGCGGAGCTTGGCGTAGCTGAGGTCGCCGTCGTTGAGGACGACGAGGGCGGGGCGCGGGCCGGTCAGCTCGGCGGGCGCCTCCTGCGGGACGTCGAGCTCGTGGCGCTCGCGCAGGGTGAGCTCGCCGTCGGGCTGCCGGTCGTAGATCCCGGCCCGGATCCGGTGCGGACGGCTGCCGTCGCGGTCCACGGTGAGCTGCCAGTGGGTTCCCTCGCCGGTCAGGCGCGGGGTGAGGGTGTCGACGCCCGTCGTGCGCAGCCACTGCTCGGCCCAGGCGTGGACGTCGCGGTCGGTGGCGGCCGCGAGGTTGTCGATGAAGTCGGCGAGGGTGGCGTTGCCGAACTTGTGGCGCTTGAAGTGGATGTTGATGCCGGCGAGGAAGTCCTTCTCGCCGAGCCAGGCGACGAGCTGGCGGAGCGCGGAGGCGCCCTTGGCGTAGGAGATGCCGTCGAAGTTGAGGAGGGCGGAGGCTGTGTCGGGGACGGCTTCCGGGTCGGGGGCGACGGGGTGGGTGGAGGGGCGCTGGTCCGCCTCGTACCCCCAGGCCTTGCGGGTGACGCCGAAGTCGATCCAGGTGTCGGGGAAGAGGTCGGAGCAGGCCTCGTTGACGGTCTGGAAGCCCATGTACTCGGCGAAGGACTCGTTCAGCCAGATGTCGTCCCACCAGCGCAGGGTGACGAGGTCGCCGAACCACATGTGGGCCATCTCGTGGGCGATGACCATGGCGCGGGTCTGGCGCTCGGTGACGGTGACGGCGGAGCGGAAGACGAACTCGTCGCGGAAGGTGACGAGTCCGGGGTTCTCCATGGCGCCGGCGTTGAACTCGGGGACGAAGGCCTGGTCGTACGAGTCGAAGGGGTAGGGCTCGTCGAACTTCTCGTGGTAGCGGTCGTAGCAGGCCTTGGTGACGGCGAGGATCTCGTCGGCGTCGGCGTCGAGGTGGGCGGCGAGGGAGCGGCGGCAGTGGATGCCGAAGGGCAGGCCGGCGTGCTCGGTGCGGACGGTGTGCCAGGGGCCGGCGGCGACGCAGACGAAGTAGGTGGAGAGCAGGGGGGTGGGGGCGGCCTGCCAGCTGCCGTCGGGCTGCTGCTCGGTGATGCCGTTGGAGAGGACGGTCCAGCCCTCGGGCGCCTTGACGGCCAGCTCGAAGACGGCCTTCAGGTCGGGCTGGTCGAAGGCGGCGAAGACGCGCTGGACGTCCTCCATGAACAGCTGGGTGTAGACGTACGACTCGCCGTCGGTGGGGTCCGTGAAGCGGTGCATGCCCTCACCGGTGCGGGAGTACCGCATGGTGGTGCTGACGCGGAGGGTGTGCTCGCCCTCGGTGAGGCTCAGCGGGAGCCGGTTGCCGTCGAGGGCGGCGACGTCGAGGGGCTCGCCGTCGAGCTCGGCGGAGTGGAGCGTCTCGGGCTTGAGGTCGACGAAGGTGTCCCCCGCGGCGCGGGCCGTGAAGCGGATGAGGCTCCGTGAGTGGAAGGTCTCGTCGCCGGTGGTGAGGTCGAGGTCCACGCGGTAGTGGTGGACGTCGAGGAGCTGGGCACGGGTCTGCGCTTCGTCGCGCGTCAGTACGGACATGGGCCCTATGCTGCCCGATCGCTCCCCTCCCGGGCAGGGGGTATCCGCACCTCAGGCCAGGCCGGAGCCGTTCAGGTGGGCGAAGGCGGCGGTGATGCGGGGCCGGTCGTAGCCGCCCGGGCCCGCGGCGCCGCTGGAGATCAGGGTGTGGAGCAGGATCCGGGCCTTGGCCGGGTCGAGCGGGCCGGCCGGGATCAGTCCGTGGTGGAGCAGGTCGTGCTCGGAGCCGGGGCTGCGGTAGGTGTCCGTGAGGGTCGCGCCGCCGCCGGTGCGGGAGGCGAGGACGACCGGGATGCGCCGGGCGAGTTCGGCGAGGGGTTCGACGAGCGGGGCGGGGGCGTGTCCGCCGCCGAAGGCGGCGACGACGAGGCCCTGGAAGCGGTCGTCGACGGCGTCGAGGAGTTCGCCGCGGTCGCCGAGGGAGAGGGTCACCAGGGCGACGCGCACGGAGGGGTCGAACGTGAGCGGGCAGAGCGCGGCGGGGACTGCGGGGCGGAGCAGGATCCGGGGTTCGCCCTCGACGACGGCTCCGAGGGGTCCCGCGCCGGGTGAGGCGAAGGTGGTGACGGAGGTGGTGTGGGTCTTGCGGGCGAGACGGGCGGCGTGGATCTCGTCGGCGAGGACGACGAGGACGCCGAGGTTCCGGCAGGCGGGGTCGGCGGCGACGGCGAGCGCGGCGGCGAGGTTGGCGGGGCCGTCGGCGCCGGGCAGGTCGGGGCGGCGCATGGCTCCGGTGACGGCGATCGGCTGCTCGGTGGTGCAGAGCAGGTCGAGGAGGAAGGCGGTCTCCTCCAGGGTGTCGGTGCCCTGGACGACGACCACGCCGGAGCCGTCGGCGACGGCCCCCCGCACTTCTTCGGCGAGGTCGGCGAGGTCTTCGAAGGAGAGGGTGGAGCTGGGGACGCGGCGGAAGTCCCGCAGGACGACGTCCTCGGGGGCGCCGAGGCCGGCGAGCACCTCCTGGCCGGTCATGCGGGCGGCGTCACCGCCCCGGGCGGAGATGGTGCCTCCGAGGGTGAAGACCGTGACGCGGGCCATCAGCGTCCTCCGTCCGCAATCGTCTCGTGGTGCCGGATGACCTCGGCGATGATGAAGTTGAGGAGCTTCTCCGCGAAGGCCGGGTCCAGTTTCGCGCTCTCGGCGAGTTCGCGCAGCCGGGCGATCTGGCGGGCCTCGCGGGCCGGATCGGCGGGCGGGAGCTGGTGCTCGGCCTTGAGGACACCGACCTGCTGGGTGCACTTGAAGCGCTCGGCGAGCATGTGCACGACCGCGGCGTCGATGTTGTCGATGCTTTCGCGCAGCCGGGTCAGCTCGGCGGTGACGTTCGGGTCGATGTCGCTGGAGTCGCTCATGACCTGCGAGCTTAGACGGATCTCGGGAGGATCGTGGGCGGGTGTTCGGGATCCGGAACGCTGTTGCTCCAGCCTCCGTGCACGGCCCGCCCCTGCTGCTCGCGGAACCGGATGGGCGCGGTGCCGACGCGGCGGGTGAAGAGCCGGGAGAAGTAGGCGGGGTCGTCGTAGCCGACGCGGCGGGCGACGGCGGCGACGGGCAGTTCGGTGGCGGCGAGGAGCTCCTTGGCGCGGCCGAGGCGGACGGTGAGCAGGTAGTCCTTGGGGCTGCAGCCGGCGGCGCGGCGGACGGCGGCGCGCAGTTCGGCGGGGGTCATGCCGTGCCGGGCGGCGTGCTCGGCGACGGAGAGCGGCTGGAAGGCGTCGCGGGCGAGGGCGGCGAGGACGGGGTCGCCGTCGGCGTTGGTGTCGGTGCGGGCCCGGCGCAGCGCGACGAGCAGTTCGTGGACGGCGGCGCCGGTCTCGACCTCCAGGAGGGGGTTGCCGGGGCGGGCTGCGCGGGCGATCCGGCCGATGGCGGCGCGGGCGGGCGCGGCGTCGGAGAGGGGGACGACGGGCCGGTCGGGCTCGATGTAGCCGAGTTCGGTGTAGGTGGCGGTGGCGGGTCCGGTGAAGTCGACGAAGGCCTCGTCCCAGCCGGTGCCGGGGTCGGCGGCGTAGTGGTGGGGGGTGCCGGGGGTGAGCCAGAGGAGGGCGGGGGCGGTGACGGTGGTGCGGCGTCCGTCGGGGCCCCGGTACCAGCCGCCGCCGGCGGAGACGACGACGGCGACGTGGTGGTCGAGGGTGCGCGGGCCGACGGTGGGCAGGGTGCCGTGCTGGAGTCCGACGCCTAGGCAGACGAGGCCGAGCCGGTGGTGGACGGGGCTGGGCGTGAAGTAGCGCATCCAGGTGTGGTACATGCCGGGGCCCTTCCGTAACGTCCAAACTGCGACGATCTTTGTCCATGGACCGCCCCGCCGCCAGGGGGTGAGGGTGGGCCCATGAGCACGTTCGCTGTGGGTGACGAGGACTTCCTGCTCGACGGGCGGCCGGTGCGGCTGCTCTCGGGGGCGCTGCACTACTTCCGGGTGCACGAGGGGCACTGGGAGCACCGGCTCGGGATGCTGCGCGCGATGGGCCTCGACTGCGTGGAGACGTACGTCCCGTGGAACCTGCACGAGCCGGAGCCCGGCCGGTATGCGGACGCGGACGCGCTCGGGCGGTTCCTGGACGCGGTGGGGCGGGCCGGAATGCGGGCGATCGTGCGCCCGGGCCCGTACATCTGCGCCGAGTGGGAGAACGGCGGGCTGCCGCACTGGCTGACCGGTCCGCTCGGCCGCCGGGTGCGGAGCCTGGACCCGGAGTTCCTGGCGCCGGTGGAGTCCTGGTTCCGGCGGCTGCTGCCGCAGGTGGTGGAGCGGCAGGTCGACCGGGGCGGGCCGGTGGTCCTGGTGCAGGTGGAGAACGAGTACGGGAGTTACGGGAGCGACCGGGGCTATCTGGAGTGGCTGGCGGAGCTGCTGCGGAGCTGCGGGGTGAGCGTGCCGCTGTTCACCTCGGACGGGCCCGAGGACCACATGCTGACGGGCGGTTCGGTGCCGGGGGTGCTCGCGACGGCGAACTTCGGCTCGGGGGCGCGGGAGGGCTTCGCGACGCTGCGCCGGCACCAGCCGTCGGGGCCGCTGATGTGCATGGAGTTCTGGTGCGGCTGGTTCGACCACTGGGGCCGGGAGCACATGGTGCGGGACGCGGCGGACGCGGCGGCGGCGCTGCGGGAGATCCTGGAGTGCGGGGCCTCGGTCAACGTGTACATGGCGCACGGCGGGACGAACTTCGGGGGCTGGGCGGGCGCGAACCGGGACGGTGGGCTGCACGACGGTCCGCTGCGGGCGACGGTGACCTCGTACGACTACGACGCGCCGGTCGACGAGGCGGGGCGGCCGACGGAGAAGTTCCGGGCCTTCCGCGAGGTGCTCGCGGAGTACGCGGAGGGACCGCTGCCGGAGGTGCCGGAGCCGCCGGCCCGGCTCGGGGCGCCGGTGTCCGGCGCGTTCGACGGCTACGCGGGGCTGGGCAGGGTCCTGGACCTGCTCGGCGGCGAGGAGACGGTGGCGCCGGTGCCGCCGACCTTCGAGGAGGTGGGGGTGGACCGGGGTCTGGTGCGCTACCGGGTGGCGGTGCCGGGTCCCCGGCAGCCGTACCCGCTGGGCGTGACGGGGCTGCGCGACCGGGCGGTGGTGTACGTCGACGGGCTTCGGGCGGGGGTGCTGGACGGGGAGGAGGCCGTCCTTCCCGAGCCGGTGGCGGGTCCCGCGCTCGTGGACCTGTGGGTGGAGTCGCTGGGCCGGGTCAACTACGGGCCGCGGCTCGCGGAGCCGAAGGGGATCACCGGCGGCGTGCGGCACGAGCGGCAGTATCTGCACGGGGTGCGGGCGCGGGGGCTGCGGCTCGACGCCTTCGAGGCGGCGGCGGTCGGCGAGGTGCCGTTCGAGGCGGTGCCGGAGGACCCGTACCCCGGCCTGTACCGGGGCTCGCTCGACGTGGCGGGCGCGGGCGACGCGTGGCTGCGGCTGCCGGGCTCGACCCGCGGCTTCGTGTGGGTGAACGGCTTCTGCCTGGGCCGCTACTGGGCGGCCGGCCCGCAGGAGGCGCTGTTCGTGCCGGGTCCGGTGCTGCGGGAGGGCGCGAACGAGGTGTGGGTCCTGGAGTTGGAGGGCGGGGCGCCGTCCTCCGTGGAGCTGGAGCCGGTGCGAGCGTGAAGGCGCCCCGGAGCCGAGGCCGCTCCGGGGCACCCGTCCACGGGTCCGCTACAGCGTGGCGGCGGCGGACTTGATGGCGGCGGCGAAGGTCGAGACCTCGGTGTAGACGCCGGGGTAGCCGGCCCGCGCGCAGCCCTCGCCCCAGCTCACGATGCCGACCTGGATCCAGGCTCCGGCGTCGTCCTTGCGGAACATGGGGCCGCCGGAGTCGCCCTGGCAGGTGTCGACCCCGCCCTCGCTGTAGCCGGCGCAGATCTCCTCGGCCGGGACGAGGTCGTTGCCGTAGGCGGCCTGGCAGGTGGCGTCGGAGACGAACGGGACGTTCGCCTTGAGGAGGTAGCGCTGCTGCGCCCCGCCCTCGCGGGCGGCGCCCCAGCCGGCGACGGTGAAGGTGCCGCTGTTGTACGCGGTGGTGTCGGCGATCTTCAGGGTGGGCAGCGAGGTGATCGGGCTGGCGAGCTTGATGAGCGCCCAGTCCTTGCCCTGGCCGTTGTAGCCGGGGGCCTGGAGGACCTTGGTCGACCTGACCTTGATGGCGCTGCTCGACCGGAGGTCCACGACTCCGGCGGTGGCGGTGATGCCGGTGTTGGTGCCGGAGCCGCTCACGCAGTGGGCGGCGGTGAGGACGACCTGAGGGGTGATCAGGGAGCCGCCGCAGCCCATGGAGAGCCTGACCATCCAGGGGAATTCGCCCTGGGCGGCGCGGGTGCCGCCGACGACGGGGGCCGGGGCGGCGGAGGCGGTGGTGGGCTGGAGGCTGACGGCCGCCAGGACGACGGCGCCGGCGGCCGCCAGCTTCTGGAGGGCACGGACCATGCGGTTCTGCTTCACGTGTCTTCCTTCTCTCGTGGGGGGTCGGCCTCGACGGAGGGATGACATGAACGCGATGACATGCGCTCGTCAAGGCATGCCCGGATTATGAGCAGCGCCCAACTGACGCCACAAGAAAGCCTTTTCGGCCAGACCCGGTGGGGGGACCGTACAGTGGACGCGAGAGGGGATCCGGCATGCCGAACCGTCATGGGGCCGACCGTGTCATCCACGGTTTCCCGCACCGCGCCGCGGTGCGGGCCTCGCTCACCGCGCTCTACCGCCGCCTCTCCCCCGACGGCGTGCACCGCTACCCGGCCAGCGTGACCGCCGACGACGTCGCCCTCGGCGACGACGAGGACCTCCACCTCGGCGCCCAGCGGGTGGCCCGTGCACTCGTCCGGCACCTGCAGCTGCCGGAGGCGCGCATCGTGGTGAGCTTCCGCCCCATGAGGCACGCGGCGGCCGTCGAGCTCACGGCGGGACCCGAGTACTTCGTGGAGCTCAACGACCGGTTCCGGACCCGCCGCAGGGACATCGGCGCGGCCCTCGCCCACGAGATCACCCACGTCCTGCTGCACCGGCTCGGCCTCGGCTTCCCCGGCACCGCGCAGAACGAGGTCCTCACCGACGTGACCACCGCCTATCTGGGCGCCGGCTGGCTGCTGCTCGACGCGTACCGGCAGGACGGCGTCGAGAGCCAGAAGCTCGGCTACCTCACCCCGGAGGAGTTCGGCTACGTCCTCGCCAAGCGGGCCGAGGTCTTCGGCGAGGACCCCTCGCCGTGGTTCACCAGCGCCGTGGCGTACGAGGCGTGGGTACGGGGCCGGGCGGAGGCCGCGCGGGAGCGGACCGTGCCGCCGCTCGCCGGGGCGGGCTGGGCGGAGCGCCGCCGGTACGCCCAGCAGCGGCGCAGGGGCCGGGCCTCCGAGGACGCCCCCTACGCCTTCGAGGGCGGGGCCCCGGCGACCGGCGTCTCCTTCCCCTGCCCCGTCTGCCTCCAGCGCCTGCGGATCCCGGCGGGCCGCGCGCTGCGGGCCCGGTGCGGGGTGTGCGGCTCGGTGCTGGACTGCGCCTCCTGACGCGTCGGCGCACGAATCGATTTGCGCCGCGCGCCGACGGCGGGTCAGGGTCGGTGCATGAGCACGTTGTTCGACGCGATCCGGGACGGGGACGAGAACGGGGCCGTGCGGCTCCTGCGGGACGGGGCGGACCCCGAGGGCCGGGAGGACGGGGAGACCGCGCTGTACCGCGCGGCCGTCGGCGACGAGGCCGGCATCGTGCGGGTGCTGCTCGCCGCCGGGGCCGACCCCGGCCGGGGCAGCGGCGAGGACGAGGGCGACCTGCCGCTGTGCGGGGCGGCCTGCGGCGGGCACACCGAGGTCGTGCGGGCGCTGCTCGCGGCGGGCGCGGCGGCCGACCAGGAGGAGGCGTACGGCTTCACCGCCCTCGCCTGGGCCCTGCGCCTCGGCCACGCCGACACCGCCCGGGTCCTCCTGGAGCACGGCGCCGACCCGGACCGGCCCGGCCCCGACGGGGTCCTTCCGCTCGTCGCCGCCGCGCGGCGCGGCTCCACCGGCTGCGTGCGGGCCCTCCTCGACCACGGCGCACAGGCCCGGGAGGCCGCGCTGCGGGAGGCCCGGCGGTGGATCGGCGTCGACATCGCGGCCGAGCTGCGGCGCGGGCTCGTCGCAGGGAACGAGGGCGGGCAGACGTACGAGGCGGCCGTCCGGCGGATCCGGGAGGACGGCGGGATCACGGTCGTCGTCGAGCTGCTGCGGGAGGACGGGGCGCCCGGGCGCGGCGACGACCGGGGGACCGGTCACGCGGCGATCGCCACGCTCCTGGAGGCGGCGCTCGGCCGGCGCACCCCGCACGAGGAGCTCGCGGCGCGGGCGCTGCGCCGCGGCGATCCGGAGCTCGACGACTGGACGACGGCGGTGGCCGAGCTGGCGGGCCGGGCCGACGAGGAGACGTTCGTGGCGGCGGCCGGGTGGTGCGCCTACCGCGATCCGCTGCGCCGGGCGCTGGGCGCGCGGGTGCTCGGCGCGCTGCCGGGCTTCGGCCCGGGCGCGGTCCCGGTCCTGCGGCGCCTCGCGGCGGAGGCCTCGCCCCCGGCGCGGGAACCGCTGCTCTCGGCGGTCCTCGCCCTCGGGGAGTGCGCGGACGCGACCGCCGTGCCCGAACTGCTCGCGGCGGCCGCGCATCCCGACGCGGTGGTGCGCCGGGCCGTCGCGGCGGCCCTGGCCGGGATCGTGCCGGCCGGGCACGTGGAGGCGCTCGGGGTGCTGCTCGCGCTGAGCCGGGACGGCGATCCCCGGGTGCGGGACTGGGCGACGCTGGCGCTCGCCGAGCTGCCCGACGACACCCCGCTCGTACGGGAG